>DUQH01000084.1 GCA_012837895.1 Candidatus Fermentithermobacillaceae bacterium | reverse complement strand
TCAGGACTCCTCACTGCAATACTGGCAGTGTGTTACATGGTATACAAAGACTGGCTCCTGGCGATCGTGGCTGTGTTCGGCACACCGCTTATTTTCTTTGCAGCCGGAAAACTCCAGGGGCCCCTGGCTGCACTTACCAAAGAAGCCCAGGAAGCTTTGAGCGAGATCAGCGTTCTGATGGAAGAATCCATAGCTGGGGCCGCCATCGCCAGGGTATTCGGACTGGGGAAGAACCTGTCTGAAAGATTCCGCCTGTACAGCAAGATATGGCTGGAGAAGAGCACGCGCCGGAACACCTTTGCGGCACTGCTGGCTTCAGTGGGCCTGATTGTTTCCTTCACACCGTTCCTCCTGGTGTTTGGTCTGGGAGGCATCCTGATGCTCCAGGGCCGCGTCACTTTCGGTGTGTTATTTGCGTTCATAGATCTCCTCAATTTTGTTACTTTCCCCATGGAGGGCTTACCCAGAAACCTGGGTGAGATTGCATCCAATTCAGCCGCTTTAGAACGTGTGCTGGAAGTGCTCCGGATACCCGTGGAACGTGAATGCGGCAAACCATTTGAATTCATTGAAGGCGTCCCTGTGGTTGAATTCCAGAACGTAACCTTTGCGTATCCGGATGCTAAAGAGCCTGCCCTGAAAAATGTAAGTTTCACTGTGGAACAAGGGGAAAAGGTGGCCTTTGCAGGATCAAGCGGTTCGGGAAAGTCCACTATCTTCAGACTGTTGCTTGGCGAGTACGAACCGGACCAGGGGACAGTTCTCGTTGGAGGACATGACGTGAGCAAATGGTCCCTCAGACACCTGCGTTCTCACTTCGCCAAGGTAAGCCAGGATACATACTTGTTTCCCTATTCCATCAGGGAAAACCTTACCATGGGCATGCCTGATGTCACTATGGAGGAAGTGAACCGGGCGGCCAATACTGCCTGCATAAGCGGTTTCATCAGTGAATTGCCTGATGCCTATGAGACCCAGGCAGGCGAGATGGCAGGCAGGTTTTCAGGCGGGGAACGCCAGCGCTTGTCGCTGGCACGTGCCATCCTGCGCGAACCGGAAATACTGTTGCTTGATGAAGCAACGTCAGCGATGGACTACGATGTAGAACGCCAAGTGTTGGACAGCCTGATGGAGATGTTTGAAGGTAGGACGGTCATGGCAATCGCCCACAGGCTTTCAACCATCGTGAACATGGACAGGATCTATGTACTTGAGGGCGGCACCTTGGTTGAAAGCGGAACCCATGCATCTCTCATGGAAGCTAAGGGACGCTACGCCACCCTTTATTCTTCGCAGCAAAGCGGGCAGGATCACTCTGCTTCGCCGGCTAGCTCTGGAGATTCTCATCGCTCTGCGGAAGAAACCGGGCTAGAACAGGACAATAACCTCCAGGACAATAATCTCTCAGAGGAGGTGTAGCAGGTGGCTTCAACTCCGGGCAAGACCGCTAGGACCGCTAGGACAGGGCCGGCACAGCAGCCAGCACTCCAACCCGATGCTGGCAAATCTCACGCAAACGCCCGGGCAGAGAGACAACCTAAGGTCTTGCAGCGCCTGTTCCAATTCATGAAACCTTATACCGCCGCCTATCTTACAGGCATCGCAGGCATAGCCCTGGCCAACTTGGGAATTAACGTACTGTTTGCACGAATGCTCATGGACTTTGCCCGTGGTGCAATGGCTGTGGATACCCGTGCTATCCTGGGGTCGGTAGGCCTTATGACCACAACTATTCTTGCCGCAGGCGCGCTTGTGTTCTGGACAGGAAGAAAACTCATCAACGCAACCACCATGGCTCTGGGTGACTTGAGAGATGCCTTCTTTCACACGGTCTTGAAGATGCCTGTAGCAGCCATGGAACAACGGCACTCAGGTGATATCCTCTCCAGGGCAACCAACGACACCACCCTTGCAGGTACGGTTTTCAGCCAATCGTTTCAGGTCCTGGCCAACACGGTTTTTTCAGGAACAGGGGCTGCCATTTACGCTGTGATGCTTGATCCGGAACTCGGCCTCATGTCTATTGCAATATGTGCCCTGCCGGTTATCGCCAGTTTACTCTTTGCTCCCCGGCTCAGGGAAGCCGGGAAGACACTTCAGGAAAACAAGGGAAAACTTGTGTCCGGGTTTTCAGACCTCATCCAAGGAGCTGAAGTTATCAGGACTTTCAATCTGTCTGATATCATGCACATGCGTGTAGTTGGCCAGGCCACACAAGTACACAAGGCGGGCATGCGCCAGACATACCTGGAAGCCGGACACTCAGCCGCAGACGGGATCGCAGGGGTTGCCAGGATGCTCTTCGTTGTGTACGCTGCCCACCAGGCCATCCTCAAGCCCACCCTGATACCGGTGCTTGTAGCCATAGTACAGCTCATGAACCCGGTAAGGAACTTGTTCTCCACGCTGGGTGCCGCAATTGCGGGAATTCAGGCAAACCTGGCTGCAGGCGAAAGAGTTCTGGAGATACTCGACGCCCCTGGTGAACCCGTCGTCTACACACGGACCGCTCCTTCCCATACAGCAACGCCTACTGAAATCACTAGAGAAACCACTACTGAAAGCACGACCAAAACCATTGGAAAACCCCCATGTACGGTTGAACCCTTAGCCAGTGCAGAAACGGGGCAACCTGCCATACTGGTGAGAGGCTTAACCTTCAGGTACCCAGGAAGCACAGGGAATGCCCTGGAGAACGTCTCTTTTGCCGTACCCAGAGGTAAGACCGTAGCAGTTGTAGGCCCATCGGGCAGCGGCAAGACAACCCTGTTTAAGTTATTGCTCGGCCTGTATCCTCCCTTGTCAGGGGATATAGTGGTGGAAGGTCAAAGCATCTATCAAACGAGTTTGGAATCCTGGCGGGCCAAATTCTCGTATGTCCCCCAAGACGCGTTCTTGTTTTCAGGAACGGTCCTGGAGAACGTGCAAGGTCATGCACAAGTTGCTGCCCCTGACCCAGGCGTAGACAACGTTGAAAAAGCACTTGCCATCGCCCACGCCGGCGGCTTTGTACGCAGCTTGCCAGAAGGGGTTCATTCACAGGTGGGACAAAGAGGTAGGAACCTATCAGGCGGCCAACGGCAGCGGATTGCCATTGCCAGGGCTGTTTTCAAGGACGCGCCTGTGCTCCTGCTGGACGAAGCTACATCGTCCCTTGATACCGGATCTGAAAGGTTGGTCCAAGATGCTTTGCGGCAGCTCATGGAAACGCGCACTTGCATCGTAATCGCCCACAGGCTGTCTACGGTTGAGAGCGCCGACGAAATCCTGTACCTTGAAAACGGTGCAATAACAGAGCGGGGAACGCACGAAGATCTCATGGCCAACCCGGACTCAAAATACAGGTTGCTTGTGGAAAGAGATTTGTCACATAGCTAACATACACAGACATCCGGTGAAACACCCGGCGAAAGGAGGGAAGTTGCAGTGTACATCCCAATCCCCGACCTCAAACAGGCACAAAATGTGCTGGTGGTATCACCCCACCCTGACGACGCAGAGATCGCGGCGGGAGGAACCATCGCGCTCCTGGCTGAAAAAGGTGCCAAAATCACTTATGCCATGGTGACAGATGGGGCCAAGGGAGGCCTTGAACCTGGCTTTTCAGAAGCTCAAGTTGCTGCGATCAGGAGGGCTGAACAGGAACAAGCCGGAAAGGTGCTTGGGGTTGCAGACATAATATGGCTTGGTTTTCAGGACACAGAGGTGCCTAAGCCTGAAACAGTACGGGAGCCACTGATTTCGCTCATCAGGGAAGTCCAGCCTGATTTCGTAATCAGCCTGGACCCGTGGCTTCCCTATGAGGCACATCCTGATCACCGCAGGGCCTCAATGGCCGCAGTAGAGGCTTGCCTTTTTGCCGGATTGCCAATGATTCAACCTGAAGACATGGAGCACGGCCTTGTCCCATGGCAGGTAACCGGAATCGCCCTGGCACTGTCGCTCAAGCCGAATACCTTCATTGGTATCGACGCCACATGGGAAAAGAAGCTTGAGGCAATAAAATGCCATAGGTCTCAATTCCCCGGCCCCACCTGGGACATGTTCTACCCGCTGATACTGGCCAAGTCAAGAGAATACGGGAGCAATGCAAACGCCAGGGTAGGAGAAGCATTCAAGGTACTCACCACTACTCACCTTCATGTTATGGTAGACACGTGGGAAGCTTGATTATGACCTTGTCTGGAAGGGAGGGACACCAACGTCTTAGAAACATGAAAACCATTAGATTAGCAGTGATCGGCGGGGGTTCATCGTATACCCCTGAGCTCATCGACGGGCTTATCAAGCGCTGGGAGGACAACGAGTTCCTGGCGGAACACCTGGCACTCATAGATATTCCCCAAGGCAGGGATAGACTGGAAGTAGTCGGCGGTTTCGTGCAAAGAATGATTGAGAAGGCCGGTATGCCGTGCAAGGTAACCAGGTGGACTGATATTGCCCCGGGGCTTGAAGGCGCGGATTTCGTCATAAGCCAGATCCGCGTTGGCGGGATGAAAGCCAGGCAGACAGACGAACACATTCCCGCCAAGTACGGCATAGTCGGTCAGGAAACCACAGGCCCGGGCGGATTTGCATGTGCGTTGAGGACAATTCCCGCCGCCCTCAGCATAGCAGAGGCAATGCAGAGAACCTGCCCAAACGCTTGGCTCCTCAACTTCACCAACCCGTCAGGGATTGTAACCGAAGCGCTCCTTAAACACACACAGGCCAAAGTGTTCGGTTTGTGCAACGTACCCATATCAATCAAGATGGGAATCAGCCAAGCCTTGGGGGTTGAACATCAAAGGCTGAGCGTTGACGTGTCAGGGTTAAACCACCTGTCTTTCGTCACCGGGCTGTACCTGGATGGTGCAGACGTTATGGATCAGGTTATGAGCTCGCCTTTGCTTGAACAATACCTGGACAAGATCAAAGTGGGCCGGCACCTCGCATTTTTCGTGAGGGAGCTTAAGGTAATCCCAGGCAGCTACCTCTTCTACTATTGGCCCCGGTTAAAGGCAATTAGAGAGCAACAAAGTGACATCTCATCTGGCAAAGGTACAAGGGCTGACCAGATGATGAAGATCGAAGAACGGCTCTTCAACTTGTATTCAGACCAAGCCCTTGACACCCTCCCGGCTGATCTCAAGAAACGGGGCGGCGCATACTACTCTGACGTTGCTCTTAACTCAATATCCAGCATAGTGAGGAATGTTCCCCATCTTGAAGTGCTCAACGTGGAGAATAAGGGAACCGTGCCCGGTCTCCCGCCAGACGCAGTAGTGGAAGTTACGTCGGCAGTCGACGGCGCAGGACCGAAACCAGTGGCACAAAAAATGCTGCCTGCAGAGGTCCTGGGATTGGTCCAGAAAGTGAAATGCTACGAACAGCTAACAGTTGAGGCAGCAGTCCATGGCAGCGTTGAGAAAGCTTTTTCAGCCCTGATCAATCATCCCCTGGTTCAGGATGGAGAGACAGCAGCTAGCTTGCTGAAAGACATCCTGGAAGCAAACAGTGAGTTCTTACCTCAATTCAGGGGAAAGAATCTGCCCTGCTTCTGACTGGGCTCTTGATCACGATTCTTGATTGGATGCCGACAGGGTTTGAGTATACGAGAAGTGATAGAAAGGGGGACGGAAATGCCTTTCATTCTGGGCATTGATGGCGGAGCAACCAAGACCTTGGCTGTGGTGGGAGACGACACAGGCCGGATTCTGGGCGCGGGCCTGGCAGGGCCGACAAATTACCAGGTTACAGGCATTGAAATGGCAATGGCTAACCTCAATTCAGCTGTAGGGACAGCATTAGGCCATGCAGGGGTTAGCGTAGATAAACTTGACTACGCCGTGTTCGGGCTGGCAGGCGCTGATTTCCCTGTTGACTTCCGCAATCTCACAGCCGGGATTCAAAAACTATATCCTGGCCTTAAGTTCGAGATCGTGAACGACACATGGGTTGGCTTCCGCTCAGGTACTGAAGAGAATTACGGTGGTGTGGTGATAGCCGGTACGGGAGCGAATTTTGCAGCAGCTGCACCTGACGGCAGGAAGATTACAGGCAGGGGGATGGGCTATGAGTGGGGTGGCGAAGGCGGAGCAGGCGACCTTATCAGGAGCGCACTCCACTACGCATTCAGGTCCAATGACGGTACAGGACCCAAGACACGTTTGGAGCAAGTTGTGCTTTCGCTGCTTGATTTCCCGTCTTACGATGATTTGTCTCTATACATGTACGAGGTTCAGGGCAAATTCTCCAAGATTTACATGAAGGCTGAAGCCATAGTGCCGGCCGTATTCCAGCTGGCCAACGAAGGCGATGAGGTCTGCATGGACATACTGATAAACCTTGGCACAGCCATGGGGGACGTCATTGGCAGGATGATCAGGTCCCTGGGCTCATGGCAGATACCCCAGGACATTGTGATGGTGGGAAGCTTGTTCACAAAAGGTGTAAGCCCGCTCCTAGGTGATTCGTTTGCACTGTCTTGCCACAAGTTTGTGCCGTTTGCCAGGCTCAAGAAACCTGAGCTCGAACCCGCAGGAGGAGCTTATCTTATGGGGCTCGAGAAGAGTAACTTGCCCGCCAAAGGAGAAGTAAGGGCAAGGGCTATCGCCGCTATACAGGAAATAGACATGCCTGAGGTGTAAAACAGGTGTGAAAAAGGCGTCAAGTAAGAGCCGGCCTGCACTGCAATCCTTCTGACAGGCCGGCTATGTCTACCCCGGTTATGTTTACCTTATCACCTTTACCCTGCTTGGTCTGAGGACTTCACCCTTATACATGTATCCCTTCTGGAACTCTTGGACTATGGTACCATGCTCCCCGCCGCCCTCTTGGGCAAACATGGCCTCGTGGTACTTTGGGTCAAAAGCCTTGCCTACCGGGTCCTCGATTGGCTCTACCCCTTCCCTGGCGAGCACATCCAGGATCTGACGCCGGATCAGAGCCACCCCGTCGTAAAATGCTTTGAATCCGCTGCCCTGATCTGCTTTGGCGTTCTTTTCCCCTGCGGCAAGGGCCCTGTCGAAATTGTCCAACACATCCAACAAAGGCAGTATGAGCTCAGACTTGCCCCTGTTTATCCTGGTATGAATGTCCCTTTCAGTGCGTTTCCTGAAATTGTCCATTTCCGACATAGCCCTGAGGTAGCTGTCCCAATATTCCGCGGCTTTGGACTTCCATTGGTCCCGTTCAAGTGTAAGTGCTTGGATTACCTCGTTCAGCGCTTCTTCTGGAGTTCCTGATTCTGCCGCCGGAGCTCCAGGTCCCTCTGCAGGAATCTCAGGTCCTGCCGCAGGTGAATCCTCCTCTTGAATGCAAGGTTCACCGTTGATATCAGGGCATTTGCCAGCTTGCTCGTGCTTATATCCGGCTTGATACCGCTCTGTTTTTCCTGGATTGCAGGGCCCGGGCTCAGGGTTGACTTCCGGTGTATTGGAATCTCTATGCTTCTTATCCATACGCATTAAGTCCCGCTTTCCTTGTCATTGGTCTTTTCCTTGAACTCGGCATCGTACACGTCTTTCTTGTCACCGCTACCGGAGGAAGCAGCGTCGCTTTCTTCGCCGGAAGCCTGGCCTTCCTGAGCTGCTTGCTTGTAGAGTTCTTCTGCCAGTTTGGCAGCAGCATCCCGGAGTTCATCCGAAGCTTTCTTCATTTTGTCAGCGTCATCGCTGTTTAGAGCTTCCCTGGCTGCGGACAAGGCATCCTCTACCTTGGCCTTATCGTCCGATGATATCTTGTCCCCGACATCTTTCAAACTCTTTTCAACTGTGTATATCAGCTGGTCCAGTTGGTTTCTGGTCTCAATCCGCTCCCGTTGCTTCCTGTCTTCCTCAGCATGCTTTTCAGCTTCTTCCACAAGCCTGTCAACTTCTTCCCTGGGAAGCTGGGTAGATGCTTTGATAGTAATCTTCTGCTCTTTACCTGTGCCCTTATCTTTCGCTGACACATTCAGGATGCCGTTGGCGTCTATGTCGAAAGATACTTCGATCTGGGGCACACCTCTTGGGGCAGGCGGAATCCCTGAAAGAGTAAACCTTCCCAAGGTCCTGTTGTCACGCGCCATGGGCCGTTCACCTTGGAGCACGTGTATCTCAACTTGCGGCTGGAAGTCAGCCGTAGTTGTGAAAACCTGGCTCTTTCGCACGGGAATGGTCGTGTTCCGTTCAATGATAGGCGTCATCACCCCGCCAAGCGTCTCAATACCCAAGGTCAGGGGCGTCACGTCAAGGAGCACAATATCCTTTACGTCCCCGGCAAGCACACCTGCCTGGATCGCAGCCCCCATGGCAACTACTTCGTCAGGGTTCACGCTTCTGTTAGGCTCCTTGCCGGTAAGACTTTTTACCATCTCTTGAATCTTGGGCATTCTGGTGGAACCGCCGACCAGGATCACTTCGTCCAAGTCTTCTGCCTTGAGTTTGGCATCTTCCAGAACCCTTCTTACCGGGCCGGCACACTTCCTGGTCAGATCGTCAGTGAGTTCCTCAAACTTGGCCCTGGTGAGCCTGACCTCCAGGTGGAGTGGCTGGCCTTCCCTGTCTGCACTGATAAACGGCAAGCTGATGGTAGTCTCAAGCACCTGTGAAAGCTCGATCTTAGCTTTTTCGGCAGCTTCTATAAGCCGCTGGAGGGCCTGCCTGTCTTTCCTCAGGTCAATCCCGTATTCTCTCCTGAACTCTTCGGCCACATAGTCCACGATTCTCTGGTCGTAGTCATCGCCCCCAAGATGGGTATCGCCGGCCGTGGCCAGCACTTCGACCACACCGTCGCCTACTTCCAGCAGTGATACGTCAAAGGTACCACCGCCCAGGTCGAACACGAGGATTTTTTCGTTTTGCTTCTTGTCTACCCCATAAGCCAGGGAAGCAGCTGTTGGCTCATTGATAATCCTTAGCACCTCAAGCCCAGCTATCCGGCCTGCGTCCTTTGTAGCTTGCCTCTGGGAGTCGTTGAAGTAGGCTGGGACTGTAATAACCGCTTTGGTGACCGGTTCGCCCAGGTGTTTTTCAGCATCTTCTTTCATTTTCCTCAACACATGGGCTGACAGTTCCTCAGGGGTGAGTTCCTCATCTATGGAAGGCACATATATCCTGACTTCGCCATGCTTACCCCGCTTTATCCTGTAGGGCACACGCTCCCGTTCAACTTCGACTTCATCATAGCGACGGCCGACAAACCTCTTGATTGACGATATTGTGTTTTCCGGGTTGAGTACAGCTTGGCGCCTGGCAAGCTGGCCTACCAGTTTTTCCTTCTTCTTGCTGAACGCCACAACAGAAGGCGTAGTCCGCGAACCTTCTGCGTTGATTATCACTGTTGGCTCAGAGCCTTCCATGACCGCAATAACAGAATTGGTGGTACCAAGGTCAATACCTACAATCTTGGACATAAACGCACCTCCACACCATCACAAGTTTGTCTCTCCGGGCGTATCGTGGCCCGCAGCATCACGCTTCACCGGGCCTCCTTTACCATTCCGTTTGTGGCCTCACGCCTGTCCGCACTCTGCCTTCCCTGCCTGGTGGCGCCTGCCGGATCCTGAGGCCTGCGGCTGACGTGTGTACGGCTGTCAGAATCCCCCTCCTCCATCGCGATTATCACCCGGATACCTTGCGGATTAATCCCGCACTGTCTCCAAAGGTATATTATACGGGCGAGCAACCTGAGATCGTTGCTGGAATACAGGCGGATGTTAGAATCGGTCCGGGCGGGCGATATAAGCCCTTCGTTTTCTATCTGCCTTAGGAACTGCGGAGTCTCACCGAGAAGACGCGCAGCAACACTTATGGTATATACCGGTTCATCTGGACCGTGAAAGTAAGCCACGCAATCATCCCCTTATTCAAGAAACCTATCCGGACTGAATAGCTTTCTTAATGAGTACCAATAGTGATTATATCTCAATCAGTCAAGTAATTTGTATACTATTCGAGTATGTCCAAGTCACTGCAACTTAATGACCTGATTGACTAATAAACCGGATGCCGGTTCTGAGGCGGGTGCACCGGTAAAACCGGCAAAATGATCGATACCAAACCGGGTCAAAACTGGAACCTAGGACTGTGGCTAATCCGGAACCAGGTTCGGTGCTGAAGTGGTCAAGTCCGGACCAGGCGGAGCAGCAATCTGGTCAATTCCTGACCAGTTCTGGATCAGATCCTGGGGTTTTGGCTAATCTGGAACCAGCTCAGGCGCGGAAGTGGTCAAAATGGGACCGGGTGACACGGCAATCTGGTCAATTCCTGACCAGACCCCGACAAAATCCTAAGCTTTCGGCTAATATGAGACCAGGTCTGACACTGAAGTGGCTAAGATGCGACCACGTGAGGCAATGATCTGGTCAATTCCAGACCAGTTCGGGACTGAAAGCTACGATTCTGGCTGATTTGGAGCCAGTTCCGGCGTTGAAATGGTCGAGTCCGGACCAGGCGGAGCAGCGATCTGGTTAATTCCTGAGCACGTCCAGAGAACCTATATTATGAAGAGAGCAAGAAGCGAGAAGGAAGAAGCACAATGAAGCAAAAAGCCGGGAAAAGCCTGGCTGCCCTTCCCGGCGCATGCTCCGCAACACATGTGCCGGCTCACGCCGGCTCACATGCATACTCACGTGCCAACTCAGATGCCTGCACATGCCCACATACATGCCAAAGTACATGCTGAGGCATATGCTGACATATGCTGACGTACATGCTATTGATTATCACTTTCCTCAGCGCACAAGTACTTCCCTATAAGCTGCTTTGCCACGGCAGCCGGGTACGTCTTGCCCTGCGACAGCTGCGTCAAAACCAAGTCAAGGGTACCGTCTAACCGGGCCTCCGTAAGGATACGGTCAACCGTATCTCGCCTTATGTTGTCTTCCAGTGCGGCAATGTAGCTCCTTGATACCCTTTCCTCCAGCAAACCGTTCTGCTTGAGGAATTCCAAGTGCTCATCGATTTTTCCCAGAAGTTCAACTACACCTTTACCCTGGGATGCAACTGTCTTGACAACAGGGGGTTTCCATTGCCACTGCCTGTTGAGGCCCAGCATTGCTTCTAACACGGCAACAGCTCTGTCAGCATCAGGGTGATCGGCTTTGTTCACACAGAACACATCGCCAATTTCCAAAATCCCTGCCTTTATCGCCTGAATATCATCGCCCAAGCCCGGAGCCATCACAACCAGGACAGAATGGGCATAGCGCATGATATCCACTTCTGACTGCCCCGTACCTACCGTTTCAACCAGCACATAGTCGAAGCCAAAGGCATCAAAAAGGGTTATTATGTCGCCTGTATGCCTGGAGAGGCCTCCCAGGTATCCCCTTGAGGCCAAACTGCGGAAGAAGACTTCGTTATCAGTGGTGCGCGAACGCACCCTCACCCTGTCTCCAAGTATGGCCCCGCCGGTAAACGGGGAAGACGGGTCTACAGCAATCACTCCGACTGAATCCCCGCGCTCGCGTATGGCACCGATCAAGCTGTCAACCAAAGTGGACTTGCCAACGCCCGGCGATCCTGTTATCCCGATGACCTTGCTATGTCCTCTGAGTCTATATGCTTCTTCCAGGATGTGCCTGGCATGTTCGGAACCGTTCTCAACAAGGGTTACAGCCCTTGCCAGGCCGGCCCGCTTCCTCTCACACAAACCCTGGATTATCTGGTTATGCAAATACAACACCATCCCGCCCGGATAGCCGGAAAACATTTTGAGGCCGCCACACGCGGCCTGCTGCATATCACGCTAACGCTTAAGGTTAGTCTTGGTATATTCCACAATGTCCTGGGTATTGGTTCCAGGACCAAACACTTCGTCTACCCCGTTAGCTTTGAGGAACTCAACGTCCTCAGCGGGGATAATGCCGCCTGCAAGCACCAACACATCCAACTCTTCGGTACCTTTTTCTTTCTTGAGACACTCTACCACCCGGGGAAGCAGTGTGTTGTGTGCCCCTGAGAGAATGGAGCAGGCCACCACATCGACGTCTTCTTCCACTGCCATCCTAGCCAGCTCTTCGGGAGTCCGGTGCAAACCGCTGTAGATCACTTCCATGCCCGCATCCCTAAAGGACCTTGCAATTACCTTGGCCCCGCGGTCATGGCCATCAAGGCCTGGTTTTCCTACAAGAACCCTGATTGTCCTGTCCATCCTGTAACCCTCCTTCAGAAATCGCCAACTGATTCGTTCTGAACATCAATTTGTCTAATCCGCCAACTAATCCAACAGCCAAACTTAGTTCAAGGATCCTACGAAAGCAGCGCTATCAATACACCGGCAGCAACCGCCGTTCCGATAACTCCGGCAACGTTAGGCCCCATCGCATGCATAAGCAAGAAATTCTGGGGGTTTTCCTCCTGCCCAACAACCTGGCTGACCCTTGCAGCCATGGGTACCGCTGATACTCCGGCGGAACCGATGAGCGGGTTTACTTTACCACCTGTCAGGTAGTACATGAGTTTGCCAAGCAGCACTCCGCCTGCAGTCCCTCCGGCGAATGCCACTATCCCAAGGGCTATGATCTTGATGGTATCAAGGGTCAGGAAATTCTCAGCGCTCATGGTGGCTCCGACAGAGGTGGCCAGCAAGATCACCACAATGTTGTTGAGCTCGTTCTGTGCGGTCTTGGACAACCTTTCGGTAACGCCACATTCCTTGAACAGGTTCCCTAGCATGAGCATCCCGATCAAAGGAGCTACTGATGGAAGGAACAATCCGACCAAAATGGTGACTACGATTGGGAATACGATTCTCTCGGTCTTGGACACTTGCCTTAGCTGGCTCATGACCGCAGTGCGTTCCTTCTTGGTGGTCAAAGCTCTCATGATAGGAGGCTGGATCAGGGGAACCAGCGACATGTATGTGTATGCCGCCACGGCAATCGGACCCAAGAGTTCCGGAGCCAGCTTCATTGCAGTGTAAATTGCTGTCGGCCCATCAGCCCCTCCGATAATCCCAATGGCACTGGCTTGCTGTAAGGTAAATCCTAGAGCTTTTGCCATAAGCATGGCCAGAAACACGCCGATCTGAGCTGCAGCTCCAAGCAGGATAGTTGAAGGGTTAGCCAGGAGCGGCCCGAAGTCAGTCATCGCCCCTACCCCCAGGAAAACCAGGGGTGGGAATATTTCCTTCTCTACACCAAAGCTAAGGTAGTATAGCAATCCGCCTGGCATATCTCCCTCAGGAGGATTCATTATGGGAGCAAGGGGCAGGTTGGCCAGAATTGCTCCGAAAGCAATGGGTACCAAGAGAAGAGGTTCAAACTTCTTATATATGGCAAGGTAAAGGAGCAGTATTCCGATAAAGAGCATCACAACATTGCCCAACGTAAGTTGGGAAAAACCAGTTTCCAACCATAATCTTTCAGCAAGTGTGCCTACGTTCATGCTATGAATACACCTTCCTCCGGCTTAAGGTATCCTATCTGTCAAGGCGGATGAGCACATCTCCTGTCTGTACCGTCGCTCCTTGGCTTACAAGTACCTCAGTCACTGCCGCATCGTAAGGCGCAAGGATTTCGTTTTGCATCTTCATCGCTTCAAGGAGCAGTAGTATGTCGCCTTTCTTCACATTGTCCCCCGCTGCAACCTTAACCTCAGTGACAACTCCGGGGATAGGCGCTGTGACGGCACCGCTTCCGGCTTGCACAGCTTGAGGCACAGGCGCTGCAGCAGGTTTAGGAGCAGCCACGGGCTTCTGAGACGCCGCCGGGGGTTGGGATGGCCTTGCCACAGGTGTACTCACTACAGGCTGTCTTTCAGCACCTTGCCCGATCTCTTCCACTTCAACCTCGAACACTTCATCATCTATCTTAACTCTAAATCGCCGCACGTTAGATCCTCCTTTATCAACAATTAGATAATACTTGGCCTATTTCAACGCATGAATTCTTGACGTCTTGCCCCACATTCCGGCATCAGGAATCCTGCGCACAAACACTGGAACCGTGCTATATCCCAGATAGGCGCGTAAAGCTGCGACAATGGCCGCTTTACGGCGGGCGTCCAGCGAGTCAAAAGGCACCGTTTCGGCGTTAAGACCGGCAGTAAGATTTTCTTGCCCGGCACTCTGAGATGCAAGCTGGGAACCTGAGTTTCCGGACCCGGCACCTTCGTTGAGCTTCTCACTTTCCCCGGACGCCGCTTTGCGAATGAGGTTGATCATAAATGCAATGACGATAAGTACCGCAAACACAACCGTCATGTTGACCACAAGCAACATCAAACCGCCTGCAAAAGTGTCAGGTATCATCTATATCCCTCCACGCGTCGCAGTTTCAGAACATTATCACAACGGTATATTGCCATGCTTCTTGCGCGACTGCTCAATCATTTTCGTAGACGTAAGCTCAAGGGCGCCGATAACCCTGGGACGGATCTCCTGGGGATCGATAACGTCATCGATATAACCCCTGCCTGCCGCAACATACGGGTTGGCAAACACTTCACGGAATTCCTTGATCTTCTCTGCGCGTTTTGCAGCAGGATCCTCTGCCTCGCTAATCTCTTTCCTAAATACCACGTTGGCTGCACCTTCAGGACCCATAACTGCAATCTCTGCATGGGGGAAGGCAAATACCATATCTGCTCCCAGATGCCTGGAACACATAGCTATGTAAGCTCCCCCATAGGCCTTTCTGGTTATTACAGTTACCTTTGGCACAGAAGCTTCTGAGTATGCATACAAGAGTTTGGCCCCATGCCTGATAATCCCGCCGTACTCCTGATCCACACCTGGGAGATAGCCAGGTACGTCTACCAGGGTTACAAGGGGGACGTTGAAAGCGTCGCAGAACCTGACGAACCTTGAGGCTTTGTCTGAAGCGTCGATATCAAGGCATCCTGCCTTGGCCATTGGCTGGTTTGCAATCACACCGGCTGCCCTGCCCCCAAACCGGGCAAATCCCGTTATGATGTTGGTGGCGAAATGCTTTGAGACCTCGAAGAAAACCCCGTTGTCTACCATGGAGTGTATGACGTCGTACATGTTGTATCCTTTGTTGGGATCAACAGGGACTACTTCGCGCAGCCCGGGCTCTAATCTTCCAGGATCGTCTCCTGTATCCATAAACGGGGGATCTTCCTGGTTATTGGCCGGGAGATACGACAGAAGCGTCCGGATCATGTCGAAACAGCTAGTCTCATCAGGAGCCATGAATTGAGCTACACCGCTTACCTGGTTATGGATGAGCGCGCCTCCCAGCTGCTCAGTTGATACCTCTTCACCGGTTACCGCTTTTATAACCTGGGGGCCTGTAATGAACATGTTAGATGTGCCTTCAACCATAAACACAAAGTCAGTAAGCGCTGGAGAATACACTGCCCCGCCTGCACATGGCCCGAGGATCACTGATATCTGCGGGATTACACCGGAGTATTTCACATTCCTGTAAAAGATGCTGCCGTAACCTTTGAGTGCATCTACTCCTTCTTGAATCCTGGCACCGCCTGAGTCATTCAAAGACACAAACGGAATGCCGACCTTAGCTGCAAGGTCCATGCACTTGCAGATTTTTTCTGCGTGCATTTCACCCAACGAACCTCCGATTACAGTGAAGTCCTGGGCGGCAACGCACACGGCCCTGCCGTCAACCAGCCCGTACCCTGTAACCACACCTTCGCCGGGCGCCTCGACAGCTGCCATGCCAAACTCAGTTGCCCTGTGGGTAATAAACGCATCAGTCTCAACAAAAGTACCGGGATCTAAAAAGGCAGCTATGCGCTCCCGGGCAGTCATTTTGCCCCGCTCGTGCTGCCTGTCTATTCTTTTTTGACCACCGCCCTGTTCAATCTTGTTGCGTCGATCTCTCAGTTCCTTGAGTTTCTCTTCCAACTGCAACATTGGATCTGACAACCGGTTCACCTCCGCGAGGAATTCATGAGGCTGCCAAATTGGATCAGCCAATACTCAGCCCAAAGCTTAAACCAAACATAGCATAACACAAAGACAATAAAGGTGGAAGAATAGTTTGAGTACATCCGGAAGCGGGTTTGAGGCAGATTGTCGTGCTGCTTTTGGATCTATTATATAGTCCAATTTGATCTGGAATGAAGGTATACCCCCGAACCTTTACAGGTAAAAACCCAGCTCCTGAAGATCAGAAGTCACATCGCTATTCTGGATCCTTACACCGGGAGGAGCTTTAATTCTCACAGGTGCAAAGTTCAAGAATCCCTTGATCCCCTTGGAAACTGCATAGTTGACCACATCCTGGGCATTCTGGGCCGGTACTGTAATCACACCAATCTTGATATCAGCTGAAGCTGTCACTTCTTCCAGATCATCGATGTGCCTTACCGGCACTCCCTCTACCAGGGTACCCACTTTACCCGGGTCAACATCAAACAATCCCTTCACAACAAACCGGTAATTGGGAGTGGCTTCCTTTCTCGTAGTCAGGTACCTGGCGAGAGCAGTTCCAAGTTCGCCAACGCCGAGAATCGCTATATTCATCTGCCTGTCGGCTCCCAGGATCTCTATGAGTTCCCTTCTCAGCCCTAAGACGGGATATCCCACGCCTTGCTTGCCAAACTCCCCGAAAAGCGCCAGGTCTTTCCTCACTTGTGCACTGTTCACCGCCGCAAGATCCCCTATTTCAGCTGAGGAGATATAGTCGTCAGGCCCTGCTTCTATGTCCGTCAGAATCCTCAGGTACGTCACAAGTCTGCGGATTACAACATCCGGAATCTTGGTTCGCATTGAGCTAATACCTCCTTGCCCTGTTATCCGGTAAGCAAGTTCACTCCTGTTTCTCCGGTATGCCCTGGGACGGCCACGGAACTCTTAGCCACGGTGCCTTTTAGACAAGTTTTCTGTGTAAACAATGATTCTTCCTGCCAGTATTCCCACAAAAATCCCTGTAGGGATGGCGAACAACAGTAGATACGGCAGGTAGAACATGACACCGATCTGCCGGAGAATCAAGCTGGCCACGAGAAGCTGGGTGACGTTGTGGGTAATCGAACCTGCAACGCTTATGCCTATGACCGATAAGTTGCTCCCAAACATCTTCCTGAACCGGTACATCACCGCAGTAGACACCAGCGCTCCTGAAGTGCTCAAGTAGTATGCGACATTCAGGAATGTTCCGGACAACAAGCTCCCCAGCAGGGTCCTAAGGAAACTTATGGCCAGTGACTCGCCGGGGGCCATGGTCATCACGGCATACAGGGCTACAATGTTGGCAAGCCCTAGTTTGGCGCCGGGGACCACATAAGGGATCGGGATCATAGCTTCAACCACATGCAAAGCAGTAGCTAAAGCAACCATTATTGCAATCCGGGTGAGAGTCCTTACTCCGTTGGAATTCAAGTCCGTTTACTCCACCATTCCAGCAAGATTTGGGACAAAGCTTGTTTCTTGTTTAACTCAGGATTCTGCAAGACCACGTCTTCCAGGTATTCAAGAGCTTCGCCGATAAGCTGCCCTTGTTCCACATCCAGCAGTCCCATGATTTCATTTCCGTCGAGGGCAATGTCCATGAAATCCTGACAATCAGATTGTAACATTAGCCAATGCCCGGCAGCCAAGAACAAATACCCGGCCGGCAGGCCGCTGTTGCCAAGGCCGAGCCAGATTGCCCGTTTTACTTCCATCAGGCGCTCAAGCTGCCTGGCGCCCCAATGATAGACTATCCTTCTTGCCAGGTATCCCGGATCGTTATTGTATCCGTGTGATTGTTTCCACAAACCTGAGCGTCCCTTTGGCAGGGACCGGTTGTCCAGAATGATTTGAGGATCGCAGTTTAGAACTAACCATTCTATTTCTTTTGCCAAAGCCAGGGGCAAGTTAAACCTTGTTTTCACTTCATCTATACCTGTTTCCGTGATCCCCAGGAGCACCGCCAACCTGGCTGCAAGGTCAGAATGACAGACGGAAACGCCTGCTGCTGCCTGATCGGGAGCCTTGTCCACTTCAGGCAAGACTATGGCACTGAGCCCGTATCCGTACAAGTCCGTTATGCCTTGGTAGACAGACGGGGAAACAAGAATTCGCCTTAACTCGGCAAACACCCTCTCGCCTGACACTTGGGACAATAGGTGCTTAGACGCGCAGATGGCTTCAACTACTTCGCCATCTAAGTTAAGGCCCATGCAAGTCTTAAACCTCACAGCCCTCAGAATCCGCAGGGGATCTTCCTCAAACCGCTCCCGGGCATTCCCTACGCACACAAGGGCCTTGCGTTCAAGGTCCTTAATGCCGCCAAAAGGATCGAAAATCTCACCGGTAAAAGGATCCCATGCCATAGCGTTGATGGTGAAGTCACGGCGTTCAAGGTCTTTCTCAAGGGGAACTCCAAACATCACCTGGCTGGGGTGCCGTTTATCGCGGTAATCCTTCTCTGCCCGCAGGGAAACCACGTCCACATCGCCCACTGAAACCCTGCCAAACTCGATTCCCACAGTACATGCCGCTGGAAACACCTGCAATATCTCTTGAGGGTCCATGTTAACGGCGATGTCCCAGTCCTGGGGTTGCTTGCCAAGCAAAACATCCCTTACCGGGCCTCCGACAATAAGGGGGGTAGCTCCGCTGTCTCTGAGGGTGGAAGCTATGGCTTGAACCTTGAAAGGTATTTTACCGGGGTCAACATGTTTTCTCATGGGCCTTCGCTTTCGCTGCCAGAAGGTCGTTGTCAGCGGCTGCCATCAACAGCCTTGAATCCACCCCGTCTTCGGGGTAACATGATATGCCGAAAGATGCACCAGGAACCGGAATCTGCCTTCCCGACAAGTCCGTGAGTTCTGCATCAAGCCAGCTTGAAATGACGCTCTTTACGCGCTCGCCTGCCAGTTTAGGATTAACCCCAGGCAGCAAAACGATAAACTCGTCACCTCCGAACCGCCCTACTATGTCATCGGCCCTGAACCCTCTCCTGAGACTATGGGCAATGTGCACTAATACCCGGTCACCTGCCAGGTGTCCGAAGTTGTCGTTCACAAACTTCAACCTGTCTACGTCTAGCAGCACAATTGATATGCAGTCAGGGCCTTTGTTGTCTTTCGCGTTTTCAATGAACCGGTCCAGGGCAGACACGGTGCTTCTTCTATTATACAACCCTGTTAAGCTGTCAGTCTCGGCAGCTTTTTTGACCTGGCTATGCAATTGGGCCACTTCCAATGCTGATGCAATATGGCCCGCCACTGCCATGAGCAGTTTGACGTCTGTCGGCGTAAAGCCGTATTTCTCAGCCTTTTGCACAACCAGCACCCCCAGCCGCTTTCCCCTCACTTCAAGAGGCACGTATACTTCTGAAGCTGCCTCTGGAGCGCCTCGATAATACCTATCGTCTACGGCCACATCAGGCACATTCTGCGGCTGGCCGTGTTCCATGACCCACCATGAGATTCCCGTTCCACGGGGGATCTTGAGCCCGAGTACCTTTTGGGACATTCCCAGTCCGGCTGAGATCACAAGGTTCTCGCCTTCTTCGTCAGGGAGCAGGATGGAACAGTCGGTATAGCGCATTTCCGTAGATACGATGTACAGAATGTGGTTGAGCAAGTCGTCCAAGTCCAGGAGCTTTTTCATCTGTTGAGTGATACGGAATATCACGCTCATTTCCTTTGACGCGATAGTCTCCCGGTCAACTTCCGGTGACCCAGCCTGGGTGTGAGGCCCACGCAGGGCTATGTCTCGTCTCAGGTCAACTTCCCCTGGATCAAGCACATCCAGGAGCCAATCGTCGCTGCCGGATATTGATTGAAGGATCCGTTCAACCTTACGCTGACGAGATATGTCGCTGATGGTTATTACCGTTTTGAGGCAGCTTTGCCCGGGCTTGTCTACAGGTATGGCGGTAAGCTTCAGTATCCGGTCTTGACTGTTGCCCTCATACTCGATCTCGCAATCAAACCTCAGATCTTCTCCCGAAACAGATAGAGCACCGTCTACAAGATCAACCCACCTGGCAAACTCAGTATGATTGCCGGTATGGGAGGCAACAATAGCTTCCATGAACTCCCTAAACACATTCCCCCTTATCCCTTTTTCATGGCAGTTGAGAAGCAAAGCAGCTTTCTGGTTGGCAAACCCAATGCGGCCTGTAGGGTCTACCAGCATAATCCCCACGTCGATCACATTGAGCGCCGTTGTAAGCGCCTCTGACTTGAGGGCAAACTTGCCTTTCACTTTGTCACCCCCTTTTGACCTTGCTTTCACAACCGTATATACACTATGTCGGATTAACGGAAAAACGATTGATAGTGTCCAAAAATTGGAAGTACGTAATCTAGATTATCAGAGCGAAGGACGGTTTTCAACGCCTGTTTTTCGCTTAAGATATGCGAAAGCGCCCAAACTGGCTGCGAACAGCAACGCGGAAAACCATTGGGCATGGCTCAAGCCTGCTACAAAGGTATGGCTATCCCTGAAAAACTCGAGGGCAAACCGTATTCCTGAGTACCCGGCCATGTAGATTAGAAACAGACCCCCTTCAAAAGGTACACGTTCAGACATTCTCAGAAGCAGCGCAAACAGCAGGAAATCAGCTACGCTTTCGTATACTGGATAAGGGTGCCTCAACCCCGGGGCATATCTGGTAAGTACTCCCCACCCGTCACCGGTCAGGCGCCCGTAACAGCAACCATTTAGCAGGCAACCCCACCTGCCAATTGATTGTCCCAAGGCAACTCCCGGGACCACAATGTCAAACAACTGGCCCAGGCGAACTCTCTTCACACGGCAATACACACCTACGGCGATAATGCCTCCCATGAGCACACCGTAAATCGACAGGCCGCCATCCCTCAGGTCCAAAACAGTCTTCAAGTCCGGATAGCCGGCGGGATTCAATGCCATGTGAAGCAATCGCCCACCCAACACTCCGGAGACGAACAGGAGCAGGAAAAAGCCAAGCAAGGAGTCTGGATCCACTCCTTTTTTCCTGGCCATTCTCATTGCTACTAAAGCGCCAAGCACATACCCCAGCCCGACCATCAAGCCGTATGAGTAAAACTCTACCCCGCCTATAGTGAAGATCACAGGCCTCATACCATCACCTCTACCAATCATACCACCTCCGAATAATTACATACCATTGAATACATGCTATCAACATAAAACAGAATTTGCCGGGAGGGCGGCAACAGTGTCCGGGAGACAACGAGTAGCATACGTGTTTCTGGGAGTTGTTATCGGTACATGCTTGTCTGTAGGAGCGCTAATAGGCGTAGCTAATTACGCACCCGGTGTTTTCCTCCACTGGCAGCAGGTGATTACACGAGCCGGCCTGGAAGATGACCCTGCCCAATCTTTGATTGACCAGTCGTTAGTCAAATCACTCATCCAGGACATCCTGTCTTCGGAACAGGGAAAAGCCCTGGTAAACGATATCATACGCAACCAAGCGCCATTGACATTGCAGCAAATGCTTGAGGAAGCCATGGAGTCGCCTGAGTTCCGTGTAGCCCTGGGAGAAGCGCTGGACTCTTTCCTCAAGACCGAAGAAGGAACCGCACTAATCAGGCGTTTAGCAGAAGAAATCATGACAAAATAAACAGAAAGAGCGCTCCATGCAGAGCGCCCTTTGTTATGTCCTGTTTCCCCTAGGCTGAAACGTCAGGCTCAGGCATGGCTGCAAGGCACTCCCTGGCATCCAGCCGGTCTTGGACCATTTCATCTGAAATGATCTTCCCGTCCTTAAGCGAGATCACCCTCTCAGAATGCCTGGCAATGTCAGGGTCATGGGTTACCAGGATGATTGTTATGCCCTGTTCATGTAGTTCTTGAAAAATGACCATAATCTCTTCGCCAGAACGGGAGTCCAGGTTGCCTGTGGGCTCATCTGCCAGGATAACCTTAGGCCCGCCGACAATAGCCCGGGCGATAGCTACCCTTTGCTGCTCGCCTCCTGACATCTCGTTGGGCCTGTGCTGTATCCTTTTCCCAAGCCCAACAGACTCAAGAGCTTTTGTAGCCATTGCACGCCGTTCCCGCGGGGGTACGCCCCTGTATATCAAAGGCATCTCTACGTTAGACGTTGCATCTGCCCTTGACAGCAAGTTGTACGATTGAAAAATGAAGCCAATACACTTGTTGCGTATTTCCGCCAGCTCGTTATCAGACTTCTTGCTCACGTCTTCACCGTCAAGGTAATATTCGCCTGAAGTTGGCCTGTCGAGACAGCCGAGAAGATTCATCAAGGTTGATTTGCCTGACCCGGAGGGCCCCATTATCGCGACAAACTGTCCTTTTGGAATATCCATGTCAACTTCCCTGAGGGCAGGTACTGTGACCTTGCCCATGTGATATGTTTTCGTAAGTCCCCTAATCTTTATCATTTGCTTGCACCTCCGGCTCAAGCTCCCTTTGTATTCTTGACGCAATACCTGGCATCAAGTTCCATCCCTGGCCCTTACTCACCGGGTAATGCCGGGTGTAAACACATCTACCTGCTTTTCAGTAACATACGTATTCTTTACCCGGATTACCCTATCCTCTAATTCATAATCTATCGTGAGCCTTGCAGCCCAATATACCGCAAATTCCCCTGAACGTTCCCAAAGCACGTGGAATCTCTCACCCGGATCACAGTCTACGCTAACAATATGTGCCCCGTCAGGTAGTTTCCATGTGACCTCCCCTGAAAACAGCGCATGTTTCCCTGTAACCCACTTCTGCGGGCCTATTAGTTCCAATTCTACCTCCGGAGGGATAATACTGGAACAGCAGAACTCCCTGACTTCAGGTTCCCCGCCGGTAACAACATTCCACGATTTTTCAACCAGCACGTCATTGTGATTATCGTACGAGACTGCGCGCACCAGGTATTGGCCTGAAGGGTTGAAGGTGTGGGCGATTTTGAGACGGGGCTGCCCCTGGAGCACAACGGTTTCGCCGTCCCCGAAGTCAACTTCCCAATATACATGATATGTTTCGTGGGGCTTCCACAAGGTAGTGTGCTTATTCCTGTAAACCACCCTGACGCTGGGAATATCGCCAGGAATACCGTCGCCGGCTGCTGGACTTTGAGCTGAACCAGGAGGTCCGTTTTCTCCCGGACTATCATCCCATGAACCGGTACCAGCCGGGTCAGTCCCTGAACCAGGGGCGGCCGGGACAGTCGCCGGGCCGTTGTCATCACCCATGTAGCCGGCACCAGGGCCCCACACGCCTTCACTGGGTGTGCTTCCACCCCACATGTCTTCACCCGGCGAGTTTCCCCAGGGCGCACCTTCAGCAGTAGACAAAGGGTCAACGCTGAGCAGTGCCTTGCCGGAAACTTCCCGTTCGAAGGCAGACTCAACCTTTCCCCCTGGTGTATAAGGGTTGACCGTGCCTGTTCTCACAAGCCGTAGGCCTATCCTATAGGCTGTGTGCTTGAGTATTACATCTGTCTTTGTCCCACTGGTAAGCAGCTGGTTCCAGCCTGGAACAGGCAGCCACCGCCCTCCATCGTATCCTTCAACCCAGACAGCACATCCCCATCCTTCAGGCAATGACGGTATGCTTACTGAAACCTGGAACACCTGGTCCCCAGCCGTACCCCAAGGCGGAGACACATACGAAGGCTGCCAGCTGGATACTCTGATCTGCTGCTGTCCGCTATGCCCGGTGGTAACTTGAGCCAGCTCATCCGGCTCCAACAATAGCGACACTATGCTGTCCTGGACCTGTTTGTCTTTCAGGAGGTTTAGATACGACGGGGACAGGAACCCGTTAAACACGCGGATTGTGTCCCTGGGTCCCTGGGGCGGGACTGCGGAATCCACTTCACAGAACAAATTGTTGGGAGCCACCTGCGGCCATACGATGCCCAGCAGGTTTGTAACCCTTCCGGTTATGCTCACAAAACGCGTATTGCGTGTATAGGAAGATGAAGACGACCTCCGGTTAATCTGATCCAGGTAGTAGTTAGCGGGCACCCTATAGAATCTCTGGCCGGCAGAAGTGCCCAGGTTAACCAACACTTCTTCTTTCACAAGCCTTCTAAGGAACTGGCTCTCAGCACTGTCCAGGTATCCAATAGAACTCACAATGCTGTCTGCAATCATCCTTTGCACTTCCGCTTTCACTGTGACCAGTGCCTTCTTGGCGTAGTGCAGAAGCGCTTTGAGCCCGTATTGTATAATGGCGTCCTTTAGGCTGCCAGGCATAGGGCCATGGGAAGGGCCGAACAAAGCCTGCCCCAGACTTCCTGAGGAAGCCATCCTCACTACGTACTGGTTTCTGCCGACTGCCATTGCGAGGAGTTCATAATATGCAACGGTGAAATCATACCCTGCCTGTGGCGGGCCGTCTAAGGCATCTCCAGGTAAGGGGCCGAAAGGCGGCCGGATGCCCGCTGCAATGCAGTTTTCCCATATATGAGGGCGGTTTTGCTTTATCCACCCTGCGAATGTTTGCTTTGGTGAGTCCACAGGCACGTAAGGGAGGGACAAGAACCTTTCCTGCACGTACTGGCTGTAAAGAGGCTCATAGATTTCCCGTGCCCTTTGTGCCACCCACCAGGCTTCGCCTTCCCACGAGAAGTAGCTTGAACCGATGGAAGCTGGCAAATCCCCGGTGCTTCTTGAAGATATGGTTCCCGGATCTAAGGTAGGGCTCACGTCTCCGAACGGCGAAAACCTTGAATACCTGGTCTCACGCTCAAACAAGCACTCATGCTTCACAACAGTGCATGCCTGTAACAGCAAGTCTGCCAGAAACGAACCTCTTTGGGGTGTGCTGAGCATGATAGCATTGTCTACCAGCCCGTCCCGGATAATCCCCATTTCCAGCCCGAACCTTAGAACCAGCCCCGAGACCCCATAAGCTGCTACATCCAACATGCTGCATCCGGTGGCCTCTATGGTTTCATCCAACATTTGGCGCAATGTATAAGCTCCTGAATCCAGGTCGCCGTAGGGCTCCCTGGGTGTGTACACAAACAAGGTCTTACCCAGCTCGTACCCTGAATCCTCGAGCCGGGACACCAGTCCTGCCCGGGACCACAGACTTGCACCGTCATCCCTAGACGGCTCACCGATAAGCACTAAAGGTTTGGACGGGATACTCCTTTGGGACGCGTGCCCGTCCAAAGGCGCTGCAATGTTGAGCAATATACACAACACTGTCACAATCACAGCAGCCACTCTGGTCCCAGTCACTCTGGAGCCGGTCGCTTTCGTCCCGGTCATTCTTCTCCCAACCAGTCTGCTCCCAGCTACTCTGGTTCCAGTCATTGTGGTTCTACCCTCTAAGATTTCGCAGGCCTGAAAGGCCTGAGCGGAAATTCTTCTAATCACCGGCAATCCCCGCCTTTACCCCTGACTTAGGCCAGAACCCCCTGTTGGCGATTGCCAGGCGTGTAGCAGGGTAAGCCAACCGGACGCACCTGTCCAGTTCTTCCTTCCACCGGTCAGCTGAAATCGCCCTGGGGCCGCCTGGCTCCAGCACCAGGAGCTCAGCCCAGGATTCACCGGGCCCGAGCACAATGCGCTTGGAGCCATATTCTAACTCAACCGTCCCATCCCGCCTTGTTTTCACTATCTTAAGCTTGCCCGAAACCACCCTGGCCAGGTTGTTCACCAGTTCAACAGCTTCGCCATCAATGCCTGGGGCCACAAAAGAGACAGGCGCAGTGAGATCCAACACTGCCTTGCCTGTCCGGGACAAAACCAGGCGCTCGTGGAATTCCACTCCCTGGGAGCTAGCGCTGTAATACACCCCAAGACATATGCCCAGGAGGTTTTTCTTCCCGGGCGTTACCAGGATTTTTTCACCGGTGTCAATGAACACTTGGGATAGCTCAGGCATGGTAAGGGGCCATCCGGTGATGGCGTTTAGCGAAGACTCTTCAACAGTCACAAACACAAACGAATCACCAAACAGGATCCAACGAACAAGCAGCGTGCCAATTAACAAACAAGCACACACAGGTAAAGACATCCTTAATACAAGGCCCATGCGGTTTTTCATTGGAACTCCCCCACCCTGTTGATCTCATGGTCGTGAGGGCCGGCCGAGAAGCAAAACAAACGGCCCGGCCTCACCGGAACACGCCCGACGGCGTGTTTCGTAAGGTCACCGGGCCCTTCGCATTATGCATTATATCACACACATGCCGTTTTATGGCAATAGATCGGCAGCTTTTTCGATAATCTCCACGATCTTGGGATATGTCTTTAGGCCTTTGAGGTCTTTCTGGCCAACCCATATCACTCTTGTTGTTTCGCCTGGTTGAGGTTGGAGTTCTCCTCCTTTGGGCCTCATCACATAGTAATGCACTGTTTTCTCAACGGGAACACACCCGCTGTCCAAGAACCTGTACATCAGCGGCGTTGCATATGTGACGATCTCACAGTCAAGCCCCGTTTCCTCCTTGACTTCCCTTAGGGCAGCTCGTACAAGGGTCTCCCCTTCATCCACATGGCCCTTTGGCAAGCTGAGATAGCCAAACCTGTCTTCGATCATGAGGACCTGGGTGCCTCCGTTGCCTACCCGGAACACGATCCCCCCGGCAGACAATTCCTGCCTTGCAACAGGGCCGCTGAGCAACACCGCCCTGGACAACCGTGCAATTTGCCCCGCAACGAAAGGCAGGGTTAGCCTGGCCATCCCAATAGCTTGTTCTACAGTTCCTGGGCCGGTGGTACTGTCAAAAACAGCTGTAAGCTCCCTAGGGTAGCTTCGTAGCACACTGTCATCCAAACTCCCGCCAAGAGCTATCACTGGGATACCCCGCTCAAACCCTGCTTTAGCAACGGCGTAGGGAACCTTGCCTTTTTCAGTCTGGGAATCTACCCTGCCTTCGCCTGTTATGATAAGGTGTGCTCCATCCAATTCATCTATGAAACCGGTCTCTTCCAAAACAAATCTGGCGCCGTCTACCAGTTTCGCGCCGAAAAACGCCCACAGGGCCGCAGCTAAGCCTCCGCCTGCCCCTGCCCTGGGCACGTTTCTAGGATCGCGCCCCAAATCCCTGGCAAGCACTGAACCATACCGGTCCATATAACAGTCCACTTCATCAAGCTGGTGCGCTTCCAGCTCTTTTTGAGGCCCGTATATCATGGTTGCCCCGTCAGGGCCTGTCAAAGGGTTGTCTACATCGCAGATGGCTATTACCTCAATATCCTTGAACCTTTCGGGGATATCACCAGGGTCCACCCGGGAAACCTGCTTCAACCCGCAAATGCCATGTGGGACCTGGCGGCCGGCCGCGTCCAGGACCTTGCCTCCTGCAGCTTGCACCATGCCTATGCCGCCTTCGTTCATCGCTGTCCCGCCTACTCCCACAACAATCCGGCGGGCACCTTGAGCGGCGGCCACAGCCATAAGTTCGCCTACCCCGTAGCTGGTGGCAAGGAAGACATTGCGCTCCTCTGGCGTAGCAAGGGCAATCCCTGAAGTGGTAGCACTTTCGACAACCACAGTTCCGCCGGGAAGCAGCCCTAACGGCGAATCCACCGGCTTGCCGTAAGGCCCGGTCACTTGCACATGTTGAACTTCCCCGGACTTGGCAGCTACCAGCACACCGGCGGTGCCGTCACCGCCGTCGGCAAGGGGCATTTCCACTACAATAGCTTCAGGAAACCCCTGCCTGAACCCGTGGGCAACCAGGGCGCACGCCTCAGAAGCCGGCAAGCTCCCTTTGAAGGCATTCATGGCAACGAGCACTTTCACGGCGAAAACCTAAGCTCCTCCCGTTTCCTATCCTGCTTCTTATCCTGTTTCATATCCCTCTTACAAATCCGGTTCTGATCCTGGTTCTATCCAATCACAGCCCTCAACACGCGCATCCAGTTCCGGCCTAAAATCCCTGCTATCTGCTGTCCTGATACGCCCCTCTTTAGAAGTTCCAACGTAAGCAGCGGGAGTTTGCCTATGTGGGACACAGGTTCCGGCCCTGGTTCCCCGAAACTGTCAAAATCAGTACCCAAGCCGACATTGTCTTCGCCGGCCACTTCCATCGCGTGGATAATGTGATCCGCAACCTGCGAAATGGTAGCATTCTCGTCTGTGCCGGTTACGTATTCATGGTTGAACGAAATGCCGACAAGCCCCCCAGCCTCACCGATAGCCTTTAGCTGCGCGTCTGTGAGATTTCTGGGATGGGCAAGCAGGGCATGGCAGTTTGCATGGCTGGCTACGAAAGGTGCCTGGGCTACATCCAACACGTCCCAGAACCCGGCCTCAGACAAGTGGGATACGTCTACAACCATCCCCAAGCTAGCTGCTTCCTCTACAACCTGAAAACCGAAAGGAGTAAGCCCGCCCCTGGAAGCTGAAAAGGCGGCGCCGTCGCCTATGAGATTCCTATCGTTCCAGGTCAAAGTGAGCATCCTGACTCCCAATTTGTAAAACATCCTGAGAGCTTCAATGCTCCCTTCAAGCATTACACCGTCACCGAGGCTAAGCATGATGCCTACTTCTCCTGGGTCCTGGGCTTCTTCAATATCTGAAGTATCCATCACGGGCCGTACCCCGGGTACCGGAGCCAATCCCCAGAAAGCATCTATGTACTCAAGGGCCTGCCGTACCCCTCTGATTGGATGCAACCTGTCATGGGGAAACACGCTGAGGATAACACAATCCACTCCTGCCTGTCTCAATCTGGGCAGGTCTGAATGCCCCAGGGAAGATTCCTCTCCAAAGTGCCTGACTCCCTTTATCACATCGAGAAGCGTCCCCTGGTGCCCGTCAATGACCAAATTCTCGGAATGGATCTCTTCCGCCCGCTCCATCCGGATCTCTTCCATGGCAGGATCGTTTTCAGATTTTTTCTTGAAAACAGAAGCTAAGTCCATGTGCTACTGCCCTCCTCTTTCAGCTGCCTTTCGCTTAATGTTCTCTTCCGGGCTCAAGTTTACCTTTTCAACTTTTCTTAACTTATCTTTGAGAGTGTCTTCATACGGCCACACATCAATATGGTACTACAAAACATCCCTTTTGACCCCGGTTGATGTAAACATAAGACCCGTGTCAGTCATATTATGTGATGACAAAACGCTAACCTGACTATCTCATCGTAAGGGGGGCTAACCGTGGCCAACAGTCTCACAAAAGAAACGCTGGATCTTGTCTCGGCCCTGAGGCCGTTTACCGGGCAGAGAGGCCGGGATGTGATAGATACCTTAATAACTCTTACTGACAGTTCAACCTTGTTGTCTAATGGAATCGAATTGACATCCCTGGCAGAGCAGGCCAGAAGCATGCTGTTTACCAGGATCGACTCGGCCTTCTCCCTGTTCATCATTCTGGTAGTAGTGTGGTTGGTGCAGGTATTCACACTCTCAAGTGTCAATGACCCTGGAATATCTCAAGCATAAGGAGGAGTTGAGATGAAAATCTTCGGAGTTGATGTAAACCCGTATGAGTTGTTCTTGATCTTGATCTTGCTCTTGGCTGCAACAGGCTCTTTTGATACAAACGTAACCGGTTCAGGCAAGAAAGATCCTTCGTCAATACGGGAGAGCCCGGTCAAATTGCTGAGCTCATCAAAGAGGCAGTCTGCTAAAAAGGCCTGAGGCTTGCCGGAACAGCTTAAGGAAGGCTGGATCCAGGCGCCTTCCAAGGGTTTTCCTCAGAGGCAAATGGTTGGCACCAACACCGGCAAGATATGCATAAGATGCTGAAACAAGGGTAACTGGAGGGAACTAGTGTGCACAACCTGGCTAGTTTACTTATGCAGATGGAGAAAATCGAGTCGGAGATAAATACAAGATTGTCAAATTTGCAGGACCGGACAGTGCAGGGAACTACCGGCGACGGCCTGGTCAGAGTGGTAGGCGACATCTGGTTCAACATCAAAAACATCACTATCGACCGGGACAAATTGGCTGCACAACCTTTTGATTTGGCGACCCTGGAAGCGCTAATAGCTGAAGCAGTCAACGATGCCATCAGAAAGACGCGTAACCTGCTCAAGACAGAAATTGGAGGAGTGTTCGGTGGAAAGGTGCCTCCGGAATTTGCTGGTTTCTTTGGACGGAGCGGAGCCAACGGTGAATAAGGGCAGTCTGTCTGAACTTGCCCAAACTTTCTTGACCAGTGAAGGTTCTGATCATCCCGCTAAGTTGCGGGAAAAGGCAGGCCTGCTTGCACTGCTAAATCTCATGGGGATCCTAGAAGTATTCTATGCAGCCGGCGAAACAGCGGAGCGTCCAGCATCTGATGCAGCCCAGGATAGCCAGGTATCCACCGGAAGTTCCACACAGGAAACGGTTCCGGCTGCACCTGGCGGCAGTCCGGATTCAGCGGAACAGCATCCGGTTGCAGAGGTCCTAGCCCGGCTGGTAAATGATAAAGGCAGTTCCCGACCTCCGGTACAACCGCACGCTTCACCGGATACCCCTGGCGAGATGGCACTAAGGGCAGATGCTTTAACCCCGCTGCTTTCAGCGATTCCTTCGCTCCTTTGCAGCAAAGAAGGAGGAATTGAACCTGCACTGTTATCAGCCATACTGAAATTAGTCACATCCCCTTCAAAAACCAAACATGCTTCAACCGGCAAGAGCAGTTCACCTGCTGACGAAGCTCAAGAGGCTACAGCCGGCGCCGGTGAAGCTTCTGAGGACGATGCGATCAAGCCCTCGTCCCAGGGCAGTTTGGGATTGGACCCTAACCTCATAGCTTCTCTCCTCAATCTCCTGATGGGGTTCGACAGAGCCAGGCAAAAGACAAGTGTACGTACAGCCGATAGGCCGCCACCTGTGGCCCCTGTGAAGAGCGGGGAGGATTTTGAGATAACCCTGTCTGAAGACGGCAAGTCAGTTCTAGCCAGGAGTACAACCCAGACTATGCAACAACCCCCACAACAACCACCGTCATTGTCCCAGTTCCTTAAGCAGCCGTCACAAGCTGCAAAACCTCCGGCTAAGCGGCCGTCACACAGTCACAGGCCAGGTGTGGGAATACGCAGGAGATGGAGCAAGCAACGCCGCTCCTGCAGCAGCAACGCAACTGGTGAAACCCTGCATGGCGACAAGCCGGTTTTCGCCCGATACAGGTAATATATTTCTCCCGGAAAAACTATGATTTTAAGAGAACCAAAGATGAACCAAGGCCGGGGATAGTCTCCCCGGCTCAGCCCCTCGGGAGGAATATCAATGTTTTTGAACAGAAGGGTGGCTTTTGCCGCACTTGCCGTGCTTCTTGTGGCAGGCGGCATATTCTATGGTCTGCGCCCGCGTGGGGTAAAGCCTGTTTTCGAAATGTATGACCCAAAGCTTGCAATGGGAACGGAAATGCCTGTGTTCTACGTTGAAACCGACAGGAAGGCAATGGCACTTACCTTTGATATTTCCTGGGGAGACAAAACTCCTGAAAAGGTACTTGACGTCCTGTCGCAACACAACCAAAAGGCTACATTCTTTCTTTCAGGGCCATGGGCAAACCATTACAAGTCCATAGTTTCCCGGATCGTCCAGGACGGCCATGAGATTGCCAGCCACGGGCAGGAACACGTAAACCTGAGCCAGGAAAGTAAAGAACAGATCAAGAAAAACATACAGTCAGCCCACGACATACTCATCAACCTCACAGATACAGAACCCAGGTATTTCAGGCCTCCAAACGGGGACTACGATGACCTGGTAGTGCTCACAGCCAGGGAACTTGGCTATGAAACCGTAATCTGGGCTGTTGACAGTCTAGACTGGAAGAATCCAGGCGCTTCATACATCGTCGAGAGGGTGTCAAGACTCAGCTTTCCCGGAGCCATACTACTGTTCCACGCCTCTGATTCAGCAAAGCAAACCCACGAAGCGTTGCCTATGGTGCTGGAGAATCTCAAGGCGGCCGGGTATGAGATTATGACCCTGGGAGAACTCATGTCCCTGGGCAAGCCGGCCAGGGATGATCCCAGAGGCAGACCCTTAAGTGAACTGCCAGGCAATTGACATCCGGGGCAGCCTTATCCTAGCAGTTTTTGCAGTCAAGTATGTGTTACAGGTGTTACCTGTAGTTGAGTACCACCAGGGCGAAGCCTGACTTGACTGAGATAGTGGCGGTAGTGCCAAGCATTTCGTTGGAAACACCCAGGGTACTACCCCTGCAGAGGATGGCATTGTCGAGACAATACTTGAGGTTAGCAGCAGTAACACCGGTAACCCGGGAAGTGACAGGCATCACCGTGACCCAGTCCCCCGGGTTGCCGGTAAACACCCGTTCTTGCCTTGCTTTGGGGTATTCATCCCCTGACACACCGAAGACCACAGCATCTTGTGAGTGGAGTATTAGATCCAGACCCTTCCTGGCGTAATGCTCAATCAAGAACACATTGGCTAACTCGTGGTCGAGACGCTTTCCCCGGGTGGCCCCGATAATGATTGCCGTATCGAAATCCTTGCAGGCGATGAGGTCCAGTGCCACTTCAGTATCTGTCTTGTCCTTTTCACACTCGAGACAGATTATGGGAACTCCTGAATCCCTGAAGTGTGCGATGGTATCAGGGTATGATGAATCGAAGTCCCCCACGACAAGGTCGGGAACCAGCTTGTGTTGCCTTAGGAACTCCGAACCTGAATCAGCTGCAACTACCAGCGAAGCGCGTTCAACCAGCGCCCTATCTGCGGCGTCCTTTGAACCACCTGCGACCACCAGCGCGTACTCAGGATTGTGGGTCACTCTCGTGTCCAATGGCCCCCCACCTTCTGTCACAGAAATCTCCCTGTTTAACATGATTCTACACTCTTTTGCCGGTCGCTTAAAGAAAGCGTAGCCTGTTTCCTGCTAATAGAAAAGGGCCTACTTGATAGGCCCCTTTCTGCTATGGCTGCGGCACAGATCCGTTGTTTGCTGCAAATGGTACTGCATTCCCTGGTACATATGAGCTTCGTTCTTTGTTACTGTTTACTGCTTCGTCCTCGCTGTAATCGACCAAAACCCTGAATTGTACCCTGTGCGCTCATACAACCCCTGTGTTTTGAACCCCATCGTTAGATTCCGGTTTATCTTGGCCGAATCTTGTAGTACGTACCTGGTGCAATACTTGCTTGGTATGTTGGTACTACTCCTATTTCGTGCTTGCTGCAATCATTGCTTCGTCGTGTGTCGCTATTAACTTGGTTCCTTGCTGCGTCTGATGCCTCTTTGGCATCTGGTACATTGCTTACTAGGTTTCTTGCATCATACTTGCTGCAACTACCTGTGTGTATATCCTGCGTCTCCTGCTGCATTTGCCGCTACAAGCTGTTCTTGAAGTGTGCTGCAAACCCTTGTGCGCCTAGTTGCTGCTTATGTTGCTGCGTTTGCTATCACAGACTTGACTCCGCAACCTATCTGCCAGATGCTCCTACCGGAGCCCCAACAGAAACTTATAGGAAAATTCCCCTGATCTTCTGGACAGCAATCAACCGCTTGAGCGCTACGATGTAAGCTGCCATTCTCATAGGAATCTTCAATTCGTCTGCAACCTCGTATACTTCGTTGAAAGCCTTGACCATGATCCTCTCCAGATTGGAGTTCACGGTTTCCAGGTCCCAGTAATGGTGCTGCAAGTTCTGGACCCACTCGAAGTATGAGCACGTGACTCCGCCGGCATTGGTGAGAATGTCAGGGCAAGCTATGACGCCTCTCTCCTCAAGTACTTTATCTCCGGCAAAGGTTGTCGGCCCATTGGCGCCTTCAACCACGACCTTAGCTTGAACTTCTTTTGCGACCTCTTCTGTAATCTGGTTTTCCAAGGCTGCCAGCACCAGGAAGTCACATTTGCATGTGAGAATCCCGTGGTTGTCTGTGGTCTTTATCCCATCCTGCCGGTAGCCTTCGATAAGGCGTCTCGGATGCTTTTCGACATGCTCTAACAGGGCAGGTATGTCTATGCCGTCTTCACAGTAAAGCCCGCCTGATACGTCGCTTGCGGCTACTATCTTAGCGCCTGCTTCATATAGGTACTTAGCTGCATTGCTGCCTACGTTGCCGAATCCCTGAACCGCAACGGTAGACTTGGCAAGATCCATGTTGAGTTTCTTGGCAAGTTCCCTGGTAACGAAAAAGACTCCCAATCCTGTAGCCTCTTTGCGGCCTACAGATCCGCCTGCTTCCACCGGTTTGCTGGTCACAACGCCTGGGGAATACACGCCGGCAAGGGTGCTGTAAGTGTCCATGATCCAACCCATCATCTGCTGGGTGGTGTTAACGTCTGTGGCAGGAATATCTTTCTCAGGTCCGATGAAATCTGCAATCTTGGCTGTGTAACCCCTGGTAATCCTCTCAATTTCGCCCTGGGACAGTCCGGTAGGATCGACTGTTACCCCACCTTTTGCCCCTCCATAGGGAATGTCAACAACGGCGCACTTGAAGGTCATCCAAGCTGCCAAAGCTCTGACCTCATCCATATCTACGTCAGGATGAAACCGGATTCCGCCTTTGGCAGGGCCTCTAACAGTACTGTGCTGGACGCGGTAGCCGGTAAACACGCGGATGCTTCCATCATCCATCTTGACAGGGAAGTTAACTGTCAGTTCCCGTTCAGGATAGCGTAAGGTTATGTAATCTTGCTTGTCTAACCCCGCGATCTCTGCAGCCGCGTCTAGCTGTTCGAGCATGTTCTCGAATGGATTGGTTTTTTGAGCCATGTGACCACCCTTCTTGCTTATTCAGTAATCCCCATCCCCCGCAACCGGGAGCCCTCGGTGGTAAGGAACGCTTGTTACAAGCATCACAAATACCTTACCAACATACACCATATAGTTTCGCAGTTAAGAAATCAACCTCTATTTCGAGGAAAGGGATCAAGGCAGACCAAAACACGGACTAGCAGCAACAAACCAGAAATTAGCTGGATGCAAATTGGCTCATCCATTTGCTATTAGGTCTTCACCTCGGGTGAGTTCCCCGCCCTCCGGTGAGTTCCTCTCAACATCTGGTGCCACCGTGTCCCGGCCGGCCGGCAACATGGAACCGGCATAATGGCATAGGTTTTGCTGCAATGCTGAGAATATGTCTTAAGGTTTTTCCGCATCCTTTACACGAGGTGATATTGTCATGACACATCAGCTAACTCAAAAGGAACGGTCATTAATTCAAGACCAATTAGCTCATGAAGAAATCTGCATTAAGAAGTACAGGGGATACGCCAACCTCACCAAGTCCCAGGAACTGCGTAAGCTGTTCAACGAAATGGCCCAAGAGGAACAAAATCACTACGACACCCTGAACAGATACCTGGGCGGCCAGGGCAGGGCACAGCAAGCACAGCAGCAACAAGAAATGCAGCAACGCCAGATCCAACAACAGCAAATGCAGCAACAGCAGATCCAGCAACAGCAAATGCAACAACCACAAGAGCACCTACAGACCAGAGGTTCAGGCTTTGAGCCCGGCCAATTTGACAGGCAGACCCATGCATGGAGCCAGCAATTCCAGCAGCAGGCACAACAAGGGCAGGGCCAACAGGCAGGCGCCGTTGACGACGCAGCGATGTGTCAAGATATGCTCATGACAGAAAAGTTTGTTTCCGGCGCCTACGACACATCTGTATTTGAATCAGCTAACCCGCAGCTAAGGCAAGACCTCCAGAGGATCCAGCAGGACGAGCAAAAACATGGCGAAAAGATCTTCAACTATATGCAGAAGCACGGTTACTACAACCCACAGTAAGCCTCTTTGAGTTGCGTATTGAGGCACCCTTCCGGACCCGGCCCCCAGGGCCGGGACGCTGCACCGGGCAGAAGCCACACCTGGCCCGGTGCAGCCAACAAACCTCCGATGGGAGTAGCAACTTCTCCTCATTTACATAATATGAAATAGGCTACTGGAGAGGAGGCTCAATCATGGGAGGCAAACATGGTGACTTTTTCTTTGACGAATCCTTGGCGTTCATCATCTTCCTAATCCTCATCCTGCTCATACTGGGACTAGACTGAAAGATGAACGACGAATGGCCGCACACTCCCCGGTGCGGCCAGCATCCTTTCCCAGGCCGGCTTAGAGGCCGAGCAGCTCATCAATCTTATTCTTATCAAACCCTACTACAACATTGCCATCGATGCTCAGCACGGGAACGCCCATCTGGCCTGAGATCTTTACCATTTCACGTGCACCTTGAACGTCTACTGAAACATCTTTTTCCTCAAACTCAATTCCGTTGTTTCTCAGATAGTCTTTTGCTCTCACACACCAGGGACACGTAGGAGTAGAATACACAATCACTTCACGTCCGGCAGCCATGTCAGCACCTCCGTATTAATCGCTCTTAGAGCTGATTGCATCGTCTCGTGTATATGTTCTCCGACTTCAGAGAGAAATTCAATGTTTACAGTTAATTTACACAATCGAGCATAACTGCTATCCCGCTGTAGTTCAGGGCATACTAGTACAAAAGCATGGGAACCTGCATTTTTCGCTGTAACGCATCTGGAGTGGCCACTTCGGCGGGAAAGCCCTGCAACTAGTCTGCGAGGTGAATCCGGTGCATAAAGCATCCCTTTCTACAAGAGGCCAGATAGTTATCCCGGTTCAGATAAGGAATAAACTCGGACTGAAGCCAGGCACCAAGTTTGCCGTATACGACCTTGACGGCAAAGTGGTCCTCGTGCCCGAGGTAGACGATCCGGTAGGACACGGGCTAGGTTTTTTCAACAGGAAAAGCACGGCTCAAGGGGAGTAAACTTATGAAGTTAAGCAGTCAGGATAACGCGTCCCTGTGTAGTGACTCACCTTGTATCATTGACGCCCCTGCCCTAATCACATATCTGGAAGGAACTCCAAAGGGGCAAGTGATACAAAGGATTATGGAGCAGACCCACACCCGTGGGGCTAGGATAAGGATCACGGCGCTGGACATGGCCCAGGTATACCTTAAGGGGATAACCGAACACCCGGACTCGTTTGCAGAACTGCTTGCCTTGTTAGACCAACTCCCTATTCAGGTGGAAGCTGTCACCCGGGAAACTGCTTTAGAAGCCGCCAAACTCCTGGCAGGACATCAGGGGCTTGAGCTTGGCGCAGCCTTGTCCGTCTATCTCGCAAGAACGTCTGACGGCACCCTTATCACCTCAAATCCCGCTGTGCGTCAAAACGACCTCCTGCCAACCGGCCGGATCGTATATGTGGGTGTAGGTGACAACGCCGGATCTGGGTAACCCGCCCGGTCCGCGGCGCTGCGCCAGCCCACAAACGGAAGGACAAGCCGGTTAAGTTGTAGAATGTCTGGAACACCCGATCATTGCATAGGAGGAGATAGCATGGGCGTTAAGCTCGAGGTTGTAAATATTGAAAAACCAGAAAACATGAACATGATACTTGGCCAGTCCCATTTCATCAAATCCGTGGAAGATCTTTATGAAGCTATGGCAAACGCCGGGGGCGGAATCAAGTTTGGAATTGCATTCCTGGAAGCAAGCGGACCCCGTTTGGTGCGTTCAGCAGGCAACGACGGCAAGTTGGTTGAACTTGCAGAGAACAACGCCCTGGCCCTTGGAACCGGCCACGCTTTCATCATTTTTATGGAGGCCGGATTCCCGATAAACGTGCTAAATAACATAAAGATGGTGCCTGAGGTTGTTAACATTTTCTGCGCCACTGCAAACCCGGTGCAGGTGGTTGTAGCCGAAACTGAGCAAAGCCGGGGAATCATGGGGGTAATAGACGGAGGCCCGCCTGAAGGAGTGGAAGGGCCTGACGACATCCAGGCACGCAAGTCATTCCTCAGGCAGATAGGTTACAAACTCTAGGTTAACAAGGATCCGGCCGCTGCCTGAACCTTGGCAGCGGCCTGCATCATACCTGGCCCTAGTACTTGAAGAACCCCTGGCCGGTTTTCCGCCCAAGGTGTCTCTTGTCTATCATTTGCTTAAGCAACGGGCACGGCTTGTACTTGTCATCGCCAAAACCCTTGTGCAAGGTGTCCATGATAGCGTAGAGCACATCTATCCCGATTAGGTCTGCAAGGGACAGGGGCCCCATCGGATGATTGGCTCCTAGTTTCATAGCCGTGTCGATATCCTCAGCTGACGCCACGCCCTCCATCAAGAGGCAGGCCGCTTCGTTGAGCATGGGGCATAGCAAACGGTTGACGACAAAACCGGGTGACTCGTTTACAGTCACAGGGATCTTTCCGAGCTTCACACACAATTCCCGGGCCTTATCCAGTGTTGCCTCAGTGGTATCCCTGCCCTTTATCAGTTCTACAAGTTTCATGACAGGTACTGGGTTGAAAAAGTGTATCCCCATGAATCTGCCTGGGTTGTCAACTGATCCTGACATCCCTGTGATGCTCAGGGACGAGGTGTTTGAACCTATAAGTACGTCTTTGCCGGCGACCGCGGAGATTTTCGTCAACACATCCTTCTTGACCTCCATATCTTCATAAACCGCTTCCAGGATCGCCCCGGCATCTTTGAGGTCATCGTAATTATCTGAATAGCTGAGCCTGGACAGCATCTCTTGTTTAGCTTCAGCGGTTATCCTTCCCCTTTGCACGCCCCTGTCAAGACTCTTCTCAATGCCTTGGTATCCTTTGGACGCCAGATCAAGAGTGGAATCGAGCAAAACAACATCAAAACCCGCAGCAAGGCACGATTCTGCAATCCCCCTGCCCATGGTTCCGGCACCTACTACGCCAATCTTTCCCGCCATGCAGAAACCTCCTCTCTAAAGAAAACCTTCTACAACCCGGAGTATATTCCTGCCAAAGGAAGGTCACGGCGGGGAAAAGGAATAGCCACGAATACGCAGGTAATCACCGATTTTTGCCGGCAAGGACAACTTGGAGGAACCCTAGAAGCACACGGAAGATCCCGGCTAAGGGCACAGCGAGGAAGATCCCCCAGAAGCCGAGAAGTTCGCCTCCTGCAAAGATTGCAAATATCACCCATAGGGGATGGAGGCCTATCCGTTCTCCGGTTACCCGCGGAACCAAGACGCTGGAATCAAACCACTGTATGAAAGCTACCAGGGCAAGTGCCCATAACCCGGTGACAGGCGAATTGAGAAACGCCACTACAAGTATGGGTATGCTGCCAATGGCAGGCCCGAAATATGGGATGAACTCCCCAAGCCCGCTTATCACCCCCAAGACCGCCCCGTACCTGAGTTTGAGCAGCGTAGCTGCAATCCATACCATCATTGTCACAAACAAGGCGACCAGGGATTGCCCCCTGATGAAGCCTGCAAACACCCTGTCTACGTCCCTCACAAGGTCCATGTAATGAAGGGGGTATGCTGACATCCTGATGAGAGCTTGATGCCTCCACTTGTTTATGTCCCTGAGTATGTAGTATGCAATTACCGGCGCAAGCAGGAGATATGGGACAAAGCCGGCTGACGAGAAAATCCCCTGGACTAACCCCTCGCCTGCACTCACAAGCCGGGTCTCTAGCCGGGAAAGCGCCTTGGCGACGCCCTGTACGAAACCTTCGGGGAGGTTGTACTCCCTGCCCAATTCGTAAGTCCTTGCAGAAAGGTGCTCTATAGTTTCAATGTACTTGGGAATTTCACTTGAGATCTCCCGGAGGTCCCGGAGAAAACGGGGAACAAAATAGAGCCCGATCAGGAGGGCAGTTGTGAAGATGATGAGGTACACCAAGCTTATCGCGGCAGTTCTCGACAAGCCGCGGCGGTTCAGGAACCCCACAGGCGGTTCAAGGATGTAACTTAGAAAAGCCGCAATAATGAAGGGGATAAGCACCTTGCGCAGGAGCACAAGCACAAGGATGGAAACAATGATTATCCCCGGATAAATCAAATATTTTATGTATTCGCGCTTAGATTTCCCCGCGTGAGAACCTTCCTGCAATACGTCCGATACTACCTTGTGCCCTCCTCCAAGCTCTCCTTGCTCTCCGTTCCATTGCAATCCTGGCCCGCTCTGAAGGGGTCATTGGCTCTTTTGTCATCATCATAAAGCCAAGGATTACTCCTCCTATGGCACCCAGTGCCAGCCCATCCCAAAACGTCCGTTGTTTCATACGCAGACACAACTCCTTTTTCCCGGTGAGTACTCCTAAGGCAAATCCCCACTTGATCGCCTTGACGCACAGCTTATTGAAGATCATTCAGGTTCACGCCGCAATCCTGTGCCTGGCTGGGATTGGCTTGTTGGCGTAGAACCTGGCAGTACCCCATCCTCAAGAGTCTCAGGTATGGCGATGCCGTTGGGCTCTAGTCTGTACATCCTGACTCCCTTGTCTGTGGGTTCAAATTCGATGCTACAATCCCAGCAGTAATATTGGCCCTGCCCAATTCTCCCTGTAGACCTGCTCCTGCATTTCGGGCAGTTCATACAGACGCCCCCTGACCGGTAAAATCTCTATCCTGACAATCCCGTCATCGCAGTCCTGTCACAAAAATTCTTCCCCTACGGGCTGACGATTATCCAAGAACAAAACACCGGGTTCGGGGTATACGGGACTTACCTTTCAGGCTCATCTTTCGTGGAGGAGCGTCCGGGGTCTATGTCATTTTCACCTGGTTCGTAGTATTTTGCCCCCTTAAGCTGTTCAGGAAGGTACTGCTGCTCGACGAAATGGCCGGGGTAATCGTGGGGATAAAGGTAACCGTCGCCGTGGCCAAGCTGCCTGGCCCCATCATAACCGGTTCCCCTGAGGTGCACAGGCACAGGGTAGCCGGGCCTTTCCCTGACATCTTGAAGTGCCCTGTCTATGGCAAGGTAAGCTGAATTTGATTTGAGCGCCAGGGCAACATACACAGTTGCCTGGGCCAGCGGTATCCTCGCTTCAGGCATCCCAAGGTGTTCCGCAGCCCTGAAAGCTGCCTCTGCCAGCACAAGGGCCATAGGATCTGCCATGCCCACATCTTCAGAGGCGCATATCACAAGCCGCCTGGCAACATACCTCGGGTCCTCCCCTGAATGGAGCATGCGGGCGAGCCAGTAGAGGGCTGCGTCAGGATCACTTCCCCTCATGCTTTTGATATAGGCGGAAATTATGTCGTAATGCCAGTCCCCTGTCTTATCGTACAAGCCTGCCGGGCTCTGGGTGAGCTCAGTGAGTTTTTCCAGCGTCAACGCCCTTTTGCCGTCCACCGGGTCGCCGGCATAGTAGAGACCCTCCAACACGTTAAGGGCTGTACGCGCGTCTCCTTTTGAATACGCAACTATGTGGTCCAGCACTCCATCTTCTATTACCAGTCTTGACCCGGGCCAGTCTTGTCTGTCCTGTTCCTCAAGAACGCCCGCCAGCAGCCCCCTGTCCGGGTCACCTATGGCCCTTTCAAGCAAAGCCCGGATCTGCTCCGGTGCGAGATGCTCAAACCGGAATATCCTCATTCTTGACAGCAGTGCAGAATTGACCGAGAAATACGGGTTTTCGGTAGTAGCGCCGATGAGTATGAGGGTGCCATTCTCCACGTAAGGTAACAGCACATCCTGCTGGGCTTTGGAGAAGCGGTGGATCTCATCTAAGAACAAGACTGTCTTCCTTCCGGCCCTCCTGGCTTCACGTGCAAAATCCACTATCTTGCGGACATCTTGCACCCCTGAGGATACCGCCGACAGTTGCTTGAAGTAACAACGGGTCTTTGACGCAATCAGCCGTGCCAGGGCAGTTTTCCCTGTGCCAGGAGGCCCCCAGAATATCATGGATATCAGCTTATCCTCTTCCACCATACGCCTGAGGGGTTTCCCAGGCCCCATTATTGCCTCCTGGCCCAAGTACTCGTCAAAATCCAGCGGGGTCATCCTGAGAGCCAGCGGCGCGCCTGGAGGCACATACCTTATGCCGTCCACACCTGCCCACACGCCACGTCCGGAGCGGCCGGGACGCCCTGGTCCCTTAGGCTCTTGCCCGGCTGCCCCTGGCTTAAGATCATCAGGCTGATTGTCCCATAACCCCTTCTGGCTCATGCACTTAACGCTTCCTTTACGCGCCTGATTGCCTCATCTATATCGTCAAAACCCACGTCGTTGTGGGTAACCATCCTGACCTTATACTGTGTAGACGGGTTGAACAGCAACCTGTGAGATTTCATAAGGCTAGCAAACCCTGATGCGTCCATCCCTGTGCCTTTGGTCCCGACTAAGACCATATTGCTCTGGACAGTACTCATATCAATGTCCAGTCCCGGGATGCCTGAAAGCCCCTGGGCGAGTTTCCGGGCTTTCTCATGGTCTTCAGCAAGGCGTTTGGTCATCTTTTCCAGGGCCACTATTCCCGCTGCTGCCAAGATACCGGCTTGACGCATACCGCCTCCAAGGATCTTCCTGCACCTGCGAGCCTTTTCGATAAACTCTTTCGGGCCTGCAACCAGGGAACCCACAGGAGCGCACAACCCCTTGGACAGGCAGAATTGCACCGAGTCTGTATACTGGGTGATCTGTTTCACGTCCACCCCAAGCGCGGCAGCTGCGTTGAAAACCCTTGCTCCGTCAAGGTGTACTGCGATTCCCTCTTCTTTGGCCAGCTCATATACAGCTTTCATGTTGTCAAGGGGGAGTACACACCCACCCGACCTGTTGTGGGTATTCTCCATGCATATCAAAGATGTGCGGGGACAATGCAGGTCATCTTCCCTGATGGCTGCTTTCACATCGTCGGGATCCATGGCGCCACGCGTGCCTGGAACAGTCCTAACCTGGACCCCTGAAAGCACCGCAGGCCCACCTGCTTCGTACATGAAAATATGGGCATTGGATTCCACGATAATCTCATCGCCCCGGTCAGTCCATGCCATTATAGATACCTGGTTCCCCATGGTGCCTGTAGGCACAAACACAGCTGCCTCCTTGCCCGCCATTTCTGCACCCAGGGCTTCAAGCTGGTTTATGGTAGGATCTTCGCCGTAAACGTCATCACCCACTTCTGCCCTGGCCATAGCTTCTCGCATATCGGGAGTCGGCTGTGTCACAGTGTCAGAACGCAAGTCTATGATTTTCTTCAATGAGGCCCCTCCGTTCAGTCGGTTCAGTCTTGTCCAAAAGGTCTATAGTCCGTATGCTCAACACATGCCCACCCAGACAGGGCACCGCCTGCTAGTCGGCAATCCCTGCCCTTTGTGCAACCCTGTGCACCCATTTCACAAATTCATCTTCAGTGCGCCCTGTGAATCTTTCAATGGGGTTAGTCCCGCTAAAACCAATTACCGTCGGCAAAGTCATGACGCTGAACTTCTGAGCAAGCTCGCTTTCTTCATCTACGTTCACTTGCAGGAAGTTTAACTGCCCCTGGTATTTACTCTCAAGATCAGGCAAGACCCGGCTTATAGCTACTGCCAGCTGCTTGCACGGCATGCACCACGGCGCCCAGAACTTCACTACAGACGCCCTGGAGCTTGATATCTCCTTGTCAAACATCTTGCTTGTTACGTCTTTCATCTCAACGCTCTTCTTTTCCAATTGGTCCATACAGCCTTCCTCCCGGTTAGTCCTGATGTGTTTTCAAGAACCACAGATTCGGGCTCACCGCTCCAATCTCCTGTTCAGCTCCTGCCACAGCCGCCGGACAGTTTTCCTGATATCATCGCGGCTGCCCGAGTTATCTATCACTACATCGGCACGGGCTAGCTTCTCTTCCAGGTCCATTTGGGATCTGATCCTCCTCAAAGCTTCTTCCCTGGAGTAGCCGTCTCTTTCCCTAAGCCTCTTTATCTGAAGTTCCAGATCTATTGCCACAACCCATATTTCATCACAAATCTTGTCTATGCCCGCTTCAAACAAGAGCGGTACATCCAGCACCACACACGTCTTGGCTTCGCCCTCGCCGGACCTCCTGTCCAAAGCATCCAGCATATTGTGGATTCCATCGATTACAAGGGGATGCACGATGGAATTAACAGCTGAAAGGGCTTTTTTGTCGTTGAAGACTATACGCCCCAACACCTTGCGGTTAAGCGCTCCCTCAGGGGTAACTATGCTATCGCCAAACCTTTGGACCAGTTTGGACAAACCCTGGGTACCGGGCATAGTTACCTGGTGGGCTATCTTGTCCGCATCGATCACGTGTGCGCCAAGCTCGCACAAGTAACGGGAAACAGTGCTCTTGCCCGTAGCTATGCCTCCGGTAAGCCCCAGGATGTATAGGTTATGCCACCTATCTGTTTTACACATGGGCCCAGCTTTCTCCAACGTCAATCTCAACTTTCAAGGGCACTTTGAGTTCCATGACCCCTTCCATCTCTTCTCTGACGATTTGCACCATGTAATCCTTCTCTTCAGGCGGGATTTCGAATATGAGTTCGTCGTGCACCTGGAGGATGATCCTGGAACCAAGCCCTTCTTTCATGATTCTCCTGTACAGGCGGACCATGGCGAGCTTAATCAGGTCGGCAGCGCTTCCTTGGATCGGCGTATTGATTGCAGTCCTCTCGGCAAACCCCCGTCTCACCCTGTTCCTGGAGCTAATGTCGGGTATAGGCCGCCTCCTGCCGAGGATTGTGGTTACGTAGCCCGTCTGCCTGGCCTGAGCTACCATGTCATCCATATACTGTTTTACCATGGGGTACCTTTCGAAATAGGCCCGGATGAACTCCCTGGCCTGCTCCCTTGAAACGCCAGTGTTCCTGGCCAACCCGAACTCAGATATACCGTATATCACCCCAAAATTCACAGCCTTAGCCTGGTCCCTTAGCTCAGGCGTAACTTCATCCATAGGGACCCCAAACATCTCTGATGCAGTGGCCCTGTGGATGTCCTGATCCTGCCTGAACGCTTCTATCATGGACTCATCGCCTGACATGTGCGCCATTACCCTGAGTTCAATCTGGGAGTAATCAGATGCCAGGAACAACCGGCCTGGCGCGGGCACGAATATCTCCCTGATTGCCCTGCCTGATTCGGTCCTCACAGGGATGTTCTGCAAGTTTGGCTCGGAGCTTGAAAGCCTGCCTGTGGCAGTAACATTTTGATGAAATGTTGAATGGACCCTGCCTGTAACCGGATTGACCACACTTTCCAGTACGTCCAAGTAGGCGGACTTTAGTTTCGCGTAATGACGGTGGTCCAGGATCTTGTCAGGAAGCGGGTGAATTGCGCTCAGGGTCATGAGCACCTCAGCATCAGTGGAATATCCGGTCTTGGTCTTCTTCGCCGGCGGCAGGTTGAGTCTGCCAAAAAGGATGTAACTTAGCTGTTTTGGGGAACCCAGGTTGAACTCTTCCCCGGCGATTTCGTATATTTCCCGTTCCAAGGCCTCTAATCTCTGTGCAAACTGTTCCCTAAGCGTCTGGCCTTTAGAGAGATCTATGGCTACTCCCAGGGCTTCCATAGCACCCAGCACTTCAATCATGGGAAACTCTACGTCTTGAGCTAAGGCCCAAAGCCCGTTCCGCTCCAGGTCTGATTTCATCTCATCCGCTAGCTTCAGTGCAAAGTATGCGCCCTGGGCCAGGTGCGCCATGTGAGCTTTCTTAGCACCGGCTCCCGACCTTTGATCCTTGGGAAAGCTCTCAATGCTCTGGGGCATGTTGCCACCCAAGTAGCTATTGACCAAAGCGTCAAGCTTGTACGTTGTCCGGGTAGGGTCGAGCAGGTACGCTGCCACCATTACGTCAAACCCGAGGCTTCTGAGGCCAATGCCCTTATGGAAACCCAGGGTGTAAAGCCACTTGAGGTCAAAGCCAAACTTCTTTACATCAGGGTCTTCCAGCAGAGGGCCAAAGCATTTCCACATAAGGTCCTGGTAAGCGTCTGAACCGGCAGGTTCCCCTGAGCCGAAATCAACCAGATAAGGGCGGTCGCCCGGCGAAATCCCCAGCATCCGCGGCCACAAGAATTCCCGGGTCACCTGAGTATCTATATCGCTCACGCCTGCGTACACCGACATATACCCTGATTCTGTTATCCGGGCTGCAAGAGCTTTTAGTCTTTCTTTTGAATCTATGATCTCGTATGTATCTGGCAAGCTGCCTGAGACAGGCACATGTTCGCTTACTGCTGCAAACCTGTCAAGCCTTCTTAACAAGCTCTGAAACTCCATGGTGTTAAAGAATTCCTGGGCCTTCTCAAGGTCAGGCCCCTCCCACTTGGCGTCTTGGAAATCAACATGGCAAGGCGCGTCGCACGCAATCGTGGCCAGCTGCTTTGATAGCAGCGCTATCTCTTTTTGCTCCTTGAGCAGTTTTTGAACCCTTGGCGGTGAAACCTGGTCAATATTGGCAAAGACCTGCTCTATATCCCGGTACTGGTTAAGCAGGTTGATTGCAGTCTTGACGCCTACCCCTTTCACCCCGGGGATATTGTCAGACTGATCGCCTGCGAGCCCTTTGAAATCAGGGATTTGCTCAGGCCATACACCCATATCCTGCTTAACAGCCTCCCGGTCATATTGCCTGGACTGGCTGATTCCCTTGACGAAAAGGATTGCTTCACGCCCTTCGCCTACCAGCTGCAGGCAGTCCTTGTCACCTGAAAGGATGAGCACTTCAAAACCTTCACCGCTGTATTTGCACGCCAGGGCACCAATTATATCGTCAGCTTCATACCCCGGAAGTTCCACGTAAGCCAGGCGGAGTACAGAAAGGGCCTCTTTGAGCATAGGCATCTGTACCTTGAATTCGTCCGGGCTGGGCCTCCGGGTAGCCTTGTAATCCTCGAATTCAACATGCCTGAATGTTGGCGATGGGTGATCAAAGGCACAGATGATATGGTCAGGTTGCCTCTCGTCAATTAGCCGGAAAAGCATCGTAAGGAATCCGTACACAGCGTTCGTGGGAACACCTTTGCTTGTAGAAAGCGGGGGAAGTGCGTAAAAGGCCCGGTTCGCAAGGGAGTTGGCATCTACCAGCAGAAGTCGTCTACCAGCCATTTCACTGTCACCCCTCTGTAGTATTTACAGTATCAGTATATTGGTCCTTGGACAGCTTGGCAATTTCAACGGGAGCACAAGAAGTATTCGGGGTGAAGATGTGTCGGTCTTGGGCAACCGTAGCAAAAAGCGACAACCCGCCCGAAAAGCTGTGCGATTTCGCTACACCTTCCACCGGAAGGTGTATGAATCTTAAACAGCCGTTCAAAAAACCACAGCTTTCAAGAGGCCCTGCCTGGTTTTGACGCAGGGTTCGAAAAAACTGTATCTATTTTCTACAAGTTCAGCCTGAAGCTGTATAGATTTCAGACAGCCGTATCAAAAACCTACAACCCAACGGAAGAACTGTATGATTTCGCTACGCCTTCCACCGGATGGTGTACGAATCTTAGACAGCCGTCCAAAAAAACTACAGCTTTTCGAAAACCCGCCTGGTATTCACACAGGTTTCCGAAAAGCTG
>DUQH01000005.1 GCA_012837895.1 Candidatus Fermentithermobacillaceae bacterium | reverse complement strand
CAAATGGGTACAATTTATGATGGATCTGGGTATCGATAAAATGATCAATTGTTACTCGTTGCTCACTTGGAACAACCAACTGCATTATAACGATGAGGAAAAAGGCGAATTGGTAACCGTAGAGCTGAATGCCCAATCGAAAGAATATGCGGAACTATGGACCCCGTTCTTGGAAGATTTTGCTCGGCATCTGCGCAGCAAAGGATGGTTGGAAAAAACCAATATAGCCATGGACGAACGTGCGCCCGAAGATATGCAGGCTGCATTGAAAGTGTTGAACAGCTCCGCTCCTGAACTGGGTGTTGCTTTGGCAGACAATCATAAGAGCTACCACAGGTATCCGTGGATAAAAGATATCAGCGTGGGAGCCGGCAACATTGTTCCCAAGGAAGAAATCGCCGCACGAAGAGCCAAAGGGTTGATCACCACCTATTATGTGTGTTGTGCCGACAAATTCCCCAACATGTTCACCTTTTCCGCCTCGGCAGAATCGGTCTATGCTGCGTGGCACGCTGTTGCCGCCGATTTCGACGGTTTCCTGCGCTGGGCATACAACTCGTGGGTCGAAAATCCGTTGACCGATTCGCGCTTCAGAACCTGGCCGGCCGGCGATACCTACATCGTCTATCCCGATGCACGAAGTTCTATCCGCTTCGAACGCTTGGTGGAAGGTATTCAGGATGCGGAAAAGATCCGCATATTGCGCAAGAAGTATGCGGAAGAAAATACACCCGAATCCCTGGCTAAACTCAACCGATTGGAAGAAGCCATCGCGTATTTCATCACGCTTGAACCCTCTGCCGATTGGCCGAATCGATTGAACGAGGCCAAGAAGTTGCTCAATAAAATCTAACTTCATTAGAAAATTTAAACGCTGCTATTTGAATCTATAAGAAAAATATATTAAGTTCGCAATAGCGATAGGGGCGACATTTTGACCCCTATCGCAATCATCAACTAAAAAATGGCAAAACAATACAAATATTTAGACTCCTTTATTGATGAACAAAGGGCAAATGGTAAATATAGCTTTACCACAGAAAACCTGCATGATCAATTAGATGTTTCAGAAAACGCTTTAAAGAAATCATTACAACGACTTAAAAGGCAAGGAGATATTGTAATGATCCGAAGGGGATTTTATGTGATTGTGCCACCGGAATACAAAGCTAAAGGAATTATCCCGACCGGTTTGTATATAAATGACTTAATGAAATTTTTGAATAGAAATTATTATGTAGGGCTATTAAATGCCGCAGCGTACTATGGAGCTGCTCATCAGCAGCCTCAAAACTATTCTGTCATTACAGAGGGAATTGCTTTGAGACCGATTAAAAATGATAAAGTATCCATTGATTTTTACATCAAAAAATGTTGGAATAAAGAAGATACAGTGAAGAAAAAAGTTGAGACCGGATATATCAATATTTCGTCACCGGAATTAACCGCTTTGGATCTCGTAAGTTATTATAATGAAGTGGGAGGATTTAACCGAGTGGCAACGATAATAGAAGAATTGAAAGAAGTAATGCAAGCAGATCGATTGATAGAAACAGCAAAACGATACGATGAAATATCGGTAGTTCAACGT
>DUQH01000029.1 GCA_012837895.1 Candidatus Fermentithermobacillaceae bacterium | reverse complement strand
GCAAGTTCCCCGCTCGACTTGCATGTTTGAGGCACGCCGCCAGCGTTCGTCCTGAGCCAGGATCAAACTCTCCGTTACACCTGTTCCTTAACTCAAAGTCTTCTACGCTGTTCAGTTTTCAAGGACCAACTTGCTGTTTTCTACTTTTTCCTGCCCCACCTGCCGGGGGGCGCAAGGGTTAATATAGCATCCTTCTGAGCTTAAATCAATACCTTTTTGCAAATTTCTTTGACTTTTTGTTGCCTAGTCTCACAAAAGCCGCAGTTTATCACTGTTTTGGCCTCATCATAGGGAATAAAATCACATCCCTTATAGATGTTGCACCGGTTAAAAGCATTACCAATCTGTCAATTCCTATTCCAAGCCCACCTGCAGGAGGCATTCCGTACTCAAGGGCCACGATGAAGTCCTCGTCAAAAACATGGGCCTCTTCATCTCCCATTGCCTTCTCCTGGGCTTGCTGCAAGAACCGTTCCCTCTGATCTATGGGATCGTTCAGCTCTGAAAAAGCATTCCCGATTTCCTTGCCGGCCACAAACACTTCAAACCTGTAGGTAAGATCCGGCTGCTGTGGTATTCTTTTGGCCAGCGGGGATATTTCTACAGGGTAATCCAGTAAGAACGTGGGTTGTACCAGCTTGGGCTCAACCTTTTCATCTAATATCTTATTGATCACATTAGCTTTGGTTGGAGGCTTATCCATCTTCAACCCAAGCTTCTCTGCAACCGCCTTAGCGTCCTCGTCGTCTCTTAAATCACCGTGCCGGATACCCGCCCACCTTTCGATTCCGTCCCAGACCCTCAATCTTTGCCACGGGGGTGTGAGGTCGATCTCATGTCCATCATATGAAATCTTAGGCGTTCCAATAACCTCCATGGCGCACTTGTAGATCAAGTCCTCGGCCAGTTCCATCATGCTCTCATAGTCGCCGTACGCCTGGTACACTTCCAGCATGGTGAATTCAGGATTGTGCCGGGTACTGATGCCTTCGTTCCTGAAGTCTTTGCCTATCTCGTAGACCCGTTCCAATCCGCCTACAAGCAGTCGTTTCAAGTAGAGTTCAGTTGCAATCCTCAAGTATACATCAATACCAAGGGCGTTATGGTGAGTGACGAAGGGCCGTGCATTAGCTCCACCTGCTATGGTCTGGAGCACAGGCGTTTCCACCTCAAGATATCCCTGTTCGTCAAGGTAACGCCTGACAAAAGAAACGATCCGGCTGCGCTTTACGAACACGTCTGCAACCTCTGGGTTGACGATCAAATCTACGTACCTTTGCCTGTAACGCAGGTCAATGTCGGTAAGCCCATGCCATTTTTCAGGTAGGGGACGCAGCGCTTTGCACAGGATAACCCATTTTTCAACTTCTACAGTAGGTTCGCCCTTTTGAGTGCGGAACACTTTACCTGTAACCCCGATAATGTCCCCTATATCGAGCAGGTCGGTAAACCGGCTGTAGCCTTCGTCGCCCAGGACATTCTTACGTACATATATCTGTACCCTGCCGGTACGATCCCTCAAGTCTGCAAACGTAGACTTGCCGTGGCTTCTCAAAGCCATGATCCTTCCGGCAATGGTAACTTCCTCACCGGCCATCTCATCACAGTTCAACCTAACTGCTTCTGCAGTGCCGGTTACCTCAAACGGGCCTCCGAAAGGATCCATGCCACAGTTGCGAATCAGTTCCAGTTTAGCTGTACGCCGGTTTATCTCCTCTGTGGGCCTTGAGTCGTCATGTACCTGTCCGTTACTGCAATCCACACTACATCCTCCTGACATACTGCATAAGTCTTTATCAAAAACTAAAGGCAAAAGGCGCCACAGGGCATTACATTGAGAATCAACAGTGGCCTATAGACACGATCTCATATTGGAACGTGCCTGCAGGGACGGTAACAGTCACCACTGTTCCGGGCTTCTGGCCCAAAACCGCCCTTCCCACAGGAGATTCATTTGAAATACGTTTCCTGCCCGGATCGGCCTCTTGTGAACCGACTATGGTATATTGCTGGACTTTGCCGTTGTTGACGTCTTTGAGAGTAACAGTTGAGCCTATAGATACAACATCGGAATTCCCGGAAGAATTCTGTGTTATTACCGCGTGCCTGAGAATGTTTTCCAGTTTGAAAATACGTGCTTCGACAAAAGCTTGTTCCTTCTTGGCATCCTCATATTCAGCATTCTCCGCAAGGTCCCCAAATGCTCTAGCAGCCTTAATCCTTTCAGCCACTTCTCTTCTTCTAACGAGCTTAAGGTGACTTAACTCCGCTTCAAAAGCTTTTTTTCCTTCAGGAGAGAGTATTACCTCGCGTTCAGCCATCCTCCTGCATCTCCTGCCTTTCATGAGACTTATAGTAACACTGCCTGAGCATTAACCTGCATAAACTCATATCAGTGTATGTTCCGCTGATTTCATCTATGCTCATAGACAAACAAAGACCGGCTACCAGTGGTTGGAAGCCAAGGGTCACGTGAAATTATAGAGCAAGAGTTGTATGAGAGTCAACAAGGATATGGAACACCCTTGGGTCACCTGTAACTATCGTTAAGCAGAGCGTTTCTGTTCACCATCTCTATTTCCTCTTGGGTCACAGGCTTTTCAAAACTCCTGAATCCCGCCAGTTCGAAACCGTGTTTTTTTGCCAGTCTCGCGATACCGCTCACCTGGGCTACCGAAAGGTTACGGCCAAGAGACCAGGTCTCGTACCTTTCTTCCAAGGCAAGGATCATGGTCTCAGCCATACACGCATAGCTATGGCCCCTGGGAAACCCGAAATCAAAGTTGAACTCAACGTCGCCCGGCACCTTCACGATTCCGCCTTCTATCACAAGCACGTCTTTTCTTTTTTGTTTTACTTCAACTGACACATTCCGCGGCCGTGCAACGTCGCAAACAAGAGCTCCAGGCTTGAGGTCTTCAGGCTCTATGAGCACATCCAAAGCAGAACTTACGCATAAAATCACATCTGCCTTTCTGACGGCTTGCTTTACATCGGCGGCGATCCTGGGAACCATCCCTGTTTCCTTTGTAATCAGTCGCGAAACCCTCTCCAGCCTGGCAACGTTACGGGCAGTCAACGTGAGCTTGTATCCCCTGTTGGCAAGTATCAAAGCCAAGACCCGCCCGATTGAACCGGTTGCACCAAGAATAAGCACTTCTGCCGTGTCCATATCTATGCCAAGCAAGCTTGCCGCCTTTACAGTTCCTTCTATTGCAGTTGCCACTGTATAGCTGTTTCCTGTGGTTACGGCGATATCTACATTTTGGCTGACTGTTATTCCCGCATCGCCTACCACCGCAGTAAAAGCGCCAAGCCCGACGATCTTAGCTCCCAGGTCCTGGGCTACCTTTGCCGCATCTATTATCTTCTTGATCACTTTGTCCTCTGGCATCCTAAGCATCATGGCCGGAGTAAGCGGACACGATATGAACCATCCGGAAGCGTTCCCGTATTCAGACTTGACTCCGGTTATCTCGGAAAGCTTGAACGGCGGCACAAGCTTAAGCGCATGTTCCACAAGCTTTCCCGGGAGATACTTTGCCACCCGGAACTTGCGCGCTACATCGGATATTTCAACAGGGTGGACAATAAAGGCAAAACTACCCATAGTAACGTCACTTCCTTCTGAGTAACCGGCAAGGCAGGTATTGATGAGGTTTATTATGTTTAAGCCGGAGCAGGATTGAGCACTTCAACTCTAGGCTTGAAATTCAACCTGTCCAACACTTCATTTATCTCCTGGTCTGTGATCTCGTCAGGGGATTTCCCCAGCAGGGCAACAATAAGCCCTTCCATCACATTGGTACCGAATGAACGTCCGTCCATCTCAGGGGTTGTAGTAATAAGGGTGCTTACCCCCAGCCGCTTGAGCCATTGTACATCTTCTTCGGTTACAGTATTGGTTATGATTATCTTGCCCGTCATATCATCTGGCATGTACCTTTTCACATAATGAAAATCCCCTGCAATGATGTCGGCCTCATGGTAGTACCTGGCCTGTAGGGATTTGTTGCGGCCACTGCTTTCTTGCTTTTCGCCTGTGGGGTAAAGCATGGAAAACGGCAGTTTGACAACGATCGGCGCTATGAGACTTGCCACCCTGTCAAGGGCATTCAAGGAACGAAGGGGAATAGGAAGGTTAAGCACAAATACGAGGTCTCCAAGTATCAAATTACAACCGGTTTCCTGCAGAGCTTCAGCCATGCCGAAGCGGTCCATGGCGCATACCAGCAGCACTGTCTTGGCTTTGAAATCGATCTTGCCATGCCGGTCCAAATACCGGATGACCCTCCGCTCCAGCGTACCCTTGAGCCTTGAGCCGTCTACAATGGGTGTCTTTTGTGCAGCTCTTGCGATGGGGATTGCATCTCTCAGGGTATACCTTTTCCTGCCGCACGCTACGTGTAGATCTATGCCGCCCATTCCAAACGCGTCCACTTTCCCGTCCAGCTCACGTATGATCTCGATTGCCTTATCAATGGAACCGTCAGTCCCTATCCGCTCAACGATTACAGTTTCACCAAGCAGTTCCTGCTCTGTCCGCTTGTCACGCTTTGACGAACCTATGCTCACACTCACTATATGCTTCACAGTAGCGCCCCCTTATAGTCCCTTGAGTTTGACGATCATGTCCCGCAGCAATTGTGGGTTCAGGTACACATCGCCTGTCATGGGAGATTGACCTATAACTATGGTAGAAACCTGGGTGTGCCTGTCGAGAAGGCCTTTCATCAATTCAAGCCTCTTGTCAGAACCTATGAGAATCACTTTGTCGAAGCTGCGCACAGTGTTGATGAGCTTGAGTATTTCGTTGAGCAGATCAGCCCCGTTCTTCTGCCTTACCCAATCCCACCGCTGGCTGTCTGTCATGAGGAGTACAAAATCCACACCTTCGCCGGCTGCAAGCTCACGGATTTCGTCGCAGTTAGCTATGGGGAAGCCAATTATTGCAATGGAACCGCCTTTTCGTATCTCGCCCAACGTTTCAAGACGCGAAATAAAAGTCCTGTCAACACCGGTTATTCCTGCTACTTCAGCCTGGGACATACCTTGTACGCGCAAACTCAGTATCTCATCTACCGCAGAGTCAATCTTCTGGCGGCTGATAACCTTATCACCTATCCTCACGAATTCCATGGTTCTACCACCACCATTCGTGTGCACAATCTTGTGTACAATATCATACCAAGGGCGGTAGTTTGAGGCAAGCAGAATCAGTAAAATATCCTGAGGCACGTCTTACCGTGTCAACCAGTTCAGGCCAGGACCTTGCGCTGTTCATGGCTACCCGGAGCTTGGATGCCCCTTTCATTCCCTTGAAGTAGAACGCAAGGTGTTTCTTGAGTTCGAGCATGGCCCGGTGTTCCCCGTACCTTCGAGCTGCACGGTTTAGATGATCTATGGCGAGGTCAAAACGCTCACTGTAGCCAGGCAGCTCAGGTTCACTGCCCCAAAGCACTTCATGAAGGTTCCTGAATAAAAACGGGTTACCCAGTATGCCCCTGCCGATCATTATTCCCGAACATCCTGACTCACGAAGCTGTCTAATACCCTGTCCGGGAGAAGCAACGTCACCGTTGCCCACTACGGGTATGTTCAGGCTACGGGCCACCAGGGAGATGACATCCCAGTCTGCTTCCCCGCCGTAACCCTGAACTACTGTCCGTCCATGGACAGCAAGCATATCTGCACCGGCAGCCTCAAGGCGCGACGCAATTTCAGCTGCCTTGTCTCCACTGGACCACCCTATCCTGATTTTCACCGAGACCGGGAGCTTGGTTGCACTTTTTACGGCTTGCACGATTTCTACAGCCCTGGAAACATCCTTGAGCAAAGCGCCGCCTGCTCCCTGTGAAGTAACCTTCTTAGCCGGGCAACCCATGTTGATGTCAACTGCATCAAACAGCATATCCGTTTGATGAATCACCCGGACCGCTTTGGACATGTCATCAGGATCAGCTCCGAACAGCTGGACGGCAAGGGGCCGGTCATGTTCCGAATGTTCCAGCAGAGCAAGGGTAGCTTTGCCTCCCAAGGCTAACCCCTTGGCACTAATCATTTCTGTATAGCAATACGGGCAACCAAACTCTCTTAAGATCTCCCTGTAGACGGCATCGGTATACCCGGCTACCGGAGCAGCGACAAAAGGAGGCCATATCACGAGGTGTCCAAAGCGCAAAGGTTTCATCGTCTGATCCAACATCGTCCACCTGTTAAGTATTATTGAACTTCTGAGTCTTCAGCCGCAATACCCGCTTCAGCCATGACTTTCTCATCTACATATATGGGCGCTTCCTTTCTGAGGGCAACAGCAATTGCATCAGAAGGCCTGCAGTCGATGCTAATAGTCTCCTCCCCTTTTGACAGAACCAAGGAAGCGTAAAATGTCTCATTCTCGATTGCTTCGATCTTTGCCATCACAATCTCTGCACCTAGGTGCTCTGCTACACCTATGACCAGGTCAGCGGTTAATGGCCTCGGAGGTTTAACTCCTTGGAGCGGAAGTGCAATAGCAGTTGCTTCAAGCGCCCGTATCCATATAGGAACAAAGGTGGTCCTGGTAAGATCTCCGAGCAAGACTACTGCTTGATCAGCATTCTGATCAAGACCGATTCTGTCCACGGTGACCTGGATCAATCTCATCCCTCCTAGTCCCATATTATTCGGCCAACCTGAGGATGCCCTGCAAGTTCTTCCTCTATGATCTGCTTAATCTCTTCAAGGTGTGACTGGGTTCTGCCTTCTGCCCTGAGCACCAATGCAGGCTGGGTATTAGATGCGCGGACCAACCCCCATCCTCCGGGTAATATTACCCTTACCCCGTCAACGGTAATGGTCTCGTATTGCTTTGAAAATCTCTCCTTGAGACTGTCAACAACCTGGAACTTGCACTCATCGGGGCAATCAACCCTGACTTCAGGAGTTGAGTAGTATTTGGGCACCAGGCTGATCAGTTCGTCAAGGCTCTTATCTGAATTAGACAACAAACGCAACAGCCTTGCCGCAGCGTAAATGGCATCGTCAAAACCATAGTATTCGTCCCTGAAAAACATATGCCCTGACATTTCGCCTGTAAAGAGGGCTCCTGTCTCCCTCATACGTGCCTTGATAAGCGAGTGCCCTGTGCGGGTAAACTCAGGTTTTCCGCCGAGTTCCCTTACCACGTCAACGAGGGCTTGTGAACATTTCACCTCTATCAGGGCAAGAGCGCCAGGATGCTTTTCAAGTATTTCCCTCCAGAACACAGTCTGGAGTTCATCACCCCACACAGGCTTGCCTGAACTGTCAACTACCCCAATCCTGTCGGCGTCACCATCAAACGCGATCCCAAGATCAGCCTTGGTCTCTCTCACCCTGTTTATTAACTGTTCAAGGTTGCGGACTTGGGTAGGATCCGGGTGATGGTTGGGGAAGTTGCCGTCAGGCTCGAAAAACAGCGCTTCATACCTGGCACCTATGCCATCTAACACCTGGCGGACAACCGGCCCTGCAGAACCGTTGCCTGCATCCACAATGCAGAATACTCCCTTGGGCCCAAGCTGTATCCTCCCAGCGATATCGCCTGCATAATCAGGCAAGGGATCTTTTTCGGTTACAGTGCCTGAGCCGTTTTCGAAATCTCCTGTTTCCGCAATTTCCCGGACTTCCTGAATCCCTTTCCCGAAAAGGGTATCACGCCCAAATCCAAGCTTAAACCCGTTAAACTCAGGAGGGTTATGGCTTCCTGTGACCATGACCCCTCCCTCGATGCCATATTTCATCCTGGAGAAATAAAACACCGGGGTTGTAGTCATCCCTACATCTGTAACATCTATGCCTGTATCGCAAAGAGCTTCCAACACCGCTCTTGAGTACGCATAGGAAGACAACCTGTTGTCCCTGGCCAGGACGGTACAGCTGATGTTGTGCCTTCTTAGAAGAGTTCCATATGCCCGCCCGATTATGTATGCGTTGGTCTCGGTGATGTCTTCGCCAACTACCCCTCGAATGTCGTACTCCCTGAAGATCAGAGGATTTATCCGGTTCATATCTTAACCCCCTTGTATCCTACATTCTACCCTGCCTGGGCAATTCCTTTACTGGATAACTGACCAAGGGATAAGGCAAAACTAGTACCGTTAGGAGGTGACCCGTTTTGACTGAGGTAAAATGCAAGGTCAGTTCATGCCATTACTGGGGTCAGGGGGATATCTGCGAAGCAGATACCATTCTCATCGACCAGGACCAGATGCGGTCAGATACCACCAGGATGGAAGTATCATCGCTGGAGTTCCCCGGTGACAGGCAGTCATTGGACCAACAGAGGTCAAGAACCCGTTCCCAGAGAGACCGCCACAGGATGGAAACCGGCATGATAGGGGCCACAGACTCAAGGAAAGGCCATTCTGCCCGGACCTCAGAAGCTACCTGCTGCAGGACTTTCAGGCCCAGAGGCTCACCCAAACTGACTTGATTCCAGCTGATTTACACCTGCATTAAATTGCCCGGAGAGGCCGTAAGGCCTCTCTTGTTTACGCCCGGGTGTTCATTTTGTGAATCAGGTACAGCCCTTCCAGGGTCAAAGTAGGATCAACATCAGTTATGGTTTCCGATTCTGAAGCGACAAGTTGGGCGTGCCCTCCTGTAGCTACAACCCTCGGGCTGCCGCCCAGTTCTGCAGATATCCGTTTTACCAGGGCATCCGTTTGGCCTGCGAACCCAAACACTATGCCCGACTGCATACTCTGAATGGTATTCCTGCCGATTGCCTGGGGCGGCCTGACCAGTTCTATCCTGGGCAACCTGGCAGCTTTGGAGAAAAGTGCATCGGTAGCAGTCATGATGCCCGGAGCGATAGCTCCTCCCATGTAATCGCCGTTTTGAGATATGGCATCGAAGGTGGTAGCAGTCCCAAAATCGACTACTATTACAGGCCCGCCATACTTGTGATAGCCTGCAACTGCGTTGGCAATCCTGTCGGGCCCTACCTCTTTGGGATTCTCGTATTTGATGTTGACACCTGTCTTTGTTCCAGGGCCGACTACCAGGGGGCTTATCCCTAAGTACACACGCATGGCTTTTTCAAACACAGGCGTAAGGGGCGGAACAACAGATGCAATCACGCCACCGGCCAACTCATTCTTGGCGACGCCTGCATGCTGGAGCATCCATTGAAGCAGTAAGCCGTATTCATCTTCCGTCTTGTGATTTTGCCCGGCGATCCTCCAGTTGCACCGGACCCTGCAGCTGTCATCCAAGAGCCCGACTACTATGTGTGTATTGCCGATATCTACTGCAAGCAGCAACTTAACCTCCCCCTCATGTCAAGACCGCTTATGCTGCCGGCCTCTCCTGTCCCCTTAACGGCCGGGTACCTCTGTATATCAAATCCGTTAGTATCATGGCAACCAGGGCCTCAGGTATTCCATGGGTAATTCCCACTGCAACAGCTGCTTGAACAGGCACGTATTTGAACAGCACTGAAAGTCCCATTACCCCTATAGTGTTTGTGATACTGCCGGACACAGCGGCCAGGGCGGGCCCTTGGTTGCCGCTTTTCCGGTTTATTAAGATGATAGCTGCCGCACCTGCTGCTCCCAGCACAACAGCAGCTGCCCAGCGCCAAGCTACAGGCTGGCCCGCAAAACTCCAATACCCTGTGTGCCCCAAGGCGGCCACAGTGACACACATAAGAAGCACACGGCCAAGAGTACCACGGCCAAGGCGGAAAACATAATGGGACACTACTCCAATCAGAATACGGGGCAAGAAGGCAACCAGCGGATTCGAAAACATGAGCTTGGCTATGGGGTTGGGGTTAGTCTGGGCCCTCCACAAACTGAACCCGCCAAAAATGGCGCCGACGAGGGCACCTGCCACCGGCCCTTCAAGAACACCTGCCAAGATAGTGGGTATGTGCATAGTGGTGGCTGAACCTGCCGGGGTTGGCACAGGGATGAACCCACCCACGGGCATAAACCCTAAGGCGACAGTCATGGCCCCAAGCAGGCCTACCAAGGTGATCTTACGCGTAGATAGCTTCAATATAGAAGGCACCTCCATTCCGGCTTCCTCTCCCGGGAATGCCGTTGGACTTCATATCCTGGATAAACTAATGGTGTGGCGACTTGACATCTGCCACCCTTTTGTCTCTTATTCAGTATATATTCATCAACATATGCTACGTCAAACTAAGTTTCTACAAATCCAGGTCGCACCTTGCAGGAACACCGGCTAACCCTTGGCAGCCCATTACAGCGTCTACCACAGCTTCCCCGACAACCTGTTGTGCGGCAATGCCTATTTCCGCCACCAGGGACGCCCTCAGCCCGGGACTTTCAAAGGACCTGTACCCGCTCTTCCCTGTGGAAACCACAAAAACGGTATCCCCGTCAAATGGCGTAAATACAGGCCTTACTGCCTGGGCGAGGCCGCCTAGGGCCATGATGGCAACACGCCTGCATTCCTCCTTAGTCAATCCTGCATCAGTAGCTACCACCCCGATTGTGGTATTGCGCCCTGCCAAATCACCGCTGTCGCTCCCGGAAATCCGGTCAAATCCTGCTAGATTTGAGCTGTGCCTGCCGGCATTCAGGAAGCGCCGGGAGTTGCGGTCATACGCTCCTGCAAGAATCTGTCCCGTGGCGGGATTGACTACGTCCCCAACTGCGTTAACAACCATGACGCATCCTACAGACACCCCGCTTTCAAGCCGGATATACCCATTCCCCAGGCCTGATTTCATCAGGTACTGGGGGCCGAATAGTTTGCCAACGGTAGCGCCGATTCCTGCACCCACATTTCCTGAAAGGAGTTCCCAGCTCCCGGCGTTGATACAGGCAGCATACGCCATATCAGGAGTAGGGCGGCACCGGGGATCGCCCATGGCTAAGTCGAATATTACCGCACCCACTACAATAGGCACTCTGGCTACTCCGGTGTCAAATCCGATACCCTTCTCTTCTAAGTATCTCACAACACCTGCAGCCGCATTGAGCCCGAAGGAGGAACCGCCGGTCAAGAATATACCGTGCACTTCATGCACGGTATTTGAAGGCCTCAGCAAATCGGTCTCCCGGGTACCCGGCGCCCCGCCTACAACAGCTACGCTGCCCACCGCCCCGTCTTCACACAAGACTACAGTAATGCCTGTGATGCCTTGTAAATCGCCGGCGTGGCCGATCTTGAACCCTTTTACATGTGCTATTGAACTCATCTCTCACACCCTCTTACTTCAAGCGGGCTACAAGGCGCAGGATTGACCGCACCAGATGTAGCCCGCTTTTTCTTGGCATATCGCTTGAAAAACGCCCTGACCCTAGAATCCGGAACAAGCCTAAGATCTAGAACAAACCGGTGACCTTTCCGTACTCGTCAATATCCATGCCTGCTCCTGCCGGCTTGGAAGGAAGCCCGGGCATGGTCCGCATCTCACCGAGCAACGGATACAGGAACCCGGCTCCCATAGACGCCCGTACTTCTCTCACAGTGACCCTGAAGTTCCTCGGACGACCTTTAAGGTTAGGATCATGGGACAAGGACAGGTGTGTCTTGGCCATGCAGATAGGCAGGTTTCCAAAACCAAGCCTGGTGTAACGTCTTATCTGCCTATTGGCCAATGGCAAGTAGTCTACGCCGTCTGCCCCGTATATCTTGGTAGCAATGGTTTCGATCTTCTCCTTGATAGAAGCGTCCGACGGGTAGAGGAACCGGAAGTCCGCAGGCTCTTTTTCAGTCACATCGATAATTGCTTTGGCGAGATCTATGCCGCCCGGGCCGCCTTCAGCCCATACCTTCGATACAACAGCTGCAGAAGCTCCGGCTTTCTTGGCCCTCTCCAGTACAAACTCGACTTCTTTGTCGGTGTCTGTTGGGAAGTGGTTGAGCGCAACAATACAGGGAACCCCGTGCAGGAGCACGTTTTCGATTTGCTTGTCCAGGTTCTCGCAACCCTTGTCAAGTGCTTCCATGTTCTCCTTCGACAGGGCTTCAGTGTCCAGGGGTTTGCCCGGGACAGCTTTGATTGCACCGCCGTGCATCTTGAGCGCCCGGATAGTAGCTACCAGTACAGCAGCGTCAACCCTGAGCCCGCTGTGGCGGCACTTGATATTGAACATCTTCTCGGCACCTATGTCGGCTCCGAAACCTGCCTCGGTAATGGTGTAATCAGCCAGGCGTGTCGCCATCATGTCGGCAAGCACCGACGAGTTGCCGTGAGCTATGTTGGCAAAGGGCCCTGCGTGGACAAACACAGGTGTATTTTCGAGCGTCTGTATCACATTGGGCTTTATCGCATCTTTCATCAATACTGCCATGGCGCCTGCGCACTGCAGGTCTTCAGCTGTTACAGGCTTCCCGTCATAGGAGTAACCGACTACTATACGGCCTAGCCTTTCTCTCAGGTCTTTGAGACCGGTGGTCAGGGCTAGAATAGCCATGACTTCAGATGCAACTGCGATATCAAAACCCGTCTCCCTTGGATAACCGTTCTGAGAACCGCCCAGTCCAATCACGATGTTCCTGAGCGCCCGGTCAGAAATATCCAAGACCCTAGGCCAGGTAATAGTAAGGGGGTCTATGTTAAGCGGGTTTTTGTGCAATATGCTTGCATCCAGAAACGCTGCCAGCAAATTGTGGGCTGTGGCCACGGCATGGGTGTCCCCGGTGAAGTGGAGGTTAAAATCCTCCATGGGTACGCATTGGGCATAACCGCCGCCTGCGGCACCGCCCTTGATCCCGAATACCGGGCCAAGAGAAGGCTGGCGTATGGTGTTTATTACACTCTTGCCCAGCCTGCCCATGGCTTGGCCCACCCCGATGGCAGTTGTAGTCTTGCCTTCACCCAGAGGGGTGGGAGTGATAGCTGTAACCACTATGTACTTTCCTTTAGGGCGATCTTTCAGGTAGTCCAGTAGATCGAGGGTGAGCTTGGCCTTGTATTTGCCGTAGTTCTCCGCGTAGTCATCAGGTATCCCAAGGCTCCTGGTAATTTCCAATACCGGTAACATTTTGGCTGATTGGGCAATTTCAATGTCTGACTTCAAGATCAACTCCCCTTTCCTGACTTGAAACTCCACAAGATTGAGTTAGAGACAGAAAAACTCCAGCCAACTACTGCCTTCCCTACGATGCCTGACATCCCCGCCAGAGAAGAGCTACCAGGAAGCCCAGGCCCAGGAATATGAAATCTAGCTTGGTAAAACCTTTCTTTGCCTTTTCTTTAGGCTGCTCCTTAGCTTCAATCACACCGGCCTCAGGCTCCTCTGCCTGCGAAGCTCTCCATTCTTCATATTGCTGAAACTCGGAGCGGTACTGCTTTTCCAGGTCGCGTTCCCTAAGGCCGTGAAGAATCTTCTTGTTGTCCCCATCCACTGTTTTCACCACCTACGAATCCGCTATTACGGGTCTGCAATTACTTATTGTTCTTGCTCCTCACTGGTTTTCCTGCTTTTATCACCGTATCGACGAGATTTGTGCCAAACCTGTAAGGTACATCCAGGTAGTTGTTCGTATCAAAGATAACCGCGTCCATGGCAAACCCCTGCCCGAAACCGCCTGCAGTTCCACCAAGCCCTGCAGCCCATGCGGCATTCCAGGTTGCTGCCACAAAGGCTTCTTCCGGCGAAAAGCCCAGCGCTGAGCAAGCCAGGGTCATACACAAGGGAATAGACATGGCAGTACACGTGCCTGGATTGAAGTCGGTGGCTATGGCCACGGCTGCACCGCTGTCAAGCAGTTTCCTGCCAGGAGCGCCTGGGAATTCCCCAAGAAAGGACGACGTGGCAGGAAGCAGCACAGCTATTGTGTCACTTCCAGCCAGCATGTCTATGCCCTCTTGCGACACTTTTATCAGATGATCACAGGACACTGCGCCCAGTTCGCAAGCTAACTCTGTTGCGCCTGTATTCTCAAGTTCATCTGCGTGGATTTTCAGTTCAAATCCATGCTTCCTGGCTTCTTCCAGAATCAACCTGCTTTCTTCAAGGGTGAAGTTCCCCACATCGCAAAACACATCTGCAAACCTGGCCAAATTCCTGCTCCTTACAGGCTCAAGCATCCTGATTACTTCATCAATGTAGGCTTTACGATCTTGTTTGAACTCAGGAGGGAAAGCATGGGCACCCATGAATGTCGGGACAAGATCTATAGGATGGAGGCGGTTGCACTCCTGGATAACCTCAAGTTGCTTGATCTCTGTCTCCAAGTTCAAGCCGTAACCGCTCTTGGCTTCACATGAAGTTGTCCCCAGGCTTAGCATTTCATCCAGGAAGCCAAGCGTCCTTTGGATGAGCTCTTCTTTAGACGCAGCCCTGGTCGCCCTCACAGTACTCATGATGCCCCCGCCTTGTGCGGCTATCTCCAGGTACGAAGCACCCCGGCTCCTCATCCCATACTCTTCTCCGCGCCAACCTGCAAAAACCACATGGGTGTGTGAATCGATGAAGCCCGGAGCAACCACCTTGCCACGCGCATCTGTTACCGTAGCTCCGGCTGCCAGCTCAACCTTTTCAGAAAACACTGCCTGCGGCCCGCATGCTACCACTTTACCTTCGTGAGAAGCCAGAAAAGCATTTTCTATTATCCCTAAGTCTTGAGCTTCAGCGCCTCTCTTTGGCCCTTTCCCCGGATTCATTGTAAGTAGCTGGCCTATGTTGGTTATTGCCATATCCGCAAAAACCTTCCCCGGTTGCCTATGAGCGCTAACCGTGTCCACCATTTACACCCCTCTCCCTGCGGGCTTATTGCTCTTGCTCCAACCTCGATGTGTCCTTGCTGCGTTTACCGCTGTCAGCAATAACCGTAGTAACGGCTCTCTCCCTGTCCAGGCAGTCCAGTCCTGACATTACAGTATCCAGGTCTAGCTGCTTAAGTAGCGACCCATATGAAAACAAGTCCTCGCCGGTATCCGAGAGACGCATTTGGACCTGCCCTACTGTGTCAAACGAATCGAACAATGTGATGAACCGGCCAAACAAGGTCCTCCTTAACCTTTCAAAATCCTTGGGTTCAACGCCCCTGCTCCGGACCCTTTCAATTTCATCAAACACCATTCCCCTAAGCTTGTCAGGACAGGTAGTCTCTGCACCAACTATCGCGAACCCATAGTCAGGCCATGCCTCATAGGAAAAACTGATGCGGTCAGCCAGCCCTTCTTCCTGGACCTTTCTGAAGAAGGAAGAACTCCTGCCGAACATGAGCTCGAGAAGCAAATTTACCGAGGTCTCACGCAGGATCAAGTCCCGGCCTTCTTTGAGGTTGATATCCTTCCACCCTATTTGAAGTAAAGGTGTAGGCACATGCATATTCACTCTCACATCGCCGCCAACTTCTTCCGGCTCATCGGGGCGGATACGTTCAGGCGGCCTGCAAGGCTTAAGCCCCCTACTGGAAATAATGCCTGCGGCTAAGTCAAGAGCTTCGTCAGGGTGGAAATCCCCAGCCATATACAAGCTGGTGTTGGCTCCACAGTAGAAATTTGAGTGGCACAGGTAGAGGAGTTCCTTGGTCACCTGCTTAATCGAACTTTCAGTTCCTGCTATGTCTAAGCGTACAGGGTGTTTGAGGAAGAGGGACGACAGTGTCTCCTTGAGAAGCCTGGAACCGGGCTGGTCATGGTACATCCGTATTTCCTGGGTTATTATGCCCTTTTCCTTTTCCACAGATTGGTCGGCGAAATGGGGCGAAAACACGACCTCCATAAGGAGTTCCAACGCTTGAGCGAAGTTTTCAAGAGTCCAGAAAAGGTACGAGGTGTAGTTGTTAGCTGTGTAGGCATTTGCTGACGCTCCTATACCCGCAAAGGCAGAAAAGGCTTCGCCCCATTGTTTCTCGAACATCTTATGTTCCAGGAAATGAGCTATGCCCGGGAGAACTTCGACCGGCTCACCGGTACCATTGGGTATGAAGGCATTGTCGTTGGAGCCGTAATGCACAGATATCTCAGCGTACTTCCTTTTGAAGCCCCTCTTGGGCAACACGAAAACCTTTATGCCATCTATGACCTCTCCATGAATCTCTTCTTTGAGGAGTTCATTCTTAAGAATGGTGCGCTTGTTCAACTGCATCTTCCTTTGCCCTCAGAGTGTATACTGCTTTGAGCTCCATTTGTGACGCCACTTTGACCACATCTTCTTTGGTCACTTTCAAGATAGCATCTGCGAGTGCCTGGGGTGTAGCTATCCCTCCAAGGATTTCGTGACTAAGAGACCGCATCACAAGGGCTGTCTGGGAATCACCCTCTGTCATCAACCTCCTCACCAGCCCCATTCTGATACTCTCCATCTCCTTGTCTGAAATATCACCTTTCTTCATAGCTTCAACCTGGCCTGAAATCAAGCTTTCAACTTCAGCCCTGTCGCTGTCTGAAATACCAGACGTAGCTATAATGAGACCCCGCCACGTATTTGGAATCGTATCCGAGAAATATGCCAGGCTATACTGTTCTCTTACAACGGTAAACAGCTTCGAATGTGAAAATCCTCCCAGAATGCCGTCGCAAAACAGCATAGCAGGCAACAGGGGATCCCCTTCACGGATTCCTGTTCCAAAAGCCATACACAGTACAGTCTGCTCTCCCGGCAGGAAATCCTCAACCCGCAAGACGTTTTCCGGCAGGGGAGGAGGATCCAGCTCTTTTGATATATCCACCACCTGCTCAGACCTGGCACATGGGAACCTCAGATCGTAATCACTCAGAAACCCGGCAACCTCCCCTGCGCCCTCGCCCACCACGTAAATGCTGATAGGGCACTGGGACAGAGTTTGTTTCCACGTGTCCCATGTATCCCTTGGATTAGCCTGCTCAAGGTCTGGTAATTTACCCCATGCAGGAAGCCCTCTTGGGTCTCCCTGGGATATCTCATCCATTAAACGGAGTGTAGCGTAGTACGGACGGTTATTGATAAGGCCGGTTATGGCGCGCCGGTGCTCGTCCCGTTCAACTTCGAACACCTCTTGAGGATAGGCGCCGTCTCTCAGGTTAGGACTGGTAGCCAGATCCCAGACAAACGAAAACGCCTGGGAAACAAGCTGGCCGGCTGACTTGCCGGAGATATCCCAACCTAAGTGAGCCGGAGATGGTAAGTCTATGCCGAACCTGATGACCTGGATAGGCCCGACTTTCCTGGCGTCTGCGCCCATGGCAGCGCCGTACATATCTTCGAGGAACCGTGAGATGTGCTGCATGGTAGGCAAATCCGCAGTGCCCCTTGCAGCCAGCCTGGGTACCAGGGAAAGAGCTGCAAGTTTATTTGCCATTGCAGGGATTTTGCAGAAAACGTCGATGGACAGGGTTTTCCATTTGGATTCAGGTAGATAGTGAAGCAGTATACCGGTTCCCAGCTCTACTGTGTTGAAAATGCCACCTGACTTGCCCTTTTTTGTCGATAGCATCGGCCGCCCTCCAATTGTGTTTGCTGTCTTATCTTGTGCAATAAGGAACCCTGGCAACTCATGATACACGCTAAATCCTAGCTACAGCTATGGCAGCCGGACCTGGGAAAGCGGTTTGCATACTCTTGTCTACTCTTTTCTCAGCTACCTGGCTTCCAGGCCACGAAGTAAGCTCTGAGGGTGGTTTCAGCTGCCGGCTTGAAAGCATGAGGCTCGTAAATGCCTTTTACGACAAAACCTGCCGCCTCAAGCCAGGCAGCAAGTGTTTCAAGAGGGAACGCTCTTTCCCTGTGAATCTCATCAAACCTGCACCACATCCCGTTGCATTTCAGGAAGCCTGTAAGGTTAGCCTGCCACCACTCATTGCTTTCATCCCACAAGTCCCGCCACACCACGAAAAACCATGGGCCCTGGAATATGTTGGTGTCGGTAGGTATTGTTGATAGCCTTAACCGGGTGTTCACGTCGAACATGAAATACCCACCGGGATTAAGTGCTCCAAATACTGACTCAAAGCAAGACTGGACATCCTTTGCTTCCAGGAGGTAATTGAGGCTGTCAAACACGCACACAGCCGCGTCAAACTGCTGTTCAGTAATGAAATCTTCCATACGGCCTTTGAGAAACTCGATATAAAGGCCTTCATCCCGGGCCTTTTGCCGGGCGACTTCGAGCATTTGGTCCGAACGGTCGATCCCTGTTACCAGGTACCCGCTCCTGGCAAGACGCAATGACATGTTGCCTGTCCCGCAAGCTAAATCAAGCACCGAAACAGGCGAAAAGCCATTGGCTGACCAAATTGACTCGATGTAGCCAAGCCAACGGTCATAAGGTACATCCGCCATTATTTCATCGTAGACCTTGGCAAAACCAATGTACGGAAGTTTGGAAGTCAATTAAACCCCACCGGAATTCAAGTTCTCACCTGGGAACAAGGTACTTGTTTCCAGCTACAGCATTATTGTGTTCTTCCTATGAAGTCAAAAGTCCTTCAATATCAATGCACCGCCCGCTATCAAGGCACTGCAAGGCGGACAAGCGGACAAAATACCTTACAAATAACAAAAAGCCGCCGGTTTGTGTGCCGGCGGCCGGTTGTGTTCCGTATCAACTTCAACTCAAGCACTTACTGGACTTCAGGAACAGGGGTTACCCTGCCCAGTCGCTGTACTTCCTTTGAAAATCCTTCATCCACGACATCCTTGGAAGGTTCAGCGCTCTTGGCTGTTTTCTCTGGCTCTGGCTCAGCGTCCTCAAGAGGCTTGCCGGCCATCAGGCGCTCTAGCTCTTCTGCCTTCAGGGTTTCCTTCTCCAGAAGGGTTTCCGCGAGCAGCACCAGGGTTTCGCGGTTCTCAGCCAGGATTTGCTTAGCCCGCTCGTAGCATTGCTTGATTATGTCGCTCTCTTCCTGGTCTATCGCTGCAGCAACTTCTTCAGAGAAGTCCCTTTCTCTGGCAAGATCCCTGCCCAGGAACACCTGCCCTTCCTTCTTGCCGAAAGTAAGGGGCCCCAGTTTCTCTGACATGCCAAACTCCATGATCATACGCCGGACCAGGCGGGTTGCCACTTCAAGGTCATTTGCGGCGCCGCTTGAAACTTCATCAAATATCATCTCTTCTGCAGCCCGCCCTGCCAAAGCCGAAGTAACCCTATCCAGAATCTCAGACTTGGTTATGAGATACCTGTCCTCCGTAGGTAGCTGGAGGGTGTACCCGAGGGCACCGCCTCGTGAAATAATCGCTACTTCGTGGACAGGATCAGCATTGGGAAGCCTGTTTGCAACCAGTGCATGCCCGGCTTCATGGAATGCAATAACCCGCTTTTCCTTCTCGCTTATAATCCTGGATTTCTTCCTCGGCCCTGCAACCACCCTTTGAACCGCTTCTTCAAGCTCGTGCATCCCGATACGTCTCTTCCTGTGCCTTGCAGCAAGCAGCGCAGCTTCGTTGATCACATTCTCAAGGTCTGCAGGAGTGAACCCTGGGGTAGCTTTCGCCAGAACCTCAAGGTCGACATCTTTAGCCAAAGGCTTGCCGCGACTGTGGACCTTCAATATTGCTGTCCGTGCTTTCAAGTCTGGTTTATCAAGCACGACCTGGCGGTCAAACCTTCCAGGCCTCAGAAGCGCCGGGTCAAGGATGTCCGGCCTGTTGGTAGCGGCCATAACGATAATCCCCTGGTTAACGCTGAACCCGTCCATTTCAACCAGGAGCTGGTTGAGGGTTTGCTCCCTTTCATCGTGTCCGCCGCCCATGCCTGCTCCTCTCATACGGCCTACTGCGTCGATCTCATCAATGAACACGATAGCCGGAGCCCGCTTCTTAGCTTGATCAAACAGGTCCCTTACTCTCGCAGCACCTACACCGACAAACATCTCGACAAAGTCAGATCCGCTGATGGACAGGAAGGGCACGCCGGCCTCTCCAGCAACTGCCCTGGCCAGATACGTCTTACCTGTGCCTGGCGCTCCGAAAAGCAGCACCCCTTTTGGAATCCTGGCGCCCATTTCAACGTACTTCTTCGGGTACTTGAGGAAGTCTACTATTTCCTGCAATTCTTCCTTAGCTTCATCGCAGCCGGCTACATCAGCAAACGTGACTTTCTGATGTGAGTCTGACTGCAGTTTCGCCCTGGACCTGCCAAACTGCATCACTTGCTTCCCGCCGCCCTGGGTTTGCTGGATCATGTAGAAAAATATCCCTACCATTAATAATGCAGGCAACATGTTGGTCAAGAGAGATACCCATATTGACGGTTCCTGTGGGAGCCTCAGTTCCACCACAACCCCTGAAGAAACCAGGTATTGATATAGTTCAGGGTCGATCGGGATGACCGTCCTAAACTTCGTACCGTCCTTTAGAGTGCCGATTGCAGCTCCTGTAGCAGCTTTTTGGTCGGTTACCGTGATGGAGACTATTTCACCCTTTTCCACATGGGAAAGAAACCGGTTAAAGTCCATGTCAGCAAGCTGATCCTTGGGGGCAAAGAGATCAACCAAAGATATTGCCACAAACATGAGCAAAACGTAGATTGCAAGGCTTCTCCATATCCTGCTGTTCAATCCAATCCCTCTCTCCGTTCATCTTCCACAGCCATCTTCTACCTTTTCCATACTTAAGCTTACTCGCTAAATCGTAGCACAATTCTGCCTTTTCCGCAATAACGGCTCTATCTCGATTTCAATAATCTTACAGCTATCAGCGCCCACCTTGAACTGCTCGCTTAACCGGAAACCCCCAACCCAAACAAGCTTGTCTCCAGATACAAAAATAGGGACAAAACTGCGGTAGTAGCGAGGGACACGCATGGATATGAGCAGATCTTTGACTGTCTTCTCGTTCCCTTGCATCCCCAAGGGGGCAATCCTGTCACCTGTCCGTCTCGTACGGAGCCGGATTTCTCCCTCACATTTATTGTAGTCCGCCCATGCCTTTAATTCCAGCATAAAAAAGCTCTTTTGCTGCGTAAACCTGCTCCTCCGATCCTCACCGCCGGGGTTTTTTAGAATCCTGGTCTTGACACATAAGCCTAACTGAGGCACAAAAGTCTGTCCCGGTACTTGGATCTTAATATCAACGTCTTCCGGCGGAGGCGGGTAAAAACTGATGTACCCCTGATACCTGTGGGCAGTTACCTTCCCTGGCAACGAAAGGGTATCCTCGCTGCCTTCCAACAACCGCAGAATGTGGCTCATCTCTAAACTATCTGTTTCTCCGGTGCATTCCTGCCAGGCTTTTTCCAATACCCTTGACCCAATGGCTTTAGGAAGAACCTGCAAACTCTCTTCGCTGACCAGGGTAACCCTGCCTTCTTTCATTGAAGCGTTGAGAAACGCTGCTTCTGCCTGCTCCTCAAGAAAATCCGCGTCCCATCTCAAGACCTTTGCCGTCTTAGCTAAGGTCTCAATCAGAGACGGATTCAGCATATCTGCGAGTCCGGGAATGATCTTGTACCTTACCAGGTTTCTCGTATATTTGAGATCAAGATTATATACGTCGGTTATCACCGGGAGGTTTCGCTGGCGGCAGTACTCCTCGATGAGCGCCCTTGGGACTTGGATAACCGGCCTTATCACCGGGCCGTTAACAGGCGGGATGCCTGCTAAGCCCTGGGTTCCCGCTCCCCGGACCAGCCTCATGATCACTGTCTCAGCTTGATCGTTCATGTTGTGGCCCAAAGCAATCCTATGGGCGCCAATCTGCTTCATCAATCTGAAGAAGAAATCGTACCTGGCAATCCTGCCCGCTTCCTCAACCCCAACTTTCAAGGTGTCTGCAAGCTTGAAAACCTCTGCGTGGCCTACCTCAACAGGAATATCCCGCGACGTGGCAAAATCCACAACAAGTTGGGCGTCTTTGTCAGCTTGCTCGCCGCGCATGTGGTGATGAAGGTGGGCTACATATAGGCTGAAGCCCATCTCACTGGATAGGACGTGAAGGCTGTCCAACAAACACATGGAATCAGGCCCGCCGGAAACAGCGCAGATTACTCTGTGGCCTGGTTCAATCATGTTGTATTCCCGGATGGCTGAAGCAACGGTGTCCAGGACTTGTTTCACAGGATCCCGAGCCGAGTGAATCACCCCTGTAGCATTTTCCTACATAGACATACCATTTGCCGGCAGCATTTTCAAATACTCTCTATGAGAACACCTACTACTGTTATATCATCGTTTGGCGTCTGCCTTTGATAGCGGAGGCTGTGATTCACAAGGGATTTTACGTAATCGGCCAGAGTTCCTTCTTTCAAGCGGCCTAATCTCATCATAAGCATGTGCTCTGCCCTTGCCGGCACCGGGCTTGACCTGAAAACACCGTCTGAAACCAAGAAGATCAAGTCGCCGGGACTGATAGGTTCACTTGTACCGTGACAGAACACATGGGTTACGGACCCTGCAGGAGGGTTGGAGCCGCGGACTGCCAGGACGTTCCCATCGCTTTTTCTGATAAACGACGGAGGTGCTCCGAGCTTGTAAAAGTACGCCCTCTCTACCTCTGCATCTATCACCACGCAGTCAAGAGCTACGAAACTATCAGGCCTCCACGCAAGATGCAGAGTAGAGTTCAAGAAAGATATACATGTGGTGTGGTCGAGCCGGCAGTCTATCAGTGATTTCAGAAGCCGCACAGCATCCCTGCTTTGTTTGGCGGCAATTTCACCTTTGCCCATCCCGTCCACCAAAATCAGCAGCGTCCTCCCTGGGTCTAAATCATACCTGACCCACATGTCGCCCGGTTTTTCAACCCCTGACGCTGCGATTGTAGTGCCCTTTACAGATAGCTTGAGGGAAGGGCTTTTCTTTGAGCTTGAGCTTGTAATCCGGCCCGGATCCATCTCTGCCTTGAGCTGGCTAAGGCACTTGAATTGGTAGGCAAGACACCCTATCGTGTCAGATTCAATGGAATCCAGCTGCTTTTCAAGCCTGTCTATATGCTTTTCGTAATTGAGGTGAAGTACCATTTCGCGAAACCTGCCGCACCGGTCAGCTATAACCAGACTGCTGTCGTACAAACCCAGTTTACCCGCGAGCCTGGCCTTGCGGGCAAGGGTGATGAAGTCTTCATATGTTTCTCCAAAATGCTCTTCCCAACAAAAACGGCGGTTCCCACAATCCTGGCATGTTTTCTCAAAAAGATGCCTGATGGTGGCCACATCCAGATCGTGATCTCCTTGAACCTCAACTGCCCGGCCTGAACTCCTCCTGTCTACCCGCTCGCCCGCCCCGGTAACCGCTGCGCCAAGAACTTTCGCGACAGCGAGGCCGGCCCGGGTGCCCTTATCTAAACCGGTCCCATTATGCTCAGGTAATCCTGACCTTGTAACGCTTGCCTCCTCAAATAAGCGGCCAAGCTCTGAAAGCACATTGAATATCGCAGCCGGCTTGTATTCTGCCTTTTCCCTCTGAACGGGGTCTGAGCCAACACGCCTGTCAACCTGGCGAACGGCAGGCACAAACCCGGAGACACACTCAAACAGATATGCTCTGACTCCAGGGGTGATGAACAGGATCGAGGCCGATGCAATGATTTGCTCTGTCAACCTGTGCCGTATTAGTGAAGCTGAGTCAGAAAAGAACGCCATGCCGAGGCCTGCAGACATATATCCCAGGGTTGCTTCTAGTTTGCCTAGTTTGCCTAGTTTCCCTCCTAATCCTGAGAGAACCCCGATTACGGCCAGCTGTCCGATTATCTCAGGACCTTCCACCCCTGTGAGGCACGCGGCCAAGCCGCCTAATACTCCTGTTAACGCCCCTACACTCGGACCGCAAGCGTAGGCCAGGACAAGAACGGCAGCCATGATTACAATGATGCCTATGTCCAAATTGAGCAGTTTAAGACCCTGAAGGCCGCCAATGGCGAACAAACTCATAACGATCAGGGCTTGTCCTGTCTTCGTGGACTGCAAACCTGGTTTTTCTGCACTGGAGGCCTGGTCAAGGGCTGAAATGAAAATCAATCCCGAGACTATAGTGCATGATGCTTCCATGAAGGCGGAAAGATAGAGTGAAAAACTTGGCCTTGTGGCGATCCCCGCACCAATCCGTGCCATGAAGACGCAGAAACCCGCGATCACTGCATTCACTATACGTGGATAACCGCTTTTCCTCTCTTCACGCGTAAGCAGAGTGATCCCCACTATTGAGAGACCCGCTGGGATGAGCAGATTCCATTGCCGGAGACTTGCAGTGCCCGCAAGCACGGCAACGGCTGATAGTATGGAAAGCCCGCCAAGCACAGTGCGGTAACCTACGTAGAACCCGGGGCCAAAAGGACTAAGCGCGCCTACGATCCGCACCCGGCCCAGCAAAAACGCGATTAGATAAACCAGGTACAGGGGTATCATTGACATCTGGTTCGCAGTAGCCTGCCCGAGGGCTTCATCACTGCCTGCTTCTTGTCTGGGCCTCTTCCCAAGCCGGCCAAACTTGTTCTTTAGAAAACCGGTGACTTTGCTCACATTGATATCCCCCTTGGTTGTGTTTCCATTTTATACCGTTCGGCGCGCATTTGATGTCGGGGCTTGTCCTTACGGGTTGCTGCTGGGAAGCAAATGCCTGTCGAAGAAACAACATATGTTTGGAACGGTGGAGGATGCCAGAGTAATCTTTGTGCGTTTGGGGTGTAATGCTCTAGTGCCCGGAACAACATAGCAAATCCGCCAATACTCGGTGTATACCCAACACTACCTGGCTAAAATGTGTCAACTGACAGTGATTTTGTCACTCCTAGGATTTTGGCTTGCGCTGGTTGCAAAAGCCTTAGCTAGCTGAGGGTAGGAAGAATGGTATACCTAGTGCACCATTTCTGCTGAAATCGTAGTTCAAGCAAGCAAGACTGGTGCATGCAGTGCACCATTTGGGCCGCGATGAGGCCTGAAAGCTGGAAATATGGTGCACGTGGTGTACCGTTTTGGCGAACAACACCCTCAAGACCCGGCAGTTTGGTGCATCCTGTGTACCATTTTTCCGGGTGCTCTATCGAAAACCAGGCAGATTGGTGCATCTGGTGCACCATTTCTGCTGAGATCGCAGCTCAAACTGGCAAGAATGGTGTACGTCGTACACCATTTTGGCGGTCGTAGGGTCGGAAAACCCTGAAAATGGTGCATCTAGTGCACCATTTCAACTATCGAGGTACATCAAACCCGCAAGAATGGCGCACATAGTACACCATTTCGCCTGTACAGAAACCGGAAACGAGAAAGATCGGTTCACGTGATGCACCATTTTCCGAGAACTAGCGTTGAAGATCCGTCAGACTGGTACATGTGTGCGCCGTTTTCTCAGTCCGCTTCCAGGGTGACAATATCACTGGCCGGTAGCAAGAGCCGAGCTAAAATGTTGACGAAAGCTCATATCCTGCTTATAATTATCTATGCTATGTGGCGGCGTAGCTCAGATGGTTAGAGCATACGGTTCATACCCGTAGAGTCACTGGTTCGAATCCAGTCGCCGCTACCAATCCCTTTTCCTGGGCCATTAGCTCAATTGGCAGAGCATCCGACTCTTAATCGGAGGGTTACAGGTTCGAGTCCTGTATGGCCCACCAGCCTGATTTTGTGGGTGCAACGCCTTATCCGGTGATTTTTCCCCGGGCAAGCTTAAGCCTTAGACCTTTACATCTCTAGACCTTTTGCTAAGCGTTGCAACTGAGGTACAAGTACCAGAATACTCAAGCCGAATGCCGCGCCTATAAGATCGTTTTAGCATGAAACGGTAGTTAGCCTGCTTGTTCAAAAATCTGACTAATACTAAGAGTTTCTCCATTGCAGGCATACAGTGCAGCGGTTCCAATAGAGCTGCCCTGGCTGACAAGAAAGCTTCATAGTCCTTCTTCACTTTTGCATGCCGCTCATCACCTGTAAGACCCTCTACCCCACAGCTAGCTGTTCATAGGGAATCAGGTGGGTTCTTAAGCATCTTCTTAACTCATCTGCCCCAAGAGAACCACTGCTCGCTCGTTCCTTTAAGTAGGTTATAGGATCTTTGTTGGATATGGTACGGTTGGTGCGCCAGGTAATCAGGGCACAGTTAAGGGCTCTCGAAATCTGGCCATCAGGCACTCCTGCTTCTTCTAAGAGGGATGCAGGAAACAAGTGATGGTATTCCCGGGGATGTTGTTTCGAAGTAATGCTGGCCACAGTCGCTCTTGTACCATCAGCCAAATCCTCTGCCCCGCATTTTACATCATAAGTGGAAAGACGCACCCTTCAAGACACTCACATCAACACCCAACGTGGTTGGCTCAACCGTTCCCCGGTTTTGCAATGTGCAGGACTATACCGCTGGCGTGTAGAACAAGCTCCCAGCATGACTGCGAGAACCACATACAAACCAGGATAGTTCTGAGAGGAAGCAGATAACATATGGCGTTAGCACCACAGCGGGAGCAGGAAAACAACACACTGCGCCCACCCCTAAAATGGGCAGGTGGCAAACGGTGGTTAGTCCCCTACCTACGTGAGTATTGGGCTCCGCACGCCCACAGGCGTCTGGTTGAGCCTTTTTGCGGAGGATTGTCTGTAACTTTGGGGCTTATGCCAGACTCCGCCCTGCTCAACGACATAAACCCGCATCTCATCAACTTCTTTCGATGGCTCTCAAGAGGGCTTCAGGTTGAAATAGACATGCGGAACGATAAAGAACTCTATTATTCCCACCGTAGCCGCTTCAATGAACTCATACAGCAAGGCCTCAGCAACACCAAAGAAGCAGCGGAATTATTCTATTACCTCAACCGCACCGGGTATAACGGCCTTTGCAGGTTCAACAAGAAAGGCAGATTCAATGTACCCTTTGGCAGGTACAAGACGATTAACTACATCCGGGATTTCTCGGCATACCAAAACCTGTTCAGGAACTGGGAATTCATGTGCGCTGATTTCGAGGACATGCCCATCCAACCAGACGATCTCATCTATGCCGATCCTCCCTATGACGTGGAGTTCACCCAATACTCCAAACAAGGTTTCACCTGGGAAGATCAGGTCCGGCTTGCCGAATGGCTAGCCAAACACCCTGGCCCGGTAGTCTTATCCAATCAAGCGACCAACCGCATTGTCCTGCTGTATGAAGACCTGAGCTTTTCCATTAGATATCTTGATGCCCCGCGGATGATAAATTGTACCGGAGACCGTACCCCGGCGAAAGAAGTGCTCGCTGTAAGAGGGATGTGAGCCCCGCTTGCCTCTGATCACCTGGTCCGACCGGCCTGCAACGCGAATGAGCCCCAATCCGGTCATCGCGCGAACCGGGGCCCAGGCACGAGCTAAGCTATCCGAACCTATCAGGCACCTTATCTAGTTATCTATCTAGCAAGCTTGTCTATTACCGATATAATCTCATCTATCTTCTGCTTCTTGCTTTCAGGATCCTCAAAAGCTTCGCTGACACAGTGTCTCAAATGCGCATGAAGGATGTCTCTGTTTATGTTTTTCAAGATGCCGATAGACGCCATGAGTTGAGTGGAGATTTCGATACAATACCGGTCATCCTCAACCATACGGATAAGCCCGTCTATCTGTCCCCTTACAGTCTTGAGTTTCCTTAACGTTTTGTCCTTGTCTGCCCGCATTTCCATCTCCCACTACCTATGTCCATAGTCTTGATACCGACCATGTTAAGATACTTCGATAACTGTGTAACCGGCCTCTTCCACGGCCTGCTTCAGCACCTCATCAGATACATTGTGCTCTAGGGATACCTCAGCAGTCTGGTTCTCAAGGCTCACTTCAACTTTGCCTACCCCATCCACTGCTCCAAGCGCCTTTTCGACCCTCATCTGGCAGTGCTGGCACATCATGCCACTGACCTTCAGGATTTTCTTCATTAATACATCCTCCTCTTCTCTTGTGTCCCAGACATCAGACCGGACAACGGATCTTCCGGCCGCATCCGGGTCCGTTGAATCAATGTCACTATGTGTAGTCTCTGAAGCATATGAGCCATGTGATACAGCCGTATGCTCAACCCAGGATCCCTCACCCTCCACCATCACCTTTGACACTGAAACCGGCTTGAAACGCAGATCAACGGTTTCTTGCCTCTCGGGCGCGGTGGGTTGAAATCTGCGCAACCTCAATGCATTGGTAACTACAAACACAGAACTCATGCTCATTGCCGCAGCGCCAATCATCGGTGAAAGCTTGAGCCCAAATGCAGGGTACAGCAAGCCCGCAGCAATCGGTATACCCAGGGTGTTGTAGAAGAATGCCCAGAATAGGTTTTGCTTGATATTCCTGATAGTCGCCTTGGATAACTCGGTGGCCCCCACAGCATCCACCAAGTCGCTCTTTATGAGTACAATGTCTGCTGACTCAATCGCCACGTCAGTACCTGCGCCTATGGCTATCCCTACATCCGCTCTTGCGAGAGCCGGAGCATCGTTGATGCCGTCGCCTATCATGCCCACTTTGTGCCCATCCTTCTGGAGACCCTGGATTGTGCTGTCTTTCTCTTGAGGCAACACCTCAGCTATGGCCTCATCGATATCCAATTGCTTCCGTATCGCCTCAGCCGTCTTCCAATTGTCACCTGTGAGCACTACGACCCTGACTCCCATCTGCTTAAACCTGTCCACAGCCTGCCGGCTGGTCGGCTTGGGCACATCGGCAACAGCAATTATCCCTAGCGGAGTGTTTTCCGCTGCGAAACATATGGGTGTCTTGGCTTGCTCTGAAAGACCATCGATCAGTTCTTCCATCGCAGACGTATCAACGCCTTTTTCATGCATGAAGCGCACATTCCCGGCTGAGTAGGCTTTCCCGTCAATGTGACCCTCCACGCCTTTTCCTGAAACAGCTTTGAAGTCAGTGATGTTCCTCAAAGTGATATTGAGTTCATTCGCGTAGTTCAGTATAGCTTTTGCGATATGATGCTCTGAGTTCATCTCAAGGGTCCCGGCGATTTCCAGAAGTTCCTCTTGAGAGCCGGCACTGCCGAGCACAATATCTGTTACACGTGGTTTGCCTTCGGTCAGAGTACCTGTCTTGTCCAACACGATGGTATCTACATGATGGAGAACTTCCAGGGCTTCAGCTGACTTTATGAGTATGCCATGTTCCGCTCCTTTACCTGTCCCAACCATAATGGCAACCGGCGTCGCAAGGCCCAGAGCACACGGACACGAAATAACCAGCACTGAAATCCCGATTGACATGGCGAACTCGAAACTCTGTCCTGCTAACAACCATGCAATGGTACTCACAAGGGCGATTACCATGACAACAGGGACGAATATCCCGCTGATCTGGTCTGCGAGCCTGCCTACAGGCGCCTTGGTGGCACTTGCCTCCTCTACAAGCGCGATAATCTTAGCAAATGTAGTGTCCATACCTACTTCAGTCGCCCGGAACTTGAAAGCGCCCGACGCGTTAATGGTGGCCGCGCTTACACGATCCCCTATTTCTTTCTTGACCGGTATGCTTTCGCCGGTCAACGCAGATTCATCTACATGGGATTGTCCTTCTATGATCACTCCGTCCACAGGAATCCGGTCTCCGGGCTTAATCACTACGATGTCTCCTACCTCAACCAGTTCTACGGGTATCTCTTCTTGTACCCCGTCCCGTTCGACTAATGCGGTCTTTGGGGCCAGATCCATGAGTTTCCTTATAGCGTCTGAAGTCCTTGCTTTAGCCCGGGTTTCAAGGAACTCACCGAGGGTAATAAGGGTAAGGATCATGGCTGAAGATTCAAAGTACAGGTCGTGTGCGTATTGTGCCACCAAGTTTAGGTCGCCTGCACCTAAACCGTAACTCATCCGGAAGATAGCAAATACTCCGTATACCAAGCCTGCCCCAGCGCCGACGGCAATGAGGGAATCCATATTAGGCTTCCGCCTGAAGAGTGCCCTGAAACCCACCGTGAAGAACTTCCTGTTAACGTAAGCTACCGGCAGTACCAGGAGAAACTGGACGAAAGCATACGAGACCGAGTTTTGGATGTCCGACAAGAAGGCAGGTAAAGGCAAATTAATCATAGGCCCCATGGACACATACATCAAAGGCACCATAAACAGAAGGGATGAAACCAGGCGCCTCTTCATATCTTGGATTTCTTCCTCTACCACATTCTTAGGTTCGCCAGTAGATGCGGCTTGGCCGGCTCTCTGTTGCGTCTTGGTTCTCACAGAAGCTCCGTACCCAGCCTGAGTAACAGCTTTCACAATATCTTCATCTGCAACCTGCCCAGAGTCATACTTGACCCGCATAGTCCCAGTGAGAAGGTTCACCGTCACATCCTCTACGCCTTCGAGTTCTTTCACGCTGCGCTCCACAGCAGCTGAACATGCTGCACAAGTCATGCCTGTGACATTGAACTGTGTTTCCTTTTCTTCTTGCCTCGTCGTATCGTTCATGGTTTGACGCACCCCCACCACCCCCACCGGGGTGTATGTATCTTCATTATATGCCCGGGCGCAAAATGCGTCAATACTCGATAGCTAAGGTTGCTACCGGCCGTGTTCTCAGGGCAAGAGAGCCTGATTCTTAGGCAGAGACGCGAAGTGCCTGGTCCAGGTGTGCGGGGCAACGCGGTCAGGACTATGCTAACGCTTCTCCCAGCTCTGCCAAGGACCCAGGATGGGATCATACAGCCAACATCCGCGGCGCACAGGGATGTCTGCCGCTGCCGAGGCGTCCAATCCGAGAGCATGGCATACTGCCTGCCGGATTTGTTCCCTTTCCTTAACTGAAGTGGCATAAATCATGAGCAGGTTGTCAGTTGGGGAACATGGATACTGGGCCAAGGGCTCGCCTGTGCGAACTACCTGCAGAGGGTGTTTTGACACCTTGGCCACAAAAGCAGAGCCGTATCTTGCAGCCAGTTCAAACGCCAGCCAATATAGGCGGTCCTGTCCGCCACTCAGGCTGCCTGGATGCCAAGACTCTCCAAGATGCCCATCAATGCAAGAACCGCCACCGGGTTGGGGAAGACGACCGTTATGGTTAGTGCCGTAGCTATCAGCACCTCCATCACCGGAGCCATAACCGGCAGAAACCATTTCTTCCACGAACCACGGGCTCTGACTCCATATTTCAACCTTCCAGCAATCTATACACTCAGGCACAGGGACTTTGAGTGTCCCGACTTTTTCCCGGCAGACTGTGCACTTGTTGCGCCAAAACTCGTTGGGATAACCAAAGTAGATCCACAAGTCATCTTCCACGGTTCTCATACCTGTAACCACCCCATAGAACCAATGGACCCAAAATTCAGTATAGACGCAAGAACCGTCACACAAGTATATGCAACAGGACACCCGATCTCCCAAAATACAAGACTGACGAAAGCAAGGTCCCAGTACTTGGTCTAATCCAGGTGGCTGCTCAAAGTGACAATGAGGATATATTGCGAAGATGCAAACCAGTGACGAGGAAAACGCCAATGCTTTTTCCGCCTTTATCCCGGGAATGCCTTCTCAGCGCGACGTCCCAAAAAAGAGAGCTGTCCATTTCCGATCACATCTAGCTGTCAAATTGTATTCCCTTCTTGCAGTATGGACAAAAAACCACATCGGGCCGGCTTATGGCGAGGAGCTCTCTACCAAAGATATCCTTACCTCCACAATGTGGACACACAAACAGCCGCTCTTGAATGCCCGGCCTGACAAGGTAAAGAAGAGAAGTGACTAGGCCTACGACGGCAGCCCTCATCCTGCTTCCAAACAGTATCACTAAGGCGGCAAGACACGCCCACGCGATCACAGCATACTTAACAAACATCACACGCTTGAATGAGAGCATAGTCTATGACCTCCATGAAATCGAGGGACGCCGTACTCTTCCATATATCAGCCCAAGTCCTCTGTGGCTTCTTGCAGTTGATCAACTTGATCGCGTCAGGATTGGTGCTTGGATGCTGCTACAACAGGACTGATAAAGATTCTTGTCAAGTTATTTTGAGCGGTGAATGATGCTGGCACTTCTCAAGGCAAAAAGTAGCGTAAACGCAAAATGGACTGATAGTTGCAACAATTGCAGGGTAAATGAACTTAAGCGTGGTGCCGGGGGCGGGACTCGAACCCGCACGGGCTAGAAGCCCAGGGGATTTTAAGTCCCCATTGTCTACCTATTCCAACACCCCGGCTAGGGTTATTCAGAAATCCCGGCGTGAGCCGCGTCCTCCGCGCTTGGAATCTGTATGCTTTCTAAGATCAGCCTGGCGCTCATCGCTCTCTTTCAAGAACCGGGCAAGCTTGTCTTCAAAACTTGCCTGGGAGCGTGGCGAACGGCTAGGCCTCGGCCGGTACGTCGGGCTGGCCTGTTTGATGCTCAGTCCGATCTTACCGGAAGGATCCACAGACAGAACCTTCACTTGTACTTTTTCGTTAGTCTTCACATACTCGTTGATGTCTTTTACATACGCGTCAGCGATCTCAGAGATGTGTACCAAACCGGTCCTGCCATCTGGCAAGGTCACGAAAGCACCGAAGTTAGTGATTCCAGTAACGATCCCCTCTACAATCGCTCCTACTTCGAGGGCCATACCTCCGACATTCCTCCCGGTACCTATTGATAAATCCGGCAAACTGATTATAGGTTATGCATATTTTGAGTGTCAAGGATTACAACCTTGCAGCCAGTGCCAAGTTTCCCCGCAGAATCAAACGCCAAGTCCAACAAGGTCTTGCGGTATTGGCGCTGCATTGTAAGGTCAAAACCATACAAGACAACTCATACAATGTTACTGTACCTCTTTTTGAGGAAACATGCCAATCCGGTTACATCATATGTCATATATTATTGAGCAACGCATATTTAGGATACTAAACCGGCATTATGCCCTGTTTCGGAGGTGCTTAGTTTGGAACAGTATCCCGTTGAGCAAGGTACGCATAAGGTTGAGATCTTGCAGAGGGAGTCAATCCGCTTAACAGGAGTTGTCCACGTCGAGAGTTTCGATGAAAGGCAAGTAGTCGTAGAGACTGAAATGGGGAATCTGGCACTCATGGGGGAAGAGTTCCATATCACTGCCTTGGACTTGGAAAAAGGACAGATGATCCTGGAAGGCATGTTGTTTTCGCTGGAATACTCATCTCTTGACCGTGGAGCCAGACAAAGGGAAGGCAGCTTCTTGCAGAGGATTTTCCGTTAGACATGCACCCTCCTGTAGACATACAGTTGTGGCGTCTAGCCGTACTTTTTTTGCTAGGCATATTTTGCAGTACCTTGTTTCAAGCATATACGGCTTTGAGAAGAGCCACTTCGCCGCGAAAATTCACAGCCCATGTACTTGACGGGGTGGTAGCTGTACTGGTGCTTACAGTTATCGCCATAGTGGTTTTTGTCGTCAATTACGGCGAGGTAAGGCTGTACATCGTCATTGCCCTCGCCCTGGGCTTTGCCCTATGCAACGCCCTGGTAGGAAACCTCGTTTATGACATCACCTTTGCTTGCACCAAAGCTGTTATGAGAACCGTTTCCAAGGTCAAACATGCCCTCAAATCGGCAATCCGCACAATAAACCAAAAGCTGTGGACACCGCTGATAAACAGATTGAAAAAGCCCTCTCCTCCTGACGACGGCAGCGACGGATAAATCGTCTATCAAGAAGCTCCATCAAAAAGCTTATTTGCCGTGCAGGAATTCCGATATTGACGTAGAATAAGGTTGTACTAAATTTGTCCACAATCTGTGCATAAATTGTGGATAACCCAGGGGATAAGCTGTGCAAATCGAAATCCGGGGAGCCGAAAGACTAAGTTTCAGAGAAAGACAAGTAGTAGTCCTGAAAGAAACAGGCTGTTCAGCTCAAGCCATAGCGGAGCGGCTAGGCCTTAGCCAGTCCACCGTAGCAACTCTTTATAACAGGGCAAAGCAAAAGGGCTACCAGGTAGTCATTGTGATTTCAGGTGACCCATTGAACCTGTTCGGTGGAGATGGCACAGAGGAGGAACAGCCATGAGAAGTAGAAAGCAACGCAAAATGAACCTCAACTTGGTGTGGGCATTTATTGGATTGATTGCCATAACCTTTGCAGTCAGGCAAGTTGAAGTGATACGTGTCAGGAACCGCCTCATGCAGCTTGAGTCTGAAATAGAGTATTACATGATGCTAAACACCGCACTTGAAGAGCAAATAGAAACCCTCGGGAGCGAAGAGTATATAGAGAAAACTGCAAGAGAGAAACTCGGGCTGGTTATGCCCGGGGAAGTACAGTACATCCCCATAAAGGATGGAAAGGGCCAGTAGCGGTAGGAGACACCCCCGCACTATTCCACTTCAGCCAAATCCTCTTGAGAGAGCCGCCGGTAGAGCGAACCGGCGGTTTTCTTGTCCGCGCTGTCAGCCAAAGCAACTACTTCAACAGTAATCAATCTGGGGCCAAACCTTATCTCCAACACGTCGCCAATCTCAACACGGGAAGAGGGCTTGGCGGGCCGCCCGTTCTTGGTTACATGTCCACCATTGCACAGTTCTTGTGCAAGGGTTCTGCGCTTTACCAGGCGCGCAACCTTAAGATACTTATCCAACCGCACTGCAAGCCCTCCTCCGGAAACAGTTTTGAAAAATAGAACTGTATATTTCGTGCCTAGCTACTACCTTACTTTACCGCATCTCTCAGTCCCCTGCCGGGCCTGAACACAGGAACTCTTGCAGCAGGAATCTGAATAGGTTCGCCTGTCCTGGGATTACGCCCTTCACGTGCAGACCTTTCTCTTGCAAGGAAAGTACCGAATCCCAAGATGGCTACTGTGTCGCCTCCTGCGAGAGCTTCCTGCACAACTTCGATAAAGCTGTTGATAGCTTTTTCCGTGTCTTTCTTGGTTAGTCCTGCTTTTTGAGCTACCGCTCCGATAAGTTCAGATTTGTTCACACCAAATCCCTCCATTATGTGACGGTATATGTATTGCCAACCGTATTGGCCGGCACCTTTGGACAACTGAAATCCCGGCTAAGCTTTTTCCCCACCCTCCTTATTCTCCCCATCCTTCGCCTTTTCCCACAGTTCATCCAAGGTGTCCAACCCTACTTCTCTTATCGTTAGATTGTCTTGTTTCAGATATGCCTCCATGAGCCTAAATCTTTTGGAAAACTTGTCGATCGTGCGGGTAAGTGCCACTTCAGCATCGACTCCCAGCCACCTTGCCAGATTGACGCATGCGAAAAGGAGATCTCCGATTTCAGATTCTACCTGGGCCTGGTCGTTCTTGTCCCAAGCTTCCTTGAGTTCTGAGATCTCTTCATGCAATTTTTCAACAACGCCTTGCACATCAGGCCAATCAAAGCCCACCTGGGCAGCAACTTCTTGCTGCTGTTGCGCTCTCATCAAGGCCGGTAACCCCTTATCGACCTGATCCATCAAGGAACTGCGTTGAAGGCGTTTTCCACGTTCGTTGCTCTTAATCTCAGCCCAAAGCTTTTCAACCTGTTCAGGTGTATCTGCCTTCCGATCACCGAACACATGGGGATGCCTTCGTACCAGTTTGTCAGATATGCCGTTAATCACATCGGCAAGGGTAAAATGCTGGTTCTCTTCAGCGATCGCAGAGTACAGGCCGATCTGGAGCATTAAGTCCCCCAATTCCTCCCTGATCTTATCCCCATCGTTTTCCGAAGCTGCCTGAACCACTTCGTACGCTTCTTCCAACACGAAAGGCGTCAGTGATTGATAAGTCTGCTTCTTATCCCAGGGGCAACCGTCAGGGCCCCTGAGCCGCTTGATAATGGACTCAAATCTCTCCCAGGGAGAACCGTCTAAGTCCTCCACTGGCCGCCTGTCATCTCCCCTACACATAAACACTGCCCCTTAACGTGCGTCGTCCTACTCCTTCTATACTCTTCGCTAGTCCTTCTTACGGTTCCTGAACAGACTGCCTATCAGCGGCAAACTCTGCAAATCTTCAAAGGTTACTGCGCCGGTTGCGAAAACCAAAATCCCGTACGCTATGATACCTGCCACAATCGCTGCAATGGTTGCCGGTCCCCAGCCAATGGATGTTTGCATTCTACCATAAGTAAATCCTGCTACTACAGACATAATCGCCGTAGACAGGGATATTTTCAGCATAGCCGGGCCGTCAAGCACATCACCGATTTCGCGCTTTATCGCCAGTAGATTGAGCAAAGCCGCAACGCCAAAATGAACCGAAGTAGCTATGCTCGCACCGACCACACCGAATGAAGGGTTGCCTACCAGCACGTAGGTAAGTATAGCTTTTGTCAAGGCTGCCCAGGTCAGGTTCATAAGGGGAACTTTCATTCTCCCAAGCCCGTGCAAGATACCGGCTGTAACCTGCTGAAGCGCCAGGAAGAACACTCCAGGGGCAAGCGGGCGGAGTACCCGGCCAATCCCCCAATCCTGGAAAAGCAAGGCCGGTATTGGATCAGCCAGCACGTAAATACCCATTGCCGCAGGAAGCGCCAACGCCACGGTAATAGCCAGGGCTTTCCTGATCCTCCTAACGATGCTTTCCCTGTCACGAAGTTTGGCTGCCCCCGATATAGATGGCACAAGCGCCATCTGGAGGGCCCCTGTGAAAATAGTCGGGATATTGAGCAGGGGAAACGCACCCCCTGTGAGCTGCCCGAATAGCCGGGTAGCTTCTTCAGGCGACAATCCGGTAGATTGAAGCCGTCCCGGCACAAGGCCAAGGTCGATTATTTCAGTGATGCCGAACACGGCAGACGCCAGGGATATGGGGATTGCTGTGAATATTATCTCCCTGGCGACACTTCCCCACGGTTCGTCAGTACCATCGTTATCCAAATCCCACTCACGTGTCCGCCTGAAATACGCAATCGCCGTGTATACCACGCCGCCAAAAGCTCCTACAACAGCCCCGAAAGTGGCTCCCGCCGCTGCATATTCAATACCTCTTGGCAGGAGCATTACCCCCAAGCTATACATTGTCAGGAGCCTGCCGAATTGCTCCAAGACCTGGGATATTGCAGGCACTGACATTTCCTCTATACCCTGAAACCACCCTCGTAACGCAGACAACACTGCCGCCATGAAAAGTGCAGGCGAGATAGCTGCTATCGAAATGGCTGCCCGGGAGTCACGGGCCATATTGGCAGCAATCCATCCGGACATAGAAAACATGGCGACAAAACCTGCAAACCCAAGTACAGCCATGAGGACAAGGGATACACGGAACACCTTCGAAGCGGCTTTGCGCCTTCCAAGCACCCATCTCTCTGCCACAGCTTTGGAAATAGCTACGTTGAGGCCTGCAGAAGATACTGTAAGCATTATGGCGTAAACGGGGTAAGCGTATTGATAAAGGCCCATACCTTCGCTACCAAGAATGGAGTACAGGGGGATCCTGTAGAGGGCGCCGATCACCTTTACAATCACGCCTGCAAAGGCGAGGGTAAACGCACTCTTGAGAAACTTTGAGTCTTTACCGTTCATTTAGGTGGGCGCCCCTTTCCGTTTGCAGGCCATCACCTGATATTCCCCAAAATTATAAATGAAAGGTGGCACCCAGTGCCACCTTAACGCACCAAACCCAGAACGAATATTATTCCATCACTCTTCCATCTGCTTTGCCAAGAACCCCGCTGCCGTTTCAGCCAGCTTGAGCTCAACCTCACCTACGAGCTCGTCAGGGTCCCTTGTACATATGATAACAGCGCCGATTGGATCGCCTTCAGCTACAATCGGCGCTATAACTTCAGACGTAAAAGTGCAACCTGCCTCATCTTCGGTGATACATTCTTTGCAATACCTGTCCTCGCCCGGTTTTGAAATCAACACAGGTTTCCTGTCTTCCATGATTCTTTCAACAGCCTGTGAAATTCTCTTGTTGAGAAACTCTCTCTTGGGAGCGCCTGACACCGCTATTATTGAATCCCTGTCTGCAATCATTGCTATTTTCCCGGTGGCCTCTGCCAGTGAATCAGCATATTCACGTGCAAAATCCCCCAGCTCGCCAATGGGAGAGTATTTCTTCAAGATGACTTCCCCGTCTCTATCCACAAATATCTCCAGAGGATCTCCCTCACGTATTCTCAGGGTGCGCCTTATTTCCTTGGGTATGACCACTCTTCCGAGATCATCGATTCTTCTAACAATTCCTGTTGCTTTCAACTCAATACCACCCCCCCTTGAGCAAACTCACATTTGTCTTTTGCTAGTATATAGGTGTTTTCTAATCGTTATTCACCTTGCCGACAGTTCTTTAGCCAGCTTGAGGCTCAATGCCAGCACTTCATCAGCTGATTCCCTGGACAAAAGCACTGTCACGGCAGACGCCCTATCGTCAAAGGCGATTCCAGGATAGGTCTTGCTCAAGGGTCGTATCTTGTCAAAGGGGAACACGTGAGGGATTTCGATCTTGAAGCTTAGCTGCTGTTTCTCTAAGACCAAGTCGACAGTAGCAAGGGAAACCTGGGTTATTCCCAAGGCAGAACATATTGTCCTTAGGCGGGCAACATTCAGGAGATTCCTTGCCTCCCTGGGCAGATCGCCATAACGGTCCTCCAACTCCCACTCAATATCTGAGAGGGTTTCCAGGTCCCTGGCAGCTGCCACACGTTTGTACAGTGAAAAACGTTCCTTAGGATCAGTGATGTATGCCTCAGGGAGGTATGCATCACACGGTATCTCAACAGAAGTTTGAATCCTTTCAGGCTCCTCTTCTTTTTGTCCCCGCAGCATAGCTACGGCTTTCTCCAAGAGTTTTATGTACAGGTCGTAACCCACAAGGGTCATAAATCCATGCTGCTCAGGGCCAAGAAGATTGCCTGCCCCGCGGATCTCAAGATCTCTTAGTGCCAGTTTGTACCCGGCACCCATGGCAGCAAAGTCCCTCAAGGCTGTAAGCCTTTGCTCTGCCTCCTGGGTCAGGCTCCTGTCAGGCCTGAAGGTGAAATATGCATAGGCGATTCTGTTGGATCTGCCGACCCTGCCCCTGAGCTGGTACAACTGCGCAAGCCCCAGTCTATCCGCTTCTTCTACTATCAGCGTGTTTACGTTAGGAAGATCAAGGCCCGATTCGATTATGGTCGTAGAAACCAGCACGTCGAACCTGCCCTGCATGAAACCTTGCATTGTTGACGCCAGTTCCTGTTCTTTCATCCTCCCGTGGGCCACCGCGATCCTGGCCTCGGGCACACATGATTGTACCCGGTGAACTGCCCGGGATATTGAATAGACCCTGTTGTGGACATAGAACACCTGCCCTCCCCTTCGTATCTCCCGGCGGATAGCTTGGGACACCAAAGACGGGTTATAGGGTACAACGTAAGTCTCCACAGGAAATCGTCCCTCAGGAGGGGTTTCCATGAGGCTTATGTCCCTGATACCTGTAAGCGCCATGTTCAGGGTCCTGGGAATGGGTGTGGCTGTAAGGGTCAACACATCACAGGTTTCTGCCAGTTGCTTTAGCCGTTCTTTCTGGGCCACACCGAACCTGTGTTCCTCGTCGACTATAAGCAGCCCAAGGTCGTGAAATTTCACATCTTTGCTGAGCAGCCTATGAGTTCCAATCAGGATGTCAACTGACCCCAGGGCCACCTGCCTGAGTACCTTGGCTTGTTCAGTGGGAGACCTGAACCTGCTCAATACCTCAATCGACACAGGGTAGTTTGAAAATCTCCTGGAAAAGGTAGCGTAATGTTGCTCGGCAAGCACGGTAGTGGGGACAAGCACGGCAACTTGTTTCGAATCCATAACCGCTTTGAATGCAGCCCGCATGGCAACCTCAGTCTTGCCGTATCCAACATCCCCGCAAAGCAGCCGACCCATAGGGTAACTGTTTTCCATATCTTGCTTGATTTCTTGGGTAGCTAGTGCCTGGTCTTCAGTATCTTCATATTCGAATTCCTCTTCAAACTGCCTTTGCCAAGGCGTATCAGGGCTAAACGGAAACCCTTGCCTTGATTTCCTCTTTGCTTCCAACATCAAGAGATTGCGCGCCAAATCTTCAATAGACTTCTTTACCCTGGCCTTGATCCGCTGCCATTCGCCTGAACCAAGCCTTTGCAGGGCGGGCTTAACCCCTTCCGGTCCCACATACCTTTCGACCACATCTACCTGGTCAGTAGGAACATACAGGGCGTCATCTGCTGCGTAGCGAAGGTAGAGATAATCCCTGGTGACCCCGTTCACCGTCATGTTCCTGATGCCCATGAACTGGGCGACCCCATGATTGGCGTGGACAACGTAATCCCCAGGGGAAAGCTCACGCCAATGGAGCGGAACCTTCTTCTTGGGTCTGGCCCGCTTTGTCCGGCGCACCTTAGTCCTACCGTACAACTCAGTCTCGGTGAAAACTGATAAACCAAGGGGAACACAGTTAAAACCGCTTTCGCCACTTCCCAGGGACAAGGTCACGACCCCCGGGCCCGGCTCCTGTGTAACGTTTTCCTGGACTGAAACAAGCAGGTCTTCTTTCTCCGACCACCTCTCAAGAAGGTCCAGGCGTTCCCGGTTACCTGCCAGCAAGACTACCCTCTGCCTGTCCGAAACCAGCTGCTTTATCTCCTGGATCATGTCCTGCCAGCGCCCAGCGAACCCAACTTGAAGCGTGGTATCAGTTTCAACAAGCTCCTTAGGGGCAAAGCCCCTGGCAGTACCTGCAAAAGGCTCGAAGACCAAGGACATATCGGATAAGTATGGCTGTATGGTGGATACAGGGAAGTATATTGAGCTGTCCCGGGAAGTCATCGTCCCGGCGAGGATCCGTGCAGAAGCGATCTCCATCCCGATTTGTTCGAATTCCTTGAGCGAATCCATGCACCTATTGTAGCTATCTACCACTACCAGCGGAGTCTCTGGGAAATATTCCAAGATTGTAGTCCCATCGTATTTGCCAGGGTTATCATAAGCCGTGACATGCCCTGGCGGGACATAACCAGCCTGGATATAGTCTGTGGCGGGAGACAAGAAAGCTTCATCAAGCATATGGGTAGATACCTGGGTTTCAGGGTCGAAACCCCGGATGGAATCTACCTCATCGTAGAAAAACTCAACCCTATATGGGTGGTCAGCAATTGGGGGAAATACATCCAGGATCCCCCCACGCAAAGCTAGCTCGCCCTTGGCCTCTACTGACGAAACCCGCTCATAGCCATAGTTAACCAGTTTTCGGACCAGTTCTTCAGGAAGTAGTTTCGTGCCCACATTTAGCCTGATACAGCCATCCCTGAAACTGTGTGCAGGCATGAGTTTGCGCAGAAGCGCTGTGGCAGGCATAAGCACAACATAAGGGCCGTCATCCTTATGACCCCGGAGCAATTCATACAAGCATGATACTCTAATCCACAAAGACTCCCGGTTGCCCTGGGCCGCTTCAAAAGGCATTACTTCTCTGGATGGGAACAATAACACCCTGTCGTGGCCGATGAGATCCCCCAAGTCCCTGCGGGAGGTCACAGCCTCCTCAGGCCTTGAATAGACTACCACCATTGGCCGGGAAATCTGCCGGTAAACCGTCCCCAAGTAAAAAGTGCGCGCATATCCTTGGGCGCCCGCAAGCAAGGCAGGCATCCGCCCTTGGGAAATGGCGCTGATGGCCTCTTGGGCACTGCCGCTTCTTGAGAAAAAATCCAAAAGCCCTGGATGAGGCATTACTTTCTCTCAAGCTCCTCAAGTATCAATCCGCTGTTGTACTGGTTCATTGCCTGGCCAAGGCCTGACGTCAAAAACATTATGGCAGCGCATGCGGCAGTTTCTACTACTTCTGACAGCAAATCACCATCGTCAAAAGTACTCAACACATAATCGGCAGGGTCAGTGCCAGCTTCCGGCCTTCCTATGCCCACCTTGAGCCGGGGGAAATCGCATTGGCCTGTTAAATCTATAATGGATTGGACCCCTTTGTGCCCACCTGAACTGCCATTCCGCTTGAACCTGATCCTGCCGAAAGGGATGTCCATGTCGTCATGAATAACCAGGACATCCTGGATCAGGATTGGGAAATCCTCCAAGATCTCAACTACTGCGACTCCACTCCGGTTCATATAAGTAGCAGGTTTGGCCAGGAGAACCCGGGAAGGTTCAGCATCCTTCAGTCCATGAGGTACACTCCCTGAAGCAATACTGCTGAACCCTCTTTCCACGAACTTCAGTCCCAGTTTTTGGCCAATACGGTCAATGACCATATACCCAATATTATGCCTGGTCAAGGCATATCGTTTACCCGGATTGCCCAGCCCTATCAAACACTTCATACAACAGGCCACCCCGGCCTAAAAGGCCTATTGGTTATCAGGCACTTGCTCAGCCTGTGCCTCTCCTTCGGTCTCACCCTCAGCCCCTGCTGCCTCGTCGGCGACAGTGCGTCTCGGTGCCACAATCACGGCTACCACTTCTTCAGGAGCGGTAACAAGCCTTACCTCGTCAGGTATAGGCAGATCCCCTGCCAATAAGGTATCGCCTGCTCCCATATTAGACACATCGAATGTAAACTGGGAAGGTATGTCATTAGGCAGGCATTCTACTGTAGCTTCCCTGAGCTGCCTCTGTAGGATCAGGCCAACAGAAGCGATCTTTTCTTCCCCTGTAAGCACAATGGGTACTTCAAGCCTAACCTTGTCTTCCATGGAAATCCTATGGAGATCGATATGTATGATCTCTCCTGTCAGCGGATTTCTTTCGACCGATTGAACCATTATCCTGTCGTTAAAATCTGTACCTTCGATCTTGAGCCTGTGGATGTGGCTCATCCCTTTAGCCAGGAGTTTCCTGGTTTCCGAAGAACTGAGTGCAACCGGCACTGAATCAATGCCTTTCCCATAAACGATACCAGGAACCAAGCCTACCCGCCTGCAAGCCCTTGCAGCGCTCGTACCTGTTTCTCTGGTCTTCGCTGTGATAACGTCTTGTTCCAACACTGTCACGTCCTTTCATCCTCTGGCAACAGTCAATTATAACTTCACCTAAACATTGCCGAAACAGACCGGCCCTCGTGAATCCTGACGATGGCATCACCAAACAGGGGTGCCACAGAAATTACTTCTACCACAGATTTCATAGATTCTGCAATAGGGATGGTGTTGGTTACCACTAGCTGGTCCAGTTTAGCTTCGGGTATATTGGCCGGTGCCTTCCCCGAAAACACCGGATGGGTTGCACATGCCCTAACAGAAGACGCACCTTCCTGGCGCAAAGCTCTGGCCGCCTCGACGATGCTCCCGCCTGTATCTATCATGTCGTCAAGCAAGATAACGTTCTTGCCTGAAACTTGTCCCACGATATGCATCACTTCAGCCACATTAGGTTCGGGGCGCCTCTTATCTATGAACGCCACAGGCGCACCCAACCTGGCTGCCATGTCCCTTGCCCGGGCGATCCCACCTGCATCAGGTGACACAACCACCACGTCGTCGATTGCTTGCTCCTTGAAGTAGTCAGACAGAAGCGGTATCGCCGTAAGGTGGTCTACAGGGATGTCAAAGAAACCCTGGATTTGGCCAGCGTGAAGGTCCATGGCGAGGACCCTGTCTGCCCCTGCTGATTCAAGCAGGTTGGCAACGAGTTTCGCAGTAATAGGCTCCCTGCCCCTGGTTTTCCGGTCCTGACGTGCATAACCGTAGAACGGGACAACTGCGGTTATCCTGCTTGCGGAAGCTCTTCGCAAGGCATCTATTATGATAAGAAGTTCCATGAGGTTGTCATTTACCGGGTCTGAAGTGGGTTGCACCACAAAAACGTCTGAACCTCTCACGTTTTCGTCGATGATCACCCTGATTTCACCGTTGGAAAACCTGCCAACTTCTATTGCGCCGGGCTCTACCCCTATGTAACTGCATATTTCAGATGCCAAGTTCTTGTTGGAATTGCCTGAGAAGATTTTGAGTTTGTCATCACCGTAGGGCGACACTGAAATTACCTCCTAATCGAGCTTTTGCCTGCGCCTTGCTACCCATCCTTCTTTGTTGACCTGCCTCTCCCTTGCTATACCCAGCGCCCCTTCCGGAACGTCCTGGGTTATGGTGGAACCTGCTGCTACATAACTATCTTTTCCAATCCTAACCGGAGCGATTAAGTTGGCATTACACCCAATAAATGCATTGTTCCCTATAACCGTCCTGTGTTTCTTGTGCCCGTCGTAATTCACCGTTACTGTCCCTGCCCCTATGTTGACCTTACAGCCCATGGTGCAGTCGCCGATGTAGCAATGATGGTGAATCTTTGAGCCGCGTCCAATCCTGGAATTCTTAACCTCTGCGAAGTTTCCGACAGACGCGTAATCCTCGATTATTGAATCAGGCCTTATGTGGGAAAAAGGCCCTATGGTCACGTTTTCCCCGATGGTTGATTCCTCGACCACAGACCACCATATCCTTGTGTTATCGCCCACCTGGGAACCGGTGATCTCAGAATTGGGGCCGATAACGCACCCCTGGCCTATGCTTGTCTTGCCCCTGAGAAAGGTGCCCGGTTCTATCACTGTATCCCGGCCGATGGTTACACCTGGATCTATATATGTATTCCGTGGATCCCTGATAGTAACCCCCTGCAGGCACAAGTTGCGCAAGACAGTTTCCCGCAGCCTGGTCTCGGCAAGAGCCAGGGCATACCTGTCATTTACGCCCTGTATCAGGAATACATCGTCGCAAGTAAAGGAACTCACAGTATAGCCGGCCTGGGCGGCTTTTTCCAAAATATCTGTAAGGTAGAATTCGCCTTTGGCGTTATCGTCATCTAAAGTGGACAGCAACCCTGGCAAGATACGACTGTCAACAATATAGATTCCCGCGTTTATCTCTTTGATATCCCTGTCTCCGGGCAAGAGGTCGTTGGCTTCCACGATCCCCAAAATACTACCGGTTTCATCCCTGCGTATCCGCCCGTAGTCACCTGGATCGTCGACCATGGCAGTAATAAGCGACAAGTCTGCCTCACCTGAAAGGTGGGACTCTACGAAGCGGTTAAGCATATCACCTGTGATGAGCGGGGTATCGCCGCAAAGGATCATCACTGCATCGCAGCCTGGTATATGGTCCAGCGCGCATGACACAGCATGGCCTGTTCCGCGTCTTTCCAGCTGCCATGCAAAGCTTATAACGCCGTCCATACAGTTATCTTTAGCCCAGCCGTCCATAATCCGGTTAGCTACTTCTTCACCTTGATGCCCAATAACGACAACTATTTTCTCTGGTTCGACACAAGATGCAGCATCGAGTACATAGTCCACCATTGGGCGCCCGTAAAGGGGAAACAGCACCTTCGGAATATCCGACTTCATCCGGGTGCCTTCACCGGCTGCCAGTATAACTACTGAAATCTTGTGTTCCAGCGCCATGCAAATCTCTCCCACGGTATTATATCACTTTCCCAGTATCCCTCTTACAAGTTCCAGATCCTGAGGTTTATCTACATCCACGCTGATCTCAGGCGCAGATACGACAGCCTTGCACTTGATACCCAACAGCTTGCTCACGTATTCCTCTATTTCAGGAACCCCCGCCAGTCCCAGGAATATCCTGGCTACAAACCCAAGCCCGAAAAAACGTGCCATTTTCAGCGGTGATTTGCGGTACTCTATCATCTTCTCAAGCACCGGCCACGCCTTGCCGGCAATGCTTTTTCTCACGAAAAACAGGTTTCCTCCTGTAAGGATAGCTCCTTTGATCCTTACGTAGGTGCGCTCTACCCCAGGGAACTTCTTTTCACAGTCTTCCTTGGTTGATACAGAATAGACAAAGTCTGCACCTGAGCCCCTGGCGCCTTCAAGAAATTCATCAAGAGCTTCTGTTGTCAAGAGGGGGATGTCTGAAGACGCAACCAGCACAAACCCTGTATCTGTATGATCAAGGCCGATCCTGACGTTGTCTATGAGCCCGGCGCCTGGCTCAACTATTGAAACCTTGCCACCCTTGTACCGTGCAAGCCCTTGATCCGGGCCTACAACAATTATCCTGGAAATATCGGGTGAACGCTCCAGTATCGAAAGCACATAGCCCAACATGGGCTTACCTGCAATGTCTATGTTGGCTTCAAGAGTTTGATCACTTACAGAAGCTAGTTTGCCTGTGTTTGCCCTGGCTGCCAGGACAACCGCATCGATCCTCACTACATGTTCACCCCCGTCCTGGCGATTACTGCCTGGGATACAGGCAGGCCGCCGGACAATTCAAGAAACCTCGCCCTTACCTCTTCTGCATGTCCACGGGAACCGCAAATCCCATACACAGCTGAACCGCTTCCTGTGAGCGCAGCGCCAAAGGCGCCTGACTGCAGAAGGTTCTCTTTGATTATAGATAACCCCGGGTAAGATGGGTACGCCGATTTTTCAAAGTCGTTGAATATGCAGCGGCCCAGTTCTTCGGGATCGCCTGATGAAAACGCTTCGACCACATCCCTGAGCCTTGAATCAGCAGCCAGGGTCCCGGCAAAGCCAAGGGATGTTGAAAGTACAGGAGCATCAGGGTGGATATCATCCCATTTTGAATAAGCGAGCTTTGTGGAGATTTCCACGCTTGGCAAGACAAGGAGCACCCAAAAGGAATTGCCTTGGACCGGATGGACCCGTTCCCCCCTGCCGGTACATAGAGCCCCTGCCCAGACAGGTGGCTTTGCGTTAGCTCCGACGAAAAAAGGAACGTCCGATCCAATCCCGGCGGCGATCTCCAGGAGTTCAGCCATACACGGCTTTTCCTTGCCGTCCAAGAAGTCGCTTATGGCAAGCAAGACTGCTGCGGCATCTGAGCTGCCACCTCCCAATCCTTTGCCCGGAGGGATGGCCTTATCAATGGAAATGTCAAACCCGGGAGCCTCAAGTTTCCCGGAAACAAGGGATACCGCAGCCTTGTAAGCCAGGTTGTGTTCTTGGTGAAGTTCAGGCAATCCAGGACAATAGACTCTCAGGCCCTGAGCCTTGGCCTCGACTGAAACCACATCAGCCAGACTTACCGGCACCATCAAGGTACCGGTTTCATGATATCCGTCAGTCCTTTTGCCCAAGATGCCCAGAGCCAGGTTTACCTTCGCGTATGCACGGTACTTTACCGCTTTGACACGGCTCTTGCTGTTTAACACAACGTCAGTTTCTGCGCCTGGTTCTCAAAACCCTTTTCTAGAATCTTACTCCTAAGGCCTCGCATACATTCTGAATTCTCGCAAACACCGACACAGTCTGGGAACCCGCCGACAGGAGCCCGCATACCCGGTTATATTCATCCACCACTACAGAACCGCTGTCACCTGGCTGTGCCATATTGGTTGTCAGCACCTGGTCAATAAAGGTTGCCGAGCCTATCTCCCCCATGCTTACTTTAATGGTGGCATGAACCACTTTGACCTCACCTTCATTGGTCCCGCTGGTCCGGCCGCTCTTCTTCACCCTCTGCCCAACCATGACCTCAGAAGTACCCCTTGGAACCCCGAGATCTATTATGTCGTCAGTAATGAGGTTCCTGGACAAAGGCCTGGCTACTGCTGCATCTACCAGGTTAGCTGCAGTGCTGAAACGTTCAAACTTGACCTCGTAGTTCCTGCGGACCCGCCTGATAACCCTGTTAAGGAGTTTCTGGGCTGCATTGGCAATCTTGCAGTCAGGTTCCGAAACCTCAAGTTCTATAGGTACGAACCTATACAGCTTGGCTATTACGTCATCATCGGTACCGCCATCGTATCTCCCAGGCTGCAAAATTGCGTCCCCCACCTTTGCGCGGCCATCCCTTCCATTTGAAGAATTGGCCAGCACATGGTTGTTGGAGAGTATCAGAGGCTCACCTGTCTTGACATCATATACCACGGCGCCAAAAGTGCCTGCAGTAACCTTGTGATGTCCTATACTCAACCCTGGCCTGGCAGGCCTTTGACGGCCGGTCCGGCCAAGGGCAACGATTTCCCCTACCTCAATTACGTCAACAGGGCATTGGTTCATACTCCTGGGGATAACCTGATTAGAGTTTAGTTCTTCAACAGGCACCTTCTTCTCTACAAGTACAACCAGGGAATCCTTCCCTGTATTTCTTCCACCGACGTGTTTATGGCCGTATCCGACGCCTACTACATTTGGAAAGTCCATGAGTTTTGAACCGCAGTTCCTGACTGCCTTGATTACAGAATTCATCGAACCTCCCTCCCTTCACATAAGCACTCTGCATCACACCTTATGTAAAATGGCGGAAGGAAGTTCTAGTCCTAGGGATGTCCTTGCATAGAAAACCATGCCAATTCATTTGGTTGTGCTACGGCAGGAATAAGCCGGGTAAACCAGAACTGTATATTCATGCCTTCGGGCAAACCACGGAGGTGACACAATGGCAACAGACAAAGCACATTCCGCCATTAGCCGTTTCAAGGACATGATGTCCAAGGTAATCGTAGGAAACCAAGAGACAATCCGGCTCGCCCTGGTGGCATTCCTGACGGAAGGCCATATCCTGATCGAAGATGTCCCCGGCGTAGGCAAAACCCTCCTTGCACGGACCTTTGCCCGTTGCCTGGGTTTGGAGTTCCGCCGGATCCAATTCACCCCTGACCTGCTCCCATCTGACATAACAGGGATTAATGTGTTCAACCCTAAGACCCTTGAATTCGAGTTCAAGCCCGGCCCCGTATTTTGCGACGTCTTGCTGGCAGATGAGATCAACCGGGCTACCCCTAGGACCCAGTCAAGCTTGCTTGAATGTATGCAGGAAAAACAGGTCACCATAGATGGGGTAACCCACCTGCTATCGCCTCATTTTACAGTGCTTGCCACTCAAAACCCAATTGAACTGCAAGGGACGTTTCCCTTGCCTGAAGCCCAAATGGACAGGTTTCTAATGCGCATACACCTGGGTTATCCTGACGAAGAAGGGGAAAAGCAAATCCTCGAGCGGTTTGAACAAGGTTCAGAGATTGATCCCGGACCCCCTTTGACACAAGGGGAAGTAGCTGGATTGAAGGAGAGGGTAAAGCAGGTATACCTGTCTGATGACCTAAGATCTTACATTAGCAGCATCTGCAGGCTCACCAGAAGCCTTGACGCTGTGGAACTGGGAGCAAGCCCAAGAGCTACCTTGTCCCTTGCGCTTGCCTCTAAAGCTCATGCTTTCGTAGAAGGCAGGGACTTTGTCCTGCCTGACGATGTAAAAGCACTTGCCGTGCCCGTCCTGGCTCACAGGCTGGTCATATCCCAGGACTCATTCATCCGCGGGATCAACGCACAGGACATAGTGCTGCAAGTCTTGGATGACATAACAGTCCCGATAGGAGACATGGCGAGGTAATGAGCAGCAGGATAGTCATTGCATGCGGGATAGCTGTAGCATTGCTAGGGCTTGTAGCTAAGGCTCCCTTTGTGGTGATGTCAGGAGCCTATCTTGCTTTGGGAGCAGTTCTCGCATACCGGTACGCAAAGAATGCCACCAAGCACTTGTCCTATAGCCGGAGGATAGAGCCTTGTGAAGCTTTCGTGGGGGACACTGTGACCTTGAAGATCCGCATAGAAAACCGCAAGCCTTTACCGGTGTTCTGGCTAAAATGCGATGATGAAGTCCCAGGCGACGGTTCTCTTGGTGGCTTGTCCCTGGCACCGTATGTGCCTGGAAGGTCAGTGTTTTCCAATACTGTACACCTCAGATGGTTTGAGAGGGTAGAACGGACGTTTGAAGTGTCGTGTGTAAAGCGGGGAGTCCTAAAGTTGGGGCCTGTGAGGTTGACGGCAGGAGACCCGCTGGGGCTTGGGTCATACGGCACAGTAGCACCCGGGACTCACAGGTTGACCGTGTATCCGAAGATAGTAAGAATTGAAGGGTTGCCTTGGCTGAGCAAGTCTCCTTTCGGGGTGGCGCCTGTAAGAGGATGGCTCCACCCTGACCCGTTGACTGTTGCCGGTACGCGTGAGTACGACAGAAACACTCCTGCCAACCGGATAGCATGGAAATCTACAGCCAAAACCGGCGAACTCAGGATCAAAGTATTGGATCCCACCCACCAGTCAAAAACAATTGTAGCGCTCAACCTGTCTACTTCTGACCACTTCTGGCAAGGGATAGACTCCCAGGCCATGGAAGATGCGATTACAACCGCTGCATCTGTGTGCTCTCAGATGCTTGAGCAAGGAATGGCTTTTGGGCTTACCGCGAATTCAATGGGGCAGGATAGAGGTTCGCTGTTCATCGGGCCAGGCTTATCCGATCGCCACCTTAAGCGCGTGCTTGAGTCACTGGCACAAGTAAGCTTACCCTGGATGGCGTTTTCAACCACCCTAAAGCATCTCAAATACCGCATAGGCACCGACACAAGAGTGCTTGCCATCATGCCCCACATATCTGAAGCTGATTGCGAGCACCTGTCTGCCCTGGCCAACGCAGGATACCCAGTAGCTGTAGTGCTGGTACGGCCTTCTGATGCCTCTGCGTTTCGCCGGATTGCGGGGCACATACCTGTTTACCTGCGCAGGGAAATCCCCGGGCAAGCAGATTCGGAGGTGATCGCATTTGAGCGTATTAGCTGATCTTGGCCTGGGGACAGTGCTTACAGCAGTTTTCTGGGGATACATTTCCACCGCCCTCCTGGATGTCTTTAAGGTTTACACAGGATCTCCGTTGCCGTTCATAGCTGGCGGTTTGGGCTTCTTATGGGGATATGGGTTAGAGCACCTGGCAAAGCAGGCTTCGCCTCACCGCAAGAATGGCTTAATCCTTGCAGGGTGGCTCGCACCGGTATTGGTATCAGGAACACTTCAGGCCATCGTGTGGCTGAAGCCGGAGGTGCTTCCGTGGAATATCAACATATCAGAACAAGCACCCATTTATCTTGTACTATGGGCACTGTGTTCAGTTCAGGGAATCAACCGCGCCCGTTCATACAAGCTCGCCACTTCCCAACGCAACAGCTTGCTGGGGACTTTGGCGCTGGCGCTTCTCGCCTCGTTCAAACTATCCCAAACCGTGAACCTGGCAACCGGTGCACTGCTCTTCGCCTTGGTGTCAACGCTGGATATCGCCTTGGTGCGGCAAGGTGAAGTGCTAAGGACGGTACAGTCAGGCCAACGCCGGTATTGGACAGCCGGGGGTGTAGGGTTCCTGGCCCTAATCCTGGCCACAGCAGCTTTTGTATCAGTGGGTGTGCCAGGCACAGTATCCTTAATTAGGAACATCTTGGCCAAGGCATGGAGCCTCATTAGCGCCCTTATCATCTACGCAGCCATACCCATTGGCTGGCTTGCAGAATGGCTTGTAATGCGCCTCCGGCAAATGCTGAACCTGGATCCTCATGAAACGCAAGAACTTCCGCCTTTCCGGAGACATGTGCTTGAACAGCTCCAGGAAGAGGGAAGTCTTGCCGAATTGCCCCCATGGGCTTATGCCATCCTGATTGGAACAACGGTTGCAGCAGTTCTTTGGCTGATATGGCGCTTTGTGCTGAAGCGCGGCGCTGCGGAAAAACAAGATTCCCAGCTGAAAGAAACCAGGACGAGTCTACTGGAAAAGGAAGCCTTGAGGGACTGGGCAAAGAATGCCATGGACGAAATCCTGTCCCGGATGAAGGCCAATGTGACAAGAACCATAGGCGCTATATTGCCTGGCAAACCAAGAAATATTCAGGAACTGTATTCCCGGTCTTTAGAAGTGCTTGGCAGGCAGGTATTCCCCAGGAAGGAAAGCGACACCCCCTTGGAATACCTTGAGGACATCCTGGAGCATGTGCCCACTGATGAAGGACGCATGGCGTTTGACTACATTACTGAGCTGTTCTGCAGGTGTCACTACTCAAACAAGCAGCCAGATACCTCTGAATGGGAGAAGGCGGTATATGCCTATTCGGTTCTCATCCAACCGGAGACATTCCGCCTGCAGCCACAGGATACTGATTAGATATGATACCGGAACAGCGTTTCCGGGAATTAACTGTCGGCAGATACCTCCTGCGCTTCTTCGAGGAACTGTATTTGCACAGAGTCGGTCAACACGTCGATATAGCTCCATGTCACAGCCCTGCCCGACTCATCATCCAACCTTATGACAAATATGCTAGGGTACGTATTTTCCAGGATACCTTCTTTTACAGAAATACGCTTGCGCCCTTCGTTAGCCCTCACTTTTATCCTTTTCCCGAGATGGGAATCAAGTTTCATCCGTATTGAGTCAATAGACGTCTTTGGCTTCAACAGCTATCCCCCCTTTGGCCCTACTTAGTGTGTTTATCTGCCACCTGGGCCCCGTATGCATCAGGCTTAATCTTGGCACAAAACCCGCTGCCGGTTATCTGGGCAACAAGTTCTCTTATCATGGTTCTTGTATGGCCGTTTCTTCCCACATCCAGGTGGATTTCCACGTTAAGATCATTATGCCCGTTATATGACAATTGAGCTGCCAGTTTGCTGGCAAGATCCAAGCTTAAGTGGGCTTCATAGAAGATTCGCTGCTTTATGCTGGGCATTTTCTTAACGAATGAGCGCGTATAGTAATATCTGCCACCCTTACCAATGTGGTGGACCACAACTGCGGTTACAAAACATATTTGTTCCCTGGACTGGGAATCGCTGCCCACTATGAGTTTGTACTGTGAATCAGGATTTTCGGCCATGAAGTCAAGGATGTCTTGAAACATTGCCTCAAAGCTCATTGAACCCTTTGAAGGGCTTATGAACTGCAATGTCTCAACCTCCTTGCCCCTTTCTAGCCAATTTCCTATTGACTAATTTTATCATTTTTCTTGCACTTGTGCAATTGTGTATTCAATTCCGAAAATTGCAACAAGATGATGCGGCTTGAGTTCTTGGGGGACGAAGAAGTGAACTGTTTGAATAATATGAAGGTCACGCCTAAGAGCGCGACGATATGATAGGGGCTGCCGCTCTTGCCAAAGTAATATATTCATCGATAGTGATGTCTTCAGGCCTCTTGCGAAAGTCCAGGCCATACTGATCTCCCAGCCTGAGTAGTTCTCCTTTGCTTTCAAAAAGCGGCAAGATCGAGTTCAACACAGTCTTGCGCCTTTGGGAAAACGCTTTCCGCGATATCTCATCCAGCACCTGTTCTTCCTGCACCGTGAGGGGAAACTCACTGTATACGTCCATGGTTACCAGGCAGGAATCTACCTTAGGCGGCGGCAGGAACGCCCCCCTGGGAATCTTCCTTTCCACTTTCACCCTGGACCTGTATTGACACCACAAGGAAAGCCGGCCAAACTGGCGCGACCCTGGTGGTTCCGCCATGCGCCTGCCCAGTTCATCTTGGACCACAAACGCAAGCCGGTTCCACGCGGGACGGCCGGTAAACGCAGAATAGATAATCTCGGAGGTAACGTAGTAGGGAAGGTTGCCGCATAGCACCAGGGGTGCCGTGGGATAAGTCTCCTTTAATGTTTGCCCTGAAAGGTCGTACTTGAGGGCATCGCCCCAAATCCATGTGAGGTTGGCAAACTCCCCGGTAATATCCGAAACGGCAGGTTCCAGTTCCCTATCGATTTCCAGGGCGTATACCTGCCTTGCCCTGGTACACAGTATGCGGGTGAGCGTCCCCAGCCCTGCGCCTATTTCCACGGCCACCCATTCATCACCAAGTACCATAGTTCCGGCAACAGCGGCCAGGAGCCCGGGGTCAGTCATGAAATGCTGGCCTAGACGCTTTTTCAACCTGACCCCGTGCTCTCTCATGATCTGGCTGTAAGAGGTATTTTTCATTGTGGAAGAATATACACTTTTGTTTTCTTTACTCCCCATGCCCAAGCTTCCTCATGGGTATCAAAGCAAACATCTATCCTGTTGCCCTTGATCGCTGAGCCGACGTCAGCCGCCAGTGCTTCCCCATAGCCGTCGACGTAGACCCTGGCTCCAAGGGGAATCACCCTTGGATCTACCGCGATTACACCCTTTGCCGCAGGGACCCCTGTAGAAGTCATGCCAACAGCCGTGGGCCCGCAGCATTTTGCGCAAGGACAATAAGCGGTGGCGGTAACCTCCAGGGCTCTCTCAAAACGGATATCTTGCCCACCGCGGGACACCTGCTGTAACGAACCTACAAGCAGGACAAGAGGTGATGGCTCCCTTACAACGGTCCTGGACTTCTCTTCACGCAAGACTTCCACCCCGTCTTCATACTTGACCTGGTAAATCACTTGAAGGAGCCCTGTAGTCCCATTCTTGAACATCCTGGTGAGCCCCACTTCCAGGGAGCTATCTTCCCGCTTCTGGGTGTCATAAGCGATTTCTTGTTCTTCTGTCACTTCACCGTAAGTGACCTTCGCCACCCTGATAGTGGGATCCTGGGACAGTTCTTCATCCAAACCTGGATATACAACATCGTCCGGCTCTGGCTCTATTCCAGCTATAGATAGGATTTGCGATACCCGCTTCTCTGCCGTGAAAACCGGAAAACCCCTGCCCCTGAACTTGACGAACACCGGCCTTGCCCTCTCAACCTTTATTTCCATACCGTCTTCAACCGCCGTATCGAGCGAAGGCTGGACCAAATCCCCGGGGCTCAAAGATATGTTGACGGCAGCCAGCACATCGGCCACCGTAGCTGCCCGCGTGGTAATCGAAATCTCCCTGTCCCACGCAGATACCTTTACATCATGCGTTCCTAAACCGGTCTTGACTCCGAAGCCTAAAGCTACCAGAGTCATGACCGTAATGATTGCCAACCCCGCCAAATGCCGCTTGCCAGCTATCAAGCTTGATATTCGCAAGCAGACACCCCCTGACAAAGGATATTCCACAAGCATATTCCTCGTAAGATAGACATTTCCTCTTAGCAGCCTACCCCAAATATTGTAAGCTGCATGTCCTGTCTATAATTATGTGAATATATTGCCAAAATACCCTTATGGTTTCCTGTTATTTCCTATAATCGTCGCCCACAGTGATAGACTTTACCATTCTTGCTCCCCGTTTGCAAACACGCGCACAGCGTTATCGAAGGTGAGCTTGCTTATCTCAGAAGGGGTCTGCCCCAGGACCTCTGCTATTGTTTCTATCACTTCTATGATGTAAGCAGGTTCGTTCCTTCTGCCGCGCTTGCTTTGGGGCGGAAGCCACGGACAATCAGTTTCCACCAATAACCTGTCCGGGGGCACAAACTTGAGCATGTCCCTGAGGTAACCGTTTCTCGGGTAGGTAAGGGGGCCGCCCAGACCAATGTACCCTCCGAGATCCAGGCACTTGCGGGCACAGTCAATTCCCTCGGAAAAACAATGAAACACAATGGGGATGTCACGGCTGTGCTTATCTATGACCGTGATAACGTCACGTGAAGCATCCCGCTGGTGTATGATGGCAGGAAGTTTGTGACGCCTGGCCAAATCCAAGCCCATGATAAATGCTTCGATCTGGGCATTCTTCGGTGAAAGGTTGCGGAAGTAGTCCAGGCCGATCTCACCTATAGCTTTGACCCTGGGCGATTCAAGCACCAGACTTTCGATGTACTGCCACCTGGTTTCAAGAGGCTCGTCTGCCAGGGCATCATGAGGGTGAATCCCCACAGCGCAAAATCCGCCGGTTTGCCTTGCGAGCGCAAGGCTCTTCCTGGACGAGTCTTCGTTAAAGCCCACTTCAAGAAAGGCAATCCCCAGATCAGTGGCACGTTCCAGCGCCTGGCGCCTGTCCTTGTCGAACTGCCTGGCCGATACGTGGGCATGGGTGTCGAAAACCACCGGGACTCCTACACTTGCTTTACGACACTTTGCTGCCATTTTGCACCCTTCGTTCAGGCGTCAATACCCCGAGCACCTGGCCGTCCCCGGCGGCAAGGAGCATACCTTGGGATTCTATCCCTCTTATAACCGCCGGTTTCAGATTGCAGACTACCACGATCTGCCTGCCTAACAACTGCTGGGGTTCATAATGAGCGGCTAGGCCTGCAACCAGCTGCCTGCTTTCAGCGCCAAGGTCAACAGTGAGTTTGAGCAGTTTGTCGGTACCTTCTACTCTTTCGCACGAAGTGATTTCGCCAACCCTGAGATCGATCCGCTTGAATTCATCGAGTGTAATGCACTCAGCCATTCAAACCGCCTTCCTTTTAGCAATCATCATGTATTTGGGACCCATACGACGGTTATACCTTGATCTCAACCCCTGAAGCAAGCCCGGTGCGGTAAAGGTACATTTTGCTGTACAGTCTTCAGTGATATTGGCTTATAATAGGAAATACCCCGCCAAGAGGGCCCCGTTAGATAACCATGGTTCCATTGACACTTTAAGTCTAAACATGAAACTTTTACGTTTTTACCCATTTTTTCTGATAAAATACCTTGACGCTTTCTGACATCTCTGGTATCTATTATTTGTGACATTGTCGAAACTTGGAGGAACCGGCTGAGAAGAGAGGTGAATGGACAAGATGATGAAATCAACAGGAGTAGTCAGAAAGGTCGATGAACTCGGAAGGGTAGTCATTCCTATTGAGCTTCGTCGTACTCTTGACATCGGCGAAAAGGATTCTTTGGAGATTTATGTCGACGGCGAGAGTATAATCCTCAAGAAATACGAACCCGCTTGCGTATTCTGCGGAAACGCAGCCGGAGTAGAAATATACAAAGGGAAGCGGGTTTGCGGAGATTGCCTGAGCGAGCTCTCGGCAATGCGTTGACAATCGGTAAGGGGTCTACATAGTAAACAATAACACTTGAATATATGTCCGGGGGAGGCGGGACTAACCTGCCTCCTCTTGATCTTGAGAGGATTCAAGATAAACTACCACTACCCATTCGCCCTTAGCCTCAGAGTCTTTGATCTGCCCGTATACCTCCGTTACCGGGCCTACCATCACGCTTTCGTAAGCTTTTGTCATCTCGTGGCATAAACCAACCTGGATAGAGGGAAAAACCGACATGAGGTCGTCGAGGGTTTTCACCAGCCTGTGGGGAGACTCAAAAAACACTACAGGAACTTGTGGTCTTATCCACTGGCTGAAGAACTCCTGCCTCTTCTTAGACTTACGCGGGGGGAACCCAGCAAAAATAAAGTGGGACGAGGGAAACCCTACAAGCGCCAGCGCCGTGGTTACGGCAGACGGGCCTGGAACTGCAACGATATGAAACCCGCTTTCCCGGGCTTGTTTCACCAAGTGGGCCCCTGGGTCCGAAATAAGGGGCATACCGGCATCAGAAACCAAAGCCACCGACTTGCCCCGGGACATCTGTTCCAGCACCATCCCGGTGCGCTGCTTTTCCACATGCTCATAGAAGGCAAGAAGAGGTTTCCTGATATCATACCGGGCAAGCAGTTTCCGCGTCCGCCTGGTGTCTTCGCAGACGATTAGATCAACGTTGCCCAGCACTTGTATCAGCCTGAACGAAGCGTCATCAAGGTTGCCTATGGGGGTTCCGCAAATATAAAGAACCCCCGCTTCCTGAAGGTTTTTGTCTACGCTTTGGCCCACTTGACTAAGTTCCGCATCTTTCATTCTTTCTTCTCGTCAACTTCTTCTTCAGGGAACTCGGATACGCTTCCGCCCTCTAACAAGACAGTCAACAATCCTTTGGACTGATTGTACCCGGCAACCTTACCTTCGCCGGCAGGTGTAATCACACATGCCCCGATTTCTATAGGCAGCTGCCGTCCTTTCTCGGCGTTTGCACTTTCCGATTCAAACCTCAAACAGCACAGGAGCCGGCCGCAGGTGCCCGAAATCTTTGAAGGGTTAAGCGGCAGGTTCTGCTCCTTGGCCATCCTTATGGAAACAGGCTGGAATTCACAGAGAAAACTAGCACAACATAGCTCCCTGCCGCAGGGGCCCAGGCCTCCGTAGAACTTAGCTTCATCCCTCACGCCGATTTGCCTCAGCTCAACCCTGGTTCTCAGCGCTGATGCCAGGTCTTTCACCAGTTCCCGGAAATCTACCCTGCCATCGGCGGTGAAATATATGGTAACCCTTGATCCGTCAAAGGTATATTCAGCATCCACCAGCCGCATTTCCAGGCCATGATGGGCAATCTTTTCTGCCGCAATCTTCATGGCCTCACTTGCTTTTTCCTCGTTTTGCCTTGTTACAGCCAGGTCTTCTTCACCGGCTAAACGCAGCACCTTTTTTAGAGGCAAAACCAGTTCCTCTTCTGGCACATCTCTTGGCTCAATGGCCACAATCCCCATTTCAGTACCTTTGACCGTTTCCACAAGCACCTTGTCGCCTGCTTTGAGCGGAATATCTCCCGGATCGAAGTAATACACTTTACCTTTTTCTTTGAATCTGATTCCTGTAACTGTAGGCATAACTCTCTCCCCGCTTGGAGATGTCTATCTCATATATAATGTCAGATCTCCTCTGTAATAAACCTCTGTATATCCATGAACAACGTACAGAACACCAGAAACGGGTTGGCGTTGGCGCCTAGCCGCTGCCTTGCCCGCATGATTGCTTTGAGCGCCTGGAAATTGGTTTTCAAGGCATCAGCACCGCCGGCATCCGGTCTTTCGTGTTCCCCGTACGCCCCGTGTTCCCCATAATTATACTCCATTGCAGCTTTGGCAAGCTTCTGGGCAAACTCAAGTTCCAGGGCAACAAGGATTCTGTGCCTGTCTTGTGAGTCCGCCTTGGAATATTCTTGTGCCAACTCAACAGGGGAACTGCCAACTATCCGGCCGGCCAACGCTGGGCCGTCAACACCCTCCTGATCACCCTGTGAAAGAAGCCAGAGGGCTTTGTGGACACTGCCATCTGACAAAGCTGCAATCTCCCTGCTCAGCTCGATAGGCACGTTATGAATTTGGTGAAGGTACCCGGCAATCGCTTCAGCAGGCAACGCCCTTAGGGGGATCACCTGGCACCTGGAGATCACTGTGGCCGGAATTGCCGACTCGTTTGATGTAGTAAGGATGAAATTAACATGGGCAGGCGGTTCTTCCAGGAGTTTAAGCAATGCATTGGCAGCCTCGGCAGTCAACGCTTCTGCATCATCTATGATGAAAACCTTGCGCTTTGAAACAAACGGGCGGGTAAGCACTTCTTTGATCATGCTGTGAGAAGCGCTTATCCTGATGCTTGTCCCTTCCTTCTCGATCATTAGCAGATCAGGGTGGGTGTGGTTGTCCACCCTGGTACACGACTCACACACGTTGCAGGCAAGCTTTATGCCGTCCCCGGTTCCAAAGCTATCGTCCGCCCGGCTTTGATTCAGGCACAATAATCCCTTTGCAAACTCTCTTGCCAGGGCAGCTTTCCCGGAGCCTGCCGGTCCTTTGAGCAGGTACGCATGGGCAATCCTGCCTGATCTCAATATGGCTTTAAGTATCTTGACGGGAACTTCCTGACCGCTTACAAGATAATTCATGTATTTATCAGACACCTCAAACAATCGATTAGAGTTGTTAAAGTTTTACAAACCTCTCAATGGGCAAGATGAAAACGGTCGCTCCCCCTACCACTACACCTACGGGATAAGGTACATATGACTCAGCAGGCCCTACAGGAGTTATGGGCGTCACAAGCTGCTCACGCGCACTGCAGGTATTCTTCACGATCTCCAGAACGTTTTCGATATCGTCGTCATCTACCCCGATCAAAACCGTGGAGTTGCCTTCCCGGAGAAAGCCACCAGTAGAAGCAAGTTTCGTAGCGCTGAACCCTGACCGCACAAGGGCATCCATCAGTTTCGGGACATCCTTGTCCTGAATAACCGCAATCATCAATTTCACAGGCTTTCCCTCCCTCGTTTCTCGTCAGTAAAATCATACCCCTTCTTGGACAAAATGTTGACAACCTCTTTCCAGATCATAGCCTCAACAACACATACATCCAAACCACCATCTATACACACCACACGGTGTGGAAAGCGTTTTGCCAGTTCCCTGTACCCTTCCCTTACCTTTTGATGATACTCATCACTTCTGGATTCAATCTTGTCTTTCCGCTTGGAAGCAAGCCGTTCATCGACCACTTCCTGCCGGCCGATGTCCAGTACCAAAGTCAGGTCAGGCTCCAAGCCGCCTGTTGCTATTGCGTTGAGGGTTTCTATGGTTGAAAGTGGCACCCCTCCTGCATAGCCCTGGTACACCCATGTAGAATCAGCATATCTTTCAGTGATCACTACGCGTCCCTGCACCAAAGCAGGCCTGACGATCTTAGATACAAACTCACACCTTGCCGCAGCGTACAGCAAGGTCTCCGACAAGATCGATCTGTCAGGACTGTCTGGATCCAAAAGTAGCTGCCTGATCCTCTCGCCAAAGGGAGTACCGCCCGGCTCCCTGGTTACCAGGGGGTTTAGGCCTGCAGTTCCGAGTTTCCTTGATAATCTCGAAAGCTGGGTGGATTTCCCGGACCCGTCGCATCCCTCAAGACTAATAAATACCCCAGGAAGTGCCCTTTCTATTGATCTAGGCAAAACACCCTCAACTCCTCCCCGCTACCGGAGTACCCGCGGCCCAGGACCGGGAGGCCGCAAGCTATAGCTGCACGAAGATATTCCACTATTTCTTCAGTCATCTTTTCGCCTGGAACAACCACAGGAGACCCTGGAGGGTAGATTAGTACCGTGTCACAGCTGATTTTGCCCACCGATTCTTCAAGGGAAAACTGCCTGCTGCGGGAATAAAACGCCTGGGGGAGGGGTATCACAGTCTCCGCCCTTGGCGGTTCGTACTTAAGCAGTTGTTTGATCAAATTTGCCCGGCCAGCCCCTGCTTCCCCGGAAGAGCCGGTGCTTAAGCGCCCATGCCCGAAACACTCCCCGGATATTTCCTGGAAAGCCCTGACCACTTTTTCAACGTCGGATGAATTGTCAGCTCCTGTGACCATCAAAACAACATAATCTGGCCCTACCATTTCCGGAACAACCCTTGCCTTATCCCAGAGCAATTCCTGCACCTGGGGCCCTGATATGCCCAATTCCGACACGTCGATTAGGATCTTTACAGGATCCCAGTTGGCTTCTTCAGGAGCCCTTACCCTTATCCCCCTGATGTTTGATAGTTCCCGCCTAATCAGGTGTGCTGATTGTATCATTGATTCAACCCATGTCGCATCCTGTTTGAGACCTCCTATTGCCCTTTCCAAAGATGCGAGCAGGATATACGAAGGCGAGGTAGATTGAACCAACCTTAGTGCTTCTGGTACGTTAGATGCCAGCGCCGGAAACTGCCGGGCGCATTTTGCAGTCACATGCATCAAGCCTGTCTGGGTGAAAGCTTCAGTGGTTTTGTGAGCACCGTGAACTACCAAACTGGCCCCTGTTTCAATAGCTGAAACAGGTAGGTTGTCAGAGAAACTAAACAGGGTTCCGTGGGCTTCATCAACTATGACAGGGACACCCAAGCTGTCAGCGTATTCGCAAATACCGGTAAGGTCCCGGCATACCCCTGTATAGGTGGGATTGACCACAAGGATGCCGCGTATCCCTCCAGCTCGGTCCAGGCGGCCATTGGAAGCGGCCTCGTCAAGTTGGGCTTCTATGTCAGATACTTTTAGGGGCAGGTAACCGCCAAAACTGCTGTCGTATTCAGGGTAAACGAACAGTGGTTCCAAGCCTGACAGGATAAGGCCTGAAGTTATGGAGCGATGGGCGTTTCTGGGGACTATTACCATACCAGGCCCCATGGTCATCCTGAGGCCTATCAACGAAGCCAGTATCCCGCATGTAGCCCCGTTTATGAGACAGTAGGTCGCTGCAGTACCGAAAGCTTCAGCCATGGCATCCTGCATGTCTTTGATAACCCCGCCTGGGTAGTGGAGGTTATCCAATCCAGGTATTTCAGTGACGTCCATGGGTTTAACGGCGTCCAGTGCACCCCGAAGGATGTCAACTATGTCAGACACAGCGCCGCCTTCAGCGGTTAGAAGTATCCTTAGGCGCTCATCTCGTTTGTGTCCGTGTTTGCCCTGCCTATACTTAATACGCCCCTTGTGTCCCGGCATATGCATCCTCACAGGGTCCTGTCCTATGTAATAAGCGATGTTTTGAAGAATACCACCAGGTGCTTTATCCATGACCCGTACCCGCTCCTTGTATGGTCTTTCTATTCCCTTTCTGGTGTCTACTTTATCTTACAACAACAACAAGGCCTGTGGTAATCCAGCAGACAAGCTATCCAGTTTTATCCACAGAATTTGGTATTTATCCCCAGAGTTGTCAACACATTTCTTCACAAGCCCTGATACCAAGACAGCCAGGTGCATGCATCCAGGCAGCGTATGACCGCGTAAGTTGAGACTTCTGTAACAAATGCTAGAATATACTAGTGGGTGCGGGTTCGCGCCCCAGAGGGTGCTAAGGCCCACTGACATCCGGATAAACTGGTGAGGTGTTATTATGCAGACGATTAGGAAGATGTTCTCAGGCCGGCGTAAGCTTTGGATTATCTTAATCCTGGTCATAGGAATCGTGGTCTGGAGAGGAATTTCACTCAGGCAACGCATCCTGGCAACGACCCAGGGCCAGAGTTTCCGCCTGGCAAGGGTTACACGGGGAGCCATTGATGTCGCCGTCACCGGAACCGGCACAGTGAGGCCTCATAGGCGCTGGGAGCTGCCGGCAAAGCACGGGGGAGAAGTAACCGGGGTGTTTGTTAGTCCCGGGCAGGATGTAAAACAGGGCCAGCTACTTGCACAGCTGGAGACCGGGGATGTCCTGCTGAGCATTGACGATGCAAGCTTGGAACTCAAGCAAATTGAGACTACCATTTCGGACTTACAAGACAAATACGCCTCGCTTACCGTTACAAGCCGATGGGAAGGAGCCGTAACCCGCTTGTCTGTAAAGGAAGGCCAGTCTGTGATTGAGGGCGCTCACATATGCACCATCACCGCTTCACATATGGAAGTGAGCGCTTACTTCAACAAGACTCAGGCAGAAAGAATAGCGCTGGGACAAGAAGCAGGGGTTTTCTTCCTGGACCTCTTGACTACAGTTCCTGGTAAGGTGACACATGTAAACCAGACAGGAGAAGCAAGGGAAGGCGGGGTAGTGCTGTATCCGGTTACGGTAGAAATCGAAAAGTTGGGAGCCCTCATGCCAGGAATGTCAGTGGTTGTCGAAATAGACACCGGCCAAGGGGTAGTGAAGTCGTACCACGAGGACAACCAGCTTTCAGATGTGGTGCATGGAATAACTGCTAAGGCCGGCGGTACTGTTACCGGCGTGTGCGTTGCTGAAGGTGACCGTGTTCAAGCCGGTGACATTCTTGTCCAGCTGGAGAACAAATCAATTGAGTCTCAGATAGAAACCAACTTGCTCAAGCTGAAGCATGCTGAAAACAGGCTGGCCTCTCTGGAAGACACGCTGGACTCACAAACTGTAACCGCTCCTGAAGACTGCACCGTGATCGATGTGCGGGTACAAGAAGGAGATAATGTGCCAGCCGGGTCTGTCATAGTGGTGGTTGGCGACCTTAGCGTCATGGAGATCACTCTCCCAATAGACGAAATTGACGCAGGTAAAGTCAAGACCGGCCAGACTGCTACAATTACCGCGGATGCTGTGCCTGGAAAGCAATTTCCGGGAACTGTTTCAACCATAAGTTTTGAGGGAAAGCCCACCGGTGGAATAGCAACCTTCGACGCAAAAATACTGGTGGAATCCCAGGGCGGGCTGCTCTCAGGAATGTCATGCGACGTGGTAATCAACACAGATTCACGAAGCAATGCCCTGCTGCTCCCTGTAGAAGCGCTCCAATCTAAAGACGGAGGTTATGTGGTATGGGTTGTGCGCGGCGTCTCTGAAAGCGAGATGGAATCAGAGCGCCTAAGCCCGGCTGCTGCCCGTAAAATACTCGCCGGAGCTGAACCTGTAAGTGTCGAGATAGGGCTCATCAGCTCGAATAGCGCAGAAGTCCTCAGCGGACTCCAAGAGGGTGATGCTGTGTTGATATTCTCCGGGAGTTCCTGGCCGTTTGGGAACATGAGGTTCCGGGTACCATGAGCACTGTCTTCGCTCCTGGCCCACGAGGCAACAGCATTCGCAAACATGAGCTTCCGGATACCGCGAACACCAGGAAGGCTCGTGCAAATACCGGTAGCGGCGAAAGGATGTAGGGGTAATGGACTTCCTCACTACCTTGAAAATAGGACTTGGGGCTGTAATGGCTAACAGGCTGCGTTCGGCCCTTACTATCTTGGGGGTCACTATTGGTATCGCCGCTGTTATAGGGGTGGTAGCTATCGGCGAAGGTGCACAAAACGAGGTGACCGGCGAGATAGAGGCTCTGGGCACATACCTTCTCACAGTATCAATAAGGGGCAGGGGGCCTGACATGGTTCTCACCCAAAGCGAGCTAGACGATATTGTGTATGATATTCCAGGCATAGCAGCTGTGTCCCCTGTGATTACTTCCTCAGGTGTCGCCAAACATGGCACCGGCCGTTTCGACTGCAGCATAGCCGGGGTCAATCACCAATATGCGACTGTCCGTGATATTCAGGTTGAAAGGGGCAGGTTCATCTCGGCCATCGATGTGGATACCCGTCAAAAGGTATCGATAATTGGCCAAAATGTGGCACTGGAGCTCTTCGGCCTGTCTAACCCGGTAGGCGAAACCATCAAACTAAACGGCCAGACGTTTTCAGTGATAGGCGTCTTGGAGCCCAGGGGTGGCGGTATCGCCGGTTCTGAGGATGATCAGGTGATAATTCCAGTTACAACAGCTGAAAGACTCCTTGGAAGGCGGGGATTCACCGCGTTTTACATCAAAGGTCAGGACAAAGACTCGGTTGACGTGATTTCTTCTGCTGTGGAAAACCGTCTCAACAGGCGCTTCAGGGACGAAAACGCTTACAGGATCTTCAATCAAACCCAGGTGCTCGAGATTGTTCAGAGCGTGAGCCGGACCCTCACATTGATGCTCGGCGGTATCGCTTTCATTTCGCTCTTGGTGGGCGGCATAGGCATCATGAACATCATGCTTGTATCAGTTGTCGAGCGCACCAGGGAAATAGGGCTGCGGAAAGCCGTAGGCGCGACAAATCAGGATATCCTGCGCCAGTTCCTTCTGGAATCAGTAGTGCTTAGTCTGATTGGAGCGGCACTGGGAATAGCAGTTGGCACTTTGCTGGCCCGTGGCATTGCGCTTTTCATCGGGATTTCGCCTGTGTTCCCATGGAAGGGAGCTGCGATTGCTATCGCCTTGTCCATAGGGGTTGGTGTGAGCTTTGGGAGTCTTCCTGCAAACAGGGCTGCCAACCTGGAGCCTATACAAGCTCTCAGGACAGAGTAAAACTCTCCGCCCGGGTTTGAGACCTGCAACGGATTTGTGCTGCTTTTTCAACGATAGCTGCCTTTCCCCCGACAGCTGCCTTTTCACCGTAGTTTCTTTCCTCATGCTTTAGGAATCGAGGGAGGCGGAACGAAAGGCCCGCAACACAAAAAGCCCCACCTTTACGGTGAGGCTTTGAATGAACATCCGGCAGTGACCTACTCTCCCAGGCTGTCCCCAGCCTAGTACCATCGGCGCTGGAGG
>DUQH01000049.1 GCA_012837895.1 Candidatus Fermentithermobacillaceae bacterium | reverse complement strand
CCATTGGTTTCGTGACATCCACAGAGGCGGAGTCTCACTCGCCTGACGATGAATGGCTTTACCGGCTAACCGTTTGCGACAGCGTGTGGATGGCCCGGATAGGCCAGGCATCCGGGACAGAGGCCACCATTCACCTAGGGAATATTCCAAACACAGGCGACAGTGAAATACCTCCCCACACCTTGCCGGTTACCTTTGGCGTCAAATCCCAAGGCGTGTATTGCCACGTGTATCGCAGCGGCATATGGTATTTCGGCCAAGGAGATGACCCTGCCCGATTGGTCGATGGCCGGTGGCCTGGCATGGAAGCCCAGACACCTCTTGTATACGGCAACTCGATCGTGGCACTCATCGACAGCGGCGAAAACAAGTCAGAGTTCTACCTGTTTGATGGCGGAAACGCCACCAAGTTCGGAGAGTCAGACAGCTTCTGGACGTGGATTATAGCCCACACCGGAGAGAAGCTCATCTTGTACCGCGGCGTGACCGAAAGCGATGCACCAGTCGAGTATTGGCCGTATCCTGAAAATGGCAGGTTGGATGTGTATAATATGATAAAGCCCCAAGATTGAAGTGCAGTGTTCACCGCCGGCCGGCCTTGTTTACGCCCAATGGCGAATCCAGTATTATAGATCCGGCGTCATAAGCTCCGGCCTTTCAAATTCATACAGTTGCTGGTCGCAGTTAAAGCTATCTCGCTTGCGATAGCGCACTTAGGAGGAATGACTCTGATGAAGAGATCTATCTTGGGGTTCCTCACCCTGGCGGCCATAAGCGCTTACTTGTACGTAACGGGTCTTATACAAAGCATATCCCTTGGTTCGCCTGCGGTAGTGCTCCTTGCAGTTGCAGTACTTCTCCTGGCGGTGGGGTATTTCCTGGAATGGCCGTCAGCCCAGAGCGCTGAAAACCCGTCTCTGGATGTTTCAGACTTGAAGATTTTCATCTCAGTGATTGCAGGCGCCGTGGCCAGCCACTGGCTCAGCGCAACCCTCGGACTGGGAGCGGTGTTAGGCGCCGGGATCGTAGGAGTGCTTGCAGCGCTGATCTTGCCTGGCCTGAGCGCCCCCATCTACTGTGGTGCCTTTTGCGGCATGGCTTCGACGAAGGTGCTGCCAAGTATAGCCCACCTCATACTCGGTTCAGCAATAGCCGGAATCATATTCGTGCTAGCCAAGGAAACCATGAGCGGTTTCGGAGGAAAACTTGGCGCCACGGCAGCAGCAGGGTGTACCATAGCAGCCCTGGTAACAGGCAATAAAATGCTAGAAGCGCCGGTACCGGATTGGGCCACAGGCAAGTATATCGTGCCGGTAACAGTGGTTTCGGCGGTGGCAACGTACATCATCGGTACCAGGCTCAAACAAGGTGGCGTCATGGGAAGCGGTCTGACCAGTGTTGTAGGAGGGCTGATCCTGCCCGCCCTATTCCCAGAGATTGGCTCTGCCCTAGCAGCGGCATGTGCGTGTGGCTCATATGCAGGTATGTCCAGCGACGCACGGATTCCCAACGAAGGATATATGGCAGTAGCCGGGGTGATTGCGGGACTCATGTTGATCTGGGGATCTCCGTGCATCGGCGGAATCGGCGGAAGGCTCGGTGCGACCGGGTTAGGCGGTGTCATTGCCACCTGGAGCGGGATCCAGTTGTCCAAGAAGATCCTGGCCAGGCAGTCTGAAGTTCAAACGGATGTCTGAAAAAACGACAGTTTCTTAGCAAACCTGCCTTATTTTCACACACTTTCAGCAAAAAGCTGTATAGATTTCAAACGGCTGCATGAAAAAGCTACAGCTTTTCACGAACCTCGCTGGTTTTCATACAGGTTTCCAGAAAGCCGTAGGAAATTCATACACCTTCTCCAGATGCCTGCCTGAAAATCACACGGCTGTCTAATAAGACTACAGTCTTCCGAAAGACCTGCCTGATTTCCAAACAGGTTTTTCAGAAGGCTGTATGAATTTCAGCCTATTCCTTACACAAAGAAGTACTCAGATATTTGAGGCCGCCGTCTGGAATCAGGGTAACCACGGTATGTCCAGGGCCAAGCTCACGGGCAAGCTTCAAAGCGCCAAATACGTTGGTACCGCTGGAGATGCCGCAGAAAATGCCCTCTTCCCTGGCAAGGCGACGGGCGCATTCAATGGCTTCATCATCTGTAACAAGAACCGCTTCATCTATTATTGAATCGTCAAGGATTCCAGGAAACATCCCATCGCCAATCCCTTCCTGGGCATGCACACCCTTGCAGGTTTCGTGGAATAACGACCCGTAATAGGGCTCAACTGCAACCACTTTCACGCCAGGAACTGCCTCCTTGAGCAACTTTCCAACGCCGGCAAGGGTGCCGCCTGTACCTATCCCCGAGACGAAGGCGTCGAGCCTTCCGCCTGTCTGCCGGAGAATCTCCTTCGCAGTTGTCTCAACGTGCGCACGGGTGTTAGCTTCATTGTCAAATTGCCTTGTGAGAAACGCCTTGGGATTTGAGGCTGCAAACTCCTCAGCCATGTTCTTGGCAGTTTCGAAAGTCTCCTTCATATCCTTGCCTGCAGGCGTGAGGACTACCTCAGCACCGTAAGCTTCCAGGACTTTCTGACGTTCGCTGCTCATGGTCTCGGGCATGAACACGACTACCTTGTACCCCCTGACTGCCCCTATCATAGCCAGGGAAATCCCCTGGTTGCCGCTGCTTGCTTCCACAATTATTGAGTCAGGCCCCAGCAAGTTGGTTCGCTCAGCGTCAAGAATTATGCCCCACGCAGAACGGTCCTTCACACTTCCACTTGGATTTAGATATTCAAGTTTGACAAGTACCTCGGCGCTTTCAGTACCAGGCAGACGGTTTAGCCTGACCATGGGCGTATTCCCAATGGCGTCGAGTATGTTCTCAAGAATTCTTGCCAATTTCAAACCTCCATGTTTTCTAAATGGTGTAACTTAATGGTGCCAGGTACAACCGTCTTATGCCCGGCAATCCCCTATATCTCACCGTACGGTATAGTCACTCCACATGTTACCTGGCCCGGTTAGAAACTCAAATGAACCTGCTGGATCGCGCGGTTCCCTGATGTGTTACCTTGCTACTAGCTTGCGCAGCTCATTCCCCAGGGCAGGAATAAGGCTGAACCCAAGCACTCTGAGCCAATCACCCAATGACAGGCCCGCGGTAGAAAACACCTGGTTTAGACCAGGGATTTGAACAACCGCTATGATGAGCAAGAACGAAATCAGTGTGCCAATGGTCATGACACGGTTGCTGAATACACCAATCCTGCCCAGGGTCATCGTTTCCGACCTTCCTGTGTAAGCCCTGATAACTTCAGCAGTGGCCAGCGTGGCAAAAGCCAGGGTACGGGCATGTACCGGGTTTCCAGTGGCCTTCAGCCCATATAGGAATATTCCCAGCGTGGAAATTGCAATAAGCATCGCCTGTACAATCACAGTCACCAGTCTTTTCCGGGTAAGCAGAGGTTCATCAGGCGGCCTTGGTGGCTGTTTCATCGCATCAGCTTCACCCGGCTCAAACCCAAGTGCCAGCGCCGGAAGACTGTCGGTGACAAGGTTGAGCCACAAAATGTGTACAGGCCGGAGGATTACAGGTAGACGCAGGAGCATCGCCGCCGTAATCGTAAGGATTTCTCCCACGTTGCATGAAAGAAGATACACCACAAACTTGGCGATGTTAGAGTAGATGGTACGTCCTTCTTCAATCGCTCTTACAATGGTAGCGAAGTTATCATCTGCCAACACCATGTCAGAAGCTTCTTTAGCTACTTCTGTACCTATAAGGCCCATGGCAATTCCGATATCCGCCCGCTTGAGCGCCGGGGCATCGTTCACCCCGTCTCCGGTCATGGCCACAACTTCTCCCCGCTTGCGAAATGCACCCACAATGTCGACCTTGTGTTCAGGAGAGACCCTGCCATAGACCCCGGTTTGATCGAGTACCCTGTCCACTTCTTCCGGGTGGATCTTGGAGATGTCTGAGCCTGACATGGATTTTGTGTCCTCTTCTGCTATGCCAACCATCCTTGCGATAGACAGGGCAGTAATGGGGTTATCGCCTGTTATGAGTACAGGCCTTACTCCCGCCCGTTTCGCTTTCGCCACAGCTTCGGCAGCTTCAGGCCTCGGAGGATCTATCATTCCCAGCAAGCCGGTTAAAATTAGGTCAGATTCAAGCGCCTGTTCATCTTCAACCAGGCGGTCAATAATCTTGTAAGCTATTGCTATAACCCTTATGCCGCGGGCAGCCATGAACGAATCAGCTCTTCTGAACCGCTCCATGACTAGCCCAGTGGCTGGCTTCCGGGTTTTCTCCGATCGAGTTACAAGTTGAGTTACAAGCGATGCAACCCGGGCCTCATCTGGAGTTTCATTCCGGGCGTCATTCAGATCTTCGCCTGGAATCTGATTGCCGGGACCCTGCTCCGTTCCATCCCCGCCTATCAAAGCCGAACTGCACCTGGGCATGACGATCTCAGGAGCTCCTTTTACCCACACAAGATACCTTCCGTCTTGCATCTCGTGCACAGTAGTCATCCGTTTTCTGTCCGAGTCGAAAGGTATCTCAAAAACCCTTGGTAGCTCCTTGTCCAGACCGGCCTTATGTAAACCAGACTTCTCTGCAGCAACTACCAAGGCCACCTCAGTCGGATCTCCTGTGAAGTCCAGGCCGTCTTGATCTCCTGAAGCCATTGCGTCATTGGCCATAGCTGCGCCGGCGAGTGAAATCGTCACCTGTTCCATACTTGAATCCCATGTGGTGACCGCCATGTCGCCCGACCAGGAAGCGCCTGGCTCGTGTCCTCTTATCTCCTGTGCCAGGTTAGTCCCTTTCACCATTAGACGGTTGCCCGCAAAGGCTGCGACAACCACCATCTTGTTCTGGGTAATGGTGCCGGTCTTGTCAGTGCATATTACTGTGGTTGACCCCAGGGTCTCCACTGCAGGGAGCCTCCTGATGATGGCGTTGTGGGCTGCCATACGCTTCACACCCATAGCCAGCACAACAGTGACTACAGCCGGGAGCCCTTCAGGGATTGCGGCGACTGCCAGACTGACAGCAACCATGAACATCTCCATGACAGGCTCATTCCTGAGAACCCCTAACAAGAAAATGCCTGCACATATCGTAAGAACCGCTATTCCGAGAGTCTTGCCCAAGCTCTCCAGGTTTTTCTGAAGGGGGGTCTTTTCCCTGCTGATACTGTGGATGGCCCCGGCAATCTTTCCCATCTCCGTATTCATCCCTGTTGCAACCACTATGCCCCGGCCACGCCCTGCAGTGACAACAGTGCCTGAATAAGCCATGTTGGTCCTCTCAGCTAAGACGGTTTCCCCAGAAAGCACGGGGTCGGCAGACTTATCTACCGGAAGCGATTCGCCTGTAAGCGAAGATTCATTGCATGACAAGCTATGAGACTCCACAAGCCTTATGTCAGCCGGCACCTTATCGCCTGATTCCAGCAACACCAGATCTCCGGGGACAAGATCCCTGGCCGGTATTACAGACAGTTTGCCTTCGCGCATTACCTTTGCCATAGGCGCAGAAAGCTTCTCGAGAGACTTGAGCGCTTCTTCCGCTTTGCCCTCTTGTATCAAGCTGACGATTGAGTTGAGCACCACTATTGCGCCAATCACAGTCGCATCGACTATCTCGCCCAAGAAGGCTGATACTGCAGTTGCGCCAATCAATATGAGCACCAGGAAGTCAGCAAACTGCGCCAAGAATCCTCTTATGGGGCCTGGCCTTGGGGGTTCTTTGAGGGCATTCGGACCGTACTGCTCCAGTCTTGTCTTAACTTCAGGCATTGAAAGGCCTTGCTGCTCTGAGACACCGAGGTGGAGCACAACATCTTTCCAAGACTGGGCGTGAGCTGTTTCCCGTAGTGCTTCCGAGGGTAACGGGTCTGGCAAATCCTTCATCGACGAATCTCCTTAATACATGGATTATTCATAAAGCTTACAAGCTGACCTATATAGTATACATCTATCTGGGAAACTCAACCATCCAGGTAAACCGTGGTTCCTATATCGTATACGTTACACCCGGCATTGAGGTATTGACCCTGACTAAGGCCGGAGAGCTGTTTCCCAACCTGCGGGGACCCCGGGGCAAGTTAGCGCTTTTTCAGTGGTACTTCAAGACAGGCGCATCACTATGTAGATTAGGGGCATCTTAACCCCTTGTATGGTCATTGTAGTTGAACCCTCTTCTGCAAACCCCATTTTCCTGTAAAAGCGCCTGGCCTTTTGGTTGCCTTCTTCAACAGTGGCCACCACTACCTTTGGAATTGATCCTTTTTCGGCGGGACTGGGAAATCCGTCTCCGCTACACCTTTTCGCCACGGCTATAGCTTCGTCCAGCAACCGGCGTCCGGTACCGAGCCGCTGGAACTTGGACATTACATACAACCTGTGAAGGTGCAAGACCTCGTCCTGGCGGCCCATATCGATATAACCCGCAGCCTCACCTGATATCTCTGCCAGAAGAAATATATCGTCCTCTATTGATTTCTTGAGGCTGGCCTGGGAATACGAATGTTCCAGCACCCGGGACTGGTCTTCCTCAGATATATAACCTGCGTAAGTATCTGCCCAAATGATCCTCGCCATGTCCTGAATAAGCCTGATGTCATCCAAGCTTGCCTGGCGAATCAGGATCTCACCAGACAATGCACCAGGTTCTGTTACACTCTTCAAGCTATCCGGGATTTCATCCCTCTTCACAATACCGCCTCCCATCTGCGTGAATCCTATCCGCCCGCGCTTCACTCTATGTGCTCTAACAGTAATTGAGAATACTGCCCGGATCAAGCGCAATTGCGACTCTTACATACATTCCTGCAATATTTCACAACATAGATCCGGGGTGGAAGATCAATGGGACATACAGCGGGAAGTGCAAGAAAGGGCATTGCATATATCATCCTTGCATTGTCTATTCTCTCACTGGCATACCTGGCAAGCCCTGGTTTCAGGATAAAGCAGCAGGGGACGCCTCCGGAGCTGGCAGGCGGGCTTGAGCGGGACAACAGGATGTTGGGAGAAGCAGACTTGGAGCGGCTGTTTCCTGAAATAGTACTCAGAGCCGGGAAAGGGAACGAAAAACTGATCGCACTCACCTTCGACGATGGCCCGGACGACATCTACACGCCTGCCGTACTTGATGTACTCAAAGAGAAGCAGGTGCGTGCAACTTTCTTCCTGATCGGGAACAGAATAGAGCATTTCCCGGAGGTCACACGCAGAATCGTAGAAGAAGGACACCTGATAGGCAACCACACCTACTCCCACCCTAACACAGGCAAACCGTTAGGCGAACAACTCAGGACCGAACTTGAGCGGACAGAAGCAGCTCTTGCAGCGTTCAACGTGAGCCCGTCATATCTTTTCCGGCCCCCTTACGGCGCATTGACAGCGCCGGCAGCCGTTGAAGTGGCCAATATGGGTTACCGCCTCGCTCTATGGTCAATCGATTCGCTAGACTGGAGAGGCCTCACAAAAGAAGAAGTGCTCAACAACGTCATTCCCCAGATAGCCCCGGGACGCGTGATCCTCCAGCATAGCGCCGGAGGGCCAGGGGAAGACTTGTCAGGTTCAGTGCTCGCCCTACCGGAGATAATCGACCATCTTAAGCAGCAAGGATACACCTTTGTGTCCATGGATGAGCTGTTTCCGGTTCCGGCTCAGTGATGGCACTCGTTCACCCGCAGCATAGCACCTTGAGCTAACTCCAGGTCAAGGGGATCTTGGAATTTTCCTCCAGGTTCGCAATGACAGGTGAATCTGTTTCTCATAAAGGAAATGCCTGTCCCCAAATCGAAATACCAGTACTTGATGCCCTAGCTTTTTGCCGGCATACCTAATCCAATCAAAGGAGTGGTCACATGTCTTCCGACAAACCCAAAGTGCTGTACCTGCCCGAACTAACCTGGCCTGAGGTCAAGGCGGCCCTGCCTGACATCAAATTGGCCATCATCCCAGTCGGTTCAACTGAGCAACACGGTCCTCACGGGACGTTTCAAACAGACTATGCCGCCGCAAGAGAATTCTCTTTGCGGTTGGGCCAAGCGCTTTACCCTAATGCCCTGGTCACCACACCTGTGCCAATAGGGATATCAGAACATCACATCCGTTTCCCGGGCACACTGTCACTCAGGGCTTCTACCTTTATAGACGTGCTGATGGACATCGCCGTATCTCTCAAGAAGCACGGCATTAAGAGGT
>DUQH01000077.1 GCA_012837895.1 Candidatus Fermentithermobacillaceae bacterium | reverse complement strand
TCAGCGAAACCTGCAGCTGCAAGTACCCTGGTAATAGCTGCAGTAGTTGTTGTCTTACCATGGTCAATATGCCCAATAGTACCTACGTTCACGTGAGGCTTAGTTCTTTCAAATTTCTTCTTGGCCATCTTCTGTTTTGATCCTCCTTTATTACATTCGCCCGTAGAACTTGGCGATAATCTTGTCCGCTTCGGTCGGCGGAACCACATCATACTGTTGGAACTGCATAGTGTAAGTACCCCTTCCCTGAGACCTGGAGCGGAGATCGGTTGCATAACCGAACATCGCGGCGAGCGGCACCAAAGCCCGGATTATTTCATGGGTGCCTTCAGTTTCCATTCCGGTGATCTGACCCCGCCTTGCATTCAAATCAGCTAAGACCTCACCCAAGAACTCAGAGGGTACTGTCACGTCCACTTTCATAACCGGCTCAAGAATCGCAAGCTTCGCCCTGGACAAGGCGTCTTTTACGCCCATGGAACCAGCAATCTTGAAAGCAAGTTCCGAAGAGTCTACTTCATGGTAAGAACCGTCTTCAAGGGTTGCCTTCACATCCACCAAGGGATAGCCTATCAAAAAGCCGGATTCAAGCGCTTCCTTGATGCCTGCTTCAACTGCAGGCACAAATTCCTCGGGAATAACCCCGCCCCGGATTGCATTCTCGAACTCGAAGCCCTGTCCCCTGCCCAAAGGCTCGAGCCTTATCTTGACGTGGCCGTACTGGCCGCGTCCTCCTGTCTGCCTAACGAACCTGCCTTCCCCAGAAGCAGGCTCGAGGATGCTTTCTTTGTAGGCAACTTGAGGTTTCCCGACGGTTGCCTTTACGCCAAAATCCCGGAGAAGCCTATCACAGATGATCTCAAGATGCAACTCGCCCATACCCGCAATAAGGGTTTGCCCTGTTTCCTCATCTGTACTAAATGTAAATGTTGGATCTTCCTCAGACAATTTCCTAAGGCAATCTCCCAGTTTGTCGAGATCATCCCGGGTTTGGGGTTCAATCGCGATGGTGATCACAGGCGTCGGGAATGAAATCGGTTCAAGCACTATAGGATGCTTTTCATCACAGAAAGTGTCACCTGTAAACGTATGCTTGAGCGCAACTGTTGCAACAATATCCCCTGTAGATACAGCCTCAACGTCTTCCCGGTGATTGGCATGCATGAGCAGCAACCTTTGAATCCTCTCATTCTTTCCGCGGCTGGCGTTATACACATAAGACCTGTTCCGCAACACGCCGGAATACACACGGAAGTAAGTGACCTTGCCGACGTAAGGGTCAGTCATGACCTTAAAAGCCAGGGCGCAGAAGGGGTCATCATCACTGGGCTTTCTGACGACGGTTTGGTCGGTCCCAGGAATCTGGCCTTCAATGGGAGGCACATCCAAAGGCGAAGGAAGATAGTCAATTATGCCATCAAGAAGTGTTTGAACGCCCTTGTTCCTGAGAGACGTACCGCAGAAACACGGAACAGCCTTGTTCTCCAAGGTTGCCTTTCTGAGTGCCTTGGCAATAGGCCCGGCAGGTACTTCTGCCCCGTGGAGGTACGCTTCAAGTATGTTATCATCGAAGTCGGCAGCTACAGTCAACAGGTTTTCCCTGTATTCTTCGTAAAGTTCAAGCATGTCTTCAGGGATTTCTGCTTCCTCAATCTCAAGACCGAGCTCATCTACCCAGTACAAAGCTTTACCCCTGAGTACGTCGACCACACCGTTAAAGGTATCTTCGACTCCAATCGGCAAGTATAATGCGACCGGCTTTGCGCCGAGCTTTGTTTCTATCATCTTCAAACTTCTGTAGAAGTCGGCGCCGAGTGAATCCATCTTGTTGATGTAGGCAATTCTGGGAATGTTGTAGCCGTCTGCCTGTCGCCAGACAGCTTCAGACTGGGGCTCGACACCGCCCTTGGCACAGAAAATGGCTACTGCGCCGTCAAGCACACGGAGGCTACGTTCAACTTCTGCAGTGAAGTCAACGTGCCCTGGCGTATCTATAATGTTGATTCTAAAATCTTTCCAATGACAGGTAGTAGCAGCTGAAGTAATCGTAATACCCCGCTCCTGCTCCTGTTCCATCCAATCCATAGTGGCAGAGCCTTCGTCAACCTCGCCTAAACGGTGAACCTTACCGGTATAAAAAAGAATACGCTCAGTGGTTGTCGTCTTCCCAGCGTCAATGTGAGCCATAATCCCGATATTTCTTATTTTTTCAAGCGGAAACGTCTGCGGCATCGAATCCCCCCCTTTCTGCAATTTCCCCAGGCCGCCTACCACCTGTAGTGGGCAAAAGCCCTGTTAGCTTCAGCCATCCTGTGCATTTCTTCTTTTCTTCTTATGGTGTTGCCGGTGTTGTTCGCTGCATCGAGAATCTCCCCGGCCAGCCTGTTCTCAAATCGCCGCTCAGAGCGGGCCCTGGCAAAGTCCACGATCCATCGTACCGCCAGAGACATACGGCGTGCAGGCCTCACTTCGACAGGTACCTGGTAAGTAGCGCCACCAACCCTCCTGGGCCGTACCTCGAGCACAGGCATGGCATTCTTTATGGCCTGGTCGAGCACTTCCAGAGGTTCCTTGCCCGTCTTTTGCCTGATAATATCCATAGCGCCATACACCAACTGCCTGGCTGTGGATTTCTTCCCATCGTACATAACCTTGTTGACCAGCCTTGTCACCAGCACAGAGTTATATACAGGGTCAGGCGTCCAGGTTCTCGACGGAGTCCTACCTCTTCTAGGCACAACATTCACCTCACAAACTCATCTAACTTGGCTTCTTGGTCCCGTACAATGAACGCCCTTGCCGTCTGTCTACTACGCCTGCTGCGTCCAATGTACCCCTGACAATATGGTAACGTACTCCGGGCAAGTCCCGTACCCGTCCGCCTCTGACCAATACTACCGAGTGCTCCTGAAGATTGTGGCCGATTCCCGGAATGTACGCTGTCACTTCCAACCCGTTGGTCAAGCGGACCCTGGCGATTTTGCGCAACGCCGAGTTGGGTTTCTTCGGCGTGGTAGTCCTGACAACAGTGCAAACTCCGCGCCTGAAGGGATTACCCCTGAGTGCGGGAGACTTGGTCTTCTCGATTACCTTCTTCCTTCCTTGCCTGACCAGTTGATTAATCGTCGGCACATTTCGCCCTCCTTTCTCTTGTGCTAATATGGCGCAGCAAGAAGCGCCTACATTTATCCCACAATATTCTCCAAGCTGTTTCATGCTCGGAACCCAATCCACTTTGATGTTGCGCTCTTTAGCTTTTGCAAGTACATCCGCCACTACTTGTGCTTGAGCATCTTCAGCAACTAACACTTGTGCCACGCGGCCCTGGTCAATGGCTTTCAAGACAGCCTTCGCACCCGGGATCTTGTATTTCTTTGGTATCCGGCTGTACATCGGGCTTACCATAACTCAGATCTCTCCGGTACATTACAAAAAAAGCGCACTTAATGAGTTTAGCACCAAGACAAAAGAGTGTCAATGGTGGAAGTAAATATGGAAGCGAGGCCACCTGTGTGAATGTAGCAGGCACCTTCGTCTGGAGGGATGATTCCTTTCTGAATCAGATCAAGAAAACCGCCTACGCACTTGCTCGTATACACATGTTCCAACAAAATCCCTTCTGTCCGGGCGAATTCATACAGCGTGCGCCTGGATAACTGAGTTGGAATGGCGTATCCTTCGCCCAAGTAATCATCGTAAATGGTCATCACATCTTCCGGTGATGTTATTGGTTCGAGCCCCTCTACCTCTTGGATTATTCTTGAGGCTCCTTCAATCAGCTGGTCCATCAGCCTGTGAAGCACCGGTTTTGGATACTCCACGCTTATCACATGCACATGATACGGATGCCCCAAGAGGGCTGTTCCCAATACCAAACCCGACGCAGTCCCTCCCATGGCACCTACTATTGCTACATGCCTAATATCCAGCTCTTGGGACTGGATTTGATTGAACAACTCAAACGCTGCACTGACGTATCCAAGTGCCCCCATGGGCGTAGATGCTCCGTTGTAAATAATGTAGGGTTTTCTTCCTCCCGCTTGTAATTCCCGGGCGATTTTTTCCATCTCACACGTTCTTTGCTGCTCGTCGACTTTGCCCACAAACACGGACTTAGCGCCAAGGATGCGGTTTAGAATCATATTTCCTTCGGGATTATCCGGCTTGTCGTCGTTGTGTACAAGTAAACACTCTATTCCCAATTTGCAGCAAGCTGCAGCAGTCAACGAGCATAGGTTGGACTGCAATCCGCCTGCCGTCAAGATTACGTCCGCTCCCCTTTTACGGGCATCTCCGAGCAGAAACTCCAGGCTGCGGGTTTTGTTGCCTCCTTGACCCAGGCCGGTGAGGTCATCTCTCTTGATGAAGAGATTATGGTGGTTTAGCTGTTGGCCAATCCTGCCCATTCTCTGCAAGGGTGTAGGCCATATCCCTAAATTCACTCTGGGGAAATTGTCAAGGTAACCACGGCGATTGCACGTCACTTAAGGTACTCTCCTTTTCCAATCGGGGGGGCAACAAGCACACAGTTCTTCATAAGTGAGAGCCGGAACCCCTCGTCCGGCTCTCACAGCAACACTGCATCATATGGCGAAAAGCCAAACCTGCATCCGGTCAGTAAGAGTCTGCCTATCTACGGTACCTTCATTACCGTCAAACCTGACGACATTCTCCATACCCTCAAGAAAGTCGTCAACAGCTGCTATTGGCCATGACTCAGTATATTTTGTCTTGTAGTGCATGGGTACCACTATGTCCGGCTTGAGCAAATCAACAGCTTCCCTGGCCGTCCTGGCATCTATCGTATAGTACCCGCCTACAGGAATGAGCAGCACATTGACTTTGCCCATTTCCTCTGCTTGGGAACTGGTGAGTTTCTCACCCAGATCACCCAGGTGGGCTACGGTAACACCGTCTATATCCATGACGAATATGGCGTTTTCCCCGCGGAGTTTGCCCTCTTGATCATCATGATAAGAAGGTACCGTCTTGAACCTTACACCCTTGACCTCTTCATCAAGACGCCTGGCTTTCTTGCTTTGCTCATCCAAGCCCCTGAGCACCTGGAAATCTCCTTTGACAACATGTACTGCGTTGTGGTCATGATGCTCATGAGATACGGTAACAACGTCAGCTGCTTCTCTTATTCCAGGATAGGGAACCTCTTCCCCGAACGGATCAGTAAGTATCGTCAGTTCCGGGGTTTCAATCACAAATGAAGCATGGCCTAACCATCTTAACTTCAATGCCCCATACCTCCTAATAGAAATTCCCTACGCTGAGTAATCATCACCGGCAACTTCTGCCTGGGTATCTTCCGGGGCAGCAGGATACACTTCCAGTTCATCATACCGCTGCATCCCTGTTCCCGCCGGAATCAATTTGCCGATAATCACGTTTTCTTTCAGCCCTATGAGGTTGTCAGTCTTGCCTTTGACAGCGGCATCAGTGAGCACCCGTGTTGTCTCCTGGAAGGAAGCAGCAGACAAGAATGACTCGGTTGAAAGGGAAGCCTTGGTAATCCCCTGGATGATGGGTTTACCCGTGGCCGGTTCCCCACCCTCTTCATAAGCCCTGGCGTTAGCTTCGGCAAATTCGTGGATGTCAACGATTCCGCCAGGAAGCAGCGAAGTGTCTCCCGGGTCTTCCACTTTCATCTTCCGCATCATTTGCCTGATAATTATCTCAATATGCTTGTCGGATATATCAATGCCCTGGAGCCGGTACACCCTTTGGACTTCTCTCAACAGGTACTCTTCAACGGCGCGCACGCCTTTGACCTTGAGAAGATCGTGGGGATTGACCGAACCCTCAGTGAGCACATCGCCAGGTTCGACAACTTGGCCGTCGGCTACTTTGATCAGCGCGCCAAAGGGAACTGCAATGATGTTCTGTTCTCCGTCGTCCGAAGTGATCACGATCTCACGTTTCTTGTCGCCTTCCCTAATCTCCACAACGCCGCCGATCTCTGCTATTGCAGCCTGGCCCTTGGGCTTTCTCGCCTCGAAAAGCTCCTCGACCCTGGGAAGTCCTTGAGTGATGTCTTCTCCTGCGATACCGCCCAAGTGGAAAGTGCGGAGAGTAAGCTGTGTGCCTGGTTCGCCAATAGATTGGGCGGCGATTGTGCCTACTGCTTCACCCACTTCTACAATGTCGCCTGTCGCCAGGTTCCTGCCATAGCACTTCACGCAAACCCCGTGTTTGGTCTCGCAGGTAAGCACCGATCTGACTTCCACTTCTTCAATCCCTGCCGCTACTATTGCATCAGCTTTCTTCTCGTCAATGAGCTCATCTGCTTTGCAAATCACGTCGCCTGTCTTGGGGTTGAGTATATCACTGACTGCAAACCGTCCCACAATCCTGTCGTATAGGTCTTCAATGAGTTCCCCTTCAATTTCTACGGCCTTCACCCAAATGCCGCAGCCGCAACCGCATTCCTCTTCCCTGACTATCACGTCCTGAGCCACGTCAACCAACCGCCGTGTCAGGTAACCTGAGTCAGCCGTCCTCAAAGCCGTGTCAACAAGCCCTTTCCGCTGCCCGTGAGTTGATGTGAAGTATTCCAGCACTGAAAGCCCTTCTCTGAAGTTTGATCTCACAGGCTGCTCCACCATTCTGCCTGACGGGTCAACCATAATGCCACGCATGCCGCCCAACTGGGAAATCTGCTGGATATTGCCCCGGGCTCCCGACTCAGCCATCATGTAAACTGGATTCCACTTACTGATAGACTGTTGCAGCGCCTTGGTAACCTCGTCAGTTGCATTTCTCCAAATGTCAATTACTTTGTTGTACCTTTCCTCGTCAGTCAGGAGGCCCATGCGGTATTGCTCCTGGATTTCATTTACCTTAGTGTCAGCTTCACCGAGGATCTTGGATTTCTCCCCCGGCATTGTAATGTCGTCCAAGGAAATCGTTGAACCTGCCAAGGTTGCATAATTGAAGCCGAGATCCTTTATCCTGTCCAGCATCTCAGAAGTGCTTTCCATGCCGTATTCCCTGATGCTTTCTGCCACGATTCCTGCCAGGAGCTTCCGGTCCACAACCTTATTGACAAACCGCAGTTTCTTCAGGAGCACACTGTTAAAGATACAGCGGCCGGGTGTGGTGATTAACCTGGCAGTCTGGCCGTTTTCGCCGTGCCTGAGCACCACAAGATCGTGAAGTCCTACTTTCCTGGTTTCGTAAGCCATTATAGCTTCATCTATTGATGAGTACTTGTAGGGGACTTCCTGCTCAGTTACTTCCTCAGGATTGTCATGGGCAGCGAGCGTAAGGTAATAGATTCCCAGAACAATGTCTTTTGTCGGTGTAACTGCCGGAGTGCCGTCTTTCGGAAGCAACAGGTTGTGCTTTGATGCCATAAGGATCTTGGCCTCGGCCTGAGCTTCTGCTGAAAGCGGCACATGTACGGGCATCTGGTCGCCGTCAAAGTCCGCGTTGTAGGGCGGGCAGACCAAAGGATGGATCTGGATAGCCCTGCCTTCAACAAGCACCGGTTCGAAAGCCTGGATACTTAGCCTGTGCAAAGTGGGCGCCCTGTTCAGAAGCACCGGGTGATCCTTGATCACTCCCTCAAGCACGTCCCATACCTCTGGCCTGGCTCTCTCTACCAGGTGCCGTGCGCTCTTGATGTTGTGGGCAAGCCCTTTTTCAACAAGCCTTTTCATCACAAAAGGCTTGAACAGTTCAAGCGCCATTTCCTTGGGAAGCCCGCATTGGCGGAACTTCAGGTTAGGCCCGACTACAATCACTGAACGTCCTGAATAGTCCACCCTCTTCCCTAGAAGGTTTTGCCTGAACCTGCCCTGCTTACCCTTAAGCATATCTGACAAAGACTTGAGGGGCCTTTGGCCTGGCCCTGTCACCGGACGCCCGCGCCTGCCGTTGTCAATCAGGGCGTCAACTGCTTCCTGAAGCATCCGCTTTTCATTGCGGACTATGATATCAGGAGCGCCAAGGTCCAACAGCCTCTTCAGCCTGTTATTCCGGTTAATCACCCTGCGGTACAGGTCGTTAAGGTCAGAAGTTGCAAAACGGCCGCCGTCCAGCTGTACCATCGGACGCAGATCAGGCGGAATGACAGGGATTACATCAAGGATCATCCATTCGGGTTTGTTACCTGAGGTCCTGAAAGCTTCGACTACTTCCAACCTCCGCATGGCGCGGATTTTCCTCTGCCCCCTGGAGTTCCTGGCCTCTTCAACCAGTTCTTCGGCTTGCTTATCAAGGTCTACCTTGGCAAGGATTTCTTTAATGGCCTCAGCACCCATACCTGCCCTGAACCGGTTCCCGTACTTTTCCCTTGCTTCCCTGTATTCAGTTTCAGTGAGCACTTGTTTGTACGAAAGGGTTTCACAGTCCCCTGGATCAGTTACGATATATGCAGCAAAATACAGTACCCGTTCAAGCACCCTCGGTGACATATCCAGCAACAGACCCATGCGTGAGGGCACACCCTTGAAGTACCAAATATGGGAAACAGGCGTTGCCAGTTCAATATGGCCCATACGTTCGCGCCTGACTTTTGATCTGGTCACTTCCACGCCACATTTATCACAAACTACGCCTTTAAAGCGGATTCTCTTGTACTTCCCGCAATAACATTCCCAGTCCTTTGTCGGCCCGAAAATCCTCTCGCAGAAAAGTCCGTCTCTCTCAGGTTTTAGGGTTCTGTAGTTGAGGGTCTCAGGCTTCTTGACCTCGCCCCGGGACCACTCCCTGATTTTCTCGGGTGATGCAAGAGAAATGCGTATTGCAGCAAAATCATTGACGTCCACTCTTCAACATCCCCTTCTGCCTTAACTTTCCGGTTCGTCGTCATCTTCAAAGTCATCGTCAAGGGTTTCAAGGTCTCGGATAGACCTTACCCTGCCCAGGCGCTCAAGATCATCCAAGGGGCCCAGACGCGCCCGGCGTTTAGCACGCTGAGGCTTTTTCCTCTTCCTGGCCGGCTCCTCATCTTCCTCAAGCAATTCGGAAATATCGCCGGGAACTGAAACTTCCCTGAAAAGCTGGTCAAACGTCATTCTCTCCTCTTCCTCTTCCACTTCTGACTCCTCATCTTCAAGAATCATCGTGTCTTCATCATCAGTGTCCATATCGACGTCCAAATCAGCTGTATCTTCAGTCTCAGCGGCTTCGGTATCGTCCTCTTCCTGGGCCCAGCTGTCGCCGGCTGCGGTTTCTTCGTACTCGAAAGCCCTGTCTTCATCTTCTTCGTCATCATCGTCGCCGGCTGCTTCCCTATGGGTGCGGCGGGGACGCCTGCGTGGTTCAGTCTCGATCATGAGGTCGAGTTCTCTTGCTGTTTCTTGAACTTCTTCGTCAAGTTCCCTGATTTCTATTTCACGGCCTTCTTCATCAAGCACTTTCACATCTAATGCAAGGCTTTGAAGTTCCTTCAGTAGCACTTTGAATGACTCAGGCACTCCGGGCTCAGGAATATTCTGCCCCTTCACTATTGCCTCATAAGTCCTTACCCTACCTGAGACGTCGTCTGACTTGACAGTGAGCATTTCCTGCAAGGTATATGCCGCCCCGTAAGCTTCAAGCGCCCATACTTCCATTTCGCCAAAACGCTGGCCACCCATCTGGGCCTTGCCGCCCAAAGGCTGCTGGGTCACCAAGGAATAAGGGCCGGTTGACCTGGCATGGACCTTGTCGTCTACCAGGTGCAGGAGTTTCAACATGTACACATAGCCAACAGTGACAGGGTTATCGAAAGTCGCTCCTGTCCGTCCGTCCCGTAAGTACACTTTGCCGTCTCTGGGAAGCCCTGCTTTTTCAAGCAGATCTTTTACTTCATCTTCTTGGATGCCATCGAACACAGGCGTGGCTACATGGAGGCCCAAGAGTTTTGCGGCATATCCAAGGTGGCATTCAAAAATCTGCCCCAGGTTCATCCTTGACGGAACCCCCAGAGGGGTAAGCACTATTTGGACAGGGGTGCCGTCAGGTAGGAAAGGCATGTCTTCCCTTGGGAGTATTTTTGCCACCACGCCTTTGTTCCCGTGACGCCCTGCCATCTTGTCGCCTTCGGATATCTTACGTTTTTGTGCCACATACACCCTTACCAGTTGATTAACGCCTGGAGGGAGTTCATCTCCAGACTCCCTGGAAAACACCTTGACATCCACTACTATGCCGCTCTCGCCGTGGGGCACCTTCAGGGAATTGTCCCTGACTTCACGGGCTTTTTCACCAAATATCGCCCTTAGCAACCTTTCTTCAGCCGTAAGCTCAGTCTCGCCTTTAGGTGTGACCTTGCCGACTAGGATATCGCCTGACCGCACTTCCGCGCCGATCCTGATGATCCCCCGCTCGTCAAGATCCTTTAGCTGGGCTTCGCTGACGTTGGGAATGTCCTTGGTGATCTCCTCAGGGCCCAGCTTGGTATCCCTGGCGTCACACTCATATTCTTCTATGTGTATGGATGTATAAACGTCTTCTTCAACAAGCTCCCTGGAGATAAGGATGGCGTCTTCGTAGTTGTACCCATGCCACGGCATATATGCTACAAGCACGTTCCTCCCGAGAGCTAATTCGCCCATGTCAGTGGCAGGCCCGTCTGCAAGGATCTCACCTTTTTCAACTAACTGCCCTTTTGACACAACAGGGACTTGGTTAAAGCAAGTGCCTTGGTTAGACCTGCTGAATTTCTTCAACTCATATACATCGCGCTGCCCGGATTGGGTTTGCACAACAATTTCAGAAGCGGAAACCCGGGCAACACGGCCTGGATTCTTAGCCACAACCAACACGCCGGAGTCCAGCGCCGCCCTGTGTTCAAGTCCGGTACCTACCAAAGGCGCTTCCGCCTCTATCAAGGGTACCGCCTGGCGCTGCATGTTAGAGCCCATGAGAGCCCGGCTGGCGTCGTCATGCTCAAGGAATGGGATCAGTGAAGTAGCTACAGAAAACACCTGTTTAGGCGAAACGTCCATGTAGTCTATTTGGTCAGGAGGCACTTCAAGCACTTCCTGCCTGTACCTTGCCATGACACGCTCGTCAAGAAAACGCCCTTCTTCATCTATGGCAGCGTTGGCCTGGGCAATCACGCAATCGTCTTCTTCATCTGCAGTAAGATATTCAATTTCGTTGGTGACCCTCTTTTCGGCTTTGTTGACTTTCCTGTAAGGGGTCTCAATAAAGCCCAGACGGTTTACCCGCGCATAACAAGATAGGGAGTTTGTAAGCCCGATGTTCGGCCCTTCAGGCGTTTCAATCGGACACATCCTTCCGTAGTGGGAGTGGTGAACGTCGCGTACCTCAAACCCTGCCCTCTCACGGGTAAGCCCTCCAGGGCCAAGCGCTGAAAGCCGTCTCTTAGCAGTAAGTTCCGTAAGCGGGTTGGTCTGCTCCATGAACTGGGACAGCTGGCTTGATCCAAAAAATTCCCTTACTGCGCCAACTACAGGCCTCACATTGATAAGAGCCTGGGGTGTAATGATGTCGATATCCTGGATGGTCATGCGTTCCCTTACTACACGCTCCATCCTTGCCAAACCCACCCGGAACTGGTTCTGCAAGAGCTCCCCGACACACCGGACCCGCCTGTTGCCCAGGTGGTCAATATCGTCCACCGTGCCTACTCCCTTTGTAAGCCCTAAGAAGTAGTTGACTGCGGCAATAATGTCATCCCGTGTTAGCGACTTGGCTTCAGCCCAGGCTTCTTCGTTGATCTCATACACGCCGTTGCCTACCACACGCACTACTTGTCCGTCATAAGTTGCTACATCTATTTCATTAATGCCTGAAGCACCTATTCTTTGCGCCAATTCCCTGTCGATCCGCTCTCCCGCTTTGACCAACAGCTCGCCTGTTTCAGGATGAACCACGTCAAACACGGCTGTTGTATTAACAATCCTCCGGCGTAAGGCGAACTTCTTGTTAAGCCGGTAACGGCCGACAGTAGCAAGGTCATAGCGCCGGGGCTCAAAAAACAGGTTCTCAAAAAGGTTCCTGGCGCTTTCAATCGTTGGAGGTTCGCCCGGCCGTAGCCGCCTGTAGATTTCGACGAGAGCCTCGTCCCTGGACTTGGTGGTGTCTTTGTCCAGGGTGTTTTTCAACACTATGCTCTCGCCCATTTTCTCTAGAATCTGGGCATCGGTCTCTAATCCTACTGCCCTCAACATGACAGTCAGGGGCAACTTCCGGGTACGATCAACCCGCACCCAGGCAATGTCGTTGCCGTCAGTCTCCATTTCAAACCATGTACCCCTGCTGGGTATCAATGTAGCTGAATAACGCCGTTTGCCGTTAGGATCCGTTTCATATGAATAGTATACGCCTGGAGAACGAACAAGCTGGCTCACGATGACGCGCTCAGCACCGTTAATTACAAACGTCCCGGCGTCAGTCATAAGCGGGAAATCGCCCATGAAAACCTCTTGTTCCTTGATTTCGCCTGTGGTCTGATTGATGAGTCTTACTTTGACTTTCAAGGGAGCTGAGTAGGTGACGTCCCTTTCTTTGCATTCCTCGACTGTATGCTTAGGCTCTCCTATAATGTAGTCAATAAACTCCAGGATCAAATTCTCAGTAAAGTCCTTAATAGGTGAAATGTCTTTGAATACCTCGGCCAGTCCTTCCTTACAAAACCACTCGAAGGACTCCTTCTGTACTGCTATCAGGTTGGGAATCTCAAGGACTTCGCGAATGCGGCCGTAGTTTTGCCGCTCACGCTTGCCTACCTTGATGGGATAGGCCATGCATTTCACTCCTTAGGGGGTAAATCTCCGCCTACGCCCAGGAGAAGGAATTCCACAAAGAACACTACTTAGACATTTTACCCAGAATTCCGTAAACTAATTCCTGGATGGCGGGCCGATATATAAATGCAATTGATAATACTATCACGCCTGTCAACGGTTGTCAACAAACGCGATAGTATCTATTTGTGCAGACCTACCCTGCAAGGTAAGCACGTGGTTTGGGTTACAACAGGTTCATCTTGCTGAGAATCTTGTGTATAGCTTCCCTCTCTCCTTCGCCGGGAGGACATAGGGGCAACCTGAAGCCGCCCACCTGAACTCCGGCCATTTCAAGGGCAGTCTTTACAGGCACCGGGTTGGTCGTAATGAACAGGACCTTGAACAGTTGGAACAGTTTGTAGTGAACCGCCTGTGCCTCGTGTACCTTGCCCCCGGCATAGAAGTTTATCATATTTTTCAGGTCCCGGGCTACCAGATGTGCCGCAACCGAAACCACCCCGGAACCCCCTAAGGCTAAGATAGGCAGGGTAAGACTGTCGTCTCCGGAGTAGACGTAGAAATGCTCGCCGCAGCTTTCCAAGATAGCCGAAGTCTGGTCCAATATGCCCGATGCTTCTTTGATCGCTACCACATTTTCAAGTTCCGCAAGACGCAGTACGGTTTCAGGCAACAAGTTCACCGATGTCCTGGAGGGTACGTTATATAACATAACCGGCAGCGGTACTGCCTCTGACATGGCGCGGAAATGGCGGTACAAACCATCCTGGCTTGGTTTGTTGTAATATGGGGTAACTGCCAGGATACCGTCTGCACCCGCCTTCTCAACCAGTTTGGCCAATTGGACACTGTTTGCAGTGTTGTAGGAACTTGCGCCTGCCCACACCATTACCGATGGATCCAGCGCCTCCCGGACTTCAGATACAAGCCTGACCTTCTCTTCATTAGTTAACGTGGGCGATTCACCTGTTGTTCCCGAAATCAAGACACCGTCTGCACCCTGGGACACAAGCTGCCTTGCAAGCCTGACTGCAGCCTGGTAGTCAACCTGCAAATCATCGCCAAACGGGGTTACCATGGCAACAATCAGACTTCCATAGGGCGATAACCTCATCAGACTACACTCCCCCAATCATGTAACCTTAACCATGTATCATTGATCATGTATCCTTTACGATCACAGGCCGAAAGCGTCATGCAGGACATTGACCGCCCTGTTTAGGTGCTCTTCCTCTATCAAACAGGATATGGTTATGTTTGAATCTGAACTCCCCAGAATCCTGATATTTTCCCGGGCCAGGGCAGTAGCTACATTATTCATCACCCCTGCCCTGCCATGCATACCATGTCCAATCACAGTCACCTTTGCCCTACCTGTTTGGATGCACGCACAGTCTCGTAGGTCGCCCAACCGCGCAACTGCCTCCCCGGCGATATCTTCAGCAACTGCAAAGGACAACCTGTCTGGAAACACGTTGATTACATCAAGCGAAATATCAGTCAGTGACTGCAAGATGCAAGTTAGCTGTTTCATCTGATCTTCAGGACAAAGGTTCACCACTACTTGCGCCCTGTCCCTCACGTACGTGATCCCTGTAACAGGATTGTCATTGCGCAAGAACAGCCACGGCGTCTCCCTGTCTTCACCGCTCCCGATTACCGTTTCCTTGCTGCCCGGTTCCAGGGAGCGCACCTTTATAGGCACTTGGGCCCTCGCTGCTATCTGCGCCGCCCTGGGATGAATCACCTTGGCGCCTTCCATTGCCAGGTGGATCACTTCATCGTAAGTGACAAAAGGTATTGTCTTGGCGCTTCTGACCATTTTGGGATCAGCTGTCAGAATTCCTTCTACATCCGTATAAACTTCGACGCATCTTGCCAGGAGGGCACCGCCCAGGGCAGCGGCAGTGGTGTCACTACCTCCCCTTCCCAGGGTGGTAATATCCCCTGATTCCGCCATTCCCTGAAACCCTGCGACTACCACAACTTTGCCTTCATCTAGATGCCTCCTGACATGGGTAGAATCAACCGCGATTATACCTGCATCGCCGAAATTGGTGTCTGTGATTATACCGGCCTGGCCCCCGCTGAGAGCCATGGCCGGGATATCCCTTGTCTTGAGTTCCTGGACCATCAGGACGGCGGATATGATCTCGCCGCATGAAAGGAGCAAATCCAATTCCCTGGGTGCTATATCCTTGGAAATGCTCTTAGCCAGCGAGATAAGGGTATCAGTGGCGTATGGTTCCCCCTTGCGCCCCATAGCAGAAACTACAGCGAGCACCCTGAACCCCCTGTCCAGGGCTTCTTGTATCCTGTCGCAGGCTAGCTGCCGCTTTTCCCTGGATTCAAGGCATGTACCGCCAAACTTCTGAATCAGTATGGATTCCCCGGCCCTCTGTATGCCAGGTCCAGGCGCCTTCATCCCTCTCCCCTCACGAGAGCCCTTACAATATTGCATGCGTTTGTGGCTGCACCCCGCCTTAAGTTATCTGCCACCACCCAATACAGGATACCTTTGTTTGAACTCAGGTCGCGCCTAAGCCTGCCCACGTAGACTTCATCAGTATCCTCGCACTGAAGGGGGGTGGGATACACATAGCTAGATGGATCATCCAGCACAGTCACTCCGGGGAACTGATTGAGTTTTTCACGGATTACATCTATAGAAGGGTCCTTTTGCGTTTCCACAAGGCAAGCTTCTGAATGGCCTATGAAAACAGGCACCCTGACGCAAGTACATGATATGGGAAGATCAGGAATGCCTAGGATTTTCCTGGTCTCGTTTACCATCTTCATTTCTTCCCGTGTATACCCATTAGCAAGGAAACCATCTATCTGAGGTATCAGGTTAAAGGCGATAGGGTGGGGAAACTGGGATTCATCCCCGTGGCTTGTGCTGCCCGCGGTGATAAAGTCGAAAGAGGTTCTCTCAAGTTCGGCGATTGCCTTGTATCCGGCACCTGATACTGACTGGTATGTGGTTACATAAACACGGGATAGCCCGAACTGCTCACATATTGGGTAAAGAGTCATGACAAGCTGTATCGTAGAGCAGTTGGGGCCTGAGATCAGGCCTTTGTGGGAAAATATCTCACGGCCGTTGACTTCAGGCACCACCAGAGGCACCCCGGGGTCCATCCTGAAAGCAGATGAAGTGTCTATTATAACAGGGCCGCCTCTTATGGCCTGTACAAGTTCAACCGACGTCTCACCAGGCGTACATAAGAGCACGATATCGGCTTTCTTGAGCAGCTTCAGTTCAGTATGGGTAATCCGGAGGGTTTGCCCTCTGTATTCCACCTGCCTACCGATGGACTCAGAGCGGCCTGTGAGGTACAATCTCAAATCCGGGATGGGGTCCTTGTCAAGTATGTTTACAACACGCCTGCCTACCAGTCCACCTGCGCCAACAACCACCAATCTAACCATGCCGGCCTCCCCCCCCCAAGAAAGGCTGAATCCGATCCAGTATATGTGGGGTAAAGCCCCGTGGTTAGGTGAAAAGAACACAAGGGTGAAACGGTACGGTTAGGTGGAAAAGGGGACGCAAGCAGCCCCGGGCTGCCGGCATCCCCCTGCATCCGGTTGAGGATTACTTGAGTTCCACAGTAGCTCCCGCTTTTTCCAGGGCTTCTTTGGCCTTCTCTGCTTCTTCCTTGGAGACTTTCTCTTTGACGGCCTTAGGAGCAGCTTCAACAAGCTCCTTTGCTTCCCTCAAGCCGAGGCCTGTAAGTTCCCTTACAGCCTTGATAACTGCTACCCTGCTGGAACCTGCACTGGTGAGCACCACGTCAAATTCAGTCTTCTCTTCTTCTGCAGGTGCAGCTTCCTGGGGCGCTGCCACTGCTACAGGAGCAGCTGCAACAGCCTGGGCAGAAACTCCAAATTCCTCTTCAAACTTCTTGACCAATTCGGCAAGTTCCAGTACGGTCATGCCTTTTACCAATTCCAATACTTGTTCTATTTTAGACACTTGAATGAACCTCCTTGTAGGTTAGATTTCACCTTTTTCTTTCTTGGTCTTAAGTCCATCAAGCACCCTGGCGAACCCAACCAAAGTGCCGTTGAGTACTGTAGCCAAACTTGTGATTGGGGCCTTCATGGCAACTGCTGTCTGCGTCAACAAGGTTTCCCTGGACGGCAAGGTGGCCAAGAACGTGATCCTGTCAATCGTCATCTTCTGCCCGTCCAAGACCCCGCCCTTGATCTTGAAAACAGGTGTTTCAAGGGCGAAGTTACGCAGCACTTTGGCGGGAGCAACAGGATCTGTCATGCTCAAAGCCATGGCTGTCGGCCCTTTGAATATCTCGTCCAAGCCTTCCCAGTTGAGTTCCTGGACAGCCCTTTGTGCCAGGGAATTCTTGATCACGCGGTATGTTACGTCATTCTCCCTGCACTGCCGGCGTAGCTTGGTGTCATCTGCAACTGAAACGCCTCTGAAGTCTGCGAAGATGACGCTCTTGGCATTGGACATTTCCTCTTTCAAAATGTCTTTGACTCTTGCCTTCTGCCGCCTCTGCCTGGATTCCAACCATATCCCTCCTTTGCGACTCCTTTGCGACTGTACGATGCAACCTAAAAAGGGCCCCGCACGAAGCGTAGGCCCTTGATATCAACATATCAATATCAGTATCTAAGAGTCTAAACCTCGGCGGGCAGCCTGTTCCTATCGGAAAGGCTATTATGTCTTACGACACCTGCTGTCTACGGTTCATATATTCAATTTTCCATAGTTTAAGGGTTTAGGCTGTTACTGCCTGGTTACCTTGCCTACGTCAATAGGGACACCCGGCCCCATGGTTGAGCTCAGGGTAACACTTCTTATATATTGCCCTCTGGCTCCGGGCGGCCTTGCCCTGACGATAGCGTCTACAAAAGCGTAGAAATTGTCCAGAAGTTTGTCAGTGCCGAAAGATACTTTACCAATCCTGCCATGGATAATGCCTGCCCTGTCAGTTCTGAAATCTACTTTACCTCGCTTAATCTCTGTCACGGCTGACTTTACATCCATGGTCACTGTCCCGGTTCTGGGGTTCGGCATGAGGCCTCTAGGCCCGAGAATACGGCCGAGCCGGCCGACCAGACTCATCATGTCCGGTGTGGCAACAGCCCTGTCAAACTCAAGCCAACCACCCTGGATCTTTTCAACGAGATCTTCTGCGCCTACGAAATCTGCCCCGGCTTCCCGGGCTTCGTTAGCTTTGTCGCCCCTTGCAAACACAAGCACGCGCGCTTGCTTTCCTGTACCATGGGGCAATGTGACAGAACCTCGTACCATCTGGTCAGCATGACGTGGGTTGACCCCCAGCCTCATAGCTATATCTACGGTTTCGTCAAATTTGGCGTAAGACAGTTGGGGGATAAGATCCAGCGCTTCCCGGGGTTCATATAGTTTGCCTTCTTCTACGCGCTTTACGGATTCAGAATACTTCTTGCCTCTCTTAGGCATTTACCCTTAACCTCCTTGTGGTGTACGGACAAAATCCTCCCACAAAATTTGGCCGGTTGTTGCACCGGCAATCATCTGGCTTCTGCCAGCGATGATTACTCTACTTTGATTCCCATACTCCTGGCAGTACCCTCAATCAGGCGCATGGCGCTCTCGACTGAAGCTGCATTAAGGTCCTTCATCTTAAGCTCAGCTATTTCCCTCACCTGATCCTTGGTGACTCTCCCGACTATATTGCGGTTGGGTTCACCCGAGGCAGTTTCTATTCCTGCTGCCTTCTTCAACAGCACAGATGCAGGAGGGGTCTTAACGACAAAGCTGAAAGACCGGTCTTCATAAATTGTGACTACCACAGGTACGATAGTGCCAACCTGGTTGGATGTCCTATCGTTGAACTGTCTTGTGAACAGCTGCAGGTTCACCTGGTGGGGTGCTAATGCAGGCCCGACAGGCGGGGCAGGAGTTGCCTTTCCACCTTCAATCTGCAGCTTCACTACTGCTCTAACCTTCTTAGCCATACTCTTTCCCTCACACTTCCTCTACCTGATTGAAATCCAGTTCCACCGGAGTCTCGCGGCCAAATATCGAAATCAATATCCGGAGTTTACCCCTGTCTGCCATGACATCCTGGACCATGCCCATCATGCCCTGGAACGGCCCTGACTTGACCCTGACGCTCTGGCCGGGCCTGAACCGGACTCTCACCCTGGGTGCTCCCTCGCCGCTAATCCGCATGAAAATCGTTTCCACTTCATGGTCGTCAAGGGGAATGGGTTTTGAACCAGGTCCCACAAAACCTGTTACCCCTGGGGTGTTTCTGACCACATACCACGAATCATCTGACATGATCATATTCACCATCACGTAGCCAGGGAATACCTTGCGTTTAACTACACGCTTCTTTCCGTCCTTATATTCAATTTCTTCTTCCTCGGGTACGAGAACCTTGAATATTTTATCTGACATGTTCATATTGTCAATTCGTTTCTCCAGGTTGGTCTTCACCTGGTTCTCGTAACCTGAGTAGGTATGGACTACATACCACTGACCCTTTTCTTCTGGCATACTCATGAAATAAGGACCCCTCACTTCCTTTTGGTCCGGGTCCCAGACTCTCCCCTATCTCTTAGTAAGAAACCCTACAACAAGAGTCAAAAGTGCATCAGTACCCCACAGGATAACTCCTATTCCTACCATGGCTGCTAATACCGCAAGAGTGTATACCCGCAATTCGCCTCCAGAAGGCCATATCACTTTCTTGAGCTCACCGCGGACTTCTCCCACGAACTTGCCAATCCGCGAAAAAAACCGCCGTAACCCCTGAAAAATCTTCATCGCACTCACCTGGTATAAGAATTTATGGCAGGCCCGGAGGGATTCGAACCCCCATCCTTCGGTTTTGGAGACCGCTGCTCTGCCGTTGGAGCTACGGGCCTGCAAACTCGGCTTCTCAAACCTAGCCGGTAAGCCGTCTCACTACACCGGTACTAAGGCAAACTACCGTGTTTCTCTATGAACAGTATGGGTACGGCAAAACTTGCAGTACTTTCTAAGTTCAAGCCTTCCGGAATGGGCTCTCCTATTCTTGGTAGTCGTATAGTTGCGTCGTTTGCACTCTTGACATGCCAGAGTGATTATTTCTGTCGTTCCTTTGGCCACTCAGATCTCCCTCCCATCCCGGTACATTTGCCAAAGCCGAGTGTAACATACGCCTGTTTCCTGTGTCAATCACAGGCTTTATTTGCCTTCACGTGTTTAGTGCCGATCTACTGTTTACCCCAAAATCTTGGTGACTACCCCTGATGCCACAGTGCGTCCGCCTTCGCGGATTGCAAACCTGAGGCCTTCTTCCATTGCGATCGGTGCTATGAGTTCAACAGATATCCTTACGTTGTCGCCAGGCATAACCATCTCGATGCCCTCAGGCAGAGTGATTGAACCGGTAACGTCTGTGGTACGGAAGTAGAACTGGGGACGGTAGCCGCTGAAAAATGCGCTGTGCCTTCCTC
>DUQH01000119.1 GCA_012837895.1 Candidatus Fermentithermobacillaceae bacterium | reverse complement strand
TAGTTGATTAGCACCGGTACCTGCCTAGCACGGGTGATAAATTCACCGATGTCCCTGTCATACACCCTCTCCGTAGCCCTTTCCAGAGCTCGTTTAGTGAGGCCAGCTCCGCAGTGGGGGCACGGGAAATCACTTCGAACCCTGCCGTCTTCATCTGCGGCCACTTCCCAGAAAATGAGCTCTCCGGAACAGCTAGGGCAGACGAACACGTCGGACCACACAGTGTAGTTGATCCTTCCCATGATGGGATTGCCCTTAGCGTCTTTCTGCACTTTACCGTCCACAACGTGATGCGTCTGGTACATCCAGCCGCATTCTTTTTCAACTTCTTTCAGGATGCGATTGGCTTCGCGCTCGAACTCCCTGACATCAGCCGGGGTGTTGTAGTTGTAAGCGATGAAGGTGGCAGCAGGGGAGAGGTCAATCAAGACGGCCTTGCGCGCTCCAAGCTTGGAGAAGGGTCGGCCTTCTTCATCGAGAATGGTGCCGTCCTTAAGCACCCGGTAACCCAAGGATTCCACGGTCTTGCGGTCGCCGCAGAGGCTTGCCGCTACCCCGGTCATGCCTGTGCCGCAGAAACCGTCGAACACGATGTCTCCCGGCTCGGTGTAGTGAAGGATGTAGCGTATAATCGCCTTGTGGGGTACTTTCGTGTGGTACGAATGGGCGTTGTAGATGGGATCGTTCTTGCCTTCGGATACATCCGCCGCAAAGGGCTGCCTTCGGTAACTGTCGTCCTCGGAGTCGTAAGGTTTCCCATGCTCCTTGATGAAATCCCATATGAACGGATTAGGGCAAGCCGTGTAGTAGGGTGGGTCGGAAAGCTTGATGATATCTTCATCTTTGGCAATGGGAAAGCCTTCGATGTGTCTCACCCGGTCAAGGTGTTCCTTGGTAAGCCGAACGGATGGATCGTGTTGCCTTTGACCCGTTTCTTTGTTGCCTTCCGGTATGCTTGCAAATAGTTGTTCTTGTTCACCGAGCTGCCTTCTATGGTTCACCTTCCTACACCTCCAGGGATATTGAGTCAAGTATGCTCCCTTGGTTCAGGCAGTTCTCCATCTATTCCAAAACAATCCTCACCTTCTTTGGATCCTTGCCCCGCGTAAGCGACTGAACGTACTCGCCAAAGCGCTGCTTGAACTCAGAGACTGTGCAGGGCGTACCGCCTTCGGCAAGAGCTGCTTTGAGGCCGTCTGTGGTAACCGGGACCTTTTCCATGCCAGACAGCACTTCCTGAACGCTCTTCAAGAAAGAAGTCTCTATAGGGTAGGGCAGCTGCCTTTCTCTCACAACCTGCTCCAGTGTTTCCTGCTGTTCCGCCCTCAAGAGCTGGATGTTCTCTTTCACCGTGGGGTCTTCCAGGTTGGCGATGAGGGTCTTCTCCCAATCCTCATAGAGCCGTTCCAGGTCTACTTCCAGCTGATTGAGCATTGCTTCAGCCGAGACCTTGTTCTGCTCCTGGGCCGGACGGTAGTCGCAATAAGGACAGACAGGCTTCTTCTCCAGATCTTCCTTGGTAAGGCTGAAGCATGTTTTCAGGCCCGCCAGCCGGTTCTGGAACTCAGTCAGCTGGGCCCTGGGCATCAGATCGATGCCGGCCAACTGGGTGAGTTTGCCTAACTTCTCACTCTTGAGGAGGCGGGTTTTTTTCCTGTCCAAAGATGCGTTCAACCTGGCCTTTGTATGAGCCTCAAGGTAAGCTTCCATGTAGGACTTCTTGAGCTCTGAGAGTATCTGTACCAGTTCCCGGCGCAGGGCATGGGCGGATCCATCGTCGAGCCCGGACAGCTTTTGTTTGAGCTCCTCACGCCTGTGCCGGGCCTTCACCGTCCAATCGGCATCGGCTGAGAAAACTGCTTCAGCAGTGCCCAGGTAGGAGAGGAAGGGCTGAATCTCGTTGGCCAATCCGGCCAGATCCTCCACCTTGTTGAGGGTGCTCAAGCCCTCTTTATGCTTGTTTATATCCCCCTCTGAGTAGCTGAAGTTCTTGAGCTTCCCCGGAGTGTTGAACACTCTGAGGGATTCCAAGAACTCCTTGAGCTTACTCAGCTTGTCTCTCAAAGCCGTCTTCTGTTTCTCGTCGAAAAGGGAAATGTCCCACAACGACAGTTCTTGCTGGATGGCCTGCTGGGCCCGGAGGGTGCGTTCCAGGAGCTTGCCCGCCGTATCCTGAAGCTGTTTTACCCCGTCTTCACGGGCGGACTGATTGACGATAAGGCCGGGGGGCAACCCCAAGAACTCGAACAGAGCTTGCAGGGCATTGAGGGGAAGATCCTTGGGACGCTCGATGTGCTTGAACATAATAAGGCCTTCCATGGAAAGCCTGCCCAGCTCATCGATGTTGGAAGCGTCGATCTTTTTCCCCGGCAGGCTCAAAGTCACGTCTCCGCTGTAAACCAGGGCGGCCAGGATAACGACTACCCATTCCGGCTCCAACCTGAAACGGGACTCGAACTCCACACCACGGAAGTCCCCGATTACTTCGTTTCGATTTAGAACCTGACCCTGGCCCTTCCTGTCCAACAGTCCCAGGATATGCTTGGCGTAACGGGAGTTCTGGGGCCTCAACTTATCCCCGTCCAGAAGTTCCAGGGCGTCGAGCACAGCGGCTCCTTGTTTGTTCTTTACGGGGCCGAGGATCCACTTGATGGCCTCCTGGGCTGCCTGGGGCCGGTTCTTGACTGTAACCAGGATGGAGAACACCGGATACTCGGGTGCCAGCTCCCGGAAGTGGGGGGCAAGACAAATGGAGCCCACAGTGTTCACCAGTTCCCGAACGGATGCATGGGGAGGCACACGATGGGTGACCCACTCCACGAATTTCTTGGTGGTTCCCCGGTAGGTGACTTCATAGGCCGCGGTCATGTTGTTGCGCAGCCATTCCACCATCTTCTTAAGGTGCTCGCTGGCCTTGCTTTCATAAACCTGCCGCGTGCCTTTGGAAGCCGTGACGGCCATCTCCGACGCACCGGCGAAGAACTTCAGGGCGGTGTCGAACTCCTCGTCCCTGTGCGCCAAGCGGAAAAACACTTCGTCTGGCTTCTGCTCGTCCTCGAAAGCCGTCGGCTCAAGGGGCTGCAGGAAGTACAGGTAGAAATCCCTGGGCGGATGGGCGGTGGAACGCTCGTTGGGCGCCCCGAAGAACAAGTACCCTAACCGGGTTGCTTTTGTCTCGAGCCACTCGATCTCATGCTCCCAGATCTGGAAGTTGGGGACGTATGTGACATCGGGGCACTCCATGGCCCGGGCAAGGGCCCTGAAGTAATAGCGGTCCAGTCGGCTCGGCGTGAGGGTTTCGGCTTTCTGTTCGATCTGCGCATCGAAGTCGATGTCTTTCTTCAGGTCAAGGTAGTACTGGCCGTTTTCCCGGTTGAAGGATATGAACTGTCCGCTCACGGTTCTGAAAACCTCATGGAGAACGGTTTCCACGGTGGTCCTGAGAAACTCGGCATCCTGTTCCGGCAAAGGCAGATACAGGCAGAGGTCGTCCCGGAGCTCTTCAGCGGTTACACCGATGGGAGCGTAGATATCTCCCGTAGTGAGACGGTGAACGCTCAAGGCGTGGATGATGCGGATAGCCATGGGCTTGTACTGCTTCTTGGGAAGGGCTTGCCGGACGCGGTTTTCCAGTACCTCGCTCTTGTCAATCACCACGCGGATGTCCGGATCGGTGCGGAAAGACGGATTGTCTTTCAGGCGCTCCCAGTAGGAGTCATAGGCTATGAGCCCAGGCTCTGTCCTGGGGACCTCCTTGTCCAAGAGCTTTTTCATGGTGCCGCTTATGGTCTTGAGCACCTCTCGTTTCTCAGCCACATAAACCCTCTCAAAGGTCTCGAGGTATGCCGGATGAACGGGGAACAGGGCAACGAATTCCTCCATGCGCTCAGCCATGTTGGTGTAAAGCTTGGTAAAACGTTGCAGGTGCTCCCTGGCAAGCGCCTTCTGCCTGTCATCCTTGCGCAACAGGCGCTGGGCAACCACATAAGCTATGTCTTCCCGCACAATCCGTATCTGCTCAAAGCGGTCCTTAACCCTGCGAAGGGTGCCGGCTACAAACTGAAACCGCGGGCTGTCGAAAATCGCCTCCTGGACCCCGGCCATAAAGCGAAATCGCGTGAGTTGGCAGACCTCACCGATTTCCCGCAAGAAGTTTAGATCTAGGATCAGCTCTTGGTCCTTTCGGGAACGCAGGTAGTCCAAGAGCTCGTCTACAACCAAGAGCAGCCCGTGATCCGGGTGGACTTCCTGAAACGCGTTCATCATTTCCACAAAAAGGTCTTTGTTATTGGTAACCTGGTCCGCTTGGGGAAAACGGTATCGCACCCCGAGGTCAGCCAGCTGGTCTTCTAACTCGGCGCAGATGATATCCCGGAGCGACATGACAGTGGACCCAATCTCGGTCCTAATCACCTTGAACTTACCGGCGATGGTTTCCGACTTCCGGGCCACCCCAGGATGGCGTACCCGGGCAGCCAAGTCCGGGTGTTCGGCTATGGCTGACAGCACCGACATCAGATGGGACTTGCCGGTACCGTAGTTGCCTACGATCAGAATCCCCTTGTTATCTTGGGGCTGGTCGTATTGCAGTTGGGGAAAGACTACGTCTGTAATCTGCTCGGCCATCCGGTCCGAGATTACATAGCTTTCTACCAGCTCACGGGCCTTTTGCTTCTCGCCAGCTTGGCGTATTTGTATGATGGTTTCCACCGGTTCAAAATGCACGAGGTCAGCGTACTTCACGGCATTTCCCCACCTTTTCCTGAAAGCTGTGCTTGTCCGACACGATAAACCAGCGCATCGACTTCGTAATATCTCCGGCGTTCGGGATGGCTGGGCTCAGCGTACACCAGAGCCTTACCGTCGTACTTGCCGTTCCAGGCCGCAACAATCGTTCGTCCGCGGCTTAGTTGTTGAAGGAGCCGCAAGGGGTCCTGTTGGAGAACAGGCTCAAACAGTATTTCCGTATTAT
>DUQH01000001.1 GCA_012837895.1 Candidatus Fermentithermobacillaceae bacterium | reverse complement strand
TCGGCTCTGGCGTCTAACTGGCACAGACAGGCAGAACCGGTATTAGGGCAGAACCAATAGGCAATCAGAACCTGGAGGACGAGGTGAGAAAGGGGACAGCCGCCTCCTGGCTTGGCATACACCAGGACATTAGGGCCATCCCCGCTCTTCGCTTTTCGCCGTCGGTTATGAGTTAATGCCGGCCCAGCAGAATCGATGCCGGTATGGCATTAGTTTGGCGCCAGATCCACAATACTCTTCTTTCAACCTGATTGTCTTGATTGCCTCAACCAAACTGTCGCTTGCTCGGGAATCCGGTGAGGAATCTCTTCTTGTCCTCGTCGCTCAGCTGCAAGAAAGCTTCGAAGTTGGCCAGGCTCACGTGAAGGACTGAGAACAGGTATTCTGTAAACGTCTTCTTGTCGATACCGTATTGTGCCTCAAGGTCCTCCAGCTTCTTCATCCCGTAGTAATAGCAGGTAAAGTAGCCTATACGGTGTTGAGGCAGCTGGGCTACTGCCTGTCCTCTTGCAGTGTTGTAGTCAAATCCCAGTTCGTCCATGTACAGCTTGATTGCGTCTTCCAGCGGGCGGCCGAAGTATTGTATATACAGGTCTGCTTTGATTCTCACTGATGTGTGGTGACGTCTGAACGCTACAGCCAGGGGATAGAAGGGATCGTCGTCGAAAATGTACTCCATCAGCCGCTCGGTGCGGTGGCACATGCCCTCAAGCATCGGCACTTTCTTTGCACCCATCTTGATGGTCTCAGGCAGAGGATCAAGAGTCGAGCGTACCCACTGCACATGGTGACCTGGGTAGCACTCATGCACTGCGTTAATCTTGATCCATCCGTCACTTATGGCGCGGAAGTTGGTGTCGTTGAGGAATACCTCACCCAGGAGAGGCCGCCTCCTGGGGCAACCCCCACCATAGCCTCCCCAGGGATAGGTTTCTCTTAGCTGTTCGTATACGGGGACTACGCGGCAGTCCTCTTCCGGCATGGTTACCCAATCCCGGCAAGCTACCTTGGCCCGGGCCAGGTATTTGCGAAGACGGTCAAACATCTCCTCAGGCGAATCCGCCGGCCCTGCATACTTGTTCATTATGTTTGCCGCATCAATCGGTGTACGCACCGTCTCGCCGGGAAGGTTGAGCCTTGCAGCGGTTTCTATGAACTCGTTCCTGGTTTTCGTCACCTCTTCTTCGTACCAGCTGAGAAGCTCATCCAGGCTTACCCCGAGTTCTTTATCGAGAACGACCCTGTAACGGTCAGGCCCTGCAGCCGGTGTGGCTTCTTCCTCTTGCTTAACCCCCGCATTCATCTTTTCGATGAATTCACCTGCTTCCTTGGCCCAAACTGCAGCCTTATCAGCGAGGGCCTCCAAAGCTCTTTCGACATTGTCCAGGTCTTTTTCGCTGAGGCCTTGGAAGTCTTGCCTTACCTTAGGCTTCACAATCCCTGCGACCCGGCCAAGCATTTCGCATGCCAATTGGAGTTCTTTGATTTGTGCTTTTTTGGTTTCCGGGAAAAGATCGGTCAGGGCAGCCCACAGGCCATCTACCAGGCTGAGCCGGGTTGTGAGGACTTTCGCCCTTTCACCGGCACTTCTCGAGTCTTTGCTGCTGATGAAAGTGAGGAAACCTGTAATGGAAGAGATGAAGCTAGACGGATACTCGTATACTCCGCGCAGGGCGGATTGCCGGTTTTCGATAAAGTCGATAATGTGGCTCTTGAGTATCTGGTACACCGGATCCGGAGCTGGAAGCGCCTTGGCTTCCTGGAGCAATTCATTGAGGATGCGTTCTTCTTCTATCTTTGCGTCATGGGTTGGTATGAACAGTTGCATCTCGTAGTCCCAGCCGTTGTGCATCCTGCTGGCCTGGGTTCCGCATTTGAAGTCAAGTTCCCGGTATGCCTCTCGCAGCTGAGACAGTTGGGGTGAATTGACCTCAGGATTCATGGGTTACAGCACCTCCTGCGGAAGGCATGGGGTTTCCGTTGCCTTGTGCAATGGATGGTGGTTGCGGGCTTCAGTGCTTGTTCAAACCTGACGGCATAGGCCTTCCCTAATGTATTGTTTTGTCTCTCACGGTAGTTCGACATAGGCGTGTTGGAAACCTTCTGTATTGGGCGAATTCTATTTTAGAATAGTTCTACTCGCGCTTGATTTAGTCCTACATGTCACAGGAAGTTCACTTCTGAATGCTAAATGACATCATGGCAACCCTCTGGTCAGGAATTGACCACACCTCTGGCTGGGACCTGGCTCGGAATCGGCCACTTCGCCTTTCTACAGACTGAGACTGGTCCGAAATCGTCCAGTTTTGGGCTACAGCTGGTCTGGGTTTGACCACCTCTGGCCGGAATCTGGCTCAGAATCGGCCGCTCCGCTCTCCTACAGACTGAGACTGGTTCGAAATCGTCCAGTTTTGGGCTGCAGCTGGTCTGGATTTGATCACCTCTGGCCGGAATCTGGCTTAGAATCGACCACTCCGCCTTTCTACAGACTGAGACTGGTCTGAAATCGTTCAGTTTCGGGTTGAAGCTGATCAGGATTTGACCAGTTCTGGCGGGAATCTGGCTCCGAATCGGCCACTCCGCCTTTCTACAGACTGAAACTGGTCCGAAATCGTCCAGTTTTGGGCTGCAGCTGGTCTGGGTTTGACCACCTCTGGCCGGAATCTGGCTCAAAACCGACCAGTCCGCCTTCACGTAGGCTGAGACTGGCCTGGAATTGTCCACCAACCCACTAATACATAGGGACGGCACAGGGCTCCTTCAGTCCTGTTGCTGTTGCCGGCCTCGCCTTGCCTGTCGTGCCATGGTTCTTCTCACATTTGCAGCGTACTCCTGGCACAGACTTTCCAACGACCGCACCCGGGGCCCATTTGGATCGACATATTTGAGCGGAACACCGTTCGGAATCTTGGCCAGCATACCTTCGTAAGATAGATCCTTTTCAGTAACGAACACGAGTTCAACACCGTTTTTCTTGCTTTGGCTTATCTTTACCATGTCGCGCATCTGGAGTTTTCGAAGTGCCTCTTCGCTTGGGAACATCTCAGTAGTTCTGAAGTGCTGTTGGCCTTGGAATTCCCAGGCTATCTGGTACGGTTCGGGCAAATAGCAATCATATTCAAGGTACTCACCTGTTTCGGGGTTCTGAAGAAACCACGGCCGTACGTTTTCAAGCATTTCAGGCACGTCGAGCAAGATCTTGAGCCACTCGCACATATGTGTTTGCCCGACGCGCGAAGCAAACCTGATCCGTTCCTTATACTGCTCAGCTATCTGCAATTGATGTTCATTGGACAACGTGGGGTATACCGCCCTTGTGATTCCCTCGGTGAGAACCACAATCCATCCGCTTTGAGAGAGCCTCTTGCACTGACTGCGGATGGTGCTTCTATTCTGGCCCGTCAGCCTGCTCAATTCAGTTATGGAGCAGCCTGGATGGAGTTGGATCTGTACATACAGCGCAACATCTCCAGGGCGAAGAGCCTTCTCTGAGATCAAACCTGTGGGCACCTCCAGGAATAACCTTTTCGCCAAGAAGCAACATCCTCCTTCACATATTACCATATTCTACCATATCGACTGGGAAAACGACAACAGTCAATCCCCACGCCGGAGAGCATGTATACCTGATGCACCATTTGGCCGCTATCGTCCGTGAAACCGTGACAGATCGGTAAAACTGATGAACCATTAGGACTGAGGACGCCCTTTCCTTTGCAGCTGTGGCACGCCGGTACACCTAACATACCCTCGGCTGGTATCCCCATCGAAATCGAAGTACGTTCCTCAAACCTTCCGGGATACTTGGCGTATAATGAGTTGGACTCTGTTTTGGAACTGCGGTTTCAAGTTAAGACGGGCAAGTTGGACTGAGAAGCCTGTGAAGGAGGGGGCGGATTGGACAGAAGACGCCGTATGACCAGTGTGAAACCAGGGCGGGGACCTTCTCTTATGGGAGGGATGACCAGCCTTATTGCTGCGCTAGTGGGTTTCGTCTGGTTTCTATCGGCAAGAAGAATTATGGGCGGGATTGGCGGTTTGTTAGGCCCAGGCCAGATTTTCCCGTTGTTCGGCCTTCTTTTCACAATTTTTGCGCTGGCAAACGCTGTGTATAACTTCAGGAATGCTACCTCAGAAAACAGGCATTCGTTGGTCGACATAACCGATGCTTATGATGAACCTGATCCCCTGGATCCCCGCTTGCGCAGGCAACGACACAATAGCGCTCATGTGTCAAACCCACACACCACAACAGATACAAGTTCCGGATCAACCGTTAAGGAAAGCAGTGGCGGTTTTTGCCCATACTGCGGCCGTGGTGTCGATGATCAGTTCTCATACTGCCCCGATTGTGGAAGACGGTTGCCCTGACTATGAGATTGCTTGCGTACTGCGGCAGGACTCCGCTTAGGAAACTTCATTAATGTCGATCAACTCGGCGGAGTTTAGAGATATGAGGGGGAATGTCGATGAACTCGCCAGAGTTTCGAGATAGAAGAGACAGGCGACGACGGAACCGCATTTTGCTAGCAGCGGTTGTCGTGTTGGCGGCTATAGTCATGTTGACCGCTGATTTTAGCCTGGCACACTTCATAGACAACACTGGCTCCAGCACAACAACAATGGTATCAGGTGTAGATGAATGGCAGCCGGACTTCGGAACCCGGGACAGATGGTTTGTGGTCCTGGAGGGTCCGCGGTTTTTCAAGAAAACTGCAGCCAGCCGTATTTCAGACATGGTTTCGGCGATTTGCGGAAGCGGCCTGCATAGCATCGAATTCCCAGAATCATTCCCTGAGGCACCCGTCCATGGGAATCTCCTGTATATGAAGTTCTCGGGCAAGGCCCTGTGGCTCCCTGTATTTGCCAAGTCCAATGACCATGTTGAGTGGGCGTTTTCATCAGAGGGTTCTGTTGATTGGATTTGCGATATGGATGTGCCCATGGCCTCCGGTTCATCAGGTCCTGTCCTTTGTCTGCAAGGAAACATAGATAACCGGAGTAGAGGCATTGGCCTTTTCACCTATAAAGCTTATCAAGGGCGGCGTGTGTCAGTGCTCTTACAGAGGATAACTGACCATATCAAAGAAACTTGGGGCCAGTAGACAAATCGGTTAGACTATACGTTGAGTCGCACAGTATGCAGGGCCATTAAGCATGCCGGCGGGTATACTTCGTATTCGCCGGCATGGCGCCGCGATACTCGTCTAGGGCTTGGAGAATAAGGAGAAACATGGGGGAGGTATCATGGACAAAGACCGTTCACAAACAGAGCAGCCAAAGCGCGAATACTGGCACGGAAAGACGTTTGCTTTCTTCACTAACAGGGAATGCGAATTCTTCCCCTGCCACGCTGGGATTGATCCCGATGAATTCAACTGTTTGTTTTGCTACTGCCCGCTGTATGCTCTTGGGGATAAGTGTGGTGGCAGGTTTACGTATACCAGCGGAATCAAAGATTGCAGCCATTGCGTTGTTCCGCACAGGAAGGACAATTACGGGTACATAACCGGGCGCTTTAACGACATAGTTGAGGCGATGAAAAGAATCGCTGCAATGAACAGCATGGAATGAGCAACCGGGTAGAAACCGGATCAGCCAGCCTTCATATTGGCCTGTGCCTCTTTCTGTGTTGCCCCCCCCTGTTTCCGGCCTTATCTTCTGCCTTGTACTCATCGATGAGATTCTGCAGCTCGCTGATTTCCTTCTCAGTCAGGTTCTTGCGCCCTAAAAAAGCTGCTTTAGACTAGTGTGTCAACAAGTTGTGCCAAACAAAAAATACCGGTTATTTTCCAACCCGAAAGGATTCCGTCAGCCAAAACTAGAAGTCTGAAGGGAAGAAAATGGGATATCTGCCTAACTAAAAGGAGGGGTCAGCATTGATACTAAAGACAGATGTGTTCACGCCTTCACGCTTTACCGGGAAAGGCAGTATCACCCTGCGCGGTGTGGAAATACCCTTCCACACTGTAAGTGAAGACAACGTATTTTATGATGATGAAGGGAAACCTATAGCCTCGATCTTCTCGTATTCCTACTTCCGTTCGGATGTAGAAGATGTAGATTCCCGTCCTGTGCTATTTGTGTTTAACGGTGGCCCCGGCACTTCTTCTATGATGCTGCATGTAGGGTTGATGGGCCCCAAGCGGATCAAGTACGGAGAAATTGATGACGACGGCTTGCCGCTGCCTCCTTATGAATCCTGCGACAACCCCCAGTGTTTGCTGGACATTGCTGACATTGTCATGGTGGACCCGGTAGGCACAGGTTTCGGCCGATTGCTAGATGAATCCAAGAAGGATATGTTCTGGGGGATCGAGGCTGATGCTGAAGCGTTCCTCACTTTTGTACAGGCGTGGCTTGCCAGGTACAACCGCTGGAAGAGCCCCAAGTACCTGGTGGGCGAAAGCTACGGCTGCACACGGGCTACCATTGCTGCCGGCATGGGTTCTCTAGGAGGTCCAGACCGGGCTTACAGCGTTACCTTTGACGGACTGGTACTCATAGGCAACACAGTGTCCGTTGGCAAGTATTTCATGCAGGGTCTTCAGATTTATCCGGCAGTCTTGGCTTTGCCGACACTGGCTGCGGTCAACTGGTATCATAACCGTCCTTCGGATCAGACGGTGGAGGAGTTTGTAGCCGAGGCGAAACAGTTTGCAGACACTGAGTACTTGCTCGCTTTGTACCAGGGAAGGTCCCTCGATAAGGAGATCAGGGAACGCATAATCGACAGGGTTATGTACTACACCGGAGTGTCACGGGAGTACCTGGAAAAGCGGGCATTGTTTGTTGACGATGTAGAGTTCCGGCGTGAAGTGATACGGCACAAGGGACGTTCGGTGGCCCGTTTGGACGGACGGATCACCCGGCCGCTGTATGCGCCCTTGCTGGATGAAGAGAAGTGGGGTATCCGCGATGACGCGGCGGAAGGGAAGTATAACCCCTTCTTCCAGTCAGTGCTGTGTGGCGAAGTATTCCCCATGCTGGGCATCAAGACCGACCGCAACTTCGTCAACTCCCACTCCCTGTGGCGGAAATGGAAGTACGAGATCAAAGACCGGAATACAGCTGAAAGCTTGAGTGCAGCCATGCGCCGGACGCCTAACATGCGCGTGTTCTTCATTAACGGTTGGTACGACATCTGCACTCAGATAGGTATCCTGTACTACACCCTGGACCGTTCAGACATGCCTATGGACAGGGTGTTCGTCAAGGGATACCCGGCTGGCCACATGACATACCTAGGCGAAGATCTCATTGAGGCTGTCGGCAATGATATGTACAAGTTTATCATGGGTGAGGATCCGACGAGGTAACAAGGTAAACGAAGTAACATCTGCGTTGGCCAGTGTCGGAAGCCAAACGGAGACGGATTACCGTAGTCAAGAAAAAACGCGGCTTGCACAAGAGGCGGGCCGCG
>DUQH01000006.1 GCA_012837895.1 Candidatus Fermentithermobacillaceae bacterium | reverse complement strand
TTACCTTCAGGCTCAAGGACTATCTGGAAGATCTCTTTGATTTCGTGGACCACATGGTAAGAGAGCATCTGATAAACAGGGAATACAGGGAGTTCCTAAGATTGCTGCGGCATTTTATGAGCAGGCAGAAATACTCAGTGCCGGTCATAAACATACACAGGGATCCCCAGGGCGGGTATAAGCTGCTCGATGCCCAACTCGAACCTGTAAGAGGGGATATGGGAGTGTTCCGAAGCCGCAATACAGACGGTTCCGGGCCTGAAATGGATGATTTGGTGGTTAGCGCTGTAGTGACTCTGGCTCCTGGCCGGATTGTGTGGCACGGCGCTATAGAAAACTCTTCATGTTTCGATTTGCTTAGCGACCTCTTCAACCAAGACATTGAAGTGTGCACCGGATGCAGCTTGGAACGTGATGATTCCTGACATCTTCCGGCTATTCCCTTGATCTGCATCTACTCGTAAGATATAATCCCTCCAAACCAATACTATGTGAGCTATGAAAAGGAGAGTACGTTAGCCAGACGGACCCAAGAGAATGACGGTCATGGGCTGGAAGCCGTCTGGTGCGGGCTAACCGAAAACCACCTTGGAGCTCCTGGTGGAAGCGGCTTGCTTAGGGCGATAACACCAGCGTGTGGACGCGTTAATGTCCGTAAAGGGCTAAGTGAACTACTTAGCTGAAGTAGGGTGGAACCGCGATCTAAACCTCGCCCCTCAACGGGACGGGGTTTTTTGGTTTGGACTTCTTATGAAACGGAGAGTGATGGCCAATGGGTCATGAGACAAAAGAAGGATTTGTGGTCAAATGGAACGACCAGTCTGGGCGCTTCATCAAAGGTAGTGCTTTTCTCGACGTCAAGAAAGCTTTTGGCTGGAAAAACGACGTGTTGATGGTGCAGATCGCGGATGAGGCCCAACCTCAAGTCCTGGAACTAAGAGAAGCAGTAGACAGGGATTGTGTAGTTGAGCCCCTGGGATTCGAGGACGAAAAAGCCAGGGAGGCACTAAGGCACACTGCATCCCATGTGCTTGCCCAAGCGGTAAAGCGCCTGTTTCCTGGAACCCGCCTGGGGATAGGGCCGGCTATAGAAGACGGCTTCTACTATGATTTTGATACGGAACACAGGTTTTCCCAGGAGGATCTTGCGGACATTGAAAAGGAAATGAAACGCATTGTAAAACAGAATTTGCCCATCACCCGCGAAATCATGTCCAGGGAGGAAGCCAGGAGGGTTTTTGAAGAAGCAGGTGAACCCTATAAGGTTGAACTAATCGACGAGTTGCCTGAAGGCGAACAGATATCCATATACAGGCAAGGGGAGTTTTTCGATCTTTGTGCAGGCCCCCATGTGCCTTATACCGGATACCTTAAGGCGTTCAAACTGCTCAGTGTTGCCGGGGCGTACTGGAGGGGAGATGAAAACCGTCCTATGCTCCAGCGCATCTACGGCACTTCGTTCATGGACAAGGAAGCGTTGGATGCCCACCTTGCAAGGCTTGAAGAAATCAAGCGGAGAGACCACCGGAGACTAGGAAGGGAACTGGGCCTCTTTAGCATCGAAGAAGAGGGTGGGCCGGGACTGGTGTATTGGCATCCCAAGGGGGCTATGGTACGCGAAGTCATCGAGAATTTCTGGAAGGAAGAACACAGAAAGCGCGGTTATGAGATCGTATATACGCCCCACATTGCCAAACTTGATCTGTGGAAAGTTTCCGGCCATTGGGATTGGTACAGCCAGAACATGTATAGCCCTATGGACGTAGATGATGCCAAGTACTTACTCAAGCCAATGAATTGTCCTTTCCACATCCTCATATACAAGGGAAAGACCAGAAGCTACCGGGACTTGCCGATCAAGTACGGGGAATTAGGCACAGTGTACAGGTACGAGCGTTCAGGCGTACTCCATGGGATGCTCAGGGTAAGGGGATTTACCCAGGACGATGCCCATGTCTTCTGCAGGCCGGACCAACTTGAGGAACAGCTGGTAGAGGTATTGGATCTAGCCGAATTCATGCTCAAGACTTTCGGTTACGATGAATACTACTGCATGCTTTCGGTACGGGATCCTGAAAACAAGGAGAGCTATATCGGAGACGATGAGATATGGGAGCAAGCAGAAGCTGCCTTGGAGAACGCCCTCAAGGCCAAGAACCTGGACTACCAGGTTGACGTGGGTGAAGCCAAGTTCTACGGACCGGCAATAGACATAAATATCAAAGACACCATGGGACGGATGTGGCAGGGGCCAACTATCCAGGCTGATTTAAACCTGCCTGAGAGGTTTGACATACACTACATTGGAGAGGACGGGCAAAAACACAGGCCGGTAATGATTCACCGTACGGTGCTCGGCGCAATGGAAAGGTTCATTGGCGGGTTAATCGAACATTATGCAGGCGCGTTTCCCATGTGGCTGTCACCTGTCCAAATCCGGGTGATGCCTGTGTCTGATAAACACAGTGATTATGCCAAAGTGGTTGCTGAGCATCTTGAGAAACAAGGGTTGAGAACAGAGTGCGACCTGGGGCAGGACAAGATAGGGTACAAGATACGGCAAGCTCAACTGGAAAAGGTACCCTACATGATAATTGTGGGGGACAAAGAGAAGCAGGCAGGTAACATATCAGTGCGTCACAGGTCTCTAGGAGATCTGGGCCCTATGGGATTAGACGAGTTTGCAAGCAAGGCCAAGCACGAAGTATCGTCAAAGAGCCTTGAATCTGTGTTTGCCCAAAGCTGATCTGTCTTGACGGAAAAACGTGACACAACAGTTAACAATGTGATATACTCATGTTCGCTAAGAAGAAGCCATCCGCTTCTCACCTTACGGTGAAAAATGCTGGTAAGGTTTTCAACGGGAAGGGGCTATTCTGCACGAGTAATGCGAAAGGCCTCAATAGATGAGTAAGATACGGGCGGGTGGACAACACCCGCCCACATTAATTTGAACCAAAAGGGGGTGAAATTCTATCAGGCAAATGAGTCAAAGAGTTAATGAGCAGATTCGCGTACGGGAAGTAAGGCTCATTTCCCAGGACGGGGCGCAGCTGGGAATCCTTCCAGTCAATGAGGCTTTGAACATAGCTCGTGAGAAAGGGCTTGACTTGGTTGAAGTCGCTCCTAATGCCAAGCCCCCCGTATGCAGAATAATGGATTACAGCAAGTGGAAGTACGAGCAATCCAAGAGGCAGAAGGAAGCCAGGAAGAGACAGAAAGCTCAAGATATGAAAGAAGTCAAGATGCGTCCTGCCATTGACGACCATGACTTCAACGTAAAAGCCAGGGCCGCAAGGAGGTTCCTCGAGCAAGGTGACAAGGTGAAAGCTACCATC
>DUQH01000063.1 GCA_012837895.1 Candidatus Fermentithermobacillaceae bacterium | reverse complement strand
ATTATACTGTCGAAATCAACGATTTGAAATTCATAACAGGGAAAACAAACATCCCTATCCGTATCGAGCCCCAACAAACCACCGTTTTGCCTTTGAGCATAAACGTAGATCTCAAAAATCTGATGGATCAATACTCTCAACAACGGGTTGCCAATGTATTGAATTCGTTTTTAGGCATCTCGCCCGACGAAACAAAAGTTGTTGTTAAATTATGGCCGAAAGTGATAGTTGGCAAAACACCCATCAAAGCCCCTGCTGCCATTCCCGTCATATTTACTTTCGGCGGAAAATAAAAAACAATCCGTTCACTTATTTATTGATGATTAGCTGAACTGTGTCGTCCTGATTTTTGTTTACTTTTTCTGTAAACCTATTTCAGGACTAGACACTTCTATATTAAAAATTTACTTTTTGACGGCGTTCCCTATTCAACCTATTTCCCCGGAGCTTTAAAACCGGCCGCTGCATCGTCGAGTACCAGCACCCAGTCTAAATTTTCACCCAATTGCGGCGGAACAAAAGTACGGGTTCCCTCATTCGAAAAATTCCCGATTTTGCGCGCTTGCCCGTTGCGTGGATTATACCACCATGCCGTTACTTTTTTACCCGAAACAACATCCATCCTTACCGTAAACGGTCTGCCCACCGGCACATAAACCATGGCATAACGGCCGTTTTCATCTCGGGTAGCTACAAAACGGTAACGCCCGGCACCGGGAACCGAGGTTTTTACCTCATCGGGTACAATTACCGAATCATCGGGAATACGTGTGAGGAAAGGCCTCGACTCCATCAACCGTCTGCCGAACTGCATCTGCCAAGCTCCGGGCTGATCAACGGCTTCATACCACGGCAGTAACGGAAAATTGATCGGATCACGATCCGGATGCCACATCTGCCAAACGGAATGATGTCCGTAGGTGTGTCCAAAAGCTCCACTGAACAAATCCCAATAAAGAGGGCGTCGAACATCGACAGAAACAGAATGTCCGTTCTCCTGAGGATTGAATTCAATGGGATGATCTTCATAAAGCGGTTCGCCATCCATTACCGGTTTTACCGGCGTACGGTTGTAGTCTTTCAGCGTATTCTCATAACTTCCCGTGAAATTCGGCGTATGCCCGTTCTGACGCATGTTGAAATCGAGCCACTCTTCTTCGTGAAAATACTCGGCCGAACCATGTCCTCCCGTTGGATGAAAAGTAATCAAATGCGCACCGCCGTCGCCTTTGCGTAAACCCGAAGCCATTGCCCTGACGATTTCTCTGTGCTCATCCTTTTCAATGGGTCGGTCTCCGCCGAGAATCCAAATGATATTGGGAGATTCCTTATACCGTTCGCCGAGAATTTCACCATAAACTGCCGCATTTTCCGGGGTGAAAATCTCGGGGCCGACGCCCCATTTCTTGTTCCATTTATCTCCCCAGGTGGGCAACAGGCCAATAAACAGACCTTTCTCTTCCGCCTTGCAAATTACCCAATCCACATGACGAAAATAAGCTTCGTTGATCCGGGTGGGATCGTTGTCAATCAACGGCTTTTCGCCTTCGGCATTGGGCGTATTCAATCCGTCATGTTCGGCCAAAACAACCGCCTGAATGACGGTAAACCCCTTTTCTCTCCGGTTTTCCAGATAGTTTTCGGTTTCCGCTTTATTCAGCCGATGGAACAATTCCCATGCCGTGTCGCCCAAATAAAAAAAGGGCGTGCCGTCTTCAAATACCAAAAAACGTCTGTTGTCGGATACCTTCAGCTTGCCATGAGAAAAATCGACAGATTTCCCCTTCCATTTCATCTCTTGTGCCTGAACCGTGCAAATCAAAAAGCCGGCTATCAGCAGCAATAAATTCGTTTTCATCGTGTTTGTGCTTTTTATGTTCATATTATTAATCGTTAATCCAATATGCCAAATTTTATGATTCCATGCCACATTTTCAATAATGGCATAAGATGGAATACTATTTTTGAGTTCCGCGAGAACTTTACCGGTTTGTTCATTTTCTTTATTTCGAATTCGCTTAAACGGACTGCCTATTTGTTTACTTTGATTCCGGTTATCTTTAACGTTTGAAATCCAAATTGCGGGAGAATGATTTCCGTCGATAGTAGTCCGTTGGGTTCTTCTTCAAAGGCTACGTCGGAAACAACATGCCCGTTTAAATCTATCTT
>DUQH01000041.1 GCA_012837895.1 Candidatus Fermentithermobacillaceae bacterium | reverse complement strand
GGAATAAAAATCGTTGCTTGGCTTATCGTTTACATTCCCGCCCCCGACAAAAACGGAATTCTCTATGGCACAACCGGCAAAATTATCCATCGTTGCAGGTAAGAACGGAAGAGAATCCAATTTTGGTTCTCCCGATCTCTGCAACGATACGCTATACACATTTTTCAACGATTCGTTTCCTGTGTTTCCTCCGATCCAAAGCGTTTCGTTGGACGATAATCGGATGGAAACCCCGTATGCAGCAGGTTTAGGAAGTTTGCCGACATGTGTCCATTTGTCGAGAATTGTAGTATCCATCATCACGATATCGTCATAGTATACTTTTACTCCCCCCTCAAAGCCGAGCTTATTGGGAAAGTTGCAACCTCCTGCAACTAAAAGTTTATCATGACAAATGGCAGCATATGATGCCGAAACTCCTTTCTGTAAATTTCCCGTCAAACCGTCTGTGGGAATCCGTTGCCAGGTAATTTCCAAATTTGTCGTCGTCTTATTCATTTCGTGGCATGATAAAAAAGTGTGGCAAATTAATGCGATAAATGTTGAACGTATTGCAATCTGTTGAAATCGGGACATGAATTTTCCTCATTATTATTTATTTATATTTTGGTCGGAAATTATATCCGAAACCGGTATTTTTTGAAAAATGAGATTTCTATTTCCTTCATATACTATTCCGACGTGTTGTTCGTCAACCATCGTCAGGCAAGAATATCCAAAACCTTCAGGTGCGTGAATAAGAAGATGATAGTGTTCGGGCCAGGTCATGCCTTCATCCAGGCTGGCTTTTATGGTCATGTTGATTCGACGATATTTGTCTGCGGGATTTGAGAAGAAAAGAACCTTTTGATTTTCTTTTCCTACCCGAAAATCGGCACCGATAATACTTGCCATGCAATTAGGCTCGGGTAGTGCACAGTTTGAAGAGGGATGAACAGTCCATGTTTTTCCCATGTCGTTCGTGACAGCTACGGCGCGCCCATTTGTGTCGTCTTTTATTTGTCTGTTTCTGTCGTCACGCATGTTCAGCATCAAACTACCATCGCTGAGTTGCACTACTTGCGCTTCGGTGGTATTGGGCTTGGCACCAGTGCCGATATGCCAGGTATTTCCCCCATCTTTACTATATATAATGGTAGAATGGCTTGTGTATTTTCCTCCATCTAATGCTTTTTCACCTATATTGGCTTTAAATTGTGCCGGGAAGATGAGGGTGCCGTCATCCGTACAGATTCCTCTACCGGGTCCTTGCAGAAGTAACTGCCATGAAGGGTCTTTTATCTGTTGTGTAATGTTGATAGGTTTCGACCACGTTTTTCCGTCATCTGTGCTTTTGACGAGCATAAATTGTCCGGTCTTTTCGGGTGTCATTCCGGGTTGAGAGACCCACCATGCCATATCGTCTCTGTTAAACCCGTGTACCCAGAGCGCTGCCACCCAGATCGTATTGTTTTTATGATCGTAGAGAATAGCCGGATCTCCCACACCATTGAGGTATTCCGGCTTTCCGCCCCACTCATTCATATCCATTATGACTTTCATGGGTTCCCATG
>DUQH01000117.1 GCA_012837895.1 Candidatus Fermentithermobacillaceae bacterium | reverse complement strand
CCATCGGATTAGGATGCGCCTGTAGCTCAATTGGATAGAGCGACAGACTACGGATCTGTAGGTTGTGGGTTCAAATCCCGCCGGGCGCACCATCATATGACACCATAAGACTGCATTGCAGAGAAACGTGCGCCCGTAGCTCAGGCGGATAGAGCGGGGGATTCCTAATCCCCGTCTGCCGGAGGTTCGAGTCCTCCCGGGCGCACCAATTCTTACTAGCCAATGTGAGGCCGGTAGTTTGAACGATGTAAAGGGCGGTCAACCCTGCCAACCAGCTAAGATTGAAGATGCCGGCGTCCACGAATACGGCATGGAGCTGGCACTGGAGCAAGCGCGAAAAGCGCATTCCATGGGCGAGGTGCCTGTAGGGGCAGTCATCATCAAAGACGGTGTTGTCATAGGCCAGGGGCACAACCTCAAGGAGACTCTGAAAGACCCTACAGCTCACGCAGAAATTCTCGCTATACGTGAAGCGGCAAGGCACCAAGCAGGGTGGAGGATCCTGGACGCAACCATGTACGTGACCTTGGAGCCTTGTCCCATGTGTGCAGGCGCCATAGTGATGGCCAGGATTCCCCGGCTTGTCATAGGCACCATGGATCCGCGCACAGGGGCATGTGGTTCGTTGTGGAACATAGTATGTGACAAACGGCTCAACCACAGGGTTGAACTTATAACCGGAATAAAAGAGGATGAATGCCGGAAACTGTTAGAGGAGTTCTTTGAACAGCTCCGGCAGGGAGATACTTGAAAACCTCATATACTCTAAAGTAATCTTAGTAGGGCAGCTTTTTCGATTCCCAGGGAGGGGTGTCGGAGCGGTTGAACGAGCCCGCCTCGAAAGCGGGTAGGCGTGCAAGCGCCTCGTGGGTTCGAATCCCACCCCCTCCGCCATAAGTGCTGCCACAGGTGTGTACGGAGGGATGTCCGAGCGGCTGAAGGAGCACGCCTGGAGAGCGTGTAGACGTGTTACGCGTCTCGTGGGTTCAAATCCCACTCCCTCCGCCAAAAAATTCTGACCTTGCTAGAAAGTTTGGCCGTGCTAGACGGGGAGTTAGCGGTGCCCTGTAACCCGCAATCCGCTATAGCGGGGTTGAAGCCTATCCGAGGGTGTTCCTTTTTGAGGCCGGCCGGCGCGGGCAGCGTTGAAGGCCGGGGCCTGCGCAATGAGAACCCGTGAACCCCGTCAGGTCCGGGAGGAAGCAGCGGTAAGCGGTCACTCTCATGTGCCGCAGGGGTTCCTGGCTGGAGCCAGCCATGTCCGGTATCGCTTGGGGAGGGCATTCGGAGATAGGTGCACGGTCAATTCAGTATTGCCTACAGGGATCTCAATTTCGGGGGAATGAGTCTTGTCCTACACGGCCCTGTACCGCACCTGGCGTCCCAACAAATGGGAAGATGTGGTTAACCAAAAGCCGGTAATCAAAATCCTGCAAAACGCACTTACAGAAAACAAAGTGTCCCACGCTTACCTGTTTTCAGGGCCGAGAGGAACGGGCAAGACCACAGTAGCCAGACTACTTGCAAAATCAGTCAACTGCAGCAACCTCCAAGGTTCCGAGCCTTGTAACGGCTGTGAGGCATGTGAAGCGATTTCCGCCGGCAGTTCGGTAGACGTAATGGAAATAGACGCCGCATCAAACAGGGGCATTGATGAGATGCGGAGCCTCAGGGAGAGCGTAAGGTACTTGCCTGTAATGGGCAGGTTCAAGGTGTATATAATCGACGAAGTCCACATGCTTACCCAGGAAGCCTTCAACGCTTTGCTCAAAACCCTGGAAGAACCCCCGTCCCATGTGATTTTCATCCTCGCTACCACTGCGGCACACAAGATCCCGGTAACCATCACATCCAGGTGCCAGAGGCTGGAGTTCAGGCGGCTTTCTATTAGGGACATAGAAGGCAGGTTGGAGCAAATCCTGGCATTTCAAGACGCCCAGTGGGAGGAAGGTGCCCTCACGCTCATAGCCAGGGCTGCTGAGGGTTCCATGCGCGACGCCTTATCTGTGCTGGATCTGTGCCTGGCTTACGGTGACGGCAAGGTGCTTGAAGCAGATGTCCGGGAGATCCTGGGTGCAGCCGCGTCTGAAATAATGGATGAACTCTTCAGTGCTATTGCTGCAAGAAACGTCAAGACCATCCTCAGCATCACCAAAGATTGTTCAGAGCGGGGCAAAGACATGGGCGAGCTGTGCCAGGAGATAGGCGCATATGCCCGTGACCTGCTTCTCGTGGCATCAGGCGCTAATACAGCCGACCTGGGGAGGACCCGGCAGGAAGTCGCGAACATGTCTGTTCTTGCCCAAACCCTGTCTGAAGACATGTTGATAAGGGTTCTGAAAGCCATGTCTGGTGCAGTTTCCGAAATGAGAAACAGCGATAATCCCAGGCTTGTAGTGGATATGAATTTGTTGGGATTGCTGCTTGAGGACGAGGCTGCCGGGACGGGTGAGATGGCGACAGGCACGATAGTAAGCAAGATGTCTGCCAAAGCTGAACGCCAAGTTCAGGACACAAGCCAGGACACAAAGCCGCCCCGTGAGCCTTTCGTATCTGGCGATACCGCTGATACGAGTGCTTTAAGTATAGGCCCGGAAACGCGTGAATCCCTGTCCGGAACTGCAGGGCAGTCTGAGAATGTTAAACACATATGGGACTCATTGCTTGAGCAACTGCAGAAAGACAGGAAAATCCAGGCGAGAGCTTACCTGTTGCCTGCCCGCCCCTTGAGGGTGGATGATGACAGACTACTCGTCCTGGGCTATCCCCAAGGGTATGCTACCCACATGGAACAAATCCTTTCTCAGCCACATAAGCAGGTAGTGCAGGAATATCTTGAGAAATTGACCAAACGCAAGATGAATATCAGGGTCGAGGTGCTAGATAACGAGAACGGTAACGGCGGCAACGGCGGAACAGGTGAGGAATTGCATCCCCTGGTCAAAGCTGCAATAACTATACTGGATGGCAAGGTTACTTAGGAAGGAGAGCTTCTTATGCCAAGATTCCCAGGGCCCGGCGGGTTCGACATGCAAAGGTTAATGAGAGAGGCACAAAAGCTTCAAGCGGAGATGAAGAGGATAGAAGAAGAGCTGGCTAACAAAGAGATTGAAGGCACTTCAGGCGGTGGAATGGTTAAAGCCACTGTAACATGCGGGCTTGAGGTGAGGGCCATTGAGATAGATCCTGAAGTGGTGGATCCTGACGACATAGAGATGCTGCAAGATCTGGTAGTCGCTGCAGTGAATGCAGCCATCACCGAAGCAAGGAAGGTCAGCGAGGAAGAGATGTCCAAGGTGACCGGCGGCATGAATATGCCTTTCAAATGGTGATCCCATGCAAGCTTATCCCAAAGCGATTTCCGGGTTAATAGACGAGCTGCGAAAGCTGCCCGGAATCGGGCCTAAGACAGCGCAGCGCCTGGCATTTCATCTGGTTGTTTCCGGGAAATCATCTATCAACCAGCTCATTGACAGTCTGGCTGAAGTGAGGGACACAATCGGGTATTGTTCTGTATGCGGCAACCTCACCGATGTTGACCCATGCGGGGTTTGCCAGGACCCTCAGAGAGACGCTTCCACCATATGCGTTGTAGGTTACCCCAAAGACGTGCTGGCCATAGAAAGGGTTGGCGGATACCAGGGCATGTTTCACGTGCTCCATGGGTATATAGAGCCTCTCAAGGGGGTTGGCCCTGACGACATCAGGGTGAAAGAACTCATCGCCAGGGTGAAACACAATAACCATCAAGTTAAGGAAGTCATTCTGGCTACAAACCCTGACATTGATGGTGAAACCACTGCCCTCTACCTGGCCAGGGCGCTTAAGCCCCTGGGCGTCAAGGTAACCAGGCTTGCAAGGGGACTTCCCTTCGGTGCTGACCTGGATTATGCCGATGAAGTCACCTTGGCCAGGGCACTTGAGGGGCGTAGTGAGATATAACCGTTAACATACCTAAGATGCCCAGGCTCCAAGAGCAGATTGCAAATGGCTTGGCTATGGACAACCTCGGACAAATTTGGCGTGTCGACTGGAGAACTACATAATGGGAGATTGTTAGTATGCCTCTTTTCAAGATATGAAATGGTAAGGCAAAGAAGCTAAGTCTCAAGGGCTTGAAAAAGGAAAAGGACCTTCAGAGATTTGTCGAAGCAAACTGTGATGAGCTATTAGGAGTGCGCTTTATTGTCTCGACAAACTCTGTGAGTCTATAGATACCGGCAATACAAGCAGTGCTTTACGCAACCCGTGTCTGAATGGATCCCTCTGGCCACACTTCTCTTGGTGTTCACCATGTCAGTAAGGGGAGAGTCTATATGAACAACAAATATACAGACATAAACTCCAAGGTCATTGATAAATGGGTAGAAGAAGGCTGGGAGTGGGGACAGCCTATCAGTCATGAGGTTTTCGAAAAAGCAAAGAACGGCGATTGGTATGTGCTGTTAACACCTACAAAACCCGTCCCAAGGCATTGGTTTTGCGAAATGAAAGGCGCTGAAATATTAGGCCTGGCGTCCGGCGGCGGCCAGCAAATGCCCATATTTTCCGCGTTAGGTGCAAACTGCACTGTAATGGACTATTCAGAAATGCAGCTACTCAGGGAAAAAGAAGTCGCAAAAAGGGAAAACTATGAAATTCTACTGGTGAAGGCAGACATGACAGAACCTTTCCCTTTTGAAGATGAATCCTTCGATCTCATTTTTCACCCCGTCTCCAATTGCTACGTTGAAGATGTTTTCCCCGTTTGGAAGGAATGCTACAGGGTGCTCAGAAAAGGTGGCATTCTCTTGGCCGGTCTGGATAATGGCATTAATTACGCATTTGATGATGAAGGCAAGACGCTTATCTGTAAACTGCCATATAACCCGTTGAAAGACAGACAACTGTACGAAGAGGCCACAAAGAATGATTGGGGGATTCAGTTTTCCCACACCATCGAAGAACAAATCGGAGGACAGCTGAGGGCAGGCTTTGTCCTTACAGATATATACCAAGACACAAACGGCCAAGGCGGGCTTCATGAATTCAACATCCCCAGTTTCTATGCGACAAGGGCAGTCAAGCCGTAGGATTTCATGAGGCGGGAAGTGAAAATGGAAGACTATGATGTGGTGAAAAATAATTTTGATGAAATAGCGGAACTCAATGACCCCAAATGGAACCATAAACTCAAGAGAGGCTTGACGGTGTAGCAGATCATACTGAAGGGCTAAAAGTGATCGATGATTACACAGTTGAGATAACTCTTGAGACCAGTTTTGCCCCATTCCCGGCTGGCTTGGCTGTTCCCGGCTGTTCAATCTATAACCGCGAAGCAACAGAAGCCAAAGGAACTGACTCCGGTCTGGAACCTGCCGGAACCGGCCCATTTAAGCTGGTCAAATGGGATTACAACAACGAAATAGTCTTGGAGGCTCATGACGACTACTGGAACGGCAGAGCCAAGCTGGACGGGATAACAATCAAGATTGTCCCGGACGCAGAGACCCAGAGAATGATGTTTGAAAATGGCGAACTCGATGTTTTTGACCTGGATAGCGCAAGGTCACAGATTCCTTACTTCAGAGACAACCCCAACTACAAAATCGAGGACGGCCTTAGGGTAGGAACTTATTATCTGTGTCTGAACCAGGACATGGAACCTTTCAACAACATAAACGAAAGAAGAGCCATTCAATACGCGATTGACAGGGAACTGCTTCTCGAGACCCTGTACTACGGAACCGGTGTCCCGGCAAAAGGCATACTAGGCATGGGTCTCGCTGGATACAACCCTGATCTGCCCGGGTTCGAATTTGATCCTGACAAAGCAAAGGCCCTTCTTGAAGAGGCTGGATACGCTCCTGGTGAATGTCAACTCGAGATCTGGCAGACAGTTGATAGTCCCCAGACTCTAGCTTTCAACGAAACGCTTCAAGCCATGTTGGCCGATGTGGGCATTTCCGTTACAATCAAGCAGGTAGACAGCGCCTCCTTCTATGCCATTAGGGGCGAGGGAGAAGTCCCGATGTACTTCTCGAGCTGGTCTGCCGACTTTAACGATCCCGACAACTTCTTGTACACGTTCTTTGGAGCCCAGAATCCCAAGTCAAGGTCTTTCAACTACTGGGATGAGGAAGTCAGAGGTATTTTGGAACAATGCCGTCAGATAAGCGATCCTGAAGAGCGTTACCGTCTGTATCAAGAAGCTGAATACAAGATCGTATATGAAGATGCCGCTTGGGTTCCGCTGTTCCACCTGAAACACCTATTCGTGGTTCAACCTTGGGTCAACAATTTCCAAGTATCATGGAACGGCTGGTCCAGCATGTCCTATTACAGCATCGATATTGATACGAATCTAAAGTAAGTTAGCAGCTTAGGGCTACCTCAGGCAATATATAGCGGTTTATCCGGTGTCCTGAGGTAGCCCCATGTATTCAGCGGGGGTGAGGAAGATGGGACGCTTTATTATTAACCGTTTGTTGTGGGCAATCCCAGTTTTCATTGGTGTTACGGCATTAACCTTTTTCTTGTTGAACGTCGTGCCTTCTTTGATTATGCCGGCATTGGTATTGGGATGGAGTTCAGCCGCCTCTATTAGCAGGCTTACTCGTTCAAGCCTTCTTGAAGCCATCCAGATGGATTATATAAGGACTGCAAGGGCCAAAGGCTTGAGAGAAAGACTTGTCTTGACCAAACATGCGCTCAAGAATGCTATGCTGCCTGTAGTTACGATTATGGCTCTGCAAATCGCAGGCTTGTTATCAGGAACGGTCATTACAGAGAGCGTTTTCGGGATTCCCGGAGTCGGCCGTATTTCCGCCGGCGCCATTCAAAACCGGGACATGCCTTTGCTCCAGGGCAGCGTCATTTTTGTGACAATATTAGTAATCCTGGGAAATCTGGTGGCAGACATTTCTTACGGACTGCTTGATCCAGGAATCCGGTATGAATGAAGGTGAAAGTACATGAGTGATGAAAGGGAACGCATTCAGATTACAGCAGAGGAATATGACGACGATGGAGTAATCGACCGCACCATGCTGCAAGAAGTATGGTTCCGGTTTAGGCGAAGTAAGCTTGGAATGGCAGGTGCAATCGGAGTACTGATAATGATCGCCGTGCCCTACTTGCACCTGTAATATCACCTCACGATCCTTATCATGTGGATCTGCACAAACAGTTTCTCCCTCCTTCACGGGAGTATTTGTTTGGTACCGATTTTTATGGCAGAGACGTGCTAAGCAGAGTTATTTACGGAAGCCGGATCTCACTATTAATCGGTCTAATACCCAGTTTTATATCAATGTTCATTGGCACTATAATGGGATTGCTGTCGGGTTATTACGGCAAGTGGGTTGACACTCTCATAATGCGCTTGGTAGACATTCTCCTTGCTTTTCCCTCTTTGCTTTTAGCCATGGTTATCATATATACTCTTGGCGCTTCACTAGCCAACCTGTTCATCGCTTTGGCAGTGGTCGGCTGGGCAAGAGCGGCAAGAGTAGTCAGGTCCCAAACGCTATCCCTGAAAGAACAAGACTTTGTTCAAGCCGCCAAAGCTATAGGAGTCAAGGACTGGACCATCCTGATAAGACATATATTGCCTAACTGTCTTGCTCCCTTAATCGTACTCCTTACTATGGGGATTCCTTCGGCAATTATGTGGAAGCAGGGTTGAGTTTTCTAGGCGTCGGAGCGCAGCCACCTACTCCCAGTTGGGGACTTATGGTTTCCGCTGCTAAAGAATACCTGTTTACAGCTCCCTGGAATGCCGTATTTCCAGGATTGGCGATTTTGTTCACTGTGCTTTCTTTTAACTTCCTAGGTGACGGGCTCCGCGATGCTTTGGATCCGTTTATGAAGCGTTAGAACTATGCTGAGAGGAAGAGGGTCACATGGAAGAACTTTTGCGAGTAGAAAACTTGAGCGCCAGCTTTGCCGCAGACTATGGAGAAGTCACAGCAGTTGACGGTGTAAGCTTTTCCATCTCACGAGGCGCCACTTTGGGCCTGGTCGGTGAATCAGGTTGCGGCAAATCTGTTACCGCCTTATCGATAATGGGCCTTTTAGCCAAGACCGCCATTATCGAGTCGGGGAAGATCATGTTTAGGGGCGAGAACCTTCTGGAAAAAAGTGTTGATGAGATGTGCGATATCAGGGGAAATCGTATCTCCATGATATTCCAAGAACCAATGACTTCCCTAAATCCTGTGCTTACTATAGGAAACCAGCTGATGGAAGCGATTACGACTCACCAAGACGTGTCTTCCGAATAAGCTCGCGAAGAAGCTCTAAAGATGCTGTTGCTGGTTGGCATAACAGACGTGGAGTCAAGAATGAATGCATATCCTCATCAGCTATCCGGAGGAATCCGGCAACGCGTCATGATTGCCATGGCTTTGGCACGCAAGCCCGAATTGGTAATAGCAGATGAGCCTAGTACTGCTTTGGACGTGACTATTCAGGCCCAAATATTGAGACTCATCCGCGACATTCAAAACAAGAGTAATATGGCTATGCTAATGATTACCCATGACTTAGGCGTAATAGCTGAAGTGGCAGACGAAGTATGTGTAATGTACGCCGGGCAAATCGTTGAACGTGCTGACGTGTTTACTCTCTTTGAGAAGCCCCTGCACCCATATACCATAGGATTGTTGAGAGCCAGGCCGTACATTGTAATAGGACAGGAGAAACCAAGACGGCTGGACGCTATTCCTGGAACCGTGCCAAGCATGATAAAGGTACCTCCGGGATGCCGGTTTGCACCCAGGTGTGAACATGCCAAAGACATCTGTCGTACTACTTCCCCGTCTTTGATGCACATGGGCCAAGGCCATTATGCCAAGTGTCATATGATGTCTGAAAATACTTCTGCGATAGGCGGTGTTAAACAACATATGTACGCACAAGGAACCTGAAGAAGTAGAAGTCGGTGCAGGCCATACCGTGATGTGCCATATGGCCGAAACAGCAATTGCTGTGTAACCTGATGGTCGCTGCATAACCTGGTAAGAAGAAGGCGGTTCCGGGCAACCGCCTTCTTATCTACAGTTCTTGCTCAGGTTCGACATGGGCTATCACTTGTGAATTGGCACAGAATCTTGCCCTGATAGCATCTTCAATATCGTGGACTAGTCTATGTGCGCTTTCAACATCCAGTCTTGGGTCGACTGTTATGTGTAAGTCAATGTTCAGATTATTCCTGCTGCCCCTGCTTCTGATGTTATGAACATTCTTGACATCTTCAAACCCCATTACAACCTCTCGTATTTCTTCTGAATCCACAGCCACACCGTCAACCAGCACATCGCTGGTCTCCTTGAAAATCTCATAACCTGCATGAAGGATAAAGCCGGCTACTACTAATGACACAATAGGGTCGATGATGGGGGGGAGCCCTAACCTAATGCCTGTCAGAGTTGCCAAGACCCCTGATGATACGTAAATGTCACTTCTCGTGTGCATTGAATCTGAAATAAGAATCGGACTGTCGAGTTCTTTCCCCTTCCTATATTCCACAACACAGACAACGATATTGATGACCAGTGTAGCAACTAGCAATATGAGGCTTTCGGTTGAGATTTCGGGAACGATTGGCTCTTTGAATCTCTCAATTGCCCCCAAGACAACCTTTCCGCCGGCAAACAGAAGCATGATTGAAATGAACAAGCCTGCCAACGTTTCAAACTTGTTGTGTCCGTAAGGATGTTCATCATCTTCAGGCTGGGAAGCAAAATGAGCACCGATTAACCCAACAATGTTAGAAAAACCGTCTGAAAGCGAATGAAAGCCGTCAGCAGTCATGCTCGCACTCTGAATAACTGAGCCCGCAATGATTTTTGTACCGGCTATCAGCAGATTGGCCAGTAAGATGACGAGGAGCACTTGTTGCACTTTCCTGTAATTGACCTTTCCCACACTAATGCCTCCCATCATCATTATAAGAAATCCGCGTGGAACAAGATACTACCCGGCTATCAGGCGCGTCTTAGCCCGGCCCTAGCCTTGAGAACGGCCTTTTCCTTGAGTTGGGCCCAATATGTATAAAATTACCACCCCAATCCCATACTGGAAATAGTATCAAATGTAATCGATGCTGCGTACACATATGAATGTGGGGGCGACCAGGCGGATGCAACTGTTTGACTTGTTCTCAAGAAAGCAAGAAGGCCAGGATAACGAAATGGCCCAATTGCTAAGAGCCCTTAGGCAAGCCCAAAAGGACTACGACGTGGCGGCGTCCTGTTTTAGGGAAGCCACAGAAGCGGACAGGGTTGACGAAGCTATCTTCCTGATGGAAGCAGCCAGGAAGAAATACTCCTATTACCTCAGAAAACTCCGGGAGTACACGGCGCAGAACGACCAAAGCATGTGCCAGTAACTTCGCCGACAGGCTGATTTCCCAGAATACAATCCTGCTCACATTCATAGGCATTTCTTGGAGGGATTTTCTTGGATCTCAGCTTAGCTTTAGGTTTTGCTGTGGCCTTGTTGACCGTATATGTCATACTCAGGCTGCTTGCCGGCCGCCTCAAACATCTTGGCAAGGTGGCGCTTAGATCCCTGGTTGCGTTTTTCGGGATATGGGCGGTGAACATAGCCGGGGGATTTTTCGGGTTTCACATAGGCCTCAACCTGGTTACTGCCCTTACCGTAGGCATCCTGGGAGTTCCGGGAGCGCTGCTGCTCCTTGCAGTCAAGTACTTCATCTGACCTGGCCCTTTGATTGGTTTGCAGCATAGGGACCCGGGAAGACTGAAACACGGAGCGGCACGCAATGAGGTCCTGGATCAGGCGGCTAAGGCAAGTAATAATTGGGATCTACCGCGCGGCCTCCGATTTCCACTTCAAAGTGGCAATGAGGGCCTGTGGCATTCCCTGATTCCCCGACGTAACCGATGATTTCGCCCCTGGTTACCTTCTGCCCTGAGGAAACCACATACCTGGACAGGTGCCCGTACTTGCTGCGGTATCCTTCCCCGTGGCTTATGATGATAATTCTCCCGTATCCTTCTGACCATCCTGTGAATTCAACCGTCCCGGCTGCAACAGACCTAACCGGTGTACCGGACCGGGCTGCTATGTCAATCCCGTTGTGAAACTGCCTCTTTCCTGTAATGGGATGTGTCCTCCAACCAAAGGCATCTGTGACTTTGCCTTCCACAGGCCATATAAATGAAAGGGCTCTCGACTCGGATTCATCTGCCCTGGTACGGCTAGCACGCAGCAAACCGAGAAGGTCATCGTATTCTTTTGCTTCGTTAACGGCAATGTTTTCGCTGAGATCTTGACCGGGGTCAGGCAGGAGGAACATCACTTCCGCGGCAGGCAGCTCCGGTGAAACAGCAGGTTTATCCAATCCGGCCACGGCGGCGGAGGATTGGATGGCCAGTTGGGAGTGGACCCCGGCGCTCATGCCTGCTACCAAACAAAAAAGCGCCAAGAGCGGCCGCCAAGACCTTCTCATCCTGAATATGTAGACAGTTTCGTGGCTCTGCCTCCGGTCCATAAATGGCAACACTCTCCTGTCCATATAATATTTACCTGTTTGGGGAAATTATAATAACAAGTTATCTATGGCATTAATTAGCGTCAAGGAGATTGCAGGATATCCAAACCAACAGAGGGAATCAAGAGGCAGAAAGGATTGATATCCCAACCCTATCATTTATAATCGATTATGTATTCTAGTCAGGCTCTTAAGATAGAACCAACGCTTTAGACCCATGTAAGGACCTGCAGCTTGTGTCTGTTTTGAACGAGTCTGCATAATATGCCTTACGTTAACCGGGCAGGAATTTTCTCCTCAGGAGAGAATATTGCCTTTTGCAGAACAAAAGTAATCCAGGAACGACAGGTGCGTAAGGCGCATGGCCACCGTAAGCAAGCAACTTTTTCGAGAAGGAGGGAAGGGCTGCACTTTAATAGGAGGAAGGGCCACGATATCAAGCGGAGTCAGAGTTTGGCGGGTTTGTGTTGAGTGCGGCAATACAAATGGATGAAACTTGTATGAACGTGGAGAAAACCGAATCAGGCCTGCCGCCTAAAAGGCGGCTGAGACCGGGAAGACCGAATGTGCCGGATGCGTCAGGGGCCGGTGACAAGAAGCTCAGGACGCGCAAGCTTAACAGAAATGCCATATACATAACCCTGGTGGCGGCGGCGGTAGTTCTCTTAGCAGTTGCAATGACTAACGCCAACCGCCCGTGTTTGTTCGCAGTCACGATTGACGGCGAACTTGTCGGATATACCGACGACGAAGCCCTTGTAGCCGAAATGGTGTGGAGGCTTTCAGAAGAGGAATCGTTCAGGGTTGGTGCAGAAGCCGTCCCTTCGTGTCAGATCGATTGCCAGAAAATCAAGTGGGAAAAAGGTTTGGAAGCTACCGATCCAGATGAACTCGGAGAGATTCTCAAGGAAAAGATCGGATTTGTCGCGCCAGGCTATGTAATATGTGTAAACGGGCAGGATGTAGTGGCCTTGTGTTCTGAAGACGCGGCACGTGGGGCGCTGGATGATCTCAGGAAGAATTACATTAACAGCATCGTAAAAGCGGGTCATGCAACCGTTGAAGAAGTGCTCATAAAGGAAAAGATCGACATAGTCGAGCAAGAAGTTGCCACATCCTTGTTCCGCAGCAAACAAGAAGCAGTCGATATCCTTACCAGGGGCACTGACAAGATGCTCAGCTACGTTGTCCAGCGAGGAGACAGCTTGTGGGCTATTGCCCAGGCCAACAACATGACCGTCGACGACCTGAGGAAAGCAAATCCGAATATCCAAGGCGACCTCATCAAGGAAGGTGAGAACCTCAACCTGATTGTGCCCGATCCTTATGTCACCTTGTACAGCCGCGAAGTGGTGACCTACACAGTCTCGATTCCCTATTCCACAGAAGTGACCCATGATGACTCTATGTGGCCGTGGCAGGAAACTGTGACACAAGCGGGCCAGAGCGGCCAAAAAGAAGTGGTAGAGGAGATCATGAGGGAAAACGGGCAAGAAGTTTCCAGACGCAAGATTTCCGAAAGGATCCTCTCTTATCCTGTAACCCGGAAGCTTGTGAGAGGCAGCAAGCAAGTGCCTGAAATGGGTTCAGGCGAACTGGCATGGCCTGTGCAGGGTACGATAACTTCCAAGTTCGGCCCAAGGTGGGGTTCATACCACAGGGGAGTCGACATTGGGGCTGCATCAGGCACGCCAATTATAGCGGCAGATTCAGGAATGGTTGTTTTCGCAGGATGGAACGGAGGTTACGGTAATCTCGTCAAGATAGCTCACGGGAGCAATATGCAGACATGGTATGCCCACTTGTCTAAGTTTGCAGTATCCACAGGTCAAGAGGTAAAGAAGGGCGACGTTATCGGATACGTGGGCAGCACTGGTGTGTCTACAGGCCCGCACCTGCATTTTGAAGTCCATGTTGATGGTGTTGCGAATGACCCGTTGGGTTTCTATAAATAAACAACCGGTTTATAGCGAATCACAGTATAGCAGATGATTGGGAGAATGAAACCATGGCAAAGCTTGTAATCCAAGGACGTAACAAACTCAAAGGCAGAGTCAAAATCGGAGGTTCCAAGAACTCCTCGGTAGCGATAATACCGGCGGTACTTCTTGGTGATGGCCCGTCTACCCTTGAAAACGTCCCTGCTATACGTGATGTTCAAGTGTTCGCCCAGATCCTTAAGGATCTGGGCGCGCTTGTTTCGTTGAACCAAAACACCATGACCATCTCTCCCAACGGTTTTGCATCCCATGTTGCCCCTTATGACCTGGTGCGGAAACTCAGGGCCTCGTATTACCTTATGGGTGTGCTCCTAGCCAAGTTCGGGAAAGCAGAGGTAGGGCTCCCAGGCGGGTGCGATATAGGCCCAAGGCCCATAGATCAACACCTAAAAGGCTTTAAGGCATTGGGTGCAGCCGTATCTCTCGAAGGCGGGGTTGTGCGCCTCCATGCAAACAAGCTGCAAGGCGCTCCCATATACCTGGACATCCCCAGCGTGGGAGCTACCATCAACATCATGCTGGCGGCTTGCATGGCTGAAGGCACTACCCTGATTGAGAACGCAGCCAAAGAACCCCATGTGGTAGACCTGGCCAACTGCCTAAACGCTATGGGTGCCAGGATACACGGGGCGGGCACGGACATCATCAGGATCAGGGGGGTTAAGTCCCTTAAGGGGACTTCCCATTCGGTTATCCCAGACGACATAGAAAGCGCAACTTACATGATGGCGGCAGTAGCTACAGCCGGCGACGTTGAAGTAGAGGGCGTAATAACCAAGCACCTTGAACCTGTGGTGGCGAAACTCAGGGAAGCAGGTGCTTCTATCGAGCAAAACGGCGATTACATCAGGGTTATCGGGCCTGAGCGCCCTGACCCGGTGAATGTGAAAACCCTGCCATACCCCGGTTTTCCCACAGACGCACAGCAACCCCTTACCGCGATGCTTACCAGGGCGCGTGGGGTCAGCGTCATCCATGAATCAGTCTACGAAAACAGGTTCGGGTACGTGAGCGAGCTCATTAAGATGGGCGCCAACATCAAAGTCCAGGGCAAGACCGCTGTGGTAGAAGGAACCTCCAGGCTCGTGGGCTCACCTGTAAGGGCAACTGACCTGAGGGCAGGCGCCAGCCTGATGGTGGCAGGGCTGTCTGCTGAAGGCACCACCGAAGTATATGGGCTTGAGATTATTGAGCGCGGCTATGAGTCAGTTGTTGAGAAACTCAAAGGCCTGGGCGCGGATGTCCGGCGGGTTGAAGACTGATACCGAGCCCAAACCCCTGTAAGCAGGCATTTGTTCCGATTGCCCACTGCAAATACCTTTACTTATTTACCCAATTACCCTTGAATGGGATGTATAATAGTCTTAAACGCAATTTGCGTTTGCGATTCTGTAAACCAGGCCCAAGTGGACATTATAGAAGTATAATCTGTGTATTTTGGGGGTGAGGTTTTGGATATTCAACCTCAGGCGATCCACGAAACCGACGGGCCAAGCACAAGCACAAGCAGCACAAGAAACACAAGGCGGCCCAGGTTATGGTCATACCTTCTGGCAGGCTTGGTAGGTGCCATCATAGGGGGCTTGCTCACAACGGCTATAGTGCCCCATCTAATAATAGGGCAGATGGAAGGGCTGCAGCTCTCGGTACCGTCTTCTGGTGGGTTTTGGGAAGACGGATCTTCATACTCAGGCATTAAGTCAACTGACTACACACCTTCCAGCGATCCCTGGCAAGTGGTTGTAGATGCGGCTGAAAGAGTAAGCCCGGCAGTTGTGGGCATAGTCAACACAAAGGCAGTGTACGACCTTTTCGGCAGGCAGTACGTGAGGGACACGTCTGGTTCAGGCGTGATCATCACAAGTGACGGGTATATAGTCACAAACAACCACGTGATAGCAGGCGACTCCAGGCAGCTAACTGTGTTTCTTTCAGACGGGCGGACCATGGAGGCGAGAATCATCGGAACAGACCCGGCCACTGACCTTGCAGTGATCAAAATCGACGGTTCAGGACTCCCGACGGCTGTTTTCGGTGATTCAGACAGCTTGAAGCCTGGGCAGCTGGCTATTGCCATCGGCAATCCTTTGGGCATGGAGTTCAACAGGTCGGTCACAGTTGGTGTGATTTCAGGACTGGACAGGGTACTCAGGATCGGTGACGGGTACATGCGGCTGATTCAGACTGATGCTGTGATCAACCCAGGCAACAGCGGTGGGCCCCTGATAAACGGCGATGCGCAGGTTATTGGGTTGAACTCAGCTAAACTCAACGTTGAAGCTGTGGAAGGTATGGGGTTTGCCATCCCATCAAACCAGGTAAAGCGCATAGTAAGGGAAATCATGGAGACCGGCAAGGTACGCAGGGCGTTTGCAGGGCTGAGCCTTATGGACCGCACTGAAGTAAGGATATACAAGCCCACTGTGAAGATAGACCGTGGTATTTACGTGTACGACGTAGTGTCCGGAGGGCCTGCTGCTAAGGCGGGAGTTCGTCAAGGTGACGTGGTGATTGAATTCGCAGGACATACTGTAAACGACGTGGGCACCTTCGTAGCCCTGATATCCGAACTGTCGCCAGGGAAAACCGTTAAGATAAAGGTGCTCAGGGACGGGCAAGAGCTGGAATTTACCATAACCCTTGTTGAGGCACCGTCAGATACCAGGTGATAGTGACCGGTAATTGATCCCGTGGGCGGGATTATGGCACCACCGGTATTATTGGTTCGCGCCTGGTGTGGTCTGGACGCCCAAACGTCTGACGTGCGCCTAAGCGCCAAGGGAACAGGATGGGCAAGAAAGCGGCTGTCAAAGTCAGCCGCTTTTTGTTTGACCCTCTGTGGCTGGATGTCAAATCAGGGTTTCAGGGGGACGGCCGCCTCAACTTCTTCTCCATCAAGTTTCTGGTCCTGTTCTGGTTCGTCCTGATCACCGGGCCTATCTGGGTCACCAGGTACGCCAGGCTGTATACCCGGCAAGTCCGGTTGTACATCCGGCAAAGCCGGTTGTGCGCCTGGCAAGGATTGGCCCGGTTCCAGTTCTCCATCCCCGGGTTCACCGCTTGGCCAGACGAAAGGCAGGCCCTCGTCTGTTTCGTCCTCCTCAAGGCTGGCAGATGCAGCCGCAGGCGCGTCTTTCGGGATGAAATAGGGTACCCCGTTGGTTCCCGTGTTTTCAGGTTCGTCATCGAGGTTTCTCCTAAGCAGGTACTCAAATACGTGGTTGGTTTGGCAGACCGGCGTAATTGTGCCTTGCTTGAACAACTCATAGTGCCAGTCAAAACACGTTATGTTCGCCCTCTGCCCTGTCTTGTCGCAAACCCTTCCCCAATACAGGTTATCAGGCATATCCCAACCCCTAACCGGCTTACCCGAAAGTGCATTACCCATGAAACTCGCCCAGATAGGTCCTGCTACTGAAGAACCGGTGCCTGACAACGATTCCTCCCGGTTGTCCCAGCCTACGTATACTGCACAAGCGAGTTCCCTGGTGTACCCTACGAACCACGCTTCCAGGTGGCTGTCTGTAGTGCCGGTCTTGCCTGCGACCGGCCTGTTTCCCAGGAAACCTTCAAGCCCCGAGCCTGTGCCGCCTGGGCTGAACACTGATCGCAAAACGCTGGTAAGCATGTATGCCGTATCCGGGTTCAACGCTTGCCTGGTTTCAACCTGGTTTTCCAGCAACACCTTTCCATTGGAATCAACAAGTTTCAGGATAGCTATTGGCTTGGCGTACGTGCCTTGGGCAGACAAAGCTGCACATGCTGCTGCCATTTCAAGCGGCGCAACCTCGGATGCTCCAAGCGCCAGCGGTATATTAGATTCAAGAGGGCTCTCTACCCCCAGTTTTCTTGCGTACTGGATAATGGTGCCTGGGCCGACCTCTGATGCCCACTTGGTGGCAACCACGTTGTCCGATATAGCAACTGCCTGGCGGACATCCAAAGGTGCGTAATGATATGGTTGCCAGCCAAAGTCCCTTGGCTTGTACACGTCGCCTGAAGATTTTCCGGGAAATTCAACAGGTTCACACATTTGGGTGTGGCTGATCCCATACCCTGAATCCAACACTGCCGCATAAAGGAAAATCTTGAACGCAGAGCCGGGTTGCCTTCTTACCTGGTAAGCGCGGTTAAGCTGGGTTTCGCTGTAACTGCGCCCGCCGATAAGCGCCTTCATATGCCCGGTATACGGCTCAACCGCAACCAGGGCACCCTGAGGCTGTGTTATGCCTTGTGCGTCTTGAGTGCCTTCAGGCATGTAGCGGGAGAACGCCTGTTCAGCAGCTGCCTGCATGTCAAGGTCCAGGGTTGTGTAGACCTCATATCCGCCCCGGTATATCTCTGAAGCTACGTCCGGGTTCCATTCACGGATTTGCGCCACCACAAAGTCAACGAAGTATGCAGCACTACTCTTTGGAATGCCTGCAAGCTGGATTTCTTCTTGTTTAGCTTCTTCGGCCGTGGCCTCATCGATCATCCCCTGCTCTACCATCAGATTGAGTACTATCGCTTTCCTCTCTTCAGCCTTGTCCATATCGTGGTAGGGGGAGTATATCTCCGGCCCTTTGATAATCCCGGCCAACATGGCCGACTCTGCCAGTGTGAGGTCTTTCACCGGTTTGCCGAAATACAGCTTGGACGCTGTTTCACAACCATATCTCCCATGGCCGAGATAAATGATATTCAGGTACATTTCCAGGATTTCTTCTTTGGTGTAGCGCATCTCAAGCTTAACCGTGTAGATTGCTTCGAGTATCTTGCGCTTTATGGTTCTTTCGTGGGTGAGGAACAGGTTCTTGGCAAGCTGCTGGCTGATTGTGCTTCCTCCCTCAACTACCTCTCCCGCTTTGAAGTTCCTAAGCAAAGCCCTGGCAAGGGAGTTCAAGTCAATCCCTTTATGGGAGAAAAACCGCTTGTCTTCTACCGCCACCACTGCATTCTTAAGCGATTCAGGTATCTCGTCGTAGGGGACTACCACCCGGTTTTCAACGAAGAGGGAAGAAACAAGGTCACCGTTAACGTCATATATGCGGGTAGCTTCAGGTATCGACAGTTCAGGCAGGGGCAGGAACGCGAAGAGGGCACCAATGAAGCCAATGAATAGGAGGACCATTACTACACCTGCTTTTACCAGGGTGAGCAACGTGCTTCTTAGGCGGAAGGTTTCCGCTTTGGATGTTGGTCTTGCCGCGCTGTCCGGCCTTGACATATTTTCCGGCTTTGCACTGCGCCTGACTGTGTCTGATGCGTCTGCCATGCCCAGTCCTCCTTTTCCTGAACACCCCGTCACTGAACAACCAAGCTTATCAACCTTCTGTTAGAAAGGCAATATGCATTGGATCTGCATGCCCTGGGTATCGTCCCCATGTGCTCTTCCGGCACACAAGTCTCGTCCCTATGCGCCGCTCTGGCACAGGCTCCCGGACTGTCCCCGGGCACCATCTAATGTCCCCCAAAACCCTTATTGTCAACAGGGAAGGCCGTATTTCACCGGGCTGTCCTTTTCTGATATAATTCCCTCGATGTTTGGCGAGGATATTTGTACTAATGAACCCGGGGGTGGGATTCAGGTGAAAGTATGGTTCACTGAAGAATGGGTCACAGGCTTTATGATCGGGATACAGATAGAGTCTGTGGTTTACATCAAGCGCACCAAGTACCAGCACCTGGCTATTTACGATACCGTGGAATTAGGCAGGATACTCACGCTTGACAACGTGATCCAGACAACAGAGAAGTACGAGTACCTGTACCATGAAGCCATCGCACATGTTCCCCTGTTTAGCCATGAGAGCCCTGAGCACGTGTTGATTATCGGCGGAGGGGACGGCGGAACCCTCAGGGAAGTTATGAGACATCCTGAGGTAAAGCAGGCTGTAATGGTGGACATTGACGGCGACGTTATCGAAGCTTCAAAGCAGTACCTACCCCTTTGGAACACCGGGTTCAACGATCCACGGGCCACAGTCTTGGTTGAGGACGGGCTCAGGTTCGTTGCGGAAACAGACCAGAAGTTCGATTTGGTGCTGGTTGATTCAACAGACCCTGAAGGCCCCGGCTTAGCTTTGTTTACCCCCGAGTTCTATCAGTCCATAGGCAAGATACTCAAGCCAGGCGGTATGCTGTGTGCACAAACTGAAAGCCCGCTTGCGATGCCTGCTATGGTCAGGGAGATATATCAAAGGATAGCTAAGGTATTCCCAGTGGCCAAACTTTACACTGCCCCGGTTCCCAGTTATCCGGGATCATTGTGGAGTTTCACTTGTGCATCGTTTGAGGCGGATCCTGAGAATCCATTGCGCGAGCCTGACGATTCGTGGAACCTGAAGTTCTACTCGCCTGAGATTCACCGCAGTATGTTTGTACTCAGCCCTAAGATTAAGCGCGACGTAGGCATTACATACTAGATAGGATAATTTGGAGGTACATTGTATTGTTCGAAGCACCTGGCACTGAATGGGTCAGCCCGCATAAGCTTCTGTGGTCGTCTTTCAACCAAAACGCACCCTGTGTAATCATGGGAGTTCCTCTAGACGAGACTACATCGTTCAGGCCGGGTACCAGGTTTGGGCCGGCTGCAACAAGGGAAGCGTCAATGGCGCTTGAAGACTTCTCTTTGTGGCAGAGACGCACCCTGGTGGCGGAAAACTACTATGATGCAGGCGACCTGGTGCTGCCAATGGGAAACGTGGAAAACGCCCTTGGGGTGATAGAGGTTGCCGCCAGGGAGATCGTCCACAGCGGCCGCAAGTTCATGGCAATAGGGGGAGAGCATCTCATTACATACCCGCTGGTACAGGCGGTGCTCCAGGCATATCCTGACCTTGTGGTAATACACCTTGACGCCCACGCAGACTTGAAATCCAGATTCACCGGGACAGAGCTTTCCCACGGCACTGTAATGCGCAGGATCGTAGAATTGCTGGGACCGGGAAGGGTATTCCAACTTGGGATACGTTCTGCAACAGAAGAGGAACTGCAGGAAGCCCAAGGCCTGTCTGAAATCCATTTTTTCAATGTGATAGAACCCCTGAAATCAATAATGCCAAGGATAGACGGCCGTCCAGTATACCTTACAATAGATATTGATGTAGCTGATCCTGCGTTTGCTCCTGGGACAGGTGTTCCGGAGCCAGGCGGGATTACATCCCAGGAACTGCTGGAGGCAGTCGCATACCTCGCCGGAAGCAACATTGTAGGCGCAGACCTGGTTGAGGTGGCGCCTGCTTACGATAACACAGGCCAGACAGGGCTGCTTGCTGCAGCTGTTGTGAGAGAATGTCTCTTACTGCTGGCTCCTGACGGGAAGTGAAAGCAGCTGGGTAAGCTGCGAAAGGAGTTGTGCCCCGATGGATGAGAGCACGAGTGTCATAAACCAAGTTAAGACTGACATTAAGAAGAGAATTGCGGAAGCCATCGACAAAGCAAGGCAAAAAGGAGATTTGCCTGGGTACGTAGAGGCTGACATCAAGATACATATGCCTGCCAAGCCTGAGCAGGGCGACTTCGCCACAGGTGTGGCAATGGCCCTGGCAAGCGAGATGAAATCTGACGGCCGGTCTGTAGCAGGCGCCATTGTACGCTACCTTTCATTGGAGGACTCGTGGATTCAGCGGGTTGACATCGCCGGCCCGGGGTTTCTGAATTTCTTCCTTAGCACCGGCTGGCTGCAAGAAGCTATGGCGGATATCTGGAAAAAAGGGCCTGTTTTCGGCTCTACCGGATACGGTGCAGGGAAGAAGATCTTGCTTGAGTTCGTAAGCGCTAACCCTACAGGCCCGCTCAACGTTGTGAATGCACGGGCGGCTGCTATCGGCGACTGCCTGGCATCTTTGCTTGAAGCTTCAGGCTACCAGGTATCCAGGGAGTTCTACATAAACGACGCAGGCAACCAGGTGGATGTGCTTGCTGATTCCCTGGAAGCGCGTTACCGGCAGCAGCTTGGCCAGGACGTGCCCTTCCCTGAAAACGGGTACCGCGGCGAATATCTCATAGACTTTGCCAAGGAGCTTATTGAGGAAAAAGGAGACAGCATCCTCGAACTCCCTGATCCTGAAAGGCATGAGTGGCTCAAGCAGTATGCTGTGTCCCGTATGGTAGGGAAACAAAAGCAGACACTCCTGGAGTACGGCCTTGAGTACGACACCTGGTTCTCTGAAAAAAGCTTGCGCGATGAGGGCGCTCCTGAAGCTACCCTGAGGCTCCTGGCTGAGAGAGGATTCATATACGAAAAAGACGGGGCCCAGTGGCTCAAGTCGACCAAGTTCGGGGATGACAAGGACCGGGTGGTGGTCAAGTCAGACGGCGAGATGACGTATCTTGTGCCCGACATCGCATACCACAAGAACAAGTTTGAGCGCGGTTTCGACCACCTTATTGACATCCTCGGCCCGGACCATCACGGGTATGTAAGCAGGCTCAAAGCCGGAATCGCAGCCCTAGGTTACCCACCTGAAAGCCTTGAGGTGATTATTGCCCAGACGGTGAGGCTCATCAGGGGTAACCAGGTTGTGAAGATGTCCAAGCGTGGCGGCGAGTTTGTGTCCATGGACGAACTCCTGGAAGAAGCGGGCAAGGACGCATGCCGGTTTTTCTTCCTCATGCGGGCGCCGTCCAGCCACCTGGATTTTGACTTGGACCTTGCGCGGCTCCAGTCAAATGAAAACCCTGTCTACTATGTGCAGTATGCCCATGCCAGGATAGCCAGCATCTTCAGGCAGGCAAGGCAGGAAGGGGTTGTGCCTGCATTAGGCCCAAATGAGATCGATTTTTCGCTGCTCAGGGAGCCTTCTGAAATCCAGCTCATGAAGCTCCTGGCTGCTTTCCCTGAAGAGGTGTACGAAATCAGCCAGGCCAGGGAGCCTAACAGGCTGATAAATTACATGATGAACGTGGCTTCGGCGTTCCATTCTTTCTACACCCAGTGCCGGGTACTAGGGGAAGACAAGGAACTTAGCGCAGCCAGGCTGTATCTTGCCAGGGTGTGCCAGATAGTGCTTGCAAACGCGCTCAGGATGGCGGGAGTGTCCGCCCCAGAGGCAATGTAAGACTTCCCTGGTTGATTCTAGTACCAGGTTCAGCGCCAACCTGGTCGGTTTTGGTACCAGGTTTGCTCCTAGAGTGATCGATTTTGGTACCGGATTGGGTTGGAACTGGCGGATTTTGATACCACGTTCAGGTCAGAAGTGGTCGGATTTGATACCAGGTTCGCTTCCAAGGTGGTCGGTTCTGGTACCAGCTTGGTTGTAGGCTGGTCGGTTTTAGTACCAGGTTACGGGCAAAGGTGATGGGTTTTGGTACCATGTTTGTCCACAAGGCGGTCGATTTTGATATCAGGTTAGGCTAGAGCTGGTCGATTTCAGTACCAGGTTTTCAGCGGAAGTGATCGATTCCGGTACCAGCTTGGGCAGCAAGCTGGTCGATTTTGGTACCAGATGGGCGAGCAACTGGTCGATTCCAGTACCAGGTTTGGTGCAAACGTGGTGGGTCTTGGTACCAGATTTGCTCCTAAGGTGGTCGATTTTGATACCAGGTTGGGTCAGAGCCGGTTGATTTTCATACCACGTTTGGCTTGGAAGTGACCATTCTGAAACAATTGCGCAGGCAATACCACTGTCTGGCAGCATAATCACTGGAACAGGGGAGACAATATGAAGGGTGTGTCTCAAAACTGAACGGGTATGCAATCTGAGACACACCCACTGTTTTCTACGATATTCCGATTTCTACTATATTCCGCCAGGAAGACCGGTCAGCAACCAATATGACGAAGGAAGCATCCAGACAGACATGAACCTGTCATCCCCTGGATCTAGACCTGGGTGCCTTGAGCCCGTGGATTTTCATCCGGTACTGCAGCGTCTGCCTTGGTATCCCCAGAATCCTTGCGGCCTGGGATACTGAACCGCCCTGTCTCAAAGCTTCTTCTATAGCAGCCTTTTCGTGGCTCTTGAGCTGGTTTCGTATCGAACCCTTAGATAGCGTGGTTGTGGCGGTGATACCCCTTACAGTCGGGGGTATGTGTACCAACTCAATGGTGTTGCCCCTTAAGAATGCAAGGCTTCCTTCTATAGCGTGTTCAAGTTCGCGCACATTTCCGGGCCAATCATATGTGAGGAAAGCGGACATCACTTCAGGTGATATACTGATGTTCCTTCCTTTGCCGTGCTTGCGCAAGAAGTGGGAGCACAAGAGGGGAATGTCTTCCTGCCTCTTTCTTAAAGGCGGTAGCCCAATCTCGACGACTGCCAGGCGGAAATACAAGTCAGGCCGCATAAGCCCTTGTTCCACAGCTTGCCGCGGGAGTACGCTGGTTGAGCCGATTATACGTACGTCTACAGGCCTCTCCCTCACATCGCCAAGGCGCCGCACTCTCTTTTCCTGGATTACCCTCAGCAGTTTTGCCTGGAGCCCCAGGGGCATAGAGTCAATTTCGTCAAGGTACAAAGTGCCTCCTGAGGCCAGTTCCAAGAGCCCCGGACGGTCCTGGGCACCTGTGAACCCGCCTTTGGAGGTGCCGAACACCAGGCCTTCCAGCAAACCTTCAGGCAGGGCGGCGCAGTTCTGGGCGACGAAGGCAGATCCCGCCCTTTCTGATGCAGAATGAATGGATTGGACAACCAGCTCCTTACCAGTGCCGGTCTCGCCCCAGACAAGCACATTGGATTGGGTGCGGGCAACTTGAACCACTTGGCGCCTTACTTCCCTCATCACCGCCGATTGCCCCACTATGTCGTCTACAGTGAATAATTTCCGGGAAATCTTAGCAGAAGCCCTGGGTCCGCCGGTGTCTTCCGCGCACTCCTTGATCCGGAGTTCCTGCCGCAAGTCGGCAATCCTTTCGGCCATTTCTTTGATCCTGGTGATATCTGTCGAAATCTCACACGCCCCGATGATCTTGTCCCCGTCTGTGATAGGGTATGTTGAATTTATGGTAGTGATTTTCTTACCCTTATAGTTAGTGAAAGTCTGCTGCTTTGCTATCTCAGGCACCCCGTTCCTGAGCACCCTGAGCAAAGTGCTTGAGTCATGGGTGAGAGACGGGAAAACGTCCAGTATATGCTTGCCCAGCACTTCTTCGGGCAAGAGGCCGTCAAACTCTGAAGCAGCCTTGTTGTATACAACGGTTACGCCTTGTTCATTTACCACATGGATACCCTCGCTGGCCACTTCCAGCACTTTGAGAAGCGCAGTTAATAGATCCAGGGTTCATCCTCCTCATCAGGCACAGCCTACAACTCTCGCCGGACCGGCGGCAGCCTTACTATTGGCAATTACCGTCACTGGCAGCCATCCGGCTATCAGCAATCACTGCCAGGCCGGCAGCCACCTGACTACCGGCAATCACGGCCAGGCTGGCAGTTATCCCGGTCCAGGCGACTACTGCAGATCGGTAATTCTAGTCCGTCAATCCTGCCCGGAACTGCCGGTAATTTGGCGCCTGCACATAATACACATGACCAAGATTCGGCAACCCTGACGCCGATTCCTGCCGGGATGAATGAAATCCTTGGATTATCCCTAAGAGCTGCGGCGCGTCCCACAAGGACACAAACCCCCTTACGCAGGCTTTCAACCGGTTGTTCAAGTGCTTGGAAATATCAGGTAGCAGGGGTGTTTGCTTAACGCCCGGCCGGAACCTCGTGGCACGGAAATTGCGTTGATAAAGGGTATGAACGATTCGCTCGAGATGAACTACTTACTGATGACCGGAGGTGTTCAAATGACAAAAGAGTACAAATGGGGATGTCCTTACGGCTGTCACAGGGTAATCGAACCTCAAGGCGTGCTGCCTCAAGCAGCGTGGAAGATAGACAATTCCCCGGAAATCCGGCGCAACGAAATACTTATTGACGTGGAAACTCTTAACGTGGATGCTGCAAGTTTCAAACAGATGGTGTCCCAATGTGACCCAGATGCTGACGATGCAAAGAAAGAAGAGCAAGTGGCTTCAAGGATAATGGAGATAGTAGGCGAGCGGGGAAAGATGCACAACCCGGTCACAGGCTCAGGCGGGATGCTCTTGGGCCGGATCAGGGAATTCGGCCCCGAGGTGGAAGGCAAAGACGGGGCAAAATCCGGCGACAGGATTTGTACCTTGGTTTCCTTGTCCCTTACCCCCCTCAATATTACCAGGATTAAGAAGGTGCATCTTGACAAGGATCAGGTCGATGTAGAGGGTACTGCCGCGCTTTTTGAGACAGGTGTGTTTTCGGTGCTGCCTGACGATATGGAGGATAAGCTGGCCCTTGCAGTCCTAGACGTTGCAGGTGCGCCTATCCAGACAGACAGGCTGGTGCAAGCTGGAGACACTGTGTTCATCCTGGGCGCAGGCGGGAAATCAGGGCTTATGTGCGCCAGCGTAGCTGCAAAGAAAGCAGGGCCCATGGGCAAAGTGATAGGGCTGGCTCACAGCAACAGGTCGGCAGCCAGGCTTAAGGACCTTGGAGTATGCGATACTGTGCTCCAGGGAGACGCCAGGGATGCCATGGCCATAAGGAAATTGCTGCTAGAAGCTAACGACGGCAAGCAGGCAGATGTGACAATAAACTGCGTAAGCATCCCAGGTACTGAAATGGCGTCGATCTTGTGTACAAGGGACGGCGGGAAAGTCTACTTCTTCTCCATGGCTACAAGCTTTACTGCAGCAGCCCTAGGTGCCGAAGGGGTAGGCGCTGATGTAGACTTGATAATCGGAAACGGCTACGCCAAAGGCCATGCAGAATACGCGTTGGACTTGGTAAGAAGCGATAACAAGCTAAGAAGCATCCTTGAGGAGATGTTTCTGGAGTAGCCGGCGTTTCCGATTAGACCAGATGCCCGGCAAGTGCCCCGGAATTATCCCGCGATAGGGTAACTGCCGGCACCAAGGAGGTAGTGGCAAATTGCGCCATTGGAAAGAGATACCCTTATTCAAGGACGTTACAGAAGAAGAATGGAATGACTGGCGTTGGCAGTGGGGGAACCGCATCGAAGATGTGGAGGTACTAGCTCAGGTAGCCGGACTGAGCGAAGAAGCGGTAGAAGGGGTCAAACTTGCCCTGTCCCGGGTGAGGATGGCCATAACCCCCTACTACGCCAGCCTCATAGAATACGGCAACCAATCGTGCCCCATAAGGCTGCAGGCGGTTCCCAGGGCACAGGAAGCTACAGTGCTTCCCTGGGAGGCATTTGACCCTTTGGCTGAAGACGAAGATTCGCCGGTCCCAGGGATAACCCACAGGTACCCTGACAGGGTGCTATTCCTGGTTACGGAACAGTGTTCCATGTACTGCCGCCACTGCACAAGGCGCAGGGTGGTAGGGGTGACTGACCGTGTCGCTTCCACAGAGAAAATTGACATGGGCATCGAGTACGTCAAGAGCAACAAGCAAATACGTGACGTACTCATATCAGGCGGCGACCCGCTCACCCTGTCAGATGACAGGATTGAATATGTAGTGAGCCGGCTGCGGGAGATTCCCCATGTTGAGATCATAAGGATCGGGTCAAGGGCCCCTGTGGTGATGCCCCAGAGGATTACAAAAGAACTCGCCAGCATGTTGGCAAAATATCATCCGGTCTACCTTAATACCCACTTCAACCATCCCAGGGAGGTAACGCCTGAAAGCGCCAGGGCTTGTGCAATCCTGGCAGACGCAGGGATTCCTTTGGGCAACCAGAGTGTGCTTCTGAGAGGCATAAACAACTGTCCAAGAGTCATGAAAGAGCTGGTTCACGGGCTCCTCAAAATCCGTGTAAGGCCGTATTACATCTACCAGTGCGACCTTACCTGGGGGCTTGAGCATTTCAGGACCACTGTGGCAGAAGGGCTTGAAATCATGGAGTATCTGAGGGGGCATACCACCGGGCTCGCAGTCCCCACTTATGTGATAGACGCGCCCGGCGGTGGCGGGAAGATCCCCATAGCCCCCAACTACCTGGTGTCTTTCGGCAGCAACACCGTGGTGGTGAGGAACTACGAAGGGGTAATATCCGCTTACCGCGAGCCTGAATACGATCTTAGCGACAACCGGGATGAAGACGGCAAATGCAAGCTTTGCGGCGGCGACCACAAAGATGCCGTAGGTGTGGCAGGGCTTATAGGCGGAAAACAGGTGAGCTTGGCGCCCAGGGATACTGAGCGTTTCAAGCGGCGCCGTGTACACGGCCAGGAAGGTCTGGACGAAGACGCTTCCCGGGACAAATAGCGGGACCATGAGCAACTGGGATAAACAGTAACAAAGACAAGGGTAGAGGCGACAGGCCAGGGGGTGATGGAGTCGGGCAAGCAGCTTGCAGATGTGGTGTCGGATAGCGGCGTGAGTTCCGTAGCAATAGTGGGTACCGCCAAGAACGTGGGCAAGACGGTTACCATGAACTACCTGGTGTCAGAACTGTCTGCAAAGGGCTTAACCGCAGGCCTTGTATCATCAGGACGTGATGGGGAATCTATCGACGCCTTCACAGGCCAGCCTAAACCAAGCGTGGTTGCGCCCCAAGGTGCATGGGTTGCAACGGCTGAAGGCGTGCTCCGCGGGTCAGCCTCAGGGCTTGAAATTGCAGACGTACTGGGCACCCAGGGCTTGTTTGGCCGGATTGTGCTAGGCAGGGCGGTAGAAGCTGTAGCTCTTGAACTTGTAGGCCCACGGAGCGCCAGGGAACTGGCCGCTATTGTCAACAAGCTCCTTGAACTGGGTACTGATATTGTGCTGGTAGACGGGGCTTTGGACCGCATAGCAGCTGCCAGCCCCAAGGTTAGTGATGCTACGATTTTGGCAACAGGCGCATCGTTAGATATGGACCTGGAGAGTATTGCCCAGGAGCTGGGCTTTGTGGTATGGCTCCTATCCAGGCCTGAGCACCCAGTCAAAGCCATCGCCTCCCTAGCCAGGGAAGCTGTTGAGAAGGGCACAGTGTGTTTCATCCATGCCTGCCGTGGCAAGGAGCAGGGGAGATATACCTTAAGGCCGGCGCACTATCCCACAGTCTTAGGTGTTGAAGACCTGGTCTTGGAGCAGGCAGGAGATGCAGCGGCAGTTGTGGTGCCCGGAGCGGTCAGCCAGGCATTCCTGGATAAGGCCCGTTCATGGGCAAAACAGCGTGAGTTCGCAGTCATAGCCAGCGACGCCGTGAGCATCTTTGCATCCAAGCGTCCAGGCGTGAGCCTGTACGTGACCCAGCCCCTCAACCTCCTTGCAGTAACAGTGAATCCAGTTAGCTACCTTGGGGTTTCCCATGATCCCCGGGAAATGGTCAACGCAATCGGCGCTGCGTTCAGGGATATAGGATACAAGCTGCCTGTGTTTGACGTGGTTTCAGGCGAAAAGAGCATAGAGGGGGTAAGCGGCATGGCCGTGGGGTAAGCGCAGGAAAACCACGATACCCAGGAAAGCCGCAGGGCCCCAAGGAGTTTTTCGTACCTGCCAGTACCGCACAGCACCTGGGGTTTGCCCAAATTTGGGCATCTGTGAGGCCCAGGTCGGCTCCTGGCCGCAGGGTAAAAGCTAACGCCCGGCCCTTTTTGCCAGGAATGGAGCAAGCCCTTGAATACGAGTTTGACCGGCTGGAAGCTGCGTTGAAGCTTTGGGACAAGAATCCTGATGTGTTTATAGAAATGCTTGGGATTCTAGACTCCCTGAAAGACCCTTTCCATGCCATAGATCTCCTGAGGGAAGGTCAGGTGCTTTCGCCTGCCGAGCTGTTTATCCTCGCCAATGTTTGTGCTTGCGTGAAGCGAATACGCAGCCTGCAAGAGAAAACGGCTGTTTCAGGATGGCCTGGCAAGGCCGTGCCTCCAGGCCTGGACCCGGTGGACGCATTGCTTGCCCCGGGTTCCCAGGGCCAACCCCGGTTTTACATAAGCGATGCCTATTCCCCGGCCCTTGCTGAGACCAGAAAGACTTGCAAACAAAAGCAGGAAATGTGGCAAAGGGAGATGTCTAGGCAGGCAAGGGCAGTGGAAAAAGCGCTGGGCCTCAGGATTCCAGGGACGGGCGAAATTGCGGTCCGCAAATCAGACCACGATCGCGTTGAAAAATCGAGATCCATGCCTGAACTGGGGGAAACCAGGCAAACCCTTGCCCATGTATATTTCAGACTAATACCTAACAGGAACGCAGTAAACCTTGAAAAAGAATTAAGCTTGCTCAAATCAAAACAGCGCGAGCAGGAAAGGCAAGTGTTGCGGGAACTGTCCCGGGAGCTCAAGCAGTACCTTGCGGTAATCGAAGCAGCTTCACATGCACTAGGAGAGCTGGATTTCCTGCTAGCCAAGGTAGAATCGGCCAGAAGCATGGATGCCACAAGGCCTGAGATAATTTACCCAAGCGGTGCGGATGACAGGGGTTCCGGCAACGAGATGAGTTCTGGAACCACAGGAGAACCCGGGCACAGCTCAGGCTATCGCACTGGGCCCGGCCTGGTACTCCAAGATGCTTTCCATCCTATGGTCCGGGACCAAGTTGAAGCCAGGGGCGGGACGTACCAGCCCATAACCATAGAACTGGATTCTGTGTCGGTGATAACAGGGCCCAACATGGGCGGCAAGACGGTGGCCCTGGCTACCGCTGGGCTGTGTGTGGCTATGGCCCAGTGGGGCCTCATGGTTCCCTGCAGGTCCATGAAGTTCAGCTTGTATGATCTCATCTATTTCCAGCCTGGGGTAGAACAAACCCCTGGACTGTCAAGCTTTGCGGCTGAAATCGTAAGCCTCAAGCAGCCCCTGGCCAGGGCAGCCCAAAAAGGACTGGTACTCCTGGACGAAGTGGGCAGGGGCACAAACCCTTCACAAGGGCGTGCGCTTTACGCCGCGCTGCTCCAGTACTACCTGGAAAACGACACGGCCGGCTCTACAGTCGTGGCTACTACCCATTACCACGGGCTGGCTGCAGCCCTCGGTGTGCCCCACTGGCAGGTAAAAGGCCTGGCGACTGAGTCCTTGGACTTGGAGCCCAGGAGGGAGGCAACACCGGCAGAGGGGGACGGCCTTGACTGGCTGTACCGGTACATGGATTACACCTTGCAGAAAGTGGGCCCGGATACCCCGACGCCCCAGGATGCGCTGGTTGTGGCAAAAGCTTTGGGACTTGAAGAAACAATTGTAGACAAAGCTCTCAAGTTTCATGGGCACGGTGGATGACGGCTCAGACATAGATACAGACAGCCCGCAGCACTCTAGACGGGCTGAAGTGCGGGTGAGGTGAAACCGGATTATGCTAAGACTCAGTTTAGATGCGAAAACTGTAGAGAGATGCCACGAGATTTCAGAGAACATCACGTCACGGGTTATTGACGAGCTTTCATCCCTGAGCACTGTGGCGATTGAAAGGACTGTGGCAAGGTTTGCAGGGATAGAAGGTGTAACTGCCGATGGAGTACCCCTTGCCAACGTCCTGGTAAGCCACCTGGTTGAAAAGGGCAAGATCCACGACGGGGTAGCTATCCACCTGGCTAACGCTTGTCTTGCCCTGGGCAAGACGCCTGCCGGAATCAGCGAGATGATATCCCGGGGCGAAATAGATATTTCAAACCTTGAGTGGCAGGGTACCGAAGAAGTAACCAGGAAGGCCCGTGAGATATGCAAGGATTCGCTGGACAAGATTAGAGCCAGGCGGGCTGAGCGTGAAGTTTTGCTGGAGCAGCTTCCTGTTACCCAGACGCCCTGGCTTTATGTAATATGCGCTACAGGAAACATCCATGAAGATGCGGTCCAAGGGAGATTAGCAGCCTCCCAGGGGGCAGACGTAATAGCAGTGATACGTTCCACAGGGCAGAGTCTCCTGGACTATGTGCCACACGGGATTACCACGGAAGGTTTCGGAGGCACCTATGCCACCCAGGCGAATTTCAAGCTCATGCGGGATGCGCTTGACGAAGAGTCTCACAAACTAGGCCGCTACGTGAGGCTGGTCAACTACTGCTCGGGGCTTTGCATGCCTGAGATTGCGTACATGGGCGCAGTTGAGCGGCTTGACATGATGCTTAACGATGCCATGTACGGCATCCTGTTCAGGGATATTAACATGGAGCGCACTTTCGTTGATCAAAATTTTTCGCGGATGATAAACGCTTATGCGGGCATCATCATAAACACAGGCGAGGACAACTACCTTACAACTGTAGACGCCTTTGATGCAGGCCCGTCGGTGCTTGCGTCACAATTCATGAATTACCATTTTGCAAAAAAAGCAGGCCTTAGAGACGAACAAATTGGGTTGGGCCACGCTTTTGAAATCGATCCTTCTATTGAAGACAGCTTAAGCTACGAGCTGGCCATGGCGCTCCTGGTGCGCCAGCTGTTCCCTGACTGTCCTATCAAGTACATGCCGCCTACGGTGCACAAGAAAGGCGATATTTTCACATCCCATGTGCTCGACTCCAACTTCAACCTGGTATCAGTGCTCACAGGCCAAACCATCCACCTCGTGGGCATGCTCACAGAAGCCATACATACACCGCTCATCCAAGACAGGTATCTTTCAATAAGAGCTGCCGCTTACATGCGTCAAGCGGCAAAGCATCTTGGCCATAACCTGGAGGTTAAGCGGGGCGGGCTTCTGGAAGCGCGTGCCACAAGCATTTTGGATGACACCCTCAAGCTGCTGGAGCGGGTGAACGAACAAGGACTGTTTGCTGCGATAACAGAGGGTGTGTTTGCAGGCGTGAAGCGGTTGAGAACCGGCGGCAAGGGCAGGGAAGGCGTGTTCAAGAAAAGCCGGTGGTACTTCAGCCCGGTAGAGGAAGCTTTGCGTGCCGGATTGTCCGGCGAATCACTCGGGGAAGGCCCCATCCAGGATTAGCCCGCGAAAGGAAGGGCACCCGACAACCAGGCTGCTGATTGTGCGATTACGATAGGCTGTCGGGATCAGGCCACCAGGATTAGGCGACTAGGACCGAGTCTCCAGGAGTAGGCCGCCACGAGGAGCGCGCCTGCATTTACACCAATTGGCATACGACATGCTCATAATCTGGCATGAGGCAGGGGAGGTATATATTCAATGGGAACCGTAATCCGACACGGGCATGACCGGGCCACTTCAGGCGCCAAGGTTGCCAACACCCCACACAGCGATCTTGTACTTCCATATGGGGATCAATTCAACGACGGGATTGTGCAGGTAAGCTTTACCCTGCCTGTTGCCGCCGGCGCTTTGGCGGAAGAGGCAGCCCGGCAAACCATGAAACTTATGGGGCTTGAAGAACCCCAGGTAGCTGAAGTTGCTCCCATCGGGGAAAACGCCACGTTTTTTGTGGGGTACGGCAAACTAACACGTCCGGTGGAATTATCGAAACTCAGGATAGCAAAGCCCATGTGGGAGGAACTTGACCAGATTACAATAAACCGGTTAGTCCAGGAAACTTTGGGGCGCGCCATGGTGGTAGTAGGGGCAGCGACCGGGCAAGATGCTCATACACTAGGTCTGGATGCCATATTGAATTACAAAGGGTTTGCAGGCAACCGCGGCTTGGAAGCATATTCTGCCCTCAAGGTAGTAAACATGGGGAGCCAGGTGCCGAATGAAACCTTGGTAGCTAAAGCCAGGGAAGTAAGCGCAGACGCTGTCCTGGTATCCCAGGTGGTTACCGAAAGAAATGTGCATCTTGCCAATTTGACAAACTTAGTCGAACTCTTGGAAGCAGAAGGCTTGAGGGATAAAGTTGTGCTGGTCGTAGGCGGGCCCAGGATCACCCATGCCCTGGCAGTCGAACTGGGCTACGATGCCGGTTTCGGGCCTGGCACAAGACCCCAAGATGTGGCATCGTATTTAGCTCAAGAAGTGGCCAGGCGGGTGTTGAACTAGGCCCCTTACATGAGTAGAATTACGTAGGAATTCGTGGTTGGGGGTGAGGCATGTGCAAGGAGCAGTCCAACAGCAAGACCTCCGGCAGGATCTTTCAGTAGCTGACATTGCATACCGCATCCTGAAGGATCGCCGTGAGCCTATCAAGTACAAAGAGTTGGTAGAACAGGTCCTTGAACACAAAGGCCTTAGGCCCGGACAGAACCCGGCCAAGACAAAAGCCAGAATACACACTGAAATAAACATCGACAGCAGGTTTGTAAACCAGGGTTCAGGTTTGTGCGGGCTGAGGGAATGGACCGTAAAGCCCCAGTACAAAGTGTTGGAGGTTCCTACAGGCGGCAGGCCTAACCCAGGCGAAAGATTAAGGAAAGAGCTTGTTGCCGTAACTGAACCAGAGGAAGACGATTACGAGGAAGAACCGGAAGATGTAGATTTCCCTCTAGACGACGAAATCGAAGATCCGGATACGGAGGAGCCGGTATAACCAGGCTCCTCCCCCCCCCTTTTGTCCCAAGAACGTTCTGTGCAAGCACGTTCCAAGGAAGATTGCCCGGTAGTAAGCATCATTGGGCGAGGGATTTACGGGTTTCATCATACATGTGTTACATGCATGTGGTACATGCACGCGATACCTGCGGGCGGCCGAATATTGTGCCGGACCGCCGCTTGCTGTGTACATTAAGACAAGCTGTCTTAGCCAAATTGTTTACACGCTGGACGCAAAAAGTGCCATAGGTTATTCTGTTTAGGTGTGCTACACTTTTCTACAGATGTGTGTTGCCGTGAAAGCAGCAACTGTCACGGAAGTTATCGTTCATAGTTGCGGAGGTTTACTTCTATGTCCAAGCATATCTTCATAACAGGGGGCGTTGTCTCCGGTCTGGGAAAGGGGATAACAGCAGCGTCAATCGGCACCTTGCTCCAAGCCAGAGGGCATACGGTAACCATCATGAAAATGGATCCTTACGTTAACGTGGATGCCGGCACCATGAGCCCTCTTCAACACGGCGAAATCTTCGTCACCGATGACGGCGCTGAGACAGACCTTGACCTGGGGCATTACGAGCGTTTCATAGACCGTTCGCTAACCGGGGCCAACAACATCACCACAGGACAAGTGTATGGCGCGGTTATCGCCAGTGAACGAAGGGGCGGTTACAACGGGAGCACAGTCCAAGTTATTCCCCATGTTACTAATGAAATAAAGGATAGGATCAGGAAAGTTGCGGCTGAGTCTCAAGCAGACATCGTGCTGGTTGAAGTCGGAGGCACCGTGGGAGACATAGAAAGCCTTCCCTTTCTCGAAGCTATACGCCAGTTCAGGACCGATGTAGGTGCAGACAACACAGCCTACATCCATGTTACATTGATTCCCCACCTGCCTATGACAGGCGAACTCAAGACCAAGCCTACCCAGCACAGCGTGGCGGAACTAAGGTCAATCGGTATCCAGCCGGACATTATCGTATGCAGGTCCAGTTCTCCCCTTTCAGCCGATATGAAGGAGAAAATCGCGCTTTTCTGCAACGTTGAAGTGGGGGCGGTCATATCCAACCTGGATGCCGGGAGCATCTATGAAGTACCTGTGATGCTGGAGACCGAGGGCTTGGGCAAGATTGTGGAGAAACAGCTCAACCTGCCGCCCAGGGAACCTGACCTTACCGAGTGGCAGGAGATTGCATACAAGATCACTCATCCAAAGCGGAGATGCAATATCGCTATTGTCGGGAAATACGTGTCCCTTCACGATGCATACAAGAGTGTGGCTGAAGCGCTCCACCACGGAGGCCTGGCAAACGATGCCTGCGTGGATATCCTATGGATAGACTCGGACAAACTGTCAGGTGCCACTGATGAACAAGTCGATAAGGTTTTGGAAAACGCCCACGGGATTCTGGTCCCAGGGGGATCAGGCCGCGGGAGCATTGAAGGCAAGCTCAAGGCTATCAGGTGGGCAAGGGAGAACCAGGTACCCTTCTTTGGGATATGCCTGGGGCTCCAGTGCGCGGTTATTGAAATTGCCAGGAACGTGATGGGGCTTGAGGATGCCAATTCAACTGAGTTTGACCCGGACACATCCCATCCTGTGGTAGACCTCACGCCTGAGCAGAAAGAGCTTGAACACGAGGGGCATGCGCGCACCTGGATGCGCAGGGGGCTGTATGAGTGCCACCTCAAGCCGGGTTCTATCCCGTGGAAGGCTTACGGGGTAGAATACATCGAAGAGCGCCACAGGCACAGGTTTGAGATAAACCCCATGTATGTGCAGAGGCTGGCTCAGGCGGGGTTTGAGCCTGTGGGAATTTGGCCTGCCAGGGGCTTGATTGAGATACTCGAGCGCCAGGGGCATCCGTGGTTCTTGGGTACCCAGTTCCATCCGGAACTTCTGTCGAGGCCAAACCGGCCCCACCCGCTGTTTAGGGAGTTTGTGGCGGCAGCGCTCAGGCAGGCAGCAGAAGTGCAAGGGCAATGACCAAGCATGAGCAAGAGGGATGGGGGAAGCCACGTTTGGATACGGTGAGCCCCTCTAAGCAAGATTTGGCCACAATTTTGAGTTTTGCAGGGCCTGGAGGTTCCGGGCCCTTTTTGTTTGCAGGAAAACCGGCGTAGGATTGGAGTAAGAACCGGGGCGGGAAGATAATGAAGATAATGTTGTAAAGGCCGGGATGAGCCGGACCGGTTGGCAACGGGAGCAAGATCTTGTGTCAACTGGTCATAAAATGTGTGAGGTGAAGATAAATATGGATAACCGGGATAAGACAGGCAGGCGGTGTCCGGTGAGGGGCGTACATAAGCAAGGCAACACCATCCGGCAGAGCCAAACTCAAATAGAAATCTACCAGCTGGATGCGTTCACAGATGTGCCTTTCGGAGGCAACCAGGCGGGTGTGGTGCCCGATGCAGAAGGGTTGTCAGATGAACTCATGCAGAGGATCGCTAGGGAGATGAACCTTTCCGAGACGGCGTTTGTGAGGGACCTGAGGCGAGCCAAACAGGCTCCCGGCGACCCTGACTTCCAGGTGAGGTTCTTTACTCCCCAGTCTGAGGTTGACTTGTGCGGGCATGCCACCATAGCCACGTTTTGGCTCCTGGCTGAGCTGGGGGTTATATCCCCCTCACACGGGGCAGGAGAAGCCGAGGAAGAAATCCGGGTGTGCCAGAAAACCGGTGCCGGAGTGCTCCCTGTAGACCTCCTGTGTGGCTGTGAAGGCGGGCCGGCACGGGTGATGATGACCCAGGCTCTGCCTCAAGTGGCATTTACCCTGGATGAGCCGGAAATCAAGCAACTTGAACGGATCCTCAGGGCGCCTGAAGGCAGCATAACGGGCTTTCAAGGGCCCAAACCCCAAGGTGTTTCCACAGGGCTTTTGGACCTTATCGTGCCTGTCACATCGATGGAAGCGCTGTTGTCAATGAACCCGGATATGGCTGCCCTGGCTCAGTTTTGTAGGGAGCGGGAAGTCATAGGCGTGCACTGTTTTTCGATGGATACGGTAGATGCTGCAGCTACTGTGCGCTGCAGGGATTTTGCCCCTGCCGTGGGGATTCCTGAGGAGGCGGCTACGGGCACGGCGTCTGGGGCAACAGGGGCTTATCTTGTGCTCAACCAGCTGGTAGACATAAAACAGCCTGTCACACGAATTATATGTGAGCAGGGACATGTGATGAAGCGGCCGTCTGTAATACACGTGGAGATCGGCGTGGAAGGCCGGGAGATTACATCAGTGCGTGTCGGAGGTAGCGCCGTCACGGTAAT
>DUQH01000054.1 GCA_012837895.1 Candidatus Fermentithermobacillaceae bacterium | reverse complement strand
TAGTGACTCCAGCCTGCCCAAGATGCATCAAATTCCGTTGGAAATTTTCGATCCACTTATCCCTGTCTTTTCCTCCATATTTGATGGATTCAACGACAGGCAAACTTTCAACCACTGCCCAATGCAATCCATAAGATGCGATATATCGTTTAACCTCCCGAATCATGTCCGTCGGGCATACTTGCCCATTGGGTACATCATGTAGCGCAGTAACGATACCTTCCACACCAATCTGCCTGAGCATGTCCAACGTAATCGGATCTTTCTTGCCAAACCATCTCCAACACTTTTTCATTGTCAAAAAGAATAAAAATATCAATCGTTTATGTAAAATCTTTCGCCATTAACCTCCACACTCGTTTGAACGACCGCACCCGAAGCAATAGATTTTTCATCGGGTTGCTTTCCACCGACAGAAATCAACACTTTCCCGGCCTCTACGAGCGGGATATTTTCTTCGTTGCGTGCTGCAAACTGATGGGGTTGCAGCACAAATTCAACCGTCCGGGTTTCGCCTGCCTTTAAATGAATACGCTTAAAACCCTGCAACGAGCGAATGGGCTTTTTCAATTTACTGTCGGGCAGGGAAACATACAGCTGAACGACCTCGTCTCCGTCTTTGTCTCCCGTATTGGTCACAGTTACCGTCAGGGGAATATTTTCACCTGCCTCAACAGAGGACGGAATACGCTCGAAATTGTACTTGAAAGTGGTATAACTCAATCCATAACCAAATTCATACAAAGGATCGCCTTCAAAATAACGATACGTTTTGCCTTTCATGTCATAATCCTCGAAAGGCGGAAGTTGATCGACGCCCTTGTAAAATGTCACGGGCAATCGCCCTGACGGATTGTAATCGCCAAAAATCACGTCGGCTACGGCCGTTCCACCCGCCTGTCCAGGATACCAAGCCTCAAGAATGGCGGGAATGTTTTCGTTCTCCCAATTCACTGCCAACGCACTGCCGTTGAGCAAAACCAAAACGGTCGGCTTACCGAGTTTCACGATTTCCTGCATCAATTCGGTTTGAACCGGCGGTAATTTGATGTCGGTGCGGTCGCCCTTGTAAAAACCGTCGATTGCAATGTTCATTTCCTCTCCTTCGAGCGACGGACTTAATCCCATACACAGCACAACCACATCGGAAGCCTTTGCCAGATCAACGGCTTCCTGTTTTAGATTCTTGCCGGGTACTTCCCACAAAATACGCACATGCGGATATTCCGTATCGTTTTGAATATATTCCACTTCGATCGTATAAGGCTTGCCTTTTTCGAGGGTGACCCGTTCGTATCCTTTTTTGGTGTGATGCCCGCTTTTCCCGGAAGCTACTATTTTTCCGTCCAGCGTGAGTTTAAAACCGCTGAAAGCTTCTCCCCCCAAGGCATATCCCCCACTTGCCGGTGGTACAAGAACACCTTTCCAACGTACGGAAAACCGTTCGTATGGCATATCGGCAAAAGGAGCGGCAGTCCACCATTCGAAATCGATACGATCGTCGATGCGGGTATGTTTGGGCGTTCCCTCCAATTTGGCATTGTCGAAATATTCAGCCGTCAATCCTTTCGTTTTCCGTGTCTCGTCGGTATAAAAACAGTCTGCCGGAATCACCTCCAAATAAGGCAGCCCTTCGGCTAACCGGCACCCTTGAGCATATTTCACTTCGGCATCGGGCAATTTTTCCCTTATCCCTTTTAACGGCGTAATGCGGACAGAAGGATATCCGTTGTAATTTCCCAGCAATATTTCATCGTTATCGGCATTGGGCCCGATGACGGCAATCTTCTTAACGTCTTTTGAAAACGGCAAAACATCGTTTTCGTTTTTGAGCAACACCATCGATTTACGGGCGGATTCCAAAGCCAATAACCGATGTTTTTCGCAATCCACCACATCAAGAGGAATTTGTGCATACTTCACTTCTTTTTCGGGATCGAACATGCCCAGTTTCATTCTTGCCAACAACAGCCGCTTTACCGACGTATCGATCTCTTCTTCGGTGATCAGTCCTTTATTGACGGCTTCGATCAGATGCGGATAATAGGTATCGCCGCAATTCAAATCCGTACCGGCCTTCACTGCTTTGGCTGCCGCCTCTTCGGGCGTATCCACTATATGATGGGCATTTTCGCGGTAAAAATCGCTGATGGCACCACAGTCCG
>DUQH01000103.1 GCA_012837895.1 Candidatus Fermentithermobacillaceae bacterium | reverse complement strand
TGTAAAGCTCTGCGATCAAGAAGCCAGTAAAGCGACCATCAGTGACAAAAACAAGAAAACCGCTCCAATCAGCAGAGGATAACGTACCTCGTGCTTGCGCCGTGAGCGGTGCACATAGGTCGCAAAGTCACCTGTGAGGACATTTGGGCGCGTAGACTTGTTCAACAGTAGGTCCATAAAACGCCTGCTGCTGTAGCGCACTAGATCAAAAAAGCCCGTGTTGTCTACTGCAGCTAAAGCTCCAACAGATGCTAGTGTGATTCCGACAACGAAGAAGGCATCGGAAACTACGTAACTCCGCCGATAATTGCTTGATCTAAGACTCCAGACCATGATCTCCTCCTTTCCGTTTGTGCTTTGCCAACTCGGTTTGTGCTTCTTCAGCAGCCTGAGCATGAGAAGGTATGTGCTTCTCTTGCTGGTAGAATACATCAAAATGCGGTTATGCACAATACCTTCTTTCTGTTACTGAGTTTATCTCGTTTCTCATACTCACTTGAGCTCACTTAACGAATGGGTTTTCGCAAACCGAGTTCCTCCGGGTTGAAATACGCAAACACGGGGCCAAAATCCACTCCCGACACTATGCCCTTCTCGCCTTCATACATGTGGTATATCAAGAGCCCGTCTTTGAGATGGTTCGAGCGAATCCCGTGCCTGATAGAAAGAAAAGCTTCCACATACGCGGCGAGTTGATCGCAAGCTTTCACAACGGTCCCGTCGAGCGGGTCGTAGCAGTCGGCATTGTGTGCGGGAGTGACCTCAGTATTGACTCTCTTTCCGTCAATGCGTATACGGTCTGCGAATTCATCTTCTACGAAATACCTTATCTCATCGTGCCACGTATCTGGCAGCAGGGGGTAAATTCTCTCCTCGAACCAGGATGATTCAATACTCTTGATGATCCTGTCCAGGTCTGGGATGGAACGCTTGACAGGTGCCACAATGTCCCTTGTCAGGACTTCAGGAAGATCATGAAACAGCCCGCACAAATAGTTGTTGTACAGGCGCTTAGGGCAGGCATCCAGGTCAAGCGACGCAAAAAAGGCAATCACCGCCACTACAAGTACGTGTCCAAGCACAGACGTCTGGGGTATCCTCGGTGAGTGCCCCCAGCGTTGCTGGAACCGGAGCTGGCCTACAAGGTCCATGAAATTGTGGATATTCGTATCGACGCGCAAGCTGCGTACCCCGGCAAGAGAACCGTGCTCTTTCAACCTACCCCTTATGCTTTCGCGCTCATTTTCAAGCCCGTACAGGCCTTGGTTGAGCCTGTCTATGTGGGTGAACTCCCATTGGGTTGCCAGGTAGTGTGACGCCTTGAGTATCTGCTTTTCGGCATAGCTGTACTCATGCTCTGTAAGGTACTCCTGAAACCGGGCGAACAGCTCCCCGTCAACCTGGCCTAGCACCTCTTCATATTGCTCAAGTACCCAGCGGTTAATCTCTGCCCCTTTCTCTTCCATGATTTTGTGAAACACCGGGGGTTTGATATCAGTGAGTTTTATCCTGTGTAGGAACTCGAACAAGCCGCCTTCGATGAGCCTGACCCAGTCGAAGTCCATTCCCGAGTCCGACTCCTCTTCGAGTTTTCCCAGCACATAAGCATACATCATCTTGTGGGCCTGCTTATCCAGTTCGGTAAATCCTTGGGGCGGCCTTATGTGGTCATTCCATCTCTGGATGCTAGCAGATTCAAATATGAGTTCAAGCAGTTGTCCTGTAAGCATTTGCAACCTCCAGATTTCTGACTTCCATTAAATAACCTCAGTTCTAGCGGCCCCATGAGGGCTTAGCGTGTCTTGAGCCACCCACGTTCTCCGAACCAGTCAAGGGTATCCCTGATGGTCTGCCGTATTGGCCTGGACGTGTATCCAAGTTCGCTGCGGGCTTTCTCAGACGATATGAGGGAATTGCCCCTGAGCGTACTGACTGAATCATGGTTTATGAGAACCTTGGCCCCTGTTACCATGCAGTACGAGGTGATCATGAGAGCTACAGCAGACGCCAGTGCTGCAGGTATCTTCCAGCGAGGCAACGGTGCCTTTGTAGCGTTTGATACCTCTTGCAGGATATCATCGACTGACATCCATTCGCCCGATAGGATGTACTTCTCCCCAGTTCTCCCTTTCTCTGCGACGAGTATCTGGCCTTCAGCTACGTCTCTTACGTCTACAAAGTCGTAGCCGCCTCCGATGCGTACAGGGATCTTGCCTGCCGCATAATCGAGCAACATCTGTCCTGTGGCAGAAGGTTTGAAATCATACGGCCCGATGACGCCTGTGGGCATTACGATTACGCCATCAAGTCCTTTTCCTATCACGTCGAGAACTTCGAGTGTCGCCTTGGCCTTGGACTTGCTGTATGCCATGGATATATGTTCGGGGTCGCATGGCATGGATTCGTCGATGACTTGTCCCATAGGCGGTTCAACCAAGGCGTGAATGGAACTGGTATACACCAACCGCCTGACGCCGGTTGTGAGGCAAGCTTCGGCAACGTTCCTGGCTCCCCTGACATTCACTTCCTCGAGGAGTTCATTGTTGCCGGGCAACAAACTGATGATTGAGGCAAGATGAAACACGATATCAGCACCATCAAAGGCCTTGTACAGGGATTCAATGTCGCGGACGTCCCCTTCCACGACTTCAACGTCCAGTCCCTGCAGGGGTTCCAAACTCTCTCCTGTAAGCACCATACACCTTAACCGGTAGTTCCTCTTGACTAGGGCTCGTACAAGGTTGTTCCCAAGATGGCCGGTTGCTCCGGTTACGACTATCATCCTGTGCGCCCCTTTCTTGCGTCTAGCTTGTGGTTGCTGGCACTAGCTGCATTAAGTTATGTCTCCAGTCTTTCCAAACGCCTGAAGGTGAACTTGCCTACTCTGTCTCCAATCAGATTGCTCACGAGATCTTTCGCCGATGGCAATGAGAAACCAGGCTTGCGCGCAAAGCCTGCTATAATCATCCTTACGAACCTGTTACCCATGAGGTAAGAAACCATATCCAGGACGTTTTGTATTCCTTCCAGCACATCTACAGAACCTGACCAATTCTCCCGCACAACCTCTTCAGGCGTGCTTTTGAGAATGCTGTGAACAGCAGTTGTGGCGATAATCAAGTCATCCAGTTGTCCCAAGACAGGCACAACGTCAGGGAGAATATCTACCGGCGAACTAAGGTAAGCAAAGGCGATACCCAGATTAACCTTGGCTTTAGCGGGTACTCTTGCATCCTTTAGCAAGCGCAAGATCAGGACAGCTAAGTCCGGTAAGAGAAATAGAAGTTGACTTGCCCTTTGATACGTGGGAGGAAGACTTGATTCGAGCGTTTTCGAAATCCGCATGCGGTATCTGTCATATATCCTTCTCTCGCTTTTCTTGCCTTCTTTAGTGCCTTCATGGAGCCCGGGATTCTCCCTCACGGTGCACACCTCACAAATCCAGTCGGTTCCCTTAGCCGGGCAGTACCGGTACCGGCAGAATTGCCAGCTACTGCGCTGATGCCAGCTACTGTGCCGACTCGAAGCCCGTATAGTCTTCACATTCTTTTTACACCCTTATTGTATTTCATCTACACCCTGCATTCCTACCTACTCATCGCGAAATCACGCATAGATTGGCTAAGCTAAGGAGATGACCGGTTGATAACGAGCATCGCGTCTGTAGCCGTTACCTGCCACCTTGCGCCAAACCAGCGTTTCACGTAAGAATAGAATGGAACCAAAATCCGCCAATAGAGGTTGCACATGATCGTCCATTTGGTTGTTGAACTTGCCGGTCAGACAAACCCAGTCAAAAGACATAACGATTTGGCCTGGATTGCCAGGGTGCGGTTAAGCGCCATCGTGAATCAGAGAGAGGTGAGAATCGCAGTGACTCCTGCCATAAAGGATCTGGCACACGCTATCAGACTGTCAAAATACACAGTAGTGTTGACAGGCGCCGGTGTCTCAACTGAAAGCGGCATCCCGGATTTCAGGGGTTCCAGGGGACTATGGAAAAATCTCGATGCGATGAGGCTCCTTAGCCTTGAAACCCTCTACTACCAGCCACGCCTCTTCTACACTGAAGGACTGGAACTTCTCAACACCATGCGGGGCAAAAAGCCCAATGCAGCTCACAAGGCGCTGGCATGGCTGGAACAAAGATCCCTAGTGCATGCTGTGATCACCCAGAACATCGACGGGCTGCACTACGAGTCGGGGTCCAAGAAGGTATTGGAGATGCACGGCAACTTGCGTACTTGTACCTGCCTTGACTGCCAGACAAAAACCTCCTTTGAGTCCTTGGCAGACCAGGTGTCAAGAGGCAAAATACCGCCTAAGTGTAAGTGCACCGGTATCTTAAGACCGGATGTGGTGTTTTTCGGCGATCCCATGCCACCGTCCTTTGAGGAAGCTATACAGCAGGCACAGAAAGCTGATCTGATGCTGGTTGTAGGTTCCAGCCTTCAGGTAGCTCCTGTCTCGTATCTTCCATCCCTGGCGAAGCAGATCGCTATCATAAACCTGGAACCTACACCGTACGACAACGCAGCGACAATAGTGATTCACGATAAGGCAGGGATTGTCCTCAGGAAATTGCCGGCATACATCAAGACCCACCCTAAGTTCCAGGACACTAGTGATTAGTCGCCTTTAGCTCAGGGAATATTTTCAAGCGTCTTATTTACATAATCTCCACCGCAAGGTTGATTCAATTAACTGACAGTAAAGAAGCGGTATGTTCTCTTAACCGATCTACAAGATCCTACACCACCGGATCACCAGGCTGACTTGTTGGGATTTGCTACCATGCTTGGCAGTAGCTTACAAAGGAATACCTGATCGCTGGTAGAATTATGTTACTGTCCAAAGAATCGGCCGAGGACTCAGCCGGCATCCACCTCTAAAGGCACCACTAACTGGATTTGTGGGTGCCTTCTTTTTCTAACAGGTGGATTTGCCAGCAGGCACCTTACCTATCATAAACGAGTCTCCAGCGAAGCGAACTTTACTTCAGGCAAACCTGCAACTGGTTTTCCAAGTTCTCTATCTGGAGGTGAGCCAGATGAAAAGGCATCTTCACATCATAGTTTGCCTGGCTCTTGTTATCAGCATCGGGTTAGGTGGCGCTATAGCCCTAAACAGGTATGAGCGCACTATATACGAAACCGCCGGGCCCCAGCTACCTCCGCCTCTGCCACCGGTAGAAGATGATCCACCTAACGCTAACGGGTTCCCAGGGTACTGGACGATAGCCGGCGGGCCGCAGCTTCCGCCACCTCTTCCGCCTGTGGAAGA
>DUQH01000094.1 GCA_012837895.1 Candidatus Fermentithermobacillaceae bacterium | reverse complement strand
AGGCGTTTGATCCCAACGGCATCCTGAACCCGCACAAAATCGTTACTTGAGTGCGGTCAAATAAGCTGAAAGAAAGGATGGGAGAGAGTGAAAAGAGTAGCGTATCTGTTCCTGGTCGCCGTGTGTTGCTTGAGCCTGGTGGCTGGCTGCGGACCCAAGGAACCAGAAACAGAAACACCGCAAGGGGAGGTGGAGTCCAAGACATTGTACTACGCGCTGGAAAACGACGTCGCCAGCGTAAACCCGAACTACCGCACCCTTGCAGCCGAGCACAGTCTTTACAGGCAGATCTACGAGCCACTGTACTTCTACAACCACAACAACGGCACAGTCGAAAACAGGCTGGCCGTAAGCCACACCATCTCCGAGGACGGACTTGAGTACACCTTCACTATCAAGGAGGGAGTCAAGTTCCACAACGGAGAGGAAGTGACCGCGGAAGACGTGGCATTCACGGTGGAAGAAGCCGCCAAGTCGGCTTACATCGGTTCCACCATAGCCAACTTCAAGGACGCAGAAGTAATTGACGAGTACACGGTCAAGCTCGTCCTTGAGGCGCCTTACGCTTCCTTCCTGGAGAACGTGTCCCAGCTCTACATCTTGCCCAAGGCTTACTACAATGAGGTCGGCAAAGACGGGTTCGAAGAGAAACCCATCGGCTGTGGCGCGTATATGTTTGTTGACCGTCTACCCGGAAGCCATATCACTTTGAAGGCATTCCCCGACTACTATCGCGGAGAAGCGCCCATCAAGGACGTCAAGATGATGATCACAAGCGACGCCACTGCCTCGGCGCTGGCGCTTGAGGCGGGCGAAATCAACATTATCGACCTGTCCAGCGCCAACTACGAGAAGTTCAAGGCAATGGACAATGTTACCGTTCTGGAGTGCCCGTCTCCTCACATAACAACAATTCACTTCAACACCGAAGTGGCGCCTTTTGACAACAAACTGGTCCGGCAGGCCATTAACTACGCTGTCGACCGTGAGTTCATGATGGAAGTGGCAGTCGACGGACTGGGCGAAGTAACCTCAAACATCGTCCACCCAATGATGTTTGGGCATTCCCCGAACGCCAGGACATATGAGTACAACCCGGAAAAGGCTAAGGAGCTCTTGGCTGAGGCCGGCATCACCACTCCTATGAACATTGGCACCATCAGGTGCACGTCGTTTGGTGAGAAGATCGCTCCGATCCTCCAAGAGAACCTGGCTGAGATCGGGTTGATCGCTGATATCGAAGTAAGCGATATCAGCTTCATAGACGACGCCTGCAAAGGCAACTACAGCATCGGTATCATGGGGCTGGTCGTGTACAACGGCGTGGCGTTGGACATGGACGCCTACAGTATCCTGTTCCACTCTTCCGCTATCGATGCGTTCAACCTGCCCAGGATCGACAACCCGAGGATCGATGAGTTGTTCGCCCTCGGACGCGCCGCGGTTGACGAAGCCGAGCGGCTGGCTTATTATCAAGAACTTAACGAACTGGTACAAGAGGACACTGGTTGGTGCATGCTCTACTCGAAGTACACGCTCATGGCCTGCACCAGCGATCTGAACGTGACCCTATACGCCCCAGGTGCAATTTACTTCTACGACTGTTCCTGGAAGTAGACTGTACGGACGTTACCCGCCCTGCCTACTTGGAGGGCGGGTAACATCTCCAGCATCCGAAAAGGAGCGATACTTATGTTCGAGCGGTATAAAGGGTATCTCTTGGAAGAACTTGAGAAGCTGATCGCCATACCCAGCCCTTCGGGGTTCTTCAAGGCTATCGAGGAGTACCTTTCAGAGGAGATACGCGCAATTGGCTATGAGCCAGGGCGCCTGCGTAAGGGAGGGCTCCAGTATTGTCTTGGCGGTGAGGGCGATCCTATCATGCTGATGGCGCACGCCGATACCCTGGGCGCTCAGGTGAAATATATCAAACCTAACGGCCGGATGATGCTTGTGCCGGTGGGGGGACTCAACCCCAACAATGTTGAGACCGAAAACGTAACTGTCTTTACGCGTTTCAATGAGACATACCAAGGAACCATTCTTCTGGAGAACGCATCAACCCATGGAAACCGCAACTATAACGTTGTACGCTCTTTCGAGGAGAACCTGGAACTCGTGTTGGACAAACTCGTGTCGTCCAGGGAAGATGTGCTGAAGCTCGGGATTAGAAACGGTGATTTCGTAGCCCTTCGTCCCCGTTTCGAGCTTTCTACCGACGGGTTCATCAAGTCCAGGTTCCTAGATGACAAGATCGGCGTGGCTATATTGCTGGCCTTCTCCAAATACGTGAAAGAGCAAAACGTCAAACTCTCTCGCAAGGTGTATGTCTCTTTCTCGGTGTACGAGGAAGTGCTGCACGGAGGCGGTCCCGGAATTCCTGAGGATGTAGTAGAGATACTTGGCGTGGACATGGGCTGTGTCGGCAAGAACCTGGATGGGAGCGAGACCAAGGTCTCTATTGTGGCTCGCGACAACTATGGTCCCTACAACTATGAGATAATCACCGCTTTGGCATCTCTGTGCGAACGACACGGCATTGACTATGCTATTGACTGCTATTCGGGCTATATTTCTGACGTATCCACGGCGCTTATAGCCGGCAATGATGTCCGGCATGGTCTGATCGGACCCGGCGTCTATGCCTCACACAGTTATGAGCGCACCAACATAAAGGCGGCTGAAGGGAGCTTTCAGCTGTTGCAGGCCTATTTGACTTGCTTCGAAAGAGAAGGTGGGATTTGATGCACAGATATATTCTGAAAAGGCTTCTCCTAGTCGTGCCTACGATGCTAAGCGTCATCATCCTGGTCTTCACCATTATGGCTGTCACGCCGGGCGACCCGGGAAGGATGATTTTGGGGTCCAGCGCCCCACAATCTGCGGTAGACGCTCTCAACAGGGAGTTCGGTCTTCACGAACCGTTTCTTACCCGTTTGGGTAAATACCTTTGGAATGTTTTGACCAGGTTTGATTTTGGAGAGTCTTGGCGTACCCGGCAGTCTGTTTTCAAAGAGATCAAGGTGCGGTTTCCAATAACGCTGCGTCTCTCCGTTCTTGCCATCATGGGACAGGTCTTGATAGGGATTCCATTGGGAATTATAGCCGCGGTGAAGCAGTACTCAACCACTGACTTCTTTGCCACGGTTTTCGCCATGATGATGGGGGCTGTCCCCGGCTTTTGGCTAGGACTTATGCTCATGCTGTTGTTTGGTGTAAAACTGGCACTCTTGCCAACAGCAGGATTGAGCACTGCAGCTCACTACGTCTTGCCGGTCCTGACTATGGCATTGCCCGGAGGAAGCGGGCTACTGAAAATCACCCGCTCGACCATGCTCGACTGCATCCGCCAGGATTATGTGAGGACAGCCCGGGCAAAAGGTGCGGCCGAGAAGGCGGTCATTCTACACCACGCGCTGCGAAATGCTCTGCTGCCCATAGTTACGGTCGTGGGAATGAACTTCGCGTTCTCGTTGGGCGGTTCGGTTGTTATTGAGAACGTGTTCTCAATCCCAGGTATCGGCGCCATTCTTGTCGACAGTATCAAGAAGAAAGACGTCCCGCAGGTTATGGCCATCGTCATTATCTTCTCAGTCACGTACTGCTTGGTTATGGTTTTGGTGGACATAGTGTACGCCCTGCTTGATCCTAGAGTGAAGGCCCAGTATGCCGAGGCGGGGAAGAGGAAAGCGAAGGTGAAGACGGCATGACCCGAGTAGAAGCGATCAAGCCAAAGAGACGAAAGAAGCAATCCCAAATCGCGCTGGTATGGCACCAGTACAAGAAGAGCAAGACTGCAATGTTTGGACTCGGTGTTTTGTCGGTTTTTGTCCTGTTGGCCGTATTTGCCGGTTTCTTCGCAAGTCCCGAGTCGGTCATAGCGACAAATCAGAAAGCGCGGTTTATCCCGCCCAGCTGGGGACGGGGACCCCACATATTCGGGACTGATGAGTACGGCAGAGACGTGTTTGCCAGGATCATCTACGGCTCGAGGGTGTCTTTGTCCATCGGGATCATTTCTACTTCTTGCGCTGCGGTGATTGGAGGCCTGCTTGGGGCTGCGGCGGCTTACTACGGAGGAACGTTCGACTCTATTGTCATGCGTTTTATGGACGTAATATCCAGCATACCGCAGATCCTCTTGGCGATGGCGGTGGTGGCAGCCCTAGGAGCCAACATGACCAACCTTCTGATCGCTCTGACCGTATCTTCCATAGCAACCTATGCACGTCTTGTCCGTTCCACAGTGCTAACCTTGGTGGAACAAGACTTCATCGAGGCGGCCAGAGCGTGCGGTTCGAGCGATCTCCGCATCATAGTGAAGCACATTATCCCGAACTCTCTGAGTCCCATCATCTGTCAAATGGCGTTTTCTTCATCTGGCATGATTTTGACAGCAGCGTCCATGAGTTATTTGGGACTCGGCATCCAGCCTCCCAATCCGGAATGGGGCTCTATGCTTGCTAGCGCGAAGACTTATATGTGGACGTATCCCTACCTGATTACCGTCCCTGGGGTATGCATAGTGTTGGCGGCTCTCTCAATCACATTAATCGGGGATGGCATCAGAGACGCCGTGGATCCAAGACTGAAGGATTGAGGTGGATATGGTGGCAAAGGAACTCCTCAGAGTAGAAGACCTATACGTCATGTACAAGACCGACATGGAAGAGGTTCATGCGGTCAATGGAATAAGCTTTACCATCAGGGAGCAGGAAACCCTTGGGCTTGTGGGTGAAACCGGGGCGGGCAAGACTTCCACCGCACTTGCAATTCTAAGGCTTCTCCCGGATCGCACGGGCAGAATCCCAAGCGGCAACATATGGTTTCAAGGGAAGAACATCTTGGAGATGGACCACGAAGAGCTCCGGCGGCTTCGGGGCGGGGATATAGCCATGATATTCCAGGATCCCATGACAAGCCTCAACCCTGTCATCCCGGTTGGCCAGCAGATCGCCGAAGCCTTGCTGCTACATAATGAAGAAGGTTTGACTCGAGAGCAGATTGAAGATAGGGTGGATGAAACCCTCGAACTTGTGGGTATTCCTTCGTCAAGAAAGAACGAGTACCCTCACCAATTCTCAGGCGGCATGAAGCAGCGTGTGGTGATTGCTATTGCCCTATCATGCAATCCCAGACTCCTCATAGCCGACGAGCCGACAACTGCATTGGACGTCACAATCCAGGCGCAGGTTCTCGCCCTGATCAATGAACTGAAGGAGAAACTCAAGACCGCAGTTCTTATGATCACCCACGACTTGGGGATCATTGCAGAGACGTGCGATAAGGTGGCGGTGATGTATGCAGGTGAGATTATTGAATATGGAACCGTGGAAGACATTTTTGAAGCGGACAAGCACCATCCGTACACGGTAGGGCTTTTTGGGGCCATCCCCAAGATCCATGAGGAAACTGACCGGCTGGAGCAAATCGAAGGGTTGATGCCTGATCCCACCGATCTCCCACCTGGATGCAAGTTCCATCCCAGATGTAAACACTGCATGCCCGTGTGCAGGGAAAAGGAGCCACCGGTATTCCAGGAAGGAGATCACTTGCTGAAATGCCATCTATTCGGAAACAGTTCAGGATAGCGAAAGGAATGGTACCTCATGTCTGAGCCTTTGATAAAGACCGTACATCTGAAGAAATATTTCGAGACCTCACGTGGTTTGCTCCACGCCGTTGACGATGTCAATATGTCGATTTTTCCAGGACGTACCTTGGGGGTCGTGGGGGAATCGGGATGTGGGAAGTCAACTCTCGGCAGGCTCCTGCTTCGCCTTATTGAGCCTACGTCAGGGCAGATCTTCTTTGAAGGAGAGGACATAGTCCAATATGGTGGGATTAAGTTAAGGGATCTTAGGAAAAAGATGCAGATCATATTCCAGGACCCCTACTCTAGTCTTGATCCGAGGATGACAGTGAGCGAGATCATATCGGAGCCCCTCATTGTGACGAAGACTGTAACGGGCAAGAAGGCAATTGCCGAGGAGACGGCTAGACTCATGGAAGTTGTGGGCTTGGCAGAAAGGCTAGTCAACGCCTATTCCCACGAACTGGATGGTGGAAGAAGGCAGAGAATCGGGGTGGCAAGGGCCCTGGCTGTCAAGCCGAAGTTCATTGTGTGCGATGAACCGGTTTCTGCTTTAGATGTGTCGATCCAGGCGCAGATCCTTAACCTGCTAATGGATCTCCAGCGCGACATGGGGCTGACCTACATGTTCATAACCCACGATCTAAGCGTTGTAAAGCACATCTCCCATGATATCGTTGTCATGTACCTGGGCCAGAACGTTGAGATAGCCTCGTCTAGCGAGTTATTCAGAAAGCCGCTACATCCGTATACACAGGCCCTGCTTGCATCAATTCCCCTTCCGAAAGTGAACCGAGGCAAGATCAAGCGCGATGTGATTAGGGGCGAGCTCTCCAGCCCCATAGATCCAAAACCAGGGTGCCGTTTTGCCCCAAGGTGTCCTGAGAAAAGAGATGACTGTGTGGGACAAGACATACCGCTGATTGAATATTCTCCCAATCACTTTGTTTCTTGTGTAAAATACATGTAGTGATGGGGCGGGCTGTCATCGGGGCAAACCAGAGGGGGTGATTCCATGTTCACGAAGATAGAACCCCCGGGGCTCTTACGAAGAATCGTGGGCCAGATCAAAAAGAATATCGCCAGTGGAAATCTCAAGAAGGGAGACAAACTGCCTAGTGAGCGCCAGATGAGAGAAATGTTCGGCTTGTCCAGAGCCACGATCCGTGAGGCTATTAAGGCGCTGAATACCCTAGGGATAGTCGAGTCCAGTCACGGGTCCGGGAATTACATTTCAAGCAATCTGAGTAACAGCCTTACGGAACCGCTTAGCATCATGTTTATGTTAGAAGACGGACATCCCGGACATACTCTCGAACTGAGAAGAGCGATAGAGTTCGCAGCGGCAGGCGCCGCAGCGCGAAATATAGACCAGGTGGAACTGGAACGTCTAGGGGCGTTGTGCGACTGCATCGAAAAGAGCACGGACGAAAATGAGAAAGCCAGGTATGACTTCCAGTTTCACCGGGAGATCGCGAGAGGATCGCGAAATCCACTTCTGATAGTCCTTCTAAACGCAGTTGAGACCCTGATTTCAGAGCATGTTTATGATGCCAGGACCAGCATACTTAAGGACAGTTCGAAAGAGGACATAATCAACCGCCAACATCGCGACCTTGTGGACGCCCTGTCCAGACACTGCCCGGAAGAGGCCGAAAAGGCTGTCTTGGCTCATATGGAGTTGATTAGGCAAAACATGACGTTCTATGTCAATAGACAATGATTCTGTACCTAAAGACCACTAAACTGTGAGAATGTCACTCTCCCGGTTTTAGGTTTGGGGGCAGCTTGCGCTGCCCGTTCAGAGTGCCCCAAGTCGCCGGCAGTCTACGCTAGCTCAGGCTGGTATCGGTACATGCCGGTAACCGCAGTCGCCGTGACGGTCAAGACCGCTTTTTGTCAGCCGTAACATGGATGCTGCGACGGCTTTGTACCATCCGAAAGACTACGGCCATCACTAAGAACGCGGCTGCCCCGAGAACCAGACTAGGCATTTTATTGTCCCGCGGCGACTCCTGTGAAGGCAGGTTCGCGAACAAAGGCTGATCGCCGAACAGCTCGGCCAGGATCTGGTCAGCGGTCATGTTCCTAAACCCATCGGGGTCGAGCATGCCGCGTTCATCTCCGTACCATCTGAACAAACCTTGATTGCCGGAGCTGCCGGAAACGTAGTCGGAAAAAGCCTGCTCGATGGGCACGTACCGTTTGCTCCACTCAGGATAGTATGTCTCCATGTACCGAACGGCCAGTTGGTACGCCTGGCAGTCCGGTTCACTGCCCGGCCCGCTGCTCGCCCGGATGCCGCTCAGCTGTACACCGCCTCCTGAGCCCTCGCCAGGTTCCCTGGTTTGACCCGGTGTCGAATGGATAATCAGGATACTGCCGTCCTGACAAACGCCCACAACCATCCATACGTGACCGCCCATGCTGAAGATGTCGCCCGGCTTGAACGAAGTGTTATCAAAACTCGTACTGTACAGGTTCTTAGTTTCGCTTGGCGGGGACTTCATTCCATAGGCTCTGTGTGCCAAATCGTTGGCGATCTGAGAGGCAAAGTGAGTGAAGCCCTCCCGGCCGCTTTCTGTGTTGATGGCGTTGTACAACACCCAGCCCATGTAGCCTGAACAGTCGGTACCGGCGTAGTTGTAGACGTCGAGAATGTCAGCTTTCCAATCGCCGTAGGAAGTTGTGCTGTACGGGTTTGCCGGATTAGCAGCGTTGATCCTGCGGCCACGGTAGGATGTAATGGGATCGATGCTCAAGGTGTCCCATCTATATGTCTCAGTCTGCTCCTGGAAGAAATCGATCCATTTTTGGTAGAGACCGGTCGTCCTGGACTGGTGGCTCGTGTAAGCTTCCCAAGGTGGCAGGATGGGAAGATCCGGATTCGGCGGGACAGATGGATTCTCGTAATCGTAGTTGATCATGTGGTTTACCGCAGCGCCCGCCCATGTCCACGAGCCGCCCCATACGTAGAGGCAAGTCCCGCATGGCTCTAGCGCCGTGGCAAGCAGGTTCTTGATGGTGTTTTCAGCCCTGTTCGGATCACCTTTGACCGGCGGGGTGTACGGACTGGCAACAAATGCCTGATAGACCAGGTTGCCGTACACCTTCACCGTCTTGCCCACCACATCGTAAAGGGAAACCGCTTCGACAGTCGAACCGCCGGCCTGGTTCGTGATCTTGTAGTATTGGGTGTCCGCATTTATGGGGACGAAAACCATGTCGCCCTCTGGTGTCTCGATGTTTAGACCGGATTCGGTTTTGGACACCACAGTGCCTTTTGCATCGGGTACGGTTTCGTCTAACGCAACGACGATTCCATCTCTAACCCCGACCTCATAAACATAACCCTCTGCCAGCTTTTTGTGCAGGTAGAAGTTGTTGCTGCGATCAATTGTATACTCCACGATTTCGTCACCGATGGCGAAGTTGAATGTCCAGTCAGCCGGACCGCCCCAGTTTTCGTGCCGCACGTGGATGTTGTATGCGGCATCGACTGTGTTGTAGCCTTTGATTCCCAGATACACTGCCCGAAATGTAGTGTCGGGCTGTGGCCCGGCAAAGACCGGCGCGACCGTGGAAAACAGCATTAGTGCAACTAGAAAGATGGATACACAGGCTCTTCTCATTTCCAGTACCTCCTGCAAGTTCTTCCTCTATGTGCT
>DUQH01000047.1 GCA_012837895.1 Candidatus Fermentithermobacillaceae bacterium | reverse complement strand
GCACCATTATGAATTCGTTTCCGCCTTGCTACCCCCAAAACGGTGCAGCAAGTGCACCAAGAACCTGGAATCTATGCTGTGATCCGTGCCTAGCCCCAGTACCCGTACCCGGCTCCAATCCGGCAAGTATCAGATGAGGAGTCCGGGAGGCCTAATAGGTACCGGCTCCTGAAGCAGGGGAGAAGTATTCCTCAAGAGCCTTTAATACTCCCCTGGCTGCCGCTTCCTGAACGTGATCTTGCTTGAGCAGGTCTTCTTCCCTGGGATTGGACAAGTACATTACTTCAACCAAGACCGAGGGGCAGTGGGATTCCCTGTTGACGAAGAAGTTTGAATCTTTAACTCCCCTGTCAACAGTACCAAGGCTTGCTGTCAGGTGTTTCTGGATCAGTGTCGCCAGCCGCCTGGATTCAGACGTGTTCAAAGTCTGGCTGCAGATATAAGAAGTTGTGCCTGCAGTTTGGCGGTTGCTATGCCAGTCGTTATGTATGGAAACGAAGGCGTGAGCTTTCTGCGACCATGCCGCCCTCTTAGCCAGGTCACCTGAATATTCGTCTATGTCAGGCTTCCAATCTTCAGGAGGAGTGGCATCTTCAAATTCTCCCAACCTGGTGAGAATAACAGTTGCTCCTGCTGACTCAAGCAGGTCACGGAGTTTGAGGGCGATTTTCCAGTTTACCGTCCGTTCCTGGTAGCCTGTGGGGCCTGATGCCCCTGGATCGTTTCCGCCGTGCCCTGGGTCAACCACGATCACCTTGCCTGAGAGCCCCGGGTTGGGGAAGAAGGCTTCCAGGGAGTTGGCATTTTTCTTGAGCAGGTAGGTACCGCTTAGAGATGCGTCCATGGATAAGCTGACGCCATCGTTGGTGGCACCGATATCCACCTTCCTAACTAAATCGCCGCGAACCAGTGAGGCTTGTCCGGCGTAAGAAGCGCCTGGCAGGAACATTGTAACCGAGCTGCCGTTCCTGGTTACAGTGGGCCATGTATATCCAAGGGTGTGCACTGTAAGCACTTCCCCGTCGTCCTCACGCCTCACATCAATTCCGGTGACTGTGGGCGCAAAGCCGAGCACCACTTTTCCCGGCGATTGCTCTTGGACGATATATGACGGAGCTTCGGAAAACCTTATGGTAACATCGCTTCCTTCGACCTTAACCGATTCAAACTCGTAGGCGTTTATGTCGAGCCTGCCTGCTGTTTTGAAAAACTCAGAGGTGCTAATTACCAATGCGTTGTCTTCCCTGCGTATAATCTGGCAGGTTTGAAACGGACCCTGCAGTGTAAGGGTACGGATACTTGAACTTGCGTCAAGTGCCACTGAAAAGCTTGGGGATGCACCGGCAGAAGCACCGGTGGTCAGCCACGATGCCACCCAGCCTACAACGCCTTTGGGCGAAATACCCCTTATCCAGCGATCCCGCACTTCAAGCACACGGATTATGTCGCCTTTTTGCACCATGGAGATCACAGGGTAGTTGGTGCCAGGACCTGCCCTAAAATTCACGTCAGTAGCGTTTACCGTAGTTGAACTGTATTTCCCCAGAGACCACGATGTTTCAGATACACCGAAGGAAAGGGAAGGGTCGTTTACTGCGGAAATCACCGAATCAGGGCCGTATACCCAGCCTCTTATCCCGGCCGAAGTCTGCACCGCAATCCATGCGCCTCTTGACGTGATGTACTTGGCAGAATCCCCTGATCTCAAGGTGGCCATAACAGGCGAGCCCTTAATGGGCCTCTGATATACTGTCACCGATCCGCCCCGGGGGCCTACCACCATGTCTCCTGCCACAGGGGTAGTCTCCTCGATGACAGGGAGGGTCAATTGCAGCAGCTCCTCAAAGATCCATGCCGTGCGTCCGCTTCCCAGGGATACCCTGATCCAGTCGTTGCGCTTAGCTTCAGCAGGATATGTATGGCCTCTTTGAGTCACCCCCAGCGCAGGATAGTCTGTGCCCGGACCCTGGCGCATGTTTACATCGGTTCTGGTTATGACTGCAGATATGCCGCGTGAACTCAGGTCGATGTCAACGAGCCACGCTGCGATCCACGCTTCTTTGCCTTTATATGATATCTTAAGCCAATCGTTTTCGATGGATATTATGTCCAGCCAGGTACCTTCCAGCACTGTCCCTACAATGCTGTGATTTGTGCCTGGGCCTGACCTTAGATTACACACATCTCCCACTACAACACCTTTGAAACCTGCGAAGTCAGACGGCATAAGCGGGCTATTGCCGCTGGACAAGGCCGTTTGAGGCTGACATGCAAGGCTTAGGGCCATAGCCAGGAGAAGCACGCCAGGCAACACCCGGCCGTTTGCTCTTGAAAAAGGTCTTATCGAAAAATGTCGGATATGTTTGGTCATATGTATTTACCTCTCGCTTCTTATGGGGTTCGATCTTATGCTGATTTCTTACCTGATATAGTAATCGTAATAACTTGTTTTGTTCAGACGAAATTTTCAAGGCGTATGTTCCCTTTCGACAATTTTAGCAGTAAATATAACAAAGAGGGAATAAGCGGGAAAAACAGCTGCCGGATACACCTATCCGGCAGCTGCGTGAAAGTGTCAATGCATCACTAGGGGCAATGACTGAAATGCGTCTTCTCATAGTTTGGCACTGTGTTATATTGGTGTCCCTGTTCTTGGTGCTCGTTCTCTCGATGCCCGTCCTCTTAGTGCCCGTGTTCTTGGTGTTCGTGCTCCTCTGTCTTGATTTCTATGTCAATCCCTTGCTTCTTGTAGTAATCCTGAATTGCAGCGTGTACTGCTTCGGCCGCCAGGTTAGAGCAATGCAGCTTCTGCGGGGGTAACCCGCCCAGGGATTCTGCCACTTGCTTATTTGAAACTTCCAGTGCTTCTTCCAAAGTGAGCCCCTTGACCAACTCAGTCACCATGGAACTGGTGGCAATCGCAGCCCCGCACCCGAAAGTCCTGAACTTGATGTCTTCAATCCTGTTGTCCTTTATCCTCAGGGTTATCCTCATCATATCCCCGCACACAGGATTTCCGACCTGGCCAACGCCATCAGGATTTTCAAGTTCCCCTACGTTTCTGGGATTGAAAAAATGGTCCATAACTTTCTCATTGTACATGTCTTATCCCCGCCTTTACATCATAAACCGCTGCCTGGGCCTAACGGCGACATGGCACGAAGTTTCCCGACTATAGGTGGCAGAATCTCCAACACGTAATCAACATCCTCTTCTGTATTGGACATGCCCAGTGAAAATCTCAGGGATCCGTGGGCAGTCTCATGTGACAGGCCCATCGCCAGGAGCACATGGGACGGTTCCAGCGAACCTGAAGTACAGGCTGAACCTGATGATGCAGCTACGCCCATCCGGTCAAGGTTGAGCAGTATGGATTCGCCTTCCAAGTACTTAACGCTCACGTTGACGTTATGAGGCAGCCTCAGTACCGGGTGCCCGTTGAGAGCCACATCAGGGATTTCCCTGAGCAGCCCTTCAATCAGCTTGTCGCGCAGTTTGCTAAGCCTTTCTGCTTCTTCAGGAAGTTCCGCCTTGGCTAAGCGGCTTGCTTCCCCGAATCCTATTATCCCGGGGACGTTTTCTGTGCCTGCCCGCCTCATCCTTTCGTGCGCACCGCCGGTGACCTGGGGGGTAAGCCTTACGCCCCTCCTTACGTACAGGGCTCCTACGCCTTTGGGGCCGTATATCTTGTGGCTTGAAAGGGTAAGCAGGTCAACGTTCATGTCTTTGACGTCAATAGGGATCTTACCTGCGCTCTGCACAGCGTCAGTGTGGAACAAGACCCCATGTTCCCGGGCTATTTCACCGATTTGCTTTATTGGCTCTACCGTGCCCACTTCGTTCTGGCCGTGCATGATCGAAACCAGGATTGTGTCTTTCCTAATAGCTCTTCTTACGTCATCCGGGTCGATTAACCCGTACTTATCACATGGGACAAAGGTGACTTCAAAACCTTCCTTCTGAAGAGCTTCAAAAGTATGGAGTACTGCATGGTGCTCAATCTGACTGGTGATCAGGTGATTGCCCTTTGATTTTCTCGCATGGGCAATACCCCTTATCGCCAGGTTGTCAGCTTCAGTTCCGCCAGACGTGAAAATTATCTCATTAGGAGAAGCTTCAATGAGAGAGGCCACCTTTTCCCGGGCGTCATTGATAGCTTCCCTTGCTGCGTATCCCCACCTGTGAACACTTGAAGCGTTGCCAAATTTGCCTGCGAAATATGGCAACATAGCAGCCAGCACCTCAGGCCTCACCGGGGTGGTTGCCGAATGGTCAAGGTAGACTTGTCTTTGAGCGTTTGGCTGACTACTCATGGTCTGTGTCCTCCTTTTTTCCGGTGTGTGCGGCCCCCTCAACCAAGTCATGCAAAGTTATTGAATGGAGGACGCCTTCGATGGCATTGCCGACTTTCTCCCAAACCAATCTCGCTCTGCAATCCTCAGGGCAGTCGTAGTCAGAGAAATCGTCGTGCATGCACTTGACAGGCGCGACAGGGCCTTCGGCCACCTTCACGATTTCACCAACGGTGATCCTGTCCGCCGGCCTTGCAAGCTTATAGCCACCACCAAATCCGCGCTTGCCTTGCACCAGGCCGTGTTCCCTCAGCGGGATTACGATCTGTTCAAGGTAACCCTGGGAAAGTTTTTGGGCAGCGGAGATTTCGGCAAGTGACACAAAATCGTCTTCTGACCTGGCCAATTCGTACATAAGCAATACCGCATAATGCCCTTTGGTCGACAGCGAAAAAGACAGTTTTCTCACCTCAGTTGAAATCCAGCTTGTATCACAATCTAATCCTATTATTCTACTAGGATTATAACAAGTCAAGTACATCCGGTTAGTTGAATTGGTTTTGGAGAACATCCTAGAGGAGGTATTATAACGCTTAGAAGCGAAGAACAAGGTATGAATGTAGGTTACACTATATTAGTATCGTGAGGGGTTAACGTGGCTAACATGAACATTGATGAGAAGTCCCTTCGTGCAATAATCAGCAACCTGGAAAAAGATGTGGCAAGAAGACCTAAAGATATCGCTACCAGACTCCAGCTGGCCTTGTCGTACATGAGGCTTGCCGAGCGTGACCAAGCCCGGGAACATCTGGAGAAAGTGATCGAACTGGATAAGCGCAATGTGGAAGCCCATTATTACCTAGGGATCCTTTTGGCTGATTCAGGCGATTTGGAAGAGGCTAAACGCTTCTGGATGAAGACCGTTTCCCTGGATAAGTCCCACGCGCCGTCCCACTACTTCCTTGGTAAAGTCTGCGCTTATGAGGGCGACCTGGACGCTGCTATCGCCCATACTGAGAAGTCCCGGGATGCGGACCCAGGTAATGTGCTAGCCAGGGCGCAGCTTGGGGAGCTGTACCTGGCAAAGGGCAGGATCAGGGACGCTTTGAACGAATGGCTTGAGGTCTTGAAACTGGAGCCTGCCAACCTCCAGGCGTTGCACAACGTGGGAGCCATATACACAGACCTCAAGATGTATGATGAAGCTATTGATGTGCTTGAGCGTGCTGAACGGTTAGGCTCAACAGCCCCGCTGTTGTTCTACAACAAAGGCCTTTGTTATTTGGGCAAGGGCGAACACGCCAAAGCAATTGAAGCGCTCACCAAAGCTAAAGAACTTGAGCCGGAAAGTACCGTGACCATAACCACCCTGGGAGAAGCTTATGCCATGTCTGGAGACACTGACTCAGCCATGGCTCAATGGGAGGAAGTGCTCCAGGCCAATCCGGATGACCTGTTTGCCACTTACAACCTAGGCCTTGCTTATCTTGAGAAAAACCAGGTAGATAAGGCAGTGGAAATGTGGGAAAAGTGCAAAACTTTGAATCCTGCGTACCTTCCTGCACGGCAAAACCTTGCTACCCTGGCGGTCAATGCAGGGAATTTTGACAAGGCCATAGATGAGTGGACTGCTATCAGCCTGATGGACCCTGCCAACCCACAACCGCAGATGGTGTTGGGAGACCTATACTACAGGTCAGGAAAGATGGCTGAATCCAGGCAGATAACTGAGGAACTCCTTGATAAGCTGGCGCAAGTTGAACCCAAGGATAAGGATTCGCGTAAACTCAGGTCAGACACTGAGTTCCTGTATGGCACTGTGCTGATTGCCTCGGGTAATCCAGGGGACGGCCTCGATCATTGGGTGAAAGCTATGAATTACAATCCCAATTTCGCCCTTGAATCCAGCGGGTTTATATCCAGGGCAATATGGCCTGAACTCATCCAGTTTGCCGGGGATTACGCAAAGACTGAAGACCACAAGAAGGTATTGAGCTTGGTAAACAGTTTTGTCAAAGAAGATGCCAAGCCTCCTAAGGGCGTAGCTCCAGTCCCCAAACTAGAGGAACGGGGGAAGGTAGGTTTCAGGTGGTTCTCACGGGGAAAGAAGTAGGAACCGGTTCAGGTTTGCAGCACATTGAAGTGATTGCACTGGTGGGCCCGAGCGGCACAGGCAAGTCCCACCACGCAATGTGGATTGCCCAGGAATACGGCTGCCAGGCAATCATAGACGACGGCTTGCTTATTTCCGGTTCAAGGATCGTTGCGGGCAGATCGGCCAAAAGGGAGGAGACCAAGACCGCGGCGGTCAGAAGGGCAGTGTTTACTTCTGCCGGACATGCTCTGGAAGTCAGGTCTGCCCTTGAAGACCTGGACATACAAAGGGTCCTGGTGCTTGGCACCTCCGTTTCCATGATAGAGCGCATCATATCCAGGCTGGGGCTCTCTGAACCTACGCTTACACTGGATATAAGGGATTTGGCCAGTGAAGAAGAGGTCAGGGAGGCCTTGTGGAGGCGGCGGCAAGAGGGCAAGCATGTGATCCCCGCCCCGGTTTTTGAGGTTAAGAAGACTTTCTCAGGGTATCTTGTGGACCCCCTTAAGATTCTTGTGAAAGCCCGGGAGAAGAAAGCTGCCGTATTGGAACGAAGCGTGGTAAGGCCCACATACAGCTATTTTGGCAATTTCTACATCGCCGACAATGTTGTGATGCAGATAGCGACCGAGATCTGCTACGAAGTCGAAGGTGTCAAACGGGTGCTCAGGGTCTTGGTACTGACCACCGGTGACGGGGCTATCCTTCAAGTCGAATTGGTGCTTAGCTACGGCGTTGAAGTGTTCTCTGTCATGAGAGAAGTCCAGTCAAAGCTTAAGCAGAAGCTTGAGTATCTTACCGGAATTTACCTGCTGAGCGTAGACGTAATCACCAAGAAAATCGGATTGGATTAAGCTTGGCCGGAGCAAGCGACGAGCAGTGTTGAAATAGTATTGTTAGGGGAGGGGAACCATGAAACCGGCCTACGGGCTCGAACTTGTCCAAACACAGAAGCTCGTCTTAACGCCTGAGCTGCATCAAGCTATCATGATTTTGCAGATGAACGTTCAGGAGCTCTCTGGCTTGATCCTGGAGGAGATTGAGAAGAACCCTCTCTTGGAATTGATTGACGAGACCACGGAAAAACTGCATGAAGACGAAGATGAAGAAGACTGGATGGCCTACTTCCTTGACTCTTCAGACCTCGGCCTGGGAGGGAGAGTCAGGGGCAGCTCTTCAGCCAGGCGCCTGGATGAATACAACCCCTTGCGTTACACTTCTGCCCAACCCAATGTTTCAATCAGGGGGCATTTGTTATCCCAGTTAGGGGTAATACGTCTGGACCCTAAGGAGCAAAGCATTGCCCGTTTCATCATTGAAAGCATAGATGACAACGGGTATTTGCAGTCTACACCCAGGGAGATTGCCTCGGCCACAGCAAGTTGTCCGGAACAGGTTGAGAGTGTGCTCAAACTGGTCCAGAAGTTCGACCCACCTGGCGTTGCTGCCAGGAACCTCAGGGAATGCCTTGAACTGCAAGCTGAAGCCAAGGGCTTGAGCCCGCTTGCGCTAGAGATCATAAGGCACCACCTCGACGACCTTGCCCGGGGCAGGTACAGCAAGATATGCCAAAGCACAAATGCTTGCCTTAAGCAGGTGCTAAGGGCCAGGGACTCTATAGTCAAACTGCAGCCCAAACCCGGTGCGGCATTTTCAGGAGGCCATGTTACTTTCATAGTGCCTGATATTGCAGTGAAGAGGATCGGTGACGAGTTTGTGGTGATCCTAAACGACAGCGCCTTGCCGTCTATCAGGTGGAACCCTTATTACAGGAAACTGCTTATATCCGGAGAGAAAGACGCCCGGAGTTACCTGATCAAGCAGATGAAAAGGGCCCGTTTCCTGTTAAGAAGCATAGAGCAGAGAAGGATAACCATATCCAGGGTGATGGAGAGCATCGTGGGACGGCAACGGCGGTTCTTCTTGGAAGGTCCGGGGCATCTTGAGCCTATGACCCTCAAGGATGTTGCAGACGAACTGGATATACATGATTCTACAGTATCCAGGGCGGTATCCGGAAAGTATGTGGATACGCCTTTCGGGGTGTTTCCATGCAAGATGTTTTTTTCTCCTGGAGTCGAGTCCTACGGGCAAGAGGTTTCCCAGTACAACATAAAGAGAATGATTGAAGAAATGGTGCGCAATGAAGACCCAGGGGCTCCGTTAACCGACAGCCAGATTGCCCACGGCCTTAACTCGCAGGGCGTAGAGATCGCCCGGCGCACAGTTGCCAAGTACCGGTCCCAACTGGGAATTCCTCCTTCAAACCGCAGGAAGAAACTGTGATTACAGTAGCTGATTGAGTGGCGATGCAAACCTTTCAAAAAAGGCATGTTATTTGACGTTTGCGCGGTTAGAGACTACAATTATCTCTGTGTAACTCATGATCTGAATTATCTGTAAACTAAGTTCTCCGGCTGCATTTTTAGCTGCAATCGAGGTGGAAAAAGTGATTACTGTCATAAAGAAAATGATCGGAGGAGTGCCGGTTCCTGGCAAGAAGGAACTGTCTGAAAAGTCTCCGATAGAGTTCGCCGGAATCCCCGGGGAACTCGTACTTTTTATGTCACAACATATAGGTGCCCCGTCTGTGGCGTCTGTGAAGCCAAAGGATCAAGTCAAGCGGGGACAGATCATAGCTGAACCGGGTGGGTTCGTAAGTGCCGCATTGCATGCACCCACGTCAGGGGTGATAAAAGCTATCGAGCCAAGGTATCATCCCGTGCTTGCCCGTATGTCGGAAGCTATAGTCCTTGAGCCAGACGGCAAGCACGAACCCGCCGAAAACATGTCACCTACAGCTTCTGACCTGGACGGCATATTGCCTGAGCAGATCAGGAAGTTGGCCAGGGAAGCAGGTATTGTGGGGCTTGGGGGCGCAGCTTTTCCTACTTCTGTGAAACTTGCCCCTCCTGAGGACAAGCATATAGACACTTACCTGCTCAACGGGTCGGAATGTGAGCCCTACCTCACTGCAGATCACAGGGTCATGCTTGAACAAGCTGACAAGGTGCTCTTTGGGTTTAGGGCACTGATGAAGGCGTCAGGGGTCAAACGCGGGATTATGTGCATAGAGGATAACAAGCCTGATGCCATTGAAGCCATCAAGCAAGCTATGTCATCTTACGACGGATTGGAACTTGCCGTGCTTAGCGCCAGGTATCCCAGGGGTGGGGAAAAGCAACTGGTACATGCTGTCTTGGGCAGGGAAGTGCCTCCTCCTCCGGGGCTGCCCTATGATGTAGGGGTCTTGGTATCTAACGTGGGTACTGCCTATGCCCTTGCCGAGGCCATACTTACCGGCCTTCCGCTGGTGGAAAGAGTTGTGACTGTCACGGGAGAGGGTGTGGCAAAGCCGTCCAATTTCAAGGCGCTGCTTGGTACCCCCTTGTCGTACCTGATTGAAAGGGCAGGAGGGTTTACAGGTACTCCCGGCAAGGTGATATTAGGCGGGCCCATGATGGGCCGTGCCCTCAAGAGCATCGACGTTCCGGTGCTCAAGGGGACTTCTGGAATACTGGTGCTCACAAAGGAGCAGGCAGTAGAAGAGCCCATCCTTCCTTGCGTCAAGTGCGGGAAATGTATTGACGCGTGTCCCATGGGGCTTCAACCGTTGTGGATCTCGGCCCATGCCGAGCGGGGGCTTATGGAAGAAGCTGAATCTTTCAGGGCGATGGATTGCATCGAATGCGGATGTTGTTCTTATATCTGCCCTGCAAAGAGACCGTTGGTGCAGTGGATAAAGATGGCCAAAGCAGACATAACATCGAGGCGGAAAGCTCAAAGGTAGAGCTGGGTTTGTCTGGAGATACGGAGGGTATAAGCATGGAAGATAGATTGCTGGTAACACCGGCACCTCATATGAAAAGCACCAAGACAGTGCAGGGACTCATGCTTGACGTGGTGATAGCGCTTTTGCCCGCTGCTATAGCCGGAACCATACTGTTTGGTTTCAGGTCTTTGTTGGTCATCCTGGCTTCGGTAGCTTCGGCGGTGGCTTCAGAAGCTATTTATCAAAAAGCCGTAAAAAGACCGGTCAGCATAAACGATTTTTCGGCGGTGATCACAGGTTTGCTCCTGGCATTGACATTGCCGCCGGATGTGCCTGTATGGATACCGGTTATCGGGTCGGCATTTGCGATCGTAATTGCAAAGCAGGTTTTTGGCGGTTTAGGGTACAACTTTGTCAATCCTGCGCTTGCAGCCAGGGCGTTCTTAATTGCTGCATGGCCTTTGCACATGACAAGGGATTGGCTTAATCCCATGACCTATGAGGCCCTTTCTTCTGCAACGCCGCTGGTTGGGTTCAATGCAACCGGGCAGGCCGGCCTGACGTTGACACAAATGCTCCTTGGCCAAAGGCCCGGGTCGATTGGCGAAACCTGCATACTGGCGCTGCTACTCGGAGGGCTCTACCTGATAGTCAGGGATGTCATAGACTACAGGATCCCCTTGGGTTACCTGGGTACCCTGGCCCTAGGCACTTGGATTTTCGGGAAACCAGGGGCGCTTTTCCAGGGCGGCGCCCTCAGCGGGGTATTCCTGGGCGGGGCGTTCATAGGAGCGTTTTTCATGGCCACAGACTATGTGACGTCGCCTGTCACTCAAAGGGGCAGGTTGTATATGGGGATAGGCGCCGGGCTTATCACTTTGGTGATAAGGTTGTGGGGAGGCTACCCTGAAGGCGTTACCTATGCCATTTTGTTCATGAATCTTGTTACACCGTTGATTGACAACTATGTAATACCCAGATATTACGGATCCGGCCATGACGCAAAGGCCCGGAAAGCAGCCGGAGGTGAGACCAGGTGAATAAGAACAAAGCATCTCTGGGTTATGATTTCATCAAAGGATTCATACAGGAAAACCCGACTTTCAGTCTAGCGGTAGGTATGTGTCCTACATTGGCGGTTACAACGTCTTTGGTCAATGGGTTTTGGATGGGAGTTGCGGTGATCTTTGTGCTCACCTTCTCCAACGTGTTTGTATCCTTGTTGCGGAAGGTAATCCCTGACGAAATCCGTATCCCTGTTTTCATAATTCTGATTGCAACTCCGGTTGTGATAGTGGAATTGGTGATGAAGGCATATATGCCTGCGATGTACAATATCTTGGGGATTTTTGTGCCGCTCATTGTGGTTAACTGCATAATTTTCCACCGCGCTGAAGCGTTTGCGTACAGAAACCCTGTGCTCAACTCGGCAATGGATGCCCTGGGCTCAGGCATGGCTTTTACGCTTAACCTGATGTTGATTGGCGGTATACGGGAATTCCTGGGAACCGGGCAAATCGCATTCGGGAGCGCTGTATTCCCCAAGGTTCCGTTGTTTGAACCTGCAGCTGTGATGTTGACACCTCCCGGCGGGTTCATAACCCTGGGCGCCCTGATGGCTTTGCTCAATATCGCAGTAGCCCGGGCAAGTAAGCGCAAGAAATCTGAGTCGCAGGTTGGTTAAGGCAACAGCCGGAAGGAGTGATTGTGCATGGAAGTACTCGGGATAATCTTGGCAGGCGTGCTAATCAATAATTTTGTTTTCATGCAGTATCTCGGGCTGTGCCCGTTCTTGGGGGTTTCAAAAGACCTGAATATGGCCACAGGTATGTCAGGTGCAGTGATCTTCGTCATAACTGTTGCCTCAACGGTAACAGCTGCGCTCGAGCAATATGTTCTGAAGCCCTTGGAACTGGAATACCTGAGAACTATCGTATATATCCTGGTTATCGCCTCATTTGTGCAGTTGGTTGAAATATTTATGAAGAAGACTCTGCCTGGTTTGTATCAGGCCTTGGGAATCTACCTCCCGCTCATCACTACCAACTGCGCTGTGTTAGGCGCAGCCATGTTGAACGTGACCAAATCATACGGGGTTGTGCTAAGCACTCTGAGCGGGTTCGCAGGAGCTGTTGGTTGGAGTCTTGCGATAATCATCTTCGCGGGGATACGTGAAAGGTGGAAACTCATGGACATACCTGCCACCTTAGACGGCTTCCCGCTGGCATTGATTTCAACCGGTCTCATGTCCCTTGCGTTCCTGGGTTTCTCAGGCTTGTTCGCAAACCTGGTTAAGTAAGGAGGGAGCATAGATGTTAACTGCACTTGTGACATTGGGAGCAGCCGGCCTTGTATTTGGCTCATTTCTGGCTTTAGCTGCCCAGAAGTTCAGAGTTGAAGAAGACCCTAAGATAGCCGAAATCCTTGCAGTGCTGCCCGGAGCTAATTGCGGTGCGTGCGGTTTCCCAGGGTGTGCAGGACTGGCTGCTGCAATAGCTAAAGGCGAAGCTCCCTGTAACGCTTGCGTACCAGGTGGGGATGGAGTTGCCGAGAAACTTGCTTCTATCATGGGCATGGCTTGTGACGCGGTTGAGCCAATGATAGCCGTGGTATATTGTCAAGGCGATGATGACCGTGCTGAGATTGTGGCAGAATACCACGGGGTAATGGATTGCAAGGCTCTGGACCAGCTTGGTGGCTCCAAAGGATGTCCGTATGGATGCCTTGGGCTTGGAACTTGTGTAAGAGCATGTCCTTTTGATGCCATGTACATGTCACCTAAGGGACTGCCTGTTGTTATCGAAAAGAAGTGTACAGGGTGCGGCGCTTGTGTTAGGGCATGCCCAAGGGGCGTGATCGATCTGGCGCCCGTCAGCAAGCGGGTTCACATATTGTGCAAGTCATACGACAAGGGGCCTCAGGTACGGAAGTACTGCAAGGTGGGTTGCATTGCATGCCGTATTTGTGTCAGATCTTGTCCCCAGAAGGCAATATCAATGGACAGGGATACCTTGGCTAAGATCGATTATTCGCTATGTGACAACTGTGGGATTTGCGCCACCAAGTGTCCGGCTAAGACAATCGTTGACAGGAGACGTTCAGAGGCAGGCAAGCAAGTTTCGTAACAGATTTACATTGTCCTGGGTTCTGTTAACGCAGTCCGCGTCCAGAGCGGATTTGATGCCTAGGAGGTAAAGAGTGTCTAAGCAAGGTAAAAGGCAGATGCCTACAGCTGTGGTAAATAAGCGTGAAGGGAACATCAGGATTCTCTTTGCGCTTATTTCAGTTGCGCTGGTTCTGGCTATGGGCGGTTGTTCCCTCCTAGGGAGCACAGACAAACCTGTGGAAAAGCACATTTTCGACATAATGGACACAGATGTCAATGTCAGGGCATACGGCCCCAATGCTGAAGAAGCTATAGAGCAAGCTCTAGCAGAGATGCGCCGGCTTGACTCGCTGCTGAGCGCTTATGACCCTGATTCCGAAGTGTCAGAGGTAAACCGTATGGCCGGTGAAGCTCCTGTTAAGGTTTCAGATGATACACTGGCCGTGATAGAAAGAGCTCTATACTTCGCAGAGCTCTCAGGTGGAGTGTTTGATCCCACTGTTTTTCCTGTGTCAGAGCTGTGGGCAGTTGCCCGGGAGCAGAAACAACTGCCTTCCAAGGAAGATGTGGCGGCAGCCCTTGAGTTAGTAGACTACACGCGTGTGCAGGTTGACCGGGATGAAGCAACAGTGTTTCTTTCCGTGAAGGGAATGGGTTTGGACCTGGGTGCCATAGCTAAGGGATATGCAGTGGACAAAATGGCGCAAATCCTCCGGGCCTCTCAAGTGGAGTCGTTCCTCATCAATGCCGGCGGTAATGTGTATGCAGGGGGCAGGAAACCAGATAATACCCTGTGGCGGGTAGGTGTCACCGATCCAAAGGACACAGGGGATATTATCGGCGTGATGCCTGCCGAGGACATGGCAATTGTAAGTTCCGGCGATTACAGGAGGTACTTCGTAGTAGACAACACTGTATACCACCACATTATAGATCCAAGGACAGGGTACCCTTCCGATACCAGCCGCGGAACTACAGTGTTCTCTCCTTCGTCTATAGATGCAGACGCTTTATCTACGATTATGTTTATCCTGGGGCCGGATGACAGTGAAGGCATCCTTTCACAATTCGACGGTATTGGCGTTATTTTTGTAAGGCAAGACGGGAGCGTTGTCAGCAAAGGGCTTGTGGACGGATTTGAGTTCAAATAGTATTGATTGCCGGTAGCACTTAGTTTTTGATTGAGTTGTTTGAGCCGGTATAAATGGGGAGGAATATGGCCATGAGGAGACAATCCCGCACCTGGGTTTGGGTTATAGCTTTGCTTGCCGGAGCAATCGTAGGTAGTGTCATAGGTGAGGTTCTTTCAGACGTAGCACCGATACTCTCCAAGGGTTTTTCGTTCGGGTTGAACCCTCCTTTCCACCTGGCTCTCAATGTGGTTTCCCTGACTTTCGGGTTTAATATCCGCCTCAATTTGGCAGGTGCAATACTTGTCCTGCTGCTGGTGCTGATACTTGGAAGGTGAACCGGTTGAGGTTAGTGCTTGCATCCCGGTCTCCCCGGAGGAAGGCCCTGTTGGAAACTATCGGAATACAACCATTGGTAGTGCCTTCTACGTTTGATGAAGCGCGTTTTGATACAAATGGGCTAAGCCCTGAGGACCTGGCAATTGCCCTGGCCAGGGGGAAAACCGCTTCTGTAGCTAAGGAATACCCGGAAGATGTGGTCTTGGGTGCCGACACCCTTGTGGTTCTTGGGGAAACTGTGCTTGGCAAGCCTCACACGCCTGAGGAAGCTAGCGAGATGCTTGAGCAACTGTCAGGAAAAACCCACCAGGTGTACACAGGCATTGCCCTTTGCGAACCCAGAACAGGAAAGGTGTTTACAGACCTAGACTGCTCCCTTGTGACCATGCGCAAGTTAGAACCACATGAAATCCAGTGGTATGTGAGCACAGGCGAACCTATGGGAAAGGCCGGAGGCTACGGAATCCAGGGGAAGGCTGCTTTGTTTGTTACAGCCATAAAAGGTGATTATACAGGTGTAATAGGGCTTCCATTATCAAGATTTTATGAGATACTTAAGAGGGCCGGACTCGTGATTACAAACTTTTTTGTTTAGTGTATATTGAGAAGTACATGAGAGTCCATGTCAGGGTTGGCTGCGAAGGGGACTATAGAGGAGGTAGCCATAACCCTGAACCGGTTAACAATAAAAGATTGGCCTGAACACGAAAAGCCCAGGGAAAGGTTGTTTAAGGTGGGCGCCCAAGCTCTTTCCGATGCTGAACTTGTAGCGATTTTGCTGGGCACAGGAACTTCCAGGGAAACTGCTCTTGATGTCGCCAAGAGGCTTATGCATTGGGGCGAGGCCAACTACGGTCCGGGGCTTGGTTTCTTGACAGAGGCGTCTAAACAAGAACTCATGTCCCTTTCAGGGATTGGGATGGCGAAAGCGGCCAGGCTCAAGGCATGTGCCGAGATCCACAGGCGGTTGCTCAAGCCTGAACATTACCTGACACCGCGGGTTGCAGTCACGTGCGGGCGGGATGTGTACGAACTGCTAAAAGGTGATATGGAGCAGCTGGACAGGGAACAGGTTTGGATCCTGATGCTCAATGTAAGAAATCACCTGATCCATCGCGAAGTGATATCCGTAGGGAGCCTGGATACGTCTGTTGTACATCCCAGGGAAATATTCAAGAATTGCATAAAAAGGAGCGCGGCTGCCGTGATTCTTGCCCACAACCATCCTAGCGGTGAAGCGGCACCAAGCGACGACGATATCAGGATGACAAAAAGAATAATAGAAGCAGGCAAAATCGTGGGAATTACCGTGTTGGACCATGTGATAATCGGGCGTGGACAGTACATAAGCCTGAGGGAGTCTTTTGCAGGATGGTTTACTTGGTAACTCTTTACGGTTTGTAATTAAGAGGGGAGTGGCAGAAGGTGCAGTGGCTTTTCAAATATATTACCAGGGATATCGGCATAGATCTGGGTACCGCTAACACACTTGTGCACGTCAGGGGAAAAGGAATTGTGTTAGTCGAACCCTCAGTGGTTGCCATCCATGCAGAAACCAAGGAATTGCTTGCCGTTGGCACTGAAGCAAAGCAGATGATCGGCAGGACTCCTGGTAATATAATCGCTATCAGGCCCATGAAAGACGGAGTTATCGCTGATTTTGACGTAACCCAGATCATGATGCACCATTTCATCGGCAAAGCTTACAGGCGAGGGCTTCTCAAGCCAAGGGTTATCGTGGCCGTTCCGTCAGGCTGTACCGAAGTTGAGAGAAGGGCCGTGTTGGATGCAGTACTCAGGGCAGGCGCCAGGGAAGCCTATACCATTGAAGAACCCATGGCTGCAGCTATAGGCGCAGGGCTGCCTGTTGATGAGCCGACAGGTAACATGATAGTGGACATCGGCGGCGGTACAAGTGAAGTAGCCGTGATCTCCCTTGAAGGAATTGTAGCTTCCCGGTCTATCAGGGTAGGCGGGGATGAAATGGATGAAGCAGTGGTCAATTACGTAAAGCGCGCTTATAACCTGCTCATAGGTGAACGGACCGCAGAAGAAGTGAAGACCACCATAGGGTCAGCTTACGAACTTGATGAAGAAGAGATGATGGACATAAGAGGGCGTGACCTGGTTACAGGTTTGCCCAGGACCATAAGCATTGACTCACGGGAAATACGCAAGGCCCTCTCCGAGCCTGTAAACGCCATCTTAGAAGCTGTAAAAGAAACCCTTGAGAACACTCCCCCTGAACTTGCCGCTGACATTATGGACAGGGGCATAGTCATGACAGGCGGCGGCTCTATGCTGAAGGGGCTGGACAGGTTGATTAGCCAGGAAACCGGTATGCCTGTCCATACAGTGGACGAGCCGATGTACGCAGTGGTGAGAGGCGCTGGAAAGGCTCTGGAAGAGATCGATACTCTTAGAAAAGTGCTGGCTTCTCCCAAGCGTCGTTGAAAAAGGAAGGATGACATTCTTTGAGGCGGCTGTTTCCATATAAGAAGTTGATTGCCCTTGTGCTTCTTGTGGCCGCCTCAGTGTTTTTGATGAACATCACAGGTAGCTCCCCGGACAACCCCTCCCTTTGGGAGAAACTGCTGTGGAAAGGGATGCAACCGCTGCTTGACGGTTTGTTGGCTGTCAAGAGCAAGGTTGGTGAATACAGTGCCTTGTTCCAGGACAAGGAAGCCCTCTTGAAAGAAAACCAGGAACTCAAAAGCAGACTGGATTCGCTTGAGTCGCTTTTGACCAGGTTAAACGAAATTGAGAACGAGAACCGGCGGCTCAAGGAACTGCTTGGATTCAGGGAGCAGCTTGAACAGGAGTACAAGGCAGCTGATGTTATAGGACGGAGCCCGAGCAAATGGTTTTCAACCATAACCATATCCCTGGGCAGTGAAGACGGTGTAACTCTGGATGCACCTGTGATCTCCAGAAGGGGGCTTGTTGGCAGGGTTATCAAGGTTGATGCCCGCAGTGCCCAGGTGTTGCTCCTCACTGACCCGGAAAGCGGTGTAGGTTCACTCGTATCAAGATCCAGGGACTACGGGGTGGTAGTCGGAGGGAGCGGGCCGGATACTTTGGTAATGCGCTTCTTTTCAAGGGATGCTGATGTCCGTGCCGGAGATGAAGTGCTTACATCAGGTGTGGGCAGCGTGTATCCGGCAGGCTTATTTGTGGGAGAAGTTACCGAGGTTTACGTCCCCCAGCCAGGGCTGGTAAAGGAGTGTTACGTTAAGCCGGCCGTTGATTTCGCACATCTGGAAGAAGTGCTAGTGATGATAAAATGAACGGGAAAAGGATGAGTCTCTACATCGCATATGCATTGCTGGCTCCCCTGTTGCTGCTTGTGCAATATGTCTACCTGGGCAGTGCCAAAGGGTTGGATTTAGCTGTTGTGCTGGCATGTTCTGCCGGATGGCAAATACCCTTGCCGGCTAGCGCGGTAGCCGGGTTTGGGATAGGCCTTGTCCAGGATGTATTTACAGGTAGGACTATCGGGTTTTCTGCTTTGTCTTTATCAGTTGTGTCTATGACCATGTCCTGGGTCAGGGGATTCCTGAATCCGCGAATGCCGTTTTCAGACAGCATTGCAGCTGTGGTTTCAACAGGGATTGGCGACTGTGTGTCCTACGCAGCTTTGCGGCTTCTCAAGATGCCGGTTACTTGGGAGTTCTTCATTAGAGATGTGGTGCCTTACAGCCTGATATGGTCGTTCGTCCTGATAATACCTGTTAACCTGATGGTGAGCGGTGTTTCAGGTATTATAGCCATGGTATGGCCCAGCAAGAGGGGAAAAGGGGTAGGTATAGGAAGCGATGAACCACGGCTATAGGAACAGGGAAAACACGCCCGGCAATTTGCCTGTCCGCGAGCTAAAGCGGATAAGGGATTATGTATTGATCATAGTGTTCGCTTGTTTCCTTATCGTCATAGGCCAGCTGTTTAACCTCCAAATTGTACAGGGCGAGAAATACCGGTCTCTCTCAAAAGAAAACTATCTCAGGATCACGCCCATCCCTGCCCCGAGAGGCGAGATCCTCGACAGGGACGGGGAGTTGCTGGTTACATCGAGGCCTGCCTTTACTGTATTCTACTGGTACCTGGACGAAAAGGAAGCTGCAACTACCTTGCCGCACCTGGCTGACATACTTGGGATGGAGCCTGCAGAAGTTGAGGAGAAAGTGAGGAAATATGAAGGCAGGTATTTTGAACCCGTGCCTATTGCAAGAGACATTACTCCTGAGATCTACACTAAGATCGTTGAAGACGCTCCTAATCTCCCTGGTGTCTTCATTGATCCCCAGCCAATCCGATACTACCCACAGGATGACCTTCTTAGCACAACACTGGGGTACGTAGGTGAGATTACACAATCCCAGCTCGACGACCCTCAATGGAAGGATTACAAGATGGGTAGCATTGTGGGCCAGCAGGGGCTTGAACTATATTACGAGAGCATACTCAGGGGGATAAACGGCGGTTACCAGGTTGAGGTTGATTACAGGGGGCGGCCTACAGGCAACGTTGGCCCGGGGATTGACCCTGAACCTGGCAAGTCAATCCAACTTGAGATCGACCTTGACCTCCAGATGGCTGTAGAGGAAGCACTCAAGAGCGCCCTGGAACAAAACCCGGAGGCTAAGGGAGCTTCTGCGGTGGTCTTGGATGTCAAGACAGGCGGGGTGCTGTCCATTGCTTCGGTACCGGGATTTGATCCTAACATCCTGATCTCGGGAATCAGCTACAAAGACTTGAACCAGAAGATCACTTCAGGAGAGTGGCGGTTTGCCAATCTAGCTGCCACAGGATTATATCCTCCAGGCTCAGCTTTCAAGATAGTTACGGCAGTTGCAGCTCTCGCAGAGGGCAAGACAGACAGGACTGAAGAGTTTTTCGACCCTGGTTATCATCCTTCTGCCCCCACTTTGATTTGCCACAAATGGGGAGGCCACGGCTACGTCAACATAGAAGAAGCGTTGGAAGTCTCGTGCAACACATACTTCTATGAGATGGGCAGGCGGCTTGGTGTAGACACCCTTGCTGAATACTGCCGCGCCTTGGGGCTAGGCATGAAAACAGGTATAGACCTGGGCGGGGAGAACTACGGTACCGTTCCAAGCACTGAGTGGAAAGCAAAAGCTTACGGCGAAGGCAGGGTAGCCCAGCCTGAATTCTTGTTCTCTGAACACATGATGGTTGCCATGGGACAAGCGTTCCACCTGTATACGCCCATCCAAATGGCTTCAGTAACCCAGGCGGTTGCCAATCAGGGAGTGAGGATGAGGCCGAGGCTTGTATCCAAGATCTTGGACTCTGAGGGCAATGTGGTTGAGGAGTTTTTGCCGGAAGTATCCGGAGAACTTGTGGTGGACCCAGGCATTTTTGATATTGTAAAAGCGGGGATGCTCAGGGTTACTAATGAGCCTGGCGGAACCGCATATTGGATATTCCATGATTGTCCGGTTAAGGTATGTGGAAAGACAGGAACGGCTCAGAACCCACTGGGAGATGACCATTCGTGGTTTGTAGGTTTCGGGCCTTACGAAGACCCGGAAATTGCCCTGGCTGTGGTTGTGGATCAAGGCGGCTCAGGGTCAGCTGTGGCTGCGCCTGTAGCCAGGCAAATATTCGATGCGTTCCTGGCGATTACACAGCCCCAAGAGGCAGAGCAGGTAATAGCGGATTAACCATGGGGAGGAGCACCGGAGATGGCTCGGAAACAAGATGTGGTTTTCAGAGGCAGTAAAGACGGCCTGCAACTTATATTCAATGACAAGCAAGATTACGAGGTATTAAAGGAGAAACTAAAAGCTCACCTGCAGAGGGCCGAATTATTCTTCCAAGGCGCTGATGTAGTGCTTGATATAGGAAATCTTGAGTTTTCAATAGATCAGATTCTGGAGGTCCAGAACATCCTTGCGTTTCCCCATGGGCTGCGGTTAAGGAAGGTCATTCACGGTGGCAGTGAGCCCAAGCCCGTTGCGAAAACTGTCAAGAGGCAGAGGACATTGGAGCCGGAAAAGCGAAACATAGATCAAAGGCAGAATATTGTCGAAAACTGGACGTCTGCGCCCAAGAGGCCGGATACTTACTTGTACAAAGGAACATTGAGGTCAGGGCAACGGATTACATACAATGGCAACGTAGTGGTAGTAGGGGATGTCAACCCCGGTGCTGAGATAAGGGCTGCAGGTGACATAATCGTAATGGGTACTCTCAGGGGGCTTGCCCACGCGGGCGTAGGAGGCGCTACAGACGTGGCGATCGTAGCCTTTAAGCTGGACCCTACCCAAATCAGGATCGGGGATGTAATCGGGCGGCCTCCCGAAGGTGATCTGGGCGCTCCAAAGGAACCTGAGGTTGCAAGGCTGAAAGATGGCGTGATCTTGGTGGAACCGCTAGATGGAAGTCGTTGGGAGGGAGAACGGTGAGTGAAGCAATAGTAATAACATCTGGAAAAGGTGGCGTTGGGAAGACTACAGCCTGTGCTAATCTGGGAGTGGCCCTCGCATCTATGGGACACAAGGTGGTTCTTGTGGATGCCGATATAGGACTCAGGAACCTGGATGTGGTAATGGGCCTTGAGAACCGGATTGTGTACGATCTTGTTGACGTAGTCGAAGGGTTTTGCAGGCTCAGGCAAGCTCTTATAAAGGACAAGCGTCTCGACGGGCTTTTCTTGTTGCCGGCAGCCCAGACAAAGGACAAGACGTCAGTAACTCCCGACCAGATGAAGCAGCTGGTTGACCAGCTCAAGGAAGAATATGATTACATACTGGTTGATTGCCCCGCAGGTATTGAGCAGGGCTTCAAGAATGCCATTGCAGGAGCTGACAGGGCTCTCATAGTGACAACTCCTGAAGTATCTGCTGTACGTGATGCCGACCGGATAATAGGGCTGCTTGAATCTTCAGGGTTTGACGATCCCGGGTTGATCGTTAACAGGCTGAAGCCTAAAATGGTGGCTAAAGGCGATATGATGGATATACCGGACATAATAGACATCCTGGCCATACGCCTTATGGGGGTTGTCCCTGACGATGAGTTCATAGTCGTTTCCACAAACCGTGGGGAGCCGGCAGCTTTATCTGCAAACAGGTCAAAGGCGGGGGAAGCTTTCAGGAACATAGCACGCCGCCTCTTGGGAGAAGAAGTGCCTTTTCTGGACCTTACGGAACATGAAACCTTTTGGGAAAAATTGCTCAAGTTAATCAAGACAGGGTAAGGGGGTATAGGCTTGTTTGGATGGTTTAGGAGGAAAGAACAGTCTAAGGAAGTAGCCAGGGACAGGCTGAAACTCGTCCTCATGCAGGACAGGATGGCCCTTGCCCCCCATACCATGGAGCAGATGAAAGATGCCGTGATTGTGGCGATTTCAAGGTTTGTTGAGATAGATGAAAAAGGGCTTGAGTTTGAGTGGAAAGGCAATGAAAGAAACAAAGCATTGGTTGCTAATATACCGGTGAGATCTGTGAGAAGGAGTGCAAAGGCCATCGATTGAACTGCCCAACATCAGGATAGAAAGCAGGGCGGTACGGCGCATTGACTTCTGGCTCTTAGGCGCGGTACTGTTCCTTCATATCCTGTCGCTTCCGCTTATAGACAGTGCCACCCATTCAGCTGGCGGGCATTATTACCTGAAAAGACAGCTCCTGCTGATAGCGGCTTCGCTGGTGATGATGGGACTGGCGACTTTCATCGACTACCGTGACCTGGTATGGTTATCCCCCTGGATACTGGGCCTGAACGTGTTGCTACTCGTGGCTGTGCTCTTTATTGGCAGGACTGCGGGTGGTTCTACCCGGTGGATTTCCCTGGGTTTTTTTGACCTGCAGCCCTCAGAGTTGTTCAAACTCACTGCCATATTGTTTGCCACCAGGATCTTGTGTTCCATGGACAGCCCTCTTGAGTCGGTTTGGCCGGTTATTGCCTTTTACACCTGGTTGGCTGTTCCTGCGCTCCTCATCCTGAAGCAGCCGGACCTCGGCACCACTTTGGTAATCATCGCTATTGTCACAGGCATGCTGTATTTTTCAGGAACTCCGGGGAGGACCATCTTCACGCTTATCCTGGCAGGCGTTATCATGGTAGGGATTTTGTTGTGGCTTTATCTTTACGCAGGTGTACCTTTGCCTATCGAGGAGCATTGGATCGACCGGCTTGTAACCGGGTTTAACCCTGAAAAGGATCCCTTGGGTAAAGGCTATCAGGTGCTGCAATCGAAGATAGCTATAGGTTCAGGTACTTTGTGGGGTAAGGGCCTTGGGAAGGGCACCCAAAACCGGTTGGATTTCATTCCCCACCAGGAAACAGACTTCATCTTCTCAGTCGTCGGCGAGGAACTCGGGTTTGTGCGCACAACGGTAGTGCTTGGGGTGTATGTGCTTATCCTGTGCAGGTGTCTGATAGCCGCGGTCACCTCCGCTGACAAAGAAGGGACTTTGATAGCCGGCGGGGTCCTGAGCATGCTCCTGTTTCAAAGCATGGTGAATATAGGGATGACAATGGGTATTATGCCGGTTACAGGTATCCCCCTGCCATTCTTGAGCTACGGCGGGACCGCTTCCATGGTAAATTCGTTTGCAATCGGGCTTGTACTGAATGTAGGCTGGAAACGGCACAAGATCTTATTCTGATTCATTGGGGGAAGCAGAGTGCAGGAGATAGGAACGGTGATCTCGGTCAAGGACCGGGCAGTGATAGTAGAGGTCTCGAGGAAAGAGGCTTGCAGCACTTGCGGGCGCTGCGGCGGGCGTTTGTCCCTTGGCGGCGATACTATGATTGTTGAAGCCGTAAAGACCGGAAACCCGAAGCCAGGCGACTTGGTTGTATTGGAACTTCCTGACGCTGATTACCTCCGGCTTTCCTTCCTGGTTTATATGTTACCCCTGCTGAGTCTAGGCTTGGGATATGCAGGCGGCTGGTTTCTCGGCAGCTTCCTGGGCAACGCTTCTGTATGGGCAGCTGTGTTTGCCGCCGGAGGCCTAGTGGGTTGTTTCGCATGGCTCAGGAGCTATGATGCTGCTTCCAGGAAGGCCGGCAAATATATGCCTGTTGCCAGGCCGTTAGATGATTGACTGCTCAGTCGCAACACGGGTGCTGGGTTTGACTTTAGGCATGTACCCTTCCTCTGAAAGTGCCGCGACCAAAGACTGATAGGATTCCCTGTCCACCACAATGTAACACGGGCCCACTTTCTTCTTAAGGTAGGGTTTGATCCTGGGTGACAGCATGAGCTCGTCAGCAAGCTCCTTTGAGTCACATTTGAGCAGGATCACGTCTTCAAATTCTATCCTGCCGTAGGATGTTCCCCACTGGGATATTGAATAACTCACGTTTTGGGGAATTGGAATCCTGGAATGCTCCGCGAGAAACTCTTCGATTGTATCAGGGGTGTGTCCGTGGAGCATAGCGCGGTATACTGAGTCTCTTGAAAGCTTGTAAACCAGCATCTGGTCTACTTTGATTATCTCTGCAAAGGTGTCTATTGACCACAGGATCCTGGGTTCAATGGTGCATGGCACCAGTGCCTCAAAGTTGGGTTGGACGTAAATGTCAGTGTCAAACTTCTCTTCGGGCCAGGGTTCCAGTCCAAACAGCGCCCTTCCTGTCCGGGTCACCCTGATCATTATGTCGTTTCTGGATTCGTAAACTTCCAGCGCTCCAAGGTATTCCAACATATCTACCAGGTTCTTCTCGATTCTTAGGTTTAGTCCGTGGGATGAATGGCTTGTTGACAAGGCGTTCATTTCGTCCAGCAAGGCCGATACAGACAACACTGTATCTTCAGGTGATTTCTCAATCAGCCACAAGAGTGTCTGTAGATCGGAATCCTGCTCAATAAATGTTTGCTTCCAGTAAGTATATAGGGTCTTGCGCCAATGTGAGTACGGGGCATCCAGCCATTTTTCCGCTTCAGAGCCTAACCTGAGGGTGCTGCTTCTTTCCTCACACAAGCTGTGGGATTTTGCGAAGAACAGCAGGAACGCAAGGCGGGGCGGGTACCTGACAGGGAAAAAGGACTCGTCAAGGCTGTTTTCATCTTCCTCTATGATCACTACAAGATCATCCTGGCATTTCTTGAACATGGAGCCTGCCTGGGTAACCCTCACTTCATGCTTTCTCAAGTATGACATGAGCAGGCATACATGTCTCAAAGGAGCGGCGAAGTCGAACCTGTAACGCGGGGAGAAATGGGCCGGATCAATGCTAGTCCTTTGAAAAATCGCCGACAGGAAGAAGTCTGAGAGCACTTCCCGCAAGTCTTTGGGGACAAAGTATACCTGCCGGTAACCTTCTCTCCTTGTAAACACAAGGCCCCTGGTAATCAGGCCTTCTATTACCTTAAAACCATTCCTGCGCCACTTGCGCGACAACTGGTTGAGTTTCTGGTGGCACTGCTCAACAATTACGCCGTTTCCACCGCCTGCAATGGTTATCATGCGCAATGCCAGGATTTCTTCGTCGCTGAGGCCGTTCATGGCAACCAGCACATTGGCAGGAATCAGGAGATGCTTTGAGATAAGCTCAGCCAGTTTTGCCTGGTAATCAGGATCCTGACTGTCCGGCAAAGCTATCCCGTAGAAATAAGCAGTTGAATTGAGACGTTCAACAGCCAGTGCAACAAGAGCTTCTCTCAGGTTCATCTCTGGTTTCTCCTTTTCCACTGGTTAAGGAAATCTTGGCTTTCCCAAATGGTATACTTATATCCTTGTTCGGTCAAAAACAACTGTCTCTTTTGGGAAAACTCTTGATCTTTTGTGTTACGGGTAACCAAAGTGTAGAATGTTGCACTTTCACCTTGAGGTTTGGGACGCAGGATTCTGCCAAGGCGCTGTGCTTCTTCCTGACGGGACCCAAAGGTGCCTGATACTTGTATCGCCACGCTTGCATCAGGAAGGTCTACAGCGAAGTTGGCAACTTTGGATACAACAAGCACCCTTATTTCGCCTTCCCTGAATTTCTCGTATAGCTCTTCCCTGGTGCTGTTAGGGGTTTGGCCGTAAATCATGGGAGCATCCAGTAGTGCTGCAATGTGCTCCAGTTGATCTATGTACTGGCCCAACACAAGTATCTGATCTTCCGGATGCCGCTCTATGATAGCCTTCACCAGCGGGTACTTTTCAGGGTTGGTTGCAGCTATCCTGTACTTGTCCCTTTCTCCGGCTACATGGTATTCAAGTCGTTTGTCCTGAGGGAAATCCACCCTTATTTCATGGCAATGGGCAGCTGCAATCCAGTTCTGAGCCTCAAGTTCTTTCCAGGGCTTGTCGAATTTTTTGGGCCCGATCAGGCTGAATACATCGTCTTCCCGCCCATCTTCCCGCACAAGGGTAGCTGTAAGCCCCAACCTTCTTCTGGCTTGCAGGTCTGCCGTAATTCTGAACACAGGTGCTGGCAACAGGTGTACTTCATCGTAGATTATGAGCCCCCAGTTCCGCTTGTTGAACAAATCGAAGTGTGGAAAGATCTCCTTGGAAGTGCCCCGCTTCCTGTAAGCGAGGATCTGGTATGTTGTAACCGTCACAGGGCCTACTTCCTTCTTATCCCCGCTGTATTCCTTGACCATGTCTTCAGTCAGGTTAGATTTGTCCAAGAGTTCGTTTATCCACTGCCTGAGCGCCACTACGTTGGTTGTGAGGATCAGCGTCTGGGCCCCCACAAGTTCCATGACTCCCATACCTACGACTGTCTTGCCTGCCCCACATGGAAGTACAATAACACCGCTTCCGCCCCTGACGCTGCCGCCTGCCCAGAACGCATCCCTTGCGTCTTTCTGGTATGGCCTGAGGCTGAACGGCAATCCTTCTCTTGTGATGCTCGCAAGGGACATATCCAGGGGATCACCTTCGGTGTAGCCTGCCAGGTCTTCGCAAGGGTAGCCCATCTTGATGAGGATTTGCTTCACCAGCCCGCGTGAGTACGCCTTTATTATCAGCGAGTCTTTTCCGGCTGGCCTTTCAATGTGCGGCTCCATCCTGTCCGACCTTCTTATTTCCTCCATGATGAACGGGTCGGAGCAGATCAGGATCAGATTCCCGTCTTCATAGGTAAGCTTGGTGATGCCGAATTTGTCCATAGTGTCTTTGATGTGCACTATGATGTTTTCCGGCAACGGGTATCTGGAGTAGCTGCTTAGTTCCTCTATGACTTGTTCAGAGGTAAAGCCGCAGGAAGCAGCGTTCCATAACGACAGCACAGACAGCCGGTACGTATGGATGTACTCAGGGCTCTTCACCAAATCCGCGAACCGCATGATGGCATCGCGGGCGCTCTCGTACTCGGGATTGTTGACTTCCAGCAGTATTGTGCCATCGCTAAGGACTGTAGCGGGCAGATTTCTCGCCAAAAGCGTGTTCCTCCTGAATCTTTAGTGAAACCAGTAAAATGGGCAAAAGCCCAGAGATCTCTATTCTACGTCAAGAGGCTCAGTTCCTTCAACCAGCAAGGTTTCAAGCTTTTGCCCGGCGGTGAGCATATCCGTTATAATCTAGGTGTTCAAGTATTCCCAATGGCGGTGTATGAATTTTGGCAAATGCAAGACCGGCATCATGCTCACAGACAGACCAAATCCTTGAAGGACTCAATGAACCACAGAAGCAAGCGGTGACCCACATGGGCGGCCCGCTGCTCATACTAGCCGGTGCAGGCAGCGGCAAGACAACGGTGCTTACAAGGCGGGTGGCGTATCTCATTTCCCAAGGCGTGGCGCCATGGTCTATTTTGGCTATCACCTTCACAAACAAGGCGGCAAATGAGCTCAAGCACCGGATCCGGGCGCTGCTTGGGGACAAGGCCGAAGGAGTCTGGGCGATGACCTTCCATGCCGCGTGCCTGAGGATTCTCCGTACCGAGTATCAGGCATTGGGCAAGAATGCCAGGTTTTCAATAATGGATGCCCAGGACCAGCTCCGGATAATACGACAGGTGCTTAAGGAGATGAACCTGTCTGAAAGGCAGTATAATCCCTCAAGCATGCTAAGGATCATTTCCAGTGCCAAAGACAAACTGTGGGACCCTGGGGTGCTTGCCAGGAACGCAGTTTCATTTTTTGAGACCAAAGCAGCCCAAGCTTATGCACTGTACCAGAAAAAGCTCTCAGAGCTCAACGGCATGGATTTTGACGATTTGATCATGAAAACTGTATTGCTGCTCAGGGACAATAAGCAGATACGCGAGAAGCACCAGAACAAATTCCAGTACATCCTGGTAGATGAATACCAGGACACTAACAGGGCTCAATACGAACTTACAAAGGTGCTTGCAGCTTCCCACAAAAACTTAGCGGTTGTGGGCGATGACGACCAGAGCATATATAACTTCAGGGGCGCTGACCTTAGAAATATCCTTGAATTTGAAAAGGATTACCCTTCGTGCAAAGTAGTCAAATTGGAACAAAACTACAGGTCTACCCAGGTAATCCTTGACGGAGCATACCACGTTGTGTCCAACAACTATTTCAGGAAAGACAAGCGGTTATGGACAGCAAGAAAAGGCGGGGCCCCTATCTCCGTGGTAGTAACGCGGAATCAGGATGAGGAAGCCCAGTTTGTGGCAGATGAGATACTCAGGTTGTCGGCCACAAGGCCTCTCGGGTCTATCGCTGTGTTGTACCGGACACACGCCCAGTCAAGGAACTTCGAAGATGCGTTCATGCGCGCCGGCATCCCGTACACTATTGTAGGCGGCCTCAGGTTTTACGAGAGGAAAGAGATCAAAGATGCTATCGCCTATCTCCGGTTGATAGCTTATCCCAACGACTACATTTCCCTGGAACGGATAATCAATGAGCCGCCCAGGGGGCTTGGCCCTGCCAGTGTGCGCAGGATAATGGATTACGCTGAACAAAACGGTTTGAGTATTATCGATGCATTGTGCAAGGCGCCGGATATTCCCAGGTTGACCGGCCCGCAAAAGGCAGCAGCTGAGGAGTTGGGGATTATCCTGAAAGACGTCTCTGATGTGGAAAACATACCCACCCACGAGATGATGGCCCATATACTTGAGAATACCGGATACACGCGGCGCCTCCTGAGCGTTGACTCACCGGAGAATGAGGCCAGGCTTGAAAACCTGCAGGAACTCCTGGTTTCAATGAGGCTGTCTGCGTCAAGAGGCGAAACCCTCTACGATTATCTCGAGAATCAAGCGCTTGCAAGCGACCAAGATATGTATGACGAGAACAAAGACGTATGCGTGATGATGTCGCTTCATGCGGCTAAAGGGCTTGAATTCGATGTGGTTTTCATGGTTGGTATGGAGGAGGGGCTCCTGCCCCATGCCCGGTCTATCGGTGACGACAACCAGATCGAAGAAGAGCGCCGCCTGTGTTACGTAGGTATGACCCGGGCCAAGGAGATCCTGTACTTTACACTTGCTGCCTACAGGGATTCGTATTACGACACCTACCTGACAGGGATTTCCAGGTTCATTAAGGAGATTCCCCAAGACCTTCTTGAGTTTCAGGCTTTTGACTGGGATGAACTATAGAGGGGGTAGAAGGCAGTATGAGCGATGCCTTTTCCAGGGAGAAAGCTGGCAACGAGAAAACTGCCAAAGAGGAAGCTGCCAGGGAGATTTCTGAGCTCAGGCGGCAGATAACGGAACATGAGTACCGCTACTACGTGCTTGACGACCCTGTTATCAGCGACGCCGAGTTCGACAAGTTGTTCAGGCGGCTTCAACAACTAGAAGCGCAGTATCCTGAACTCATGACTCCCGATTCGCCGACCCAGCGTGTAGGCGGGCAGGTGTCTTCAGCATTCAGGTCCGTACCCCATACCCGGGCAGTTCTCAGCCTTGCCAATGCCTTTTCAGAACTGGAACTCAGTGCTTTTGACAGGAGGGCCAGGGAGATTTCAGGGGCGCCTCAACTTGACTACGTAGTCGAACCCAAGATAGACGGGCTTTCAGTGATCCTCCGGTATGAAAACGCGAGCTTGACTCTTGCCCTCACCCGGGGAGACGGGCTGTCAGGTGAGGACGTCACTGCCAACGTGAGGACAATACAGTCAGTGCCTTTGGTGCTGCGTGGTATACCTGGAGGGACGCCTGAGTATCTTGAAGTCCGCGGCGAAGTGTACTTGCCAAAAGAAGATTTCAGGAAACTCAATGAAGAGAGAGAACAAAACGGCTTACCCCTGTTTGCCAACCCCCGCAACGCTGCTGCCGGATCCCTGAGGCAGCTTGATCCTAAGGTGACAGCTTCCAGGCCGTTGCGGGCTTTGTTTTACGAAATCAGGGATTTGCGGGGGGATCTCCAGATGCCCCAGGACGAGACAGCTTGTCTTGAACTTCTAAGGACCCTGGGGTTCCCTGTGCCGGTTTATCACTACTGCCGGTCCATTGACGAAGTGATTGAAGTGGTTTCCGGCTGGCAAGAAAGCAGGCATACACTGCCTTACGATATAGACGGCATGGCGGTTAAAGTCCAGGATCGCCGCATCGCTCAAGCGCTTGGGGCTACAGGCCACTCTCCCAGATCCCAGATTGCTTTTAAGTTTCCTTCGGAACAAGTTGAGACCAAAGTGAATGACATTATCGTTCAGGTAGGGCGGACCGGCGTGCTCACACCTATCGCCATGCTTGAACCGGTTACCGTTTCGGGGTCAGTGGTTTCCCGGGCTTCGCTGCACAATGAAGATCTTGTCAGGGAAAAGGATGTACGCATAGGTGACACTGTGATACTGCAGAAGGCAGGGGACATAATACCTGAAGTAGTAGCTGTACTCCAGGAAAGGCGGACAGGGGAAGAGAAACAGTTTTCCATGCCTGGGGAATGCCCGTCATGCGGTTCCCCTGTGGTGAGGCCGCCGGGAGAGGTTGCCCACAGGTGCCTGAATTTCTCATGTCCTGCTCAGATAAAGGAAAGACTGATTCATTTTTGTTCAAGGGATGCCATGGACATAAGAGGACTGGGACCTGCGCTTATAGAATCGCTTCTCCAAGCGGGGCTGGTTAAAGACGCCGGTGACCTGTACAGCCTCACCCAGGAGGATATAGCTAAGTTGCCCGGAATGGGGCAGAAGTCTTCCCAGAACCTGACTGAGGCCATAGAGGCATCCAAGTCCAGGGGGCTCCATAAGTTCCTTTATGCCCTTGGTATAAGGCATGTGGGGTTGCGCACGGCAGATCTTATCAGCGGGCACCTTCAAAGCCTTGATGAGATCATGAATGCTACAGAGGAACGCCTTATGATGATCGAAGAAATAGGCCCTGAGACTGCCAAGGCGGTTGTGATGTTTTTCAAACAGGATTCTGTAAAGCAAATGATAGGTAAGCTTAGGAGCGCAGGGGTTGAAGCAGCCCTGAAAGTCCAGACTTATCAGGATCAAGCGGGGCCTTTGTCAGGTAAGACTCTGGTTCTCACCGGAACCTTGAGCAGTATGACCCGTCATGAAGCTAAGGAGCATATAGAACGCTTAGGCGGGAAAGTGTCTTCTTCTGTGTCGCGCAATACTTTTGCACTGGTAGCCGGAAGCGCTCCAGGTTCCAAGCTGGATAGGGCAAGGGCACTTGGAGTTCGTGTACTGACAGAGGATGAATTTCTTGACCTGGTCCATGGAAGGAGTTCTGTAGATGGAGATTGACGTTAAGCGGATTGCTCATCTTGCCAGGATAGACATAGACCCGCAAGATGAAAAGGTTGTAGCCGGGGAACTTGAGCTAATCTTGGCACGTATAAACAAACTGTTTGAGGTTGATGTAGAAGGTGTGCCTCCTAGCTTTACTTTGGGTGAAGCGCCCGTAGACCTGGCTGAGGATGTTCCCCATGAAAGCCTCTGCCGGGAGTTGGTAATGGAATGCGCACCTTCGGTCCATAACGGCTATTTCAAGGTGCCGAGGGAATCTCAAGGCGTTTAGTCAAAAGAGGTGTCTGGCAATGGAAATATGGGGTATGCCCGTAAGGGACATTCTGAAGTACATAACATCAGGTGAAATTTCCGCAACTGAGGTGCTGGAATGTTACCTCAATGCGATAAGGGAAGCAGATCCTGAAATCAATGCGTTTATTGACGTTCTGGAACCAACGGCACGCATGGATGCATCCAGGGTAGATGCCCTGCTCCGGGAAGGCGATTCTCCCGGGCCTTTGGCGGGACTGCCCGTTGCTATCAAAGACAACATCTGCGTCAAAGGCGCCAGGTGCACATGCGGTTCCAAGATCCTGGAGAACTGGATTTCGCCTTATGACGCTACAGTGATCAAACTGCTGCGCGATCAAGGTGCGGTTATCGTCGGGAAGACAAACTTGGACGAATTTGCCATGGGTTCTTCCACTGAGACTTCTGCTTACGGGATCACACGTAACCCCTGGGACTTGAGGCGGGTTCCAGGTGGATCAAGCGGCGGATCTGCCGCGGCGGTCGCCGCGGGAATGGCGCCTCTGGCTTTGGGGACAGATACCGGGGGTTCAATAAGGCAGCCTGCAAGCTTTAGCGGGGTTTGTGGCCTAAAGCCTACCTACGGGCTTGTATCCCGTTACGGAGTCACAGCGTATGCTTCATCGTTGGATACAGTAGGGCCTTTTGGGGAGACTGTGTGGGATTGTGCCCTGCTATTGGAAGCTATCGCCGGACATGATCCCCTTGATGCCACGTCTGCAGCGGGAGAGCCGGCAGCTTACACTAAGCGCCTGGAAGGTAGCGTCAGAGGGCTGCGGGTAGGTATCCCCAGGGAATTGCTGAATGGCGTGTCTGCCCAGGTAAGGGAGCTGTTCGACAACACCCTCAGCACTATGGAAGACATGGGAATGATAGTTGAAGAGATGAGCATACCTCCTGTAGCTCATGCAGTTGAAGCTTACTATGTGATTGCAGCAGCCGAAGCTTCGTCTAACCTGTCGAGATTTGACGGGGTGAGGTTTGGCAGAAGGGCTCCTGCAGGGACACTGGATGAGATGTACACCAAGTCCCGGGGAGAGGGGCTTGGAAAGGAAGTCGTTAAGCGGATACTCCTGGGTACTTTTGTGCTTGACTCCGGGAATAAAGACCGGTATTTCATGAGAGCAGCCAGGGTAAGGACCCTTATCAAACGTGAATTTGAAAAAGCCTTTGATAATTTTGATCTAATCGTCTCTCCCGCCTCTCCTGATGTTGCGTTCAAGATAGGCGAGAAGATTGAGGATCTGCTCACCATGTACCTTGCCGACCTGATCACGATTCCAGTCAACATGGCGGGCTTGTGCGCCCTTTCCATGCCCATGGGATTTGTGGATTGTGACGGTGCAGCTCTCCCATGCGGTTTGCAGATAATAGGCAAACCCTTTGACGAGCCGGCTGTACTCAAGGCAGGCTATTTATTAGAGCAAGAAATCGAGGCAGGGATCCGTGAAGAGGTCAGCTCTATGCGGCGCAAGCTAAACCCTGTCAGGGAGTGTGAGTTGGTTGACTAATCAATATGAAATGATGATTGGGCTGGAAGTTCACGTAGAGTTAGCCGCTGATACAAAGTTGTTCTGCCGGTGCTCATCCCGGTTCGGGGACCCGCCCAACACAAACATATGCCCTGTGTGCCTTGGAATGCCCGGAGCTTTGCCCCAGGCTAACATGGAAGCAGTGCGGCTCGCTACCAGGGCGGCAATAGCGCTTAACTGCTCTATCAATCCTGTCAGCAAGTTTGACCGCAAGAATTACTTCTACCCCGACCTCCCCAAGGGGTATCAGGTTACCCAGTTTTATGAACCCATTGCACAAGGCGGGTACATCTGGATAGACGACCCGCGCAAGAAAATCAGGATAAACAGGGTTCACATTGAAGAAGACGCAGGCAAGTCGGTTCACGCCGGAGACGAGATCATAACGGCTGAGTATTCACTGGTGGACTGTAACAGGGCCGGAGTGCCTCTCATTGAAATAGTGTCTGAGCCTGACATATCGTCGCCTGAAGAGGCAAGGCAATACCTTGAGAAACTCCAGGGGCTGCTCAAGTTTGCCCGTGTTTCAGATGTGAAGATGGAAGAAGGCTCTATGAGGGTTGACTGCAATATATCTGTAAGAAGGAAAGGCAGCCAGGTGCCTGGGGCCCCCGTGGAAATGAAGAACCTGAGTTCGTTCAGGGCAGTGGTGAGAGCGCTGGCATATGAGTTCCAACGGCAAGCACAGGTGCTGGAACAAGGCGGGCAGATTGTCAGGGAGACCAGGCATTGGGATGAAACTGAACAAGTTACCAGAGTGCTGCGTACCAAAGAATCAAGCGATGACTACAGGTATTTCCCTGATGCTGACTTGCCCAGGCTGGAGCTGAGCCAGGGGTTCATTGAAGAAGTGAGAAACGAAATGCCCAAACTTCCCGATGAGATTGTCTCTTATTACGTAGACGAACTTGGCCTTCCCGAGTATGATGCACGAGTGCTTACCCTTGATCCTTCACTGGCAGAGTTTTTTGACGCATGCGTTTCCCTTGGCGCAGATCCCAAGACTGCTTCTAACTGGATAATGGTTGAACTGCTGGGGTACATGAAGGCGGAAAACATACCGTATGAAAACATCCCCTTGAGTCCTGAATATCTTGTATCAATGCTCGAACTTATTAACAAAGGCGTCATCAGCGGAAAGATAGCTAAAGATGTACTGGTTATTATGATTGAGACCGGGCAGGATCCGCGTACAATAGTTAAAGAGCGCGGTTTGGAGCAGATTTCAGATGACGAGAGCATTGCAAGGATTGTAGATGAGGTTATCGCTGCGCACCCATCGGTGGTTGAAGAAATAAAGGCGGGGAAGGCTAAAGCCGTTGGATTCTTGGTTGGACAGGTTATGAAACATACCAAAGGGAAAGCTAACCCGGCCAAGGTCAATACAATATTAAGGGACAAACTACTATCATGATAAGGGAGCATAGTTTAGTGAGAGAGGAGGAGCGGCCATGGGCGGTGGAAGTGCTGATTCCAGTGCGGTTTATGAGCAGATTGCGTCTTCCTTAACCAACTCTCAAGTGCTTTTTTCCGAGCCGATGTCAAACCACACATCATTCCGTATTGGCGGGCCATGTGACCTCCTCGTCATTCCCGGTACCCGTGATGATGCTATCAACGCCTGGTTAATGTGTAAACGGCTTAATGTGCCCTGTCACACCATTGGCAACGGGACCAATTTGCTCGTCAGGGATGGCGGCGTGCGGGGCTGCATAATCAAACTAGCTTCAGGATACACAGGGATCGAAAGGAACGGTTCCAAGAGCCTCATGGTTAGTTCCGGAACGTTGCTTCATACGATTGTTGAAGCCAGTGTGGACTACGAATTATCGGGCTTGGAGTTTGCAGTGGGGATCCCAGGGAGTATGGGCGGAGCCGTTACAATGAACGCCGGAGCTTATGGCGGCGACATAGGCTCCTTGGTAAGAAGGGCTGAAGTGGCAACTACCGACGGCACAACCCAATGGATTTCCAGTGAGGAAGCACAGTTTTCATACAGGAACTCTTTGTTCTTGTCCAGGGACGATCTTCTCATTCTCAATGTGGAAATAGTACTTGAGCCGGGAGACAAGAATAGAATCCGGCAGGTGATGATGGAACACCTAAAGCAAAGGGAAGAGAAGCAGCCGCTGGATATGCCTTCTGCAGGGAGCGCGTTTAGAAGGCCGACCGGCAGGTACGTTGGCGCTATGATAGAAGAACTGGGGCTCAAAGGGTTTTCGTGCGGGGGCGCTATGGTTTCGCCTAAACATGCAGGCTTTATCGTAAACCACGGCGGCACTACTGCAAAGGATGTGCTTACCCTCATGGATATCATAAAACAAAAGGTCTACGAGAATTACGGGGTTGTACTGGAACCTGAGATCATAGTAATTGGAGAAGACCTAGAGTCTGGATAACACCACCGGCCTCGGATTGCCTCGCTTGGCTGATGAAAACAGATGAGTCGTGAGATAGGTGGCTAACTCACGACTCTTGTTGTTCAGGATCTTGCAGGACCTTGTTAGCTGCCTTTTCTGAGCCGTCTTCTTAGGCAAGGCAGTGTGCTTTTCTCACTACCCCGCCCCTTTGGCTCCTGTATTCAACAGTCACACAGGGAGGAGGGGTGTGGTCCGGAGACACTCTTACCACCCATGAGACCTGGACTGTCGACTTGGCAGGGCCCTTTGCTCCGCTGACGTACCCTTCCAGGAAGTCTGTTTCGTGTTTTGCTTTACCGGTTATCTCTACTCCTGGGCCTGCCTTGAGCTCAACAGTGTCCTTTTCAACAACCTTGAGTTGTGCAGCCTTGTTGGTAATGCTTGTAGGCAAATAGCCCCAGTTTTCTATCAAAGCAGTCACCTTTTTCAGGCTACCACTGATATCCTGGACTCTAGTGTCTGTTATGTTGACCCACGGTAAAGCTGCTGCGTGCTGCATAATCCACTGGGCAGCTCTGCGGCATTCTTCTTCTAATAAGTGAGGAGGTGGGTTCTGGGCGCAGAATTTTCTGTCCCAGCCTCCGATTTCAACTGTACCCAGCTGGGGATGTTCGAAAGGCATCCAGTCTATGAACCCCTTGCCCGACAGCTCACGGTCGTTCCACTCCAAGAACTTTAGGCACATCTTTTCGAACTCATCCGGAAACTTCTCAGGATCAGACTTCTCCCTTGCAACCTCAAGATCGATCCCGGCGCGTTCATAACGGTTCCAGAGTTCGGTGGTGTAAGCGATTATGCCCCTGTGCTCGTAAGCCCATTCGTTCATGGTGGAACTGTTCGGGGACTTGACATCAGGATAGCCGGTGACCTTGGTACCCTGGCGGGCAATAGCTTTGGTAGCTATCAGGTCTTGAGGGTCCATTTTGCTTTCTTCGTACTTGCACGGATTCCTGAAGAAGAAGCCTCCTGCAGTGTGCAAGGCTTGAATAGCGCCGATGTTAGGATGATTTACTATGAATTGCACTAACGCATGGGTTTCCGGCTCCCCTGCAGGGAACTCCCCGCCGCCTGGCACGCCGGGCTCCCAATTAGACGGGAAATTCCGGTTCAGGTCCAAGCCCCAAGGCGTCTTGTGCACCGTTACCGGCTCACCTTCATAGTCCTTTATATATCCTTCAGGATAAATCCGGTAGAAGGGCCCTTTCCTTTCACCAGGCTGTCTGGGAACCATCAGACGGGGATCTTTCGAGGAGACTTTCCATTCGCCTTTGTTGTCATCCCTGATTCTCATCTCAAGGATTTTGCCATCGCCGTTGATGTCAGCCCGGTGAAGCCCTGGAAGGTCTTGTATTCCATCATCAGGCCATATCCTTACGCTGCTTCTAAGCATGTGGGGCGTTGTCAGGTAAAGTTCTGCCCCATCAGGGTTGACCCGGGGAAGCACGTATAAAGTCAGCCTGTCCAGTAGATGGGTGACTTCATCATCTGTGCCGTATTTCCCGAGTAGGTAATCTATGAGGTACAGGGCTGCCATACTCCCAGTGACTTCTCCTGCATGGATGTTTGCGTCAACGTATATGGCGGGTTTCTCAGACGGTGCTGCCTCTCCACCGGCGGTGATGGTAAGCAGCCAGATGTCCCGTCCTTCATAGCTTTTTCCGATGGAACTTAGGCTGCATAAGTCAGGATATGCGGCTGCTACATTTTCAAGGTATTGTTTGATCTCTTCATACAGCAAGTACCTGTCGAATGTTATAGGAACCTTGGAAAACAAGGTGCTCCCTCCTTTGTTCCCGTTGATTCCGGTTTCAAGCGGGTATGTGTTGGTTGCTTTTGCCTTTTTGAGAAGTTCTCCATGGGGTAAGTTGAGTCCTCTATGGGCCAATTCTCCGCGCTAAAGCTGAAGGCAGGAACATACATGACCTCATACGGAAGCTTCTCTTGACAGCCTGATGGTAAGGTGAGATATGGCCGTTGACTGAATATATCACGTTGTGGTATAACATGATGTGATATATCATAGTGTGGAGTAGGCTTGAGGGGAGACAGAAGGTGATCTTTGACAAGATTCGCAGGCGGTATGTTCCCATGAGTGAAACCATGTTTTACATCTTGTTTTCTTTACGGGAAGAGCGCCATGGCTACGGGATCATGCAACATGTCAACGAATTAACCGCCGGACGCATTGTTCTCGGAGCTGGGACGGTCTACTCCAGTATAAGCAAACTTGAACGTGACGGTTTGATTGAGCCTGTCAAAGAGGAAAACCGCCGCAAGACGTACCTCATAACTGAAACGGGCACCCGGATTTTGCGCGAGGAAGCGGCACGTATTGCTGAACTGTATCAACACGCGGAGGTGCTGCTATGAAAGACAAGAGAACAG
>DUQH01000048.1 GCA_012837895.1 Candidatus Fermentithermobacillaceae bacterium | reverse complement strand
AATAGCAGAAATAATAGGGGATAAATTTACTTAAATACGGGAATTTCGACAAAAATACCACTTTTTAGTCGCAAAAGAATAAAACATCCATTAAAAGAAACATTAAAGAAACATTGGTGAATTCAACTCACAAATGCAATTTTTCACAACGGCAAGAAAAATCGTTGCAGTTGTAGTTGTAAATGTGATGTTTTTATGTGGGGTTGACGATCAGACGGGCACTCGGGATGGAGCGTTGGGCACGTCAGGAACATTGCGCACGTCGGACACATTGGGAACATCGGACACATTGGGAACATCGGGCATTCGAGGAAGTAGGTTGGGTACGCCAAGCGCGTCAGGCACTTTTGAGGGTACATTGCGCATGTCGGCAATTGCCTGCCGGGATTCCTCTGAAAAGTCTATGTGGAGCAATCCACTGCTGCGTTTCATACGTTGTGTTTCCGCAACGTCCGGCATTCGAGAGAGTAGATCGGAGACATCAGGGGCATCATACTTTTGCGGCTTTTCGAATTTATCCTGTTCGCTTCGTTCATCCCACTTATTTAATTCGTCTCGTTCGTTCCGCTCGCTTCCTTTGTCTCGCTCGCCTTATGTGCTCCATGTACTTTGCTTATCCCAATCGCCTCCTTCGTCATTCTGAACACCCGCTTTGCTCCATTTGCTTTGCTTGTCCCAATTGTTTTGTTCGTCCCCTTGTCCGCCCGGTTTGCTCCGTTCGTTCAGGATTCCCTGTTCATCCCGGACGCCCTGCATGCCCTGTTTGTCGAGCTCACCCCGACCGCTTTGCATGTCCGGGTTGCCCCGATGCTCCCTGCTTTTCGCTCTTTCCTTCGCGGCCGCTTGACGTCCTTTCCGCACGGCAACCGTCCTGCGGTAATAGACAAGCAGGCGGTCCAATTCGCCGATCAACTTCGCATACCCGCTTTGCCCGTCCAACTCGGCAAAAGACGCCAACATGCCCATCAGCAGCTTCACCGCTTCGTCCACCGATTTGCGGATGACGCGCCTATTGGACTTTTCCTTGCGCGCCCAATCGTCGTTGCGTTTCAAGAAGGTTGCACCGAAGGTATCGTTCGTCTCGCGAAGGCTCTCCACGAGCGGCATCAGATGCAGGCCTCCAACGCTTCGCGTAGGGACGTATCATTAGCCGCATCCCGCAGCATTTCGTTCACGCGCCGCGTCTGCGCAATGCGGCTGCCTTTTACGAGGCGCTTCCCCTGCTTGTCGAGCCAAAAGCACAACACTTCGGCCGGCTTGCTCTCCTCTTTTAAGGGCGACCACAAGGCCGCCTTCACCCGCATGTCGAGCGAGATCAACGTCCGACGGCGTTTTTCCGACAACTCCTCCAGCACGGCCGTCAGTTCGTGCTTGCGCGATTCCGATCCTACGCAACGCAGGGCGGGAAGGTGCAATTTCACCTTTGCGGCCGCTTGCGTTACGTACGGATTCTCGACGGGACGATCGTCGAGGATGCCGCACAGCTGCTCGATCAATTGGGCGTGTTCGTCGTTCCTCAACAGCGCCATCCAACTCAACTTGAATTTCTGCATAATCAACGTT
>DUQH01000057.1 GCA_012837895.1 Candidatus Fermentithermobacillaceae bacterium | reverse complement strand
GAGCCAAACCACCGCAAAATGGCTCACCACGTACACCGTTTTCACTCGCAATGGAACCATAACACCCCAAAATGGTGCACCACGTACACCATTTTCCTCTAGGACGGGACCAGACGACCGCAAATTGGCGCACCATGTGCACCAAAGGAAGCCATGATACAAAGAAGGAGGGAAAGATTTGCTCAAGACTCAAGAAGACCGGCACACCGCTTCTAGGTGCCCACCCCGGCCTCCACGCCACCCGATTCCTTAATCCACAGAATCGCCCTGTACCGCCACATAATCAGCCCAAAACGGATTATCAAGTCCAGACACATGCTCAGCCAGACGCCCGCAATACCCCTTCCCAAGACAAATCCCAACAGGTAGGCAACAGGCAAACGCACGCCCCAAAGCCCCAGGCCGGCAACGTACATCGGCGTACGGGTATCCCCATTACCCCTGATTGCACCCTTCAGCACAGACGAAACCTGCTGCGGAAGCTGGGCGACAGCCATAATCCTAAGGTACACCGCTCCCAGGGCGACAACTTCCGGGTCTTCAGCAAGAAGGCCCATAATCGGTACAGGAAAGAAAAACAGCAAGCCTGCAGTAAAAACAGTTATGACCGCACACATCTTCGCGAGTTCGATGGAATATCGCTTTGCCATACGCAGGTTGGCCGCCCCTATTGACTGGCCTACCAAAGCGATAGCCGCTATTTCAAATCCTGCGGTAGGCATATAGGAAAGCGACTCAGCGCTCAAGCCTATCTGGTGGGCTGCAAGAGCCTTGGTCCCGAAACTCGTCACATAGAAAGTCAGGATTACTGACGCCGCTTGCCACGCAAAAGACTCGCCTGAGGCAGGTAGTCCGATCCTGAGTACCCGCCTTAACGCCTCGCGGTCAAACCGCCACGGCCCTCTAATCCGGATCCCCAGGGTTGACCTGGCTGACGTCACGATCAGTAATGCCATGATGGCACCAGTCCACTGTGCAACAACTGTTGAAATAGCGGAACCGACCACACCCATAGCCGGCAGCCCGAGTTTCCCGTAAATCAAAATCCAACTGAGCGTTACGTTGAGTATATTGACCATGACAGCCACAACCATAGGGCTCCGTGTGTTTCCTGTGCCCCTCAGGGCAGCGCCTGCTGCCATCATTATCCCGACAGCCGGGAGCCCTATGACAAAGATACGTAGATATCGGACACCTGTGGCAAGCACCTCGGGGTCGGGCTCAAAAACAGATAACGCAGGTACAGCAAATATAAACAGCAGGACAGCCACTAATGAGATGCTCACCAAAGCAAAAAGCATCGCTTGGATAGCGTGGGTCCTGGCTCCTTCCCTATCCCCTGCTCCTATAGACTGCGCAACAAGCACCGTACCCCCTGTGGACACAGCCTGATTCAAGGGCCACGCAAGCAAGCTGGAAACGCGGTTGCAGAGTCCCACAGCGCTTATCGCCACTGCAGACAAGTGTCCGACTATAGCAGTGTTTACTAAACCGACACCCATCTGCAAGAGACTCTCCACAGTAGTAGGCCACACAAGGTTTAATATGGTCCTGCGCATTTCCTGCTTAGATGGTTCGTTCAACCCGGCTTCATGTGCAAACCCAACCGGCTTCGGCATCGGCTCAGTCCCTTTCACATTTCCGGTCAAATGGTCAGACCTCTAAGTCAATGGATACACCGGAATGGGATACATCAGAAGCAGCAGCCATTCTTGCCGCGCATCTGATGTTCACCCTATCCAGCGGTCCAGTTCCTAAGACCTCTCAAAACCCCAACCAATAGGCTGAAACTAGTCGACTCCAACTAGTAGATTCTATCACAATGGATCCCCCGGTGCACTGGGAAACGGATCGCCAGCGCAACGTGTTGCCAGTGCAACTTGTGCAGCTTGCCGCGAGTATCGTGCCGTATCCGCGTGCCGTATCCAACTAATTCCGTACCTTATCATGGACTCGCCGGAGGCCATCTTGTCACGTCTACCTCATCCCGTAGCTTGTCGTAAAGATAGCCGGGCAACCTGAAGAGTAAGGGTCCGCGCAATGGGGCAACAAGGAACACACCATATAGGTATTAGCATCTGCAACAGCAAACACAACAAGCTTCAAACCAAGAGTGCCTGCAGTTCAAGCGTACAGGCCGTACCCGAGAGACAGGCCACGCCCAAGAGTAGATGTTGTGTGCTGGATAGTTATTCTCTGGACAAGCGACAAGCAATGATTTCATACTTATCCACCGCATATACATGTACTCAAAGGCAGGCTTGCCAAAGGCCCAGAGGGCCGGGTAGTTAGGGGCCGGATCTCACAGCCCCGATACTCCCGAGCCGGATAGTAAGGCCAGGATCTATAAGGCCGAGTACTGAAGGGCCGGAAGGCCTGTAACCAATCAGACGGTCAGCCAAACCGTCCATTCAAAACATCTAATCAAACCGTTAGGAGGTGAGCACAGTTGTTCGTAGAAGGCAGAATCTTCGATTTCTTCGCGCTCCTAATAAGCACTGGGCTCATGGGGATCTTCATGTACATGGCCAGACAGGGGATGCAAATCGGTGTCCGCACAATCCCCGGATTTGATGCCATCGATGAAGCCGTGGGCCGGGCCGCAGAGATGGGTAAACCCCTGCACTTCACACCCGGATTCGGAGGGCTGGTAGCAGCAACCTTCGCAGGGCTGGAAGTTCTGGGTCATGTCGCCAAACTCGCAGCCCAATACGACGTCAGGCTAATCGTCACAGTGTCCCAGCCTGAAACCTTCGCCGTTACCGAACAGGTAATGAAGCAAGGCTACCTGGAAGCAGGCAAGCCTGAAGCGTTCAGGCCTGAAGACTGCCGGTTCATCTCAACCGACCAGTGGGCATATGCGAGCGGAGTCATCGGAGTTCTCTACCGGGAGCAGGTGGCATCGAACATCATGATCGGCCAGTTTGCCGCGGAAGCACTGATCCTCGCAGAAGCTGGCAGCACCATCGGGGCTATCCAGATCGCAGGAACCACCAACGCATACCAGATCCCATTCTTCGTGGTGGCTTGCGACTACGTGATCCTCGGTGACGAGATGTTTGCTGCCGGAGCCCACTTTGGAAAGAACGAGTTCCACTTGGGGAGCCTCCGGGCAGAGGACATCATCAAAGCTATCTGTATCGGATTTATGATCGTCGGCGCGATAATGGTAACATCGGGCTCAAGTGCCTTAGTGACGTTGTTGTCCAAGTAAGATTAGCAAGGAGGTGAACCGGCTATGTTCGCCAAGAGAACTTTACCCACCATAATAGCCTTCATTTGCGGTGTCACCGTTGTCTTCGCATACTTCATAAATGTGCCGTTCATCCAGGACCGTGCACAGAGCATCCTTAGATGGCAGGCAGTGATCGCTGTATTTGCTTTGGGGCTTGGTGCGGTAAACATCATCAGAGTTCATGTGAGCAACATCCAAAGGTCCAAAGGCCAGAACTTCTACAGTCTGGCTCTTTTGATAACCTTTGCGATTACCATATTGGTAGGTGTGTTCTTGGGTCAAAACTCCACCGCCTACAAGTTCATTTTCGACTATATTAACGTTCCCACAGGAAGCGCCATATTTTCACTGCTTGCGTTTTATATCGGTACAGCGGCTTACAGGGCGTTCCGTGCCAAGAACGTTGAGGCAGCTATCTTGCTGCTAACAGGTTGTATCGTGATGCTCGGCAGAGTCCCCCTGGGGGCCAAGATCCTGCCTGTTTCGGTACCCTTGACTGACTGGATCATGTCGGTTCTAAACGTTGGCGGGCAACGGGGAGTCATGATCGCTGGCGCCATTGGTTTCATAGCCGTATCGTTGAGGATTATCGTGGGATTGGAACGCCGTTCCTACGGCGGAGAGTAAGGGGGGATGATGCGTGGACATTTTTGAAAAGCTGCAATCGTTGGATAGACGATTATTCTATCTGCTCATGGCCCTTGCCATCGCCATCCCTATCATCAACCCAATAGGACTGCCCATTGATATAACAGACCCTGTCAAGAAGACCTACGAATTTGTAGAAAGCTTGCCCAACGGGTCCACTGTGGTCATTGGGTTTGACTATGAGCCAGGTGATGAAATAGACCTGAGCCCAATAGCTGAAGCGGTTCTTCATCAGCTGGCACGAAAGAACATTAGGGTTGTGGCGCTAGCTTCTTTCCCTGCAGGGCCCACATTTGCTGAAGAGGCACTCTTAGTGCTTGAGGAGTACGGATACGAATACGGCAAGGATTACGTCAACCTGGGCCACTACGCCGGCGGCGAGCCTACACTGGCTGCGTTCGCTACCGACCCGACCTCTATCTTTGTGAGAGACTGGTTCGGGAATGACGTATCGTCTATGCCTCTAATGAAAGAACTTACAAGCATGAAGGATTTCTCCATGGCCATGACGCTTAACGACGGGCCTACCGGAGGAACCGGCACCCATGAATGGGTACGCCAGGCAGTGATGGCACACGACGTTCCCCTGATAATGGGGGTAACCGGCGTACTTTATGCGAGCAACCAGACTTACGTGCAGTCCGGCCAATGCAAAGGTATCCTTGCAGGACTTAGGGCTGCCGCCGAGTACGAACAGCTCATAGACAGGAAGGGTATCGGTACCACGGGAATGGATGCCCAGTCCATGGCCCACATCCTGATCGTGGCTTTCGTCATTCTCGGGAACATCGGTATGCTTATGTCAAAGAAAGAAGGCGGCCGGCCAGGCCCAGGTCCGGCATCTAAGCCCGCTACACCGGGAGGTGAGGGCAAGTGAAGATTTCCACTGATATCGGAGTATGGATAGGAGCTTTGGCAGCTCTGGGCATCTACTCAGTGCTCATCAAAGACAATCCGTTCTACAGGTTCGTGGAACACGTCTTCGTGGGCGCCTCAGCAGGGATTGCCGTGGTGGTTGGCGTGAACACTTTCAAGAGCACTGCATGGTCGCCTATGACCGTGGAAGGTGATTACCTGCTGATTATCCCTATGATCGCAGGACTCTTGCTGTACACCCGCTATTTCCCCAACATTGCGTGGCTAAACCGCATCCCCTTGTCTTTCCTCATGGGGACAAGTGCAGGAGTAGCTATGCGCGGGGCAATAGAAAGCCAGATAGTAGGGCAGGTCTCTGCGACTATGATAAACCTGAATAGCATAGACGCATGGATCGTGTTCATCGGTACTGTCACCTCTCTGAGCTACTTCTTCCTGACCTGGAAGACCGGAAAGGTTACAGGGGTAACATCCAAGCTGGGCCGGTACTTCATGATGGCAGCCTTCGGCGCCGCGTTCGGCAATACGGTGATGGGCCGTGTGTCAGCGGCGATCGGGCGCTTCCAGTTCATCCTGAACACTTGGCTTGGATTGTAATTGCCAGACAGCGCTGATGATAACAGGGGCCTCGTAACTGAGGCCCCTGAGTTTTCCGGCCACCGGTGGTTACCGATTCACCGAACACTACCTTTCGGCGGATTGCTAGTCCTTAGACTTGGATTATCGACCGGTTACAGTTCTTCCCCGAAAAGCTCTGCGTATAGTTCTTTCTGCAGGAGTACCCTGCCGTCTTTTGCAACCCTCATGCTGTCCCCTGATACTTCGTCAATGATCACGGTCCTGCCGTCTACTTCGCCGAATTCATATTTTATGTCAATGAGCTCCAGCCCCTTTTGGGCCAGGTGGAGCTTGATAACGGCTGTAGCTTGACGTGCTGTGTTTTTCATATACCTTACAGCCTCAGCCGTCACTATGCCTAGCGCCGCCAAAGCATCTTCGGTAATGAGAGGATCGCCGCGCTGGTCATCTTTCAGGGTGAATTCAACCAAGGTAGGAAGCACTGTTCCTTGCTTTACATAGCTCCCGTAGCGGCGCACGAAACTCCCCCAGGCTTTCTCGCGGCATATCACTTCAATGTTATATGACCTGGCGCGCTTCACTACGATTGTGTCGGCGCCATGTCCATATTGCTCACCACGGCCTATGTAATGGGTTGGAATACCGGCTTCTTTCAGCAGGTCAAAGAAGTAAATCGTGGTTCTCAAGGACGCGTAGCCCTTCCCCGCCACTTCGCCTATTACTTCATTAGCCCCTGAGTCGATGACTCCCTCAGAGCCGGTCACTGAATCCTTGAAACGAAGCACAATGTTGCCATCTTCCTTGAGGAAAACGTCTTTGGTTTTGCCCGTATAAATCTTCTTCAATGCATATGACCTCCGTGACAGACATGTAGATCCGCGATATACGCCACTATGCGCTCTTGCTGTTATGTTCTTGCTTCTGAAACATTCGTTCTCACATAATGCTCTTGCTCCTGAAATGCTAGTGCTCTTATGATCCTCGTGCTCCTGTAGCGCTACTATATATTTCGATACACTTGCGTAACAGTACTGCTTTAATGCCTATTTTTGCACAAATCGCTTTCACAGGACAACACTAAGTGAACACCCGGAACTTGAGCAAACACTGGGTAAGCGAAAGCCCTCTGCAAGCAACTCCCTGACAAACCAGACACGTGCCAGCCTATCAGCCTGTTCCTGAACCAAGACTAAGAGGCGGCCTCCGGACTCAAGGAAGTTTCAGGGATTTTCAGGGAAGGAAAACATAGTCATCGTAGAGAAAACACTGTGGGTAAACAGTGAACCCTTGTAGGATTCAGAAGGAAAAGGGGGATTACCTATATGAAGCGGATACTTGTAACAGGTGCGAGCGGGCAAATCGGCGTGGAACTCGTACCGTACTTACGGAAGATTTACGGTGAAAGCAACGTACTTGCCACAGCGAGACGTCAGGTGCCTGGAATAGTGTCAGAGGGCGGGCCTTTTGAGCTGCTGGACGTCCGTGACGGCAAGGCCTTCTCGAACCTGGTCGGCTCGTTCAAAGCTGATACCATCATTCATCTTGCGGGAATCCTTTCAGCCCGGGCTGAAACAATGCCACAGGAATCATGGGAGATCAACGCAGGAGGCACTTTCGTTGCTCTCGAATGCGCCAGGGAACACGGTGCAGCACTGTTCTTCCCGAGTTCCATTGCGGCGTTTGGCCCGTCTACGCCGCAAGATAACACCCCACAAGTTACAGCCCAAAGGCCAACGACAATTTATGGCGTAGCAAAAGTAGCCAGTGAGCTGCTATGCGACTACTATCACCTTAAGTTTGGAGTAGACACCCGTGGGCTCCGGTTCCCCGGACTCATATCATATGAAGCACTCCCTGGCGGCGGTACTACTGATTACGCAGTACATATTTACTACTCAGCCCTATCCGAAGGCCGTTATACCTCATACATAGGGCCAGGTACATACATGGACATGATGTATATGCCCGATGCCCTGGCTGCAGTTGTGCAGCTAATGGAAGCTGACCCGTCGCGGCTTGTAAACCGCAACGCTTATAACATATCAGCGATGAGTTTTGCCCCGGAAGATATCGCAGCTTCTATCAAGAGGATCATACCTTCGTTTGAAATATCCTATGACGTAGATCCTGTAAGGCAAGCTATCGCCGAATCATGGCCCAATTCCCTTGACTGCACGGCTGCCAAGGAGGAATGGGGCTTCGCACCTGAGTACGATCTTGACCGGATGACCGAAGACATGCTTAAGAGGCTAAAGGAGAAAAACGTCTAAACCGCGGATAGCGGCGATGGGTGTAGCAGCCGAAAAGCCATAAGAAAGAAGCATAGTACGTGGATAGAGTACACGGGACCCGTGGCTGCCTGGATGGGCACAGGGTCCCTCCTGCCCGGAAAACGGTGCTGGCTGTGTCCCATCTTCGAACTTCCGACCCGTCACTATTTCAATATAACACGTTTAGTCCCGCTGCCAGTCAAAAACTGTTAGAATCGTAGCACGTGAATCATGTGTCATGAGGGTGAAACAATGAAAAACAAGACCAAGCGAACGAACACTGTAGCTATCATGATTACTCTTGGGGTTGTAGTTTGTTCTTGGTTTCATGTGGCAGGGAAAGAAATAGACGGAACACTTGAGATTTCACCCGAGTGTACAGTGACGATCAGAGTAGGCCGTTTTGAGGTTAAAGAAGAGTATGTGCTTGATGCCGGGGGAATTGAAGCGCTTCGCGAGCTTATTCTGACATCATCGTTTATAAGGGACCCTTCATTCTTGGTAACCTTTCCCACAGGCACCGAACACTATACCATTCTGATCGCTTGGAACAACTATCACGATTTCCTGCATGTTCATTGCATCGGAAACTACTATATATCAATACCAGACCAATTCGGCGGGAAACACCTGAAAGTGCGGAATCCTGATTGGGGAGCTTCCTTGAAGAAAATAATCTCGCTTTCGAAGCCAAGCCAATGAGCTCGCCGGCTCGTTTGCCGAGGGTCCCGTACTCATAGTCCACGGGACCAGGGACAGGATAGTGCCCATCTCCTATTCCCGCCGGGCGAGACAGGTATACAGGCAGTGCCAGTACGTTGAAATCCAGGGTGGACGTCATATGTTCTTGGGTGAACGCGACCGCAAGGCCATGGAAGCAGTGGAGAAGTTCATGACGGATGATCGCCGGGAGGAATCACGAGAATGAATGGCAAGTTCCGCATACCGCTCATTGCTATCGCAGCACCAATGTGACAGAGCATCATTCGCTTCACAGTTTAGCAGCCCCATAAACGCCGCGCTACAGCCGCAGCTATTTAGGTCCAACCAATCACCGCAGAACTCTCTACAGTCATCGCAGAATTTCCTACCGCCATCCTGAATCATCGGCGGTGAAAGCATTGATGCAAAACATCTAGACCCGATCTATCACGCAGGACCAAGGAGGTTCGAAATGTGAAAAGCCAGGCATCCACAATCCATCAGCTTAGGCGGGTCACGACGCTAATGGACAGCCCGCTAAAGACGTATGTCCAAATCGGCTTCTTCCTGATCGCCGAATCACTTGACCCGGTGCTCACCGCCTTCGCCCTAAAGCACCTCATAGACTCCCTGGTATCCCTGGACGCTGCCCGGGTATGGCAGGCGACTCTCCTTTACTTGACCGCGATGGTGTTCTGCGCAGTCATTTCAGGCGCGGGTGTTTCGGTACGGGTCGATCTGGTAGAGGAGCTCGCCTGCAAACAGCGGGAAGGTTTGATAAAGGCCGGTGTCGGCATACCCCTGCTTGAGTTCGAGAGACTTCCCAGGGGCGACCTGGTATTCAGGCTTATAGCTTATACCTTATGTCAACAAAACCATACTTCAGTGCAATGGCTGCTGTCTTGCGTGCATCATCTTCTGTGTACTCGCGGGGTACCCGGGAGCCGGGCATATATCGGGAATATATCTCCTGCAGGACGTTGTTCAGCTCCCCATTGCCTTTACCAATGTACGGATGATTGGCAAACCGCGCAAAGGCCCCGCCTTTCCTCAAGATCTTGAAGACCTTGGTGTAAGCCTACCCGTTCCGGTATCCAGTGAAATGCAGAAGCAGAATAGACCAGATCACAAGCGTTGTCATCACACTCAAAGTATCGGCATTCGCTTCTCCCTCATCCGTTACCGTTAAGAAGGCTCAAGTTCCCGCTTCATCTTAGATCTCCGGGGTTCAAACACAAGGCGACAGCACACATTGGGACCCCTCAGCAATCATCCAATGCCCAAGCATGCGGTGTCCATTTGCCTTAGTACATGGGCCCGAACAACCCATCCACCAGGCTGATGCCAGTCACCCGGCCGTCTTTGATCAGATACATGATGCTCTTGTTGCTGCCCTCAGGCACGTAGACGTAGCCGTAATCGTAATCACTGCCGAACCAACCCTCATCCTCGTGGCTGATCCGGCCGAACTTCCTCAGTTCCTCCCGGCTCCAGCGGTCCCAGAGTCTCTCCTCAGGATCGCCAACGGCGACGCCTTTAGCCGAAGCTCCTTCCCAGGTGGTACGGATGCAGTAGACGTAATATATCCCTTCCCCTTCGTCCAGGTTTTTCAGCTGGAATCCGTCGGAGTCGATGATGGTGACAGGGCCGAGTCCTTCTGCATAGAAGGTTTCACTGCCGGTTGCCGTGAGATTAGTTCCGAAGGGAAAGGCGGCCGGATAGGCATTCAAAGATATGGGACCGTCTTTCGGGAAGAAGTCTACTTTGAACGTGTCTTCGCTGTAGCTCACAAGCCCGGAGAGATAACCCCGCAAGCTGTCCGCTTCATCGGGAGTGAACTTATCCAGGGCGGCACTGTACAACCGGTTGTGATGGTTCCACTGGAGCAGCACAAGTTGGGCTGTAAGCTCGGCGTAGGCGCCGTCGGATGTCAGGAACAGCTTGCCCAAGTAGTAGTTGCGCATGATCTGGTCGTAAGGATCTGCCACCATATCGCTCAAAGCTGCGTCAAACAGGGCACTCCAGAAAGGCTCCCACCACTCGAGTCCGTAGGCCCAGCGCAGCTCTTCCCAGGTGTCCTTGATGAAGTGCTCAAGACAGGGCAAAAGGTCGTACGCGCTGACGGCGTCCTTGCCTTCGGCTATGAGCTTGGGCATGTAGTCGTGGATATTCCCTGAGGACCGGGCGAACAACTCCTGCGGGGTGCCGATGCTATCGGTCCGCTCGAAACTGCCTGCCACTGGGGTGTGCCCAAAGACACTCTTTACAAACTCAAATGCCACATGTTCGGGAGCTAACAAAGAGTTACCAGCGTCAAACTGCGGGTCTTGACGTGCGGCGTCTGTCTCTGTTTGCAGGGCAGCGTAATACTCCCTGGACGGCACGCCGTGAGCATCGGGGAAGTACACGTAGACGTTCCCGATCTCGTCGCGCCAGCGCTCTACGCACCAGATGCCTCCCTCCCCCTGCTCTGCCGGCTGGGACAGGCAAAGGGTCCACACGATGTCTTTGCTGCCGTTCACTGAGTGGTAGGGGTAATACTTGATGAAAACATGCTCACTGTCGTAGGTGTAGGTTCGCGAGAAGAACTCTTCGTCATCATACGCAGTAAGACGGTTGCGCTGCACGAAGTCACTTCTAACGAAGTCTCCTACCGACAAGAACAGTGCCTGGTATTCCTCGAAATCCTCAGGCGACTGTACGTCCGTGGGAAAAGCAAAGCCGTAGTAATGCGTGTCATCCTTTCCGAAGAAGCTCAGCCCGGTATCAACAGCGCTCAAGGCTTGCTCGTATTCGGCTTCTGTATACCGCACTATGTGGAAAAGCAGCCCCATTCCGGGGTATTTGTCGTACACGGTCTTTTGATAGGCGCTTATGAGGGTCCTCTCGTCATCATGGTCAACCGGGTCTATGAGCAACCTGTCCACATACTCCTTGGGAATCGCTATACTCAACCCGTCGCGCTTGTACAAGGTCACCTTGGAAGATGTACAACCTGACACAAGACTCGCTGCAAGAACAAGAATCAGAACAGGCACTGCAAGCAGAAAGGATGTTTTCGCGCGCAGCCTGGGTTTTCGCATGGGAATCGCTGTTGACAACGGGATACCCCTTTCGTGTGTTGTGTGGAAGTCCGGGCGGACTCCTCCCTATTATGGACGACTTGAAGAAGGGGAGAAGTTTCCGGACAGGCTCCACGAAGTACCTTGCTCGCAATAGGACTAGTTTTAGCTGGGCCGAATCATTTGAGCGTCATTCGGCTGTGTAGCGTTCTCGCTCTCAATAATCCTACGGCAAAACTCAACTGCACCTTTTATGTCATTCTCGTCCGGGCGTCCCTTGGCGATCCCACCGATTAGCTTGAGAGGCCCGAAGGTGTCAAAACCCTTGCATCCGTAGACACCCAGCAACCGGCATGATTTCTCTGCAATGATCTTCCTCATCTCCCGCGTGTAGTCCATTTTCACACCATAAGTATGGATAAGAAATACCCGCTTGTTGCTGGGCAGGTTGTGCTTGGCAAACTCAATCACTGACTCATCGAAGTTAAAGCCATATATGCCCGAAGCGAAACCTATTATGTCGTAATCAGATAAGTCCGCCTGTTTACACTCGCGTGTATTGATGAGCGTCACATCGTAGGATTGCTTGATGGCATCCAGGAGTTTCTTGGTATTCCCATGATGCCACGAGCAATATGCAATGACGACTTTCATGAGGACACCTCCTGTTATCTCTTGAAACCGCTATGCTTTCAGAGTGTTGTCTATCTCATTATACGATTGTCCTTTCAAACGGTTATCCCTTCTTCCAGCTGTTATCCCTTGAGGCGTATCATCAAACGCGATTGCGGGCTCCTTACCCAGAGGCTATCCTTCTCTCCCATTGACTATCACGTCCCACAGGAGTATATAATGCATAGTGTTAATCATAAATACTGTTAACCATCAACAGCGTTAACTATCTCATGCTCCTGGGGAGTGGAATGCATATGGACAAACGAGAACTGAGGGACCGGTTGACCGCGTCACTCTCCAGACTCTACGAAGGAGAGGCTTTCGCCTGTCTGGCAGAGTTCCTGCAAGGTGAAATCAACATACTCTATCACCTTGCCCAAAACCGCGGTACCGAGATAAACCCTTCCACCTTGAGCGAAAAACTGCGTGTATCCAGGTCAAGGATTACGGCGGCTCTATCCGCTTTGAGAAAGAAAGGTTTC
>DUQH01000018.1 GCA_012837895.1 Candidatus Fermentithermobacillaceae bacterium | reverse complement strand
GCCAAAATAATAAGAATATTCGGCCTTGCATCGTCTTTCGACAACAATAAAGAAGGAGCCGCAAAAAATATTCCTGCAGCATAATATTTCAACTTAATGATATTCATCGCATGAATGATATAATGACACCGAATAAGGAACATCTTCAGGAGAAGTGCCTCTGTTTTTGTTAGGCCGGTTTCCCATTTCGAACCGTAAAACCCCACCATCGACTATATCCTCATAGCGGATATAGTTCTTGGTATAATCTTGTCCGTTTAATTTTGCTGATTGAATATATACGTTATCTTGATCATTCTTATTTGCCTCAATAATAAATTGTTTCCCGTTTTCGAGTGTAATCGTTGCTTTTCTGAAAACGGGACTTCCTATCACATACTGATTCGTTCCCGGACATACACTATAAAAGCCCAAAGCACTCAATACATACCATGAAGAAGTTTGCCCTTGATCCTCGTCTCCCGGATAACCGTTTTCGGTAGAATTATACAGCTTTCTCATCACTTCCCGCACTTTTTGCTGTGCTTTCCAAGGTGCCCCTGCATAATTATACAAGTAAATCATGTGCTGAATGGGTTGATTCCCATGCGCGTACTGACCCATATTTGCCATCTGCATCTCGGTCATTTCATGAATTAGACGTCCATATGTTCCAACCTTTACCGTATTGGGAACAGTGAAAACGGAGTCCATCTTCGCAACAAAATTTTCGTTGCCTCCCAATAAACCGATCAATCCGTCGACATCATGAAAAACCGACCACAAATAATGCCATGCATTCCCTTCCGTAAAAGGACCTCCCCATTCATAAGGATCAAAATCGGGCATCCATGTCCCATCTTCTCCACGCCCGCGCATAAATCCGACTTCGGGATCGAAAACGTTTTTATAATTGTACATTTGACGCGCAAAAACATACTCGTAAAAAGAATTCCCAATCATTTCCGCCAGTTTGAAACCGCAAAAATCATCATAAGCATATTCGAGTGTTTTGGCAGTGGATTCGCTGTATTTTGGATACGGCACGAATCCAAGTGTGAAATACTCTTTCCAACCATCACGTCCGTTCGAGGGACCCCAAGGTCCTTTATTGGTCGCTTCATGATAATATGCCTGAAGGGCTTTTAAGGGATCAAAAGTCCGTATCCCTTTACTCCATGCATCAGCCAAAACAGATATCGCATGATTCCCAATCATGCTCCCTCCTTCACCGGGAAACGACCATGAGGGCAACCATCCACACTGATCGTAGGCGTCGAGCAACGCTGCTACATACTTGCCGTGCATGTCAGGATGAACTAAGGCATTTAAAGGTAACTGTGCACGAAAAGTATCCCAGAATCCGGTATCGGTGTACATGTAGCCATAATGGATTTTCCCATCGTAAGGACTAAAATAATAAGGATTCCCTTCTTTATCCAATTCGTAAAACTTTCGTGGAAAAAGGTTGGCTCTGAAATAACACGAATAAAAGGTGGCTTTTTCCTCTTCGGTTCCACCCTCAACAACGATTTGATGCAGCTGATCGTTCCAAATTTTCAATGCCGCTTGTTTCGTTTCCTCCAACGTGGAATAATTG
>DUQH01000020.1 GCA_012837895.1 Candidatus Fermentithermobacillaceae bacterium | reverse complement strand
TCAGAGTAGTTCACGCTGGATTCGGGCAATTGGTGTGTTGTGGAGAACCTATGCAACTTGTGACCGAAAGGACCTCAGTGAATGAGGGACTTGAAAAGCACGTACCTGTGCCTGAAGAAGAAACCGGAGTGTTAACGGTCAAAATCGGCAGCGTGGAACATCCCATGACCCGTGAGCACTACATTGAATGGGTTGAAGTACAGGAGGACAATGGTAACGTACAGGTGAAATTCCTGAACCCGGAAGATAAGCCTGTTGCCCGGTTCGAACTCACAGGTAAGCCAGTGAAAGTAAGGGCATACTGCAATCTCCATGGATTGTGGAAGGCGTAGGGTACACGTCCAAGGAGCCTTGACTTATCTGGGGTAAGGTGCCCTATGACGAGTGAAATACCGACTGTGCTTTGGATTTCGGAGTAACACCTTCAGCGCCCAGTGTATAGTCTCCACGCTAGGGGCCTCCGCCAACCGGACGGAGGCCTCTTGCTTTTGTCTTCACAATTGAGCAATCTTGCCGGGTCATGGCATCTCATGGTAGAATCTGTCAGAAAAAGGCAGGAAGGAGGATTGGTGCTTGGATTTCAAAAGGCATTTTGTTGATTTGCCTGTTGCTTTGATTAGAGAAAAGAGGCTTCGTCCAGCAGATCTCCGATTATACATGCAAATAAGCCTTACGCCGGGTTGTTCCATTTCAGAGTTGAGTAGACTGACTGGATACGGACGTGGTGCTGTTAGGAGTCAATGCAACAGGCTTTCTAGTTGCGGCTGGGTTGTGATTGTTCAAGAGGGGATGCGGAAGGTAGTGTATCCTACCATGCCTCACGAGATACAAAATGAAGTTGCCGAACAATACAAGGAAACGATAAGATTTGCTTCCCGTGTAGGACAAACCCATATGTATGAATGGCTCAAGATTATGGTTGACGCATACCCGATTATGGTTGATGTGAGACCGCGGTTCCTGCAAAACCCGGAAACCAATGAATATATGGAATATGACTGCTTCTTACCAGCGCCTTTTAACAAGGCATGGGAATTTCATGGCCACCAGCACTTTGGCCCTACTCAGATGTTCCCAAACAAGGATGCCCTAAGAAAGCTTCAGACACGTGACCATGTGAAAGCTAGCCTCAGTCAGAAATATGGAATAGAACTGGTAGTCGTTACAGCGGAGGATCTGTCTTATGAGGGTATGTTGGCCAAAACCCCTGCTGACGTGCCTCGTAAGTATGTCGATCCTAGTGATCCTTATGTGCTGGCTTTAGAAAGTCTCTGCCAAGAATATGCCGCAGGCGTGCGAAGGATGATTGCAAGACAAGAAAGACAAGTCAGGAACCAGCAATGAAGTCTGCATTATCAAGGCCTCAGAACTGCAACAGTGACTGGATCCGGTACCAGGTTGTGCTAGTCGCTGGTCGGATCTGGTACCAGGTTGTGCGGATTCCCGGTCGGTCTTGGTACCAGCCCCGTCAGCACCTGGTCGGTTTTGGTACCAGGTTGCAGGCAAAGCTGGCTGGTTTTGGTACCACCTTTGGTCTGAAGGCGGTTGATTCTGATACCAGGTTGCGCAAGGAGTGGTTAATTTCAGTACCAGGTTACAGTAAAACCTCGCAGGTTATTGTATCGGTCCTGACACTGATCGAAGATAACAGCCTGGAATAAGCTTTACGTGCCCCGTGCTCTAAGATATCCTGAGTTCTGATGGCTGTAGCAGGATACACATACTTCTTGGAGGCTCGCAAATGAACAAGCAAACTTCGGAGAGGTCTTGGGTAAGCGGGGCAATCATCTTATCCTTTGGTTGGTTCTTGCTGTATGCAACCAGAACCACGCTATCTTCTGCACTCAAAGACATTGGGGAATTTTGGGCGCTTTCAGAAGGATTTCTAGGGTTTATTGCATCCTCGTTTTTCTTCTCATATGCGTTGTTGCAAATTCCCACAGGCATCTTAGCGGACAAGTATGGTGCCCGCAAGATGATAGTGATAGGATTTGCTACTAAGGCTGTAGGGCTTCTTCTAGGTGTTTTATCTACGAATCCTTACCAGTTCCTCTTGTCCAGGGTTCTAACAGGGGCGGGACAAGCCCACTATTTCGCATGCCAACAGGCAATCCTGTATTTCATACTGCCTCCCGATAAACGTGCCAGAGGCATTGCCATGACCTCTGCAGGAGCAGGGCTGGGAAGTGCAAGTGGTTTTCTCCTGGGCAAGTTTCTCGCTAGTTCCACACTTGGTTGGAAAATGCCCTTTGTGGTTCTTGCCATGTTTGCCGGAGCTTACAGTGTAATAGTGTTGCGAGGCGTACCTGAGCCCCCGTTTGGGGCTGCCAGGAGTTCGGAAAAGCCTTCCGGAAAGCCTTCCAACCCAAAGCCGGAGGTGCAAAGACCACATGCACAAAGTGCCCATGGTTCTGGCGCGGCAGGTCCGGTATCAAAACTTGGCCCTCGCTGGAGATTTCTCTTTTTCATGGCCGCGTGCCACTTCTTGACCATGTATAGTTTCAACATGATGCTTACTTGGCTCCCTTACTATTTTGAGACTGTGAGGGGGTTTGAGGGTGGGCTGGCAGCGGTTATTCCTGTGGTAATGCCTCTTGTTATGGCCCCTGCCGCCATTGTATGGGGAATAGCGGCGGACAAACACAAGAGCAGGGATTTCGTTCTTTGGATCTGTCTCCCTATTGCCGGAATTGCCGTGGCAATAATTCCTGCCATGGGTTCTCCGGTGTTACTTGTTCTTAGCCTAATGGTCTACGGTATGACTGGAAAGCTGGCATTCGATCCTGTATTGACTGCTACAGTTTCGGAAAATGCTCCCCGGCATGCCCATGGTCTGTTCTTGGCATCTTTTAACCTTGCGGCGAGTTTGGCAATGGTAGTTGCTCCTTCCGCAACCGGATTCATGGCTCAAAAATTCGGTGATTTCACCATTAGCTTCGTTATGGCGGGGGCGTTTCATCTCGTAGCGCTGCTGGCGTTTGTACAAGCCAAGCGGAGCATTGCCAAGCCGGACCCCTACGGTGAGCAAGTCGCAGGTATATCTTGATTGGATCACTCATTGTTGGGGTCCCTCAGCTTGTTTGAGGGACCTCTTGCCTTAATGGATCCATTTCCGTTTCACATTTCTGGTGCTGAAGACGAAAAGCACAAGACTGAATGCAACAAGTACAGCAAGGCTTATTCCTAATCGGATATGCCCTTGGTTATTGATGGCAGTCTTCAAAATATCCGCGCCATATGTGAGAGGCATTATGTAAGACAACGGCCGGATCCCCCTGGGCAAATCTTGAACTGGGATGAAGAGACCGCACAGAAACATCATCGGGAACCTGAAGAAGTTGGAAAAGGTCTGGGCTTCAAAGACCTCACTCACCGATACTGCGATGGCCAGGCCTAGGAATGTAGAGGTGACTGCTATGAGAACCACAGCCGCAAGTCCCAGCAGCCAATTTATGCCGGTTAGGTTTACCGCAAACGATGCAAACAACACCGGAACGAAAGCGTTTACAACCCCGAACAGAATAGCTCCCGTTGTTTTGGCCAGCATCAGTAGATTCAGGTCGATGGGCGCAAGCAGCAAACGGTCAAAAGAACGGTGTCTCCTTTCAAAGGTGATAGTCACAGCCAGCATGGAAGTGGTCCCGAACAATATGGACATCGCCATAACCCCAGGCAAAACACCCCGTATGTCAATCGCCGTTTGAGAACGCAGGAAAAACATGAGGGTCCAGGCCACAGGGAACACAATGCCCCAACTAATGTTGGGAGGTTTCAGGTAATAATTCTTCATGTCTTTCATCAGGATGTTCTTGAATGCGATCCACGATTTCATTTGTGTCCACCCTCGTTCTTCATCTCTTGAGCTTCTATGCCTGTCACTTTCACAAACACGTCTTCCAACGAAGGCCTTACTATTTTCGCTTCATACACGCTCAAGTTGTTGTTCTTGAAAACCTCAATAATAGGGATTAGGTCGATAGCTTCGGCAGAGTAGATCCTTATGGCTCGCTGGTCGATGATTTCAAATCTGTAGCCCGGGAATACTTGCCGCAACAGGCCCGGTAATTCAGAAATGTCCTCGGCAGCGGTGATTTGAACCGTGTTTTCTTCCTGCGCCGCCTTGAGAAGCTCATCTGTGTAGTCTGTTTTCACTATCTTGCCGTTAACGATAAAGGCAATCCGGTGGCACAACCGTTCAGCTTCTTCTATGTAATGGGTGGTCAAGAAAATGGTAGTGCCGTTCTTGTTGAGGTCAAGCAGGAGTTTTCTGATGTGCCTGGCGTTTTCAACGTCTATCCCCGTGGTTGGTTCATCCAGGAACAAAACTTCGGGATTGTGCATGATTCCTGCGGCAATTGTGAGCCTCCTTTTCATACCCCTTGAGTACGCGCCGAAGCGCCTGTGGGCGGCGCCTTTCAAGCCTACCAGTTCAAGCAAGTGCCACGCCCTTTGAGCTCGATTCGCCTTGTCCATGCCGTATAGCGCGCCGCAAAAACACAGGTTTTCCAGCCCGGTCATTTCCGGATAAAGATTGCTTTCGTCAGGCACGATTCCCATAAGCTCCTGGGCCTTCTTCATATGCTTGACGCAGTCTATCCCTGCCAGGGCTATGAAGCCTTTGGTTACCCTGGCCAGGCCGGTTAGCATGTTAATCGTGGTTGTCTTACCTGCTCCGTTAGGCCCCAGGAATCCAAAAATCTCACCTTTCTTAACAGTGAAACTTATGTCATTCACGGCGATAAAATCGCCATATTGCTTGGTAAGGTTCCTGGCTTCGATGATGTTCACTTACATCCCTCGATTCGCAACTCAGATGATGGTGCTCTTAAGCGTCGGCAAACATCAGTACTTGTGCGTTTTGCTTATGTGTTCTGTTGGAAGTTTATCACAAGCAAGAAACCGCGCCAAATCTCACGGAGATGCTGGATACCGCAGGCAGGGAGGGTGTCCGGGACCCGCATCAGCCAATAGTGGACTTGAACGCCCGGAAAAGCCAGCCGGAAAGGGAATGAGTAGATTCATGTGGAAAACTTCGTGAGACGATGAATCGGCTACATTTTACATTTCGATCTCTGTCAACCTAATCTCCGGTTACGAAGGGTGTGAAATCATGAAGGCTGGACCAGGTAGACCTGGTATTTTGAATGAGACTTCAGGTGATAACGATGCCAGGGCCCGTTACGCCCGTGAATTTGTGGCCGGGGCAACAGTGAAACAGTTGCAACAGGCAATGGCATCAGGCGAACTTACATCGAGGGAAATAGTTCAAGCATATATAGAACGTATTGGCATTTACGACAAGCAAGGACCGGCGCTGAATTCGGTCCTGGAGCTGAACCCTGAGGCGCTGTTTATAGCAGAGGCATTGGATGCTGAACTAGGCCGCAAGAGCCCAGGGTTTTTCAGGTTGGAAATGGACGACCCTCTGTACAGGGATGCTGTGCAAGTCGGCCGGGGGCCAAGAGGGCCCTTGCACGGCATACCTGTTTTGGTCAAAGACAATGTGGATACTGCTGACATGATGCACACCAGCGCAGGCTCAGTAGCTCTTGCCAATTCTTACGCACGTAAGGACTCGTTTGTGGCACGGAAACTGCGAGAGGCAGGAGCGATTATACTAGGGAAAGCTAATATGACTGAATGGGCCAACTTCATGGCAGAAAACATGCCTGGCGGTTACAGCTCTCGCGGTGGGCAGGTACTCAATCCCTACGGTCCCGGCGTTTACAGTCCAGGAGGCTCTAGTTCAGGATCGGCGGCTGCAGTGGCAGCGGGTTTCGCGCCTGTTTCAATAGGCACTGAAACATCAGGCTCTATTCTGAGCCCGGCCCACGCAAACTCGGTGGTCGGTATAAAACCCACTGTTGGTCTGGTGAGCCGTTCCGGGATAATACCGATTTCCCATGTTCAAGACACCCCAGGACCTTTCGGTACTACGGTTGAAGATGCAGCTATCCTGCTTGGTGCTTTGACGGGAATCGATGAAGAAGATCCGGCAACTTGGGCGAGTGAAGGCAGATCTTACAGTGATTACACCCAGTTTCTCGACAAAGACGGTTTGAAAAATGCCCGCATAGGTTTTGCAAAGGCTTCTTTGGAAAGAGTGGACGAAGAATCCCGTCCAATCATCGCTGCTGTGGAGGAAGTACTCAGGGATGCAGGAGCAGAGGTGATTGAGGTTCCTCCGCTGACCCCGGGACACTGGCGGGTCAGATGTCTGGTTTACGAGTTCAAACCTGCGATAAACAAATACCTATCACAGTTGTCTCCTAACGTCCCTGTCCACTCCCTCAAGGAACTGATAGAGTTCAATAACAGCCAGCCTGATAGGATGCTCAAGTACGGGCAAGCGGTGTTGCTCCGGTCAGAAGCCGCCAGCGGCACTCTCACTGAACCGGAATACATAGAAACGAGAGCCAAAGTGGACCGTACTTCCAGGAAGAGCATTGATTCCCTTCTCAAGGAACACAATCTAGATGCTCTGTTGTTCCCGCAAATCATGAACTCAGCTGTTTCTGCACAAGCAGGCTATCCTTCCATATGCGTGCCTATAGGATACACCAAGGAGGGCAAGCCTGTCGGGGTGACCTTCACTGCAAGCGCTTATTCTGAACCTGTGCTGATCAGATTGGCGTATGCTTTTGAGCAGATCACCAAGGCGCGGAAACCACCGGAATTGGAGTAGTCGGCTTAGTCTAGTGCCAGGTTTATATGGGAAGTAAGTGACGGGTTTAGGGACCAGGTTCGGTTTGGATGTGGTCGGATTTCGTCCTATGCACTGGCCCTCCAGCGGGAATGGAGGGCTTAGTGCAGCTTCGTCACAACAACTTAGTATTATAGGCGCCCCGTACCATAACGTATGCTTCTGTGTCTTTCCTTTTGAGGGTCACTCGTGTAGCTAACTGCTGATTGCAGTTGGGGCAGAATAAGGTTCCAGGTTTACCGGATAAATCGACAGAGCTTTGGATGATCCTTTCTACATACATCCTCAATAACCGGCCTTTGCCTACTTTCTGGTAAAGAGCGATATCGGTCTTGCAGTAACCGCAGCGGACGAGCATAGTATAACTACCTTTGATTTTCCGGCAATATGGGTTCTTGTATATCAACTGCTGCCCTCCAAGGATTTTCCGATAACTTAGGTTGATGACGCCCGTGTTTCCATCCATTCCGGAGACCACACCACTCAGACCATCCGCTAGAGTCATTATAGGAGAAATCAGGGCAACTAAGATAGCGGCCAACTTAGAATGACTGTTCGGTCCAGCAATGATAAGATCGTGAGGATTAGGTAGCGGTGTTCTTCCTGCTGTTGAGTGTGAAAGGAAGACCCAAGGCAAAGGGATACAAGGGACAGGTATAATGGATTAAGGATGTAACGAAAGATGTCCAGATTGACCAAATCTCCTCAGTTAAGGTTCATCTTGTGGTTAGCGTTGTGGTTATCAGCTATGGCTTGCCTGGCAGTATACGTATCCGCTGGTTCGCCAAAACTGCACCTGTCTTCCCAAAACGCCATCCAAGAACTCTCGGGTAGTGAAGACCAAGTTGTTTTTGACTATGAGACAGAGAGCCTGAGGATAGTTGCTGTTAGCGGAGAACACGGCGAGCCCAAGCTCTACGCGGTTAAGAAGTGGATGGGGTTTTGGGTCTTGGATTACCCGTCAAAGCGAAATATTCAAGGGATTACTTATGGCGGCGATGACGCTTATGTCTACTTCCTTGACGCAACGGGGAGTACGGTTTACCTCCAGATGCAGGGTGGAGATAAGATATACCCCTTGGAATCCCGATCGCTGCCGGCAGGTGATGCAGGCACAAACGGCAAATACGCAATATCCGTATTCCGGATTGGCGGCTATGCCGGTAAGCCCGGAAACTATCAACTCGTCATGCAAGACACATCAGGCAAAACGATCAATTCAAAGACTGATGAACTTGATTTTGACTCTATTGCACTGTTCTATGGCACCGGCGATGAAGACAGCCTGCTGTTAGAATATTTGCCTGGCGACATCAGCAGGCTCGACGACGACAGGGCCCGTTTGATCGATGTGTTCAAGCAAGCTATTTCCGGGAAAATCCCTACCGGACCGGTTGCTTTCGAAAGCACTAAGATGCCAGAGGTACAGAAGCACATCCATACATCCACGGCTCTGGGTACCTATTACAAAGTGGAAGGCAAGCACAAAATATACAGGTGGGATCACAAAGTAAACTATCATCTTGTAATGAACGGCGAGTACCAAGGTGTTTTGCTCCGGCACGAGACCAACTACATGAACCACAATCTTTTCGAAGACGGGCTAAGCGCTATTAGTTCCTCATACAAAGTAGAACCGGGTCGTGAGCTAGACGAGCTCTTACGCATCTTTCACCTGTTCTTTCCCCAGGGTTAACCGGACATCCGACTCTTAACCGGGGGGGTACAGGCCGGGCTGGCATGGCAGCCCGGCGTAACCTATGTTCTAAGTCTCTATTTGACTAGGATGATATGATTAGCACCATTAGCACCGCTCCACCGGATGGCTCCTCATCCAAGTCGTAATCATGTGGCCGGTACCGATTTTTGCTCGCAAGAAGATCTTCGCGAGCTTGTTCACAGGATGAAGGATTGGTTGCGGTTATGGAGAAAGTGCTTGACTAAGGATGGCAGTTTGAGGCGTTGAGGCGGTGTGGGCTCCGGCTCCATGCTTCTCGAACCTACAGCTGAGTCGTCTGAGACAGACAACAAAACAATGCTAACCGCGAATGAAAGGGTGGTGTGATCCTGTGGCCGGTTTGAACTTGCTCGAGGAGTTCTTGAAAGTCAAGTATCTGGGTAAATGGGATTGGAGCCCCGACGGCAGATTCATTGCATACATATGGGACAATGGGGGAGTATACGAGCTTTGGCTGGTGGAACCGGGGCAATCCGGGCCTGTCAAGACCTTGCTCCTGGAGACAGGGGTTTCAGATTTTGAATGGCTGCGTGGGACAGACAAACTGTTCGCCGTAACTAGGAACGGCTTGCAGCTGATATGTGTTGCTCCTGATATACGGTCCAAACCCATCTTTGTTACCCGTCGCAGGTTTTCCGGGCTATCGTGTTCGCCGGACGGCAGTGCGCTGTTCTTTGTCTTAGAAGGCAGGGGATACGTATATGATGTCAACCTTGGAAGCATTCGTGAATTGGATTTCCGGGACAAGATTGTGCCTGCTTATGGAGGGAAAATAGCCCAGTGGTCGCCTTCTGGCAAGAAGTTTGCGTTTTCGTTCAGGGATAGTGACACTTACAGGCAGATCGGCGTTGTAGATCTGGAAGGCAGGCTGCTTTGGAAATCACACAGTCCTGCATCCCTGTCGGATTTCTGTTGGTTTGATGAGGATAGCCTGTATTTCGCCAAACCTTTGGATTTCGGAACCTCAGCAGACTTGATGCTCCTTTCGTTGTCAGATGAAAAGCCCAAACCTAGATTGCTCATGCACCTTGAAGGAACAGGCAAAGGGCCGCTGATTTCAACCAGATCTCTGCCTTCACCCGACAAGTCGAAAGTGCTTTTCTTGCTGGAAAATGACGGGCGGGCCCATTACTACGTACTGGATAGGAACACCGAAGAACTGAAACAAGTTACGTTCGGCCAATGCGAAGATTTTGGAAACGCAGGGGATCAAGCTGTCTGGCTCAATGACTCATCAGGATTTCTGTATTCGTCTAATAAACAAGCGTTGGGGGAGAGGCACATATTCAAGCATTGCCTCAAGACCGGGACTGATACAAAAGTCATTGGCCTCGAGGGCACTAACTCCATGGCAAAACTGTCCAGCAAGGGCAAGATTTGCTTTGTCCACTGCGACCAATACCGCAACATGGACATTTGGGTTGCCAATCCAGACGGTCAAAACCCAGTCCAAGTTACTTTCTCCATGCCTGAAGCTTTGACTCCCGAGAAACAGTTCGTTTCTGAAGAAGTGTCTTTCGAAAGCGCCGGGGGATTAACCATATACGGCTACCTCATGAAACCGAAAAACATCGCCGAAGGTACGAAAATCCCAGCCCTGGTCTGGGTTCATGGCGGGCCGGTAAGGCAGATGCGCCCGGGCTGGCATCCCCTTCGAACATACGCGCTGTTCCATGGGCTCAATCAATACCTGGTTCACCGGGGATATGCTGTGCTTTCAGTGAATTTCCGCGGCGGCATAGGCTACGGGCGGGATTTTCGTAACGCATTGTTCCATAAGATGGGCGTCGATGATGTTGCTGATGTGGTAAACGCCGCCAAGTACTTGAAATCCCTGCCTTACGTTGATCCTGACAGGGTAGGGGTATGGGGGATAAGTTACGGAGGTTACATGACTTTGCACAGCCTCACCCAGTACCCTGACGTGTTCAAAGCCGGAGTGAATATCGCCGGGATTTGGGATTTTATCCAGTGGACCAAGTGGGCTGACGGGCATTACGGCAAGGGTGCCGGCTTGTTCAAGGCATACTTGGGCGGCGAACCGGAAGACTCCCCTAAACTGTATGCTCAAGCGTCTCCGGTTACTTTCGTAGACAACATGATCAGACCTTTGTTGAACTTGCATGGAACTGCAGATGCCAACGTGGATTTTGAGCAGCTTGACAGGATAGCTAAAGACTGTGTCGAGCACGGCAAGTGTCATGAAAATGTGTATTATCCAGGTGAAGCTCACACCTTCGCCAAGAAGGCCACGTGGCTTGATGCCATGCACAGGATTGAAAGGTTCCTGGATCAGCATCTCAAGAAGGCATAAGAGGGCAAAGGATACTTGAGGAGACTTGGGCAGCTATACATGTTGCAAGGGTAAGAGTCAAGGCGGTGAGAGCAAGGTATTGCGAGTTCCTGGAACTGCTGCATCTAGTGGGCGACATGAAGCATAAATAACCAAGGTGTTGGTCCCCGCACCTATCCTGCGGTTTGTTTGTAAGAGAGGTTAGGAGGCGTGTCATTTGCTCAACAAAGAACGGACAGATTTTGTGACAAGTCTCTGCCAGAGGATGGTCCGATGCCCGAGTTTGTCAGGACAGGAAGGTGAGCTTGCACAGCTGGTCCGGCAAACCATGGAGGCTTTGGATTACGACGAGATCGGCACAGACAGGTACGGGAACGCAATAGGTGCGATTCATTTGGACAGGCCAGGCAGGACGATTCTACTTGAAGGCCACATGGACCATGTGGAACCCGGCGATTTGTCTCAATGGACAGTTGACCCCTACGGGGGCACTATAAGAGACGGTAAGATCTACGGACGTGGGTCCTCTGATATGAAAGGCAGTCTGGCGGCTATGATTGCGGCAGCTGCCTACCTCAAAGCAGATAGGCAAAATGAGCTAAGCGGAAACATAATCGTGGCGGCTACTGTTCATGAAGAATGCTTTGAAGGGGCGGCCAGTCAGGAAATAGGAGAGAGCTACAAACCCGATTATGTTGTAATAGGCGAAGCTTCTTCTCTTGACCTCAAGCGGGGCCAGCGGGGCCGGGCAGAAGTGGTAATTGAGACTTACGGCAGGTCAACCCACTCGTCCAACCCGGAAAAGGGGATAAATGCTGTAAAGCAGATGATTAAGTTTCTGTCAAGGATTGAAGAACGGTACACACCGCCCCATGATGCAATCTTAGGGGACGGGATTTTGGAACTCACAGACATCATTTCCTCCCCATACCCCGGGGCCAGCATTGTGCCTGACAGGTGCAGGGTTACGTTTGACAGGAGGCTGCTTGTAGGGGAGACCCAAGAGGATGATGTTCTAGAGGTTTTCCGGGAAATCATCGAAGAATTGAGAAGTAGCGACCCTAGTTTCCAGGCTAGCGCTTTTATCTCCACTGGGGAAGCAGAATGCTACACAGGCGAAACCATCAAAGCACTGAGGTTTGCGCCCGGATGGTTGCTGGATGACGATCACCCATACGTAACAAAGGCTCTGGCTGCGCTTGAAAGAGTCGGGCTGTCGCCACGACTTTCACATTATGCGTTTTGCACAAACGGAAGCTATTACGCAGGCAAAGCGGGTATACCCACTATCGGCTTTGGCGCCTCTCATGAGCATCTTGCCCATGTGATTGATGAGTACGTGGAGATTGAACAGTTGATTTCGGCGTGTAAAGGCTACTACGCAATTTGCGAAGCGATTTTGGCTTGAGGCTTATGTGCCTATTGTCTTGTGAGTATTCCGGAGGTGAAGTAAATGGCTTTAGTGATAAAGAACGTAACGGTGTTCGACGGCACAGGCAAACCGCCATGGGGGCCTGCGAGTGTGTTCATAGAAGGTGATAAGATCGAAAATGTTGGGCCGTCTAATGAAGTGCCCGCACCGGAGAACCTTGAATCAGCCGGGAAGGTTATAGACGGTGCAGGAATGTTCTTGATGCCCGGAATTGTGGACTGTCACGTTCATATCACGGGCACCGGCAATCCTGACCGGTTGAAACAGATGAAGCAAGGTATCCCTTACACTGCCATACTTGCAACCATCAATGCGAAAAATACGTTGGAAGCGGGTATTACAGCCGTGCGCGATGCTGGTGCTGCATTCTTGATAGATGTAGGGCTCAAACGGGCCATCCAAGAAGGACTTGTTCCAGGCCCGAGACTCCAGGTGGCATGTAGAGGCTTGTCTATCACCGGAGGCCATGGGGATAGCCGCAACGGGTGGCCACCTGAAATCGAGTTCAAGGGGCGTTATGTTGTGGATAGCCCCGATGAGGCGAGGAGGGCAGCCCGGGAACAGCTCAGGGACGGTGCAGACCATCTCAAACTTCATGCAACAGGCGGAGTCATGTCAGAAGGCGACGTTCCCACAGCCAGGGGCTTGACCATCGAGGAGATGCGGGCAGCTATCGAAGAAGCCCACAACGTAGGGAAGAAGACTATGGCTCATGCCCAAGGCTCAGTAGGAATTAAGAACGCGATTCTGGCCGGCATATCATCCATTGAACACGGGTTTTACCTGACAGATGAGATTATCGAGCTGATGCTTAAGCGTGATGTATTCCTTGTTCCCACGCTAAGTGCGGTACACCACATAGTTGAACAGGGCACAGAGGCAGGAATCCCGGAGTACGGTGTTTCCAAGGCAAGAGAAGCCCAAGAAGCCCATATCAAGAGTTTCTATAACGCATACAAGGCGGGAGTCAAAATCGCCATGGGCACTGATTCCGCAACTCCTTTTAACTACCACGGTAACAATGCTTTGGAGTTGGAGCTTATGGTCAATGCAGGTATGCAACCTATTGACGCACTGGTTGCGGCAACGAGCCGTGGCGCCGAACTGATGGGCTGGGGCGACAAGATGGGGCAGGTCAAACCTGACTTCTGGGCAGACCTGATTTTGGTCAGTGGCAACCCTGTTGAGGATGTAAGGGTGCTCCAGAATAAGCAGAACATCAAGGTGGTTCTAAAAGGCGGCGAAGTGGTAGTTGATAGGAGGAGATAGAGGCAAGGCTTCTATTCGTTAGTTGGTACTCATACTTGCCAGTTGGACCCCGTTGTCGAACACGTACCCAAGAGCTGAACGCGATGATCGCGCGGGGTCCGGCTTGCTTATGGACTCCTTGCTGTTTCTAGTGTATGTCTTGTCGAACTCCCGTAAGATATCTGGG
>DUQH01000087.1 GCA_012837895.1 Candidatus Fermentithermobacillaceae bacterium | reverse complement strand
CTTTGCGACCTATGTGCACCGCTCACGGCGCAAGCACGAGGTACGTTATCCTCTGCTGATTGGAGCGGTTTTCTTGTTTTTGTCACTGATGGTCGCTTTACTGGCTTCTTGATCGCAGAGCTTTACAAAGCTTATTGGGAGGTTCTATGATGCGGACAAGAGTAGCTCTGATAGCCATAGCTGTCATAATGAGTCTTCTAGCCGGATGTACACAAGAACAGGAACCCGAAGTGCAACTTCCAAAGGCGTTGTATCTCCCTTCACTAAGAGCCGCTGCCACTGCCAATATCCACTTGGGAGGCCTTGACGCGGACGGAGAAATCACCAATCTGATTACAGGAACTCTGTATACTTGGATGCCTTTGCCTGACAGATCAGGAACAGCTCTTGTGCCTGAACTGGCTGGCGGTGAGCCCATTGATGTATCGGGAGACGGCACAGTATGGCACGTTAAAATACGTGAAGATGCCAAATGGGAAAACGGGGAACCGATCACTGCAGATTCATTCATCTACAGTTGGAAGATGATGCTCGATCCCAAACTGGTAAACTCCCAGGCCAGCAACTTCGCTAGGTACTTCATCGAAATAGAGAATGCCTTGGCCTACGCTGTTCAGGAATCCACTGAACCAAAGGTTGAAGTTGCCTGGGAAGATGTCGGTATCAAGAAGATTGACGATCATACCATCGAACTCACCTTGGCCGGAGCCTATTCAGTTGAGGAAGTAATGAGGCACTTCGCAGCTGACCGCTCAGGTCTGGTATATGAGCCCATCTACGAGGCGGAAATGAATGCCGATCGCACAGCAACTTTGTACGGTACCTCTAAGGAAACGGTTCTGTCCTCAGGGCCGTTCATTCTTGTAGAGTGGGTCAAAGGTGCTGAACGTGTGTTTGAGAAGAATCCATACTACGTGCATGCCGATAGGATCAAATTGGACAAGATAGTCTACCGCGTAGTAGAGGATCCCGGTACCCGCGTTCAGATGTTTGAAAACGGTGAACTGGACTACGTGGATCTTGTTGGCGAGTACATCACCCAATATGCTGATGATCCCAGGGTGATTTATGGTGCCTCAAGAGCTATCAGACAGTTGGAGATCAACTCTTCATACCCCGACCAGCCCATATTCGACAACATCAACTTCAGAAAAGCCATCTACTATGCGATAGACCGGGAAACCATTGCTGAACTTGCGAATGCTCAGCCTATGCCGGGCATAGTTCCCTACACCAGCGCCGCATACTCTGACGGGACTTTGTTCAGGACGGTAGCGGAACAGGCCGGATATCTCCCCGAAAACTACGGATACGACCCAGAACTTGCTCTGGAGTACTTCAACAAGGCCTTGGAAGAGGAAGGCCTCGACAAGGTTAGCGTTGTCCTCAATTACACTACGACCTTGCAAGATCACATCATAATAGCCGAGTTTATCCAGCAGTCATTGCCTGAGATTTTCGGCGAAGACAGATTTGAAATGGAAATCCGCGGACTGCCCAGCGCGCAGAATATCGATAACTTGAAAGCCAGCCCCACTAATCCAAGGGCTTACCAAATGGCACTTGCCCAATGGGGTTTATCGGCAGCAGATTTCGCCCCCAACAAAGTGTTCGAGGTGTACACCAGCGATTACCCAAGGCGCAATGGACCCTATAAGAGCACCAGATTGGATGAGCTCTACGCAGAGTCAATTCGCGATGAAGTGCGTAGAGATGAAAAGAGAGTTGTAGAACTGGCCTTGGAAATGGAGAAGGTGTTTATTGAGGAAGTTATCAACGTTCCCATAATCACGTCTAGCACAGGATTGGGCATGGCAGGAGACCGGCTGATCCTGGCTGTGGATCAATGGAGTCCTGGAGGTGGCTGGTGCTGGAAGTTCGCCGACATCGACGTGACTAAGTAGGGTGACGGTTTGAGTTTCGCTTGATCAACTGTGCTTACAGTGCCCTGAGGCTTGCAGCCCAGGGCACTGTAAGCACAAAACAGCACTAGGGAGAGGGTTGTTTTGACTAGATATATCCTCAGCAGGCTTGTGGCGATGTGTATCACCTTGTTCATCATCCTTACCATTGCCTTCATGGTGGTGCGGCTCATGCCGGGCAGTGTATACGATAACCCTGAGTATTCGATTGAGATCATCCAAGCGCTTGAAGCTAAAGCCCAGTTGGACAAGCCATGGATTATCCAGTATTTCCACTTCCTAAAGGGGGCTCTTAGAGGAGACTGGGGAGTTTCGGTTAAGATCGCACCCTGCGTTCCTGTGTTTGACGTGATCAAACAACGGATTCCCATCACCATACTCCTGAACATTATCTCACTGGTGATTTCCTTGCCCATTGGTATCTTGGCCGGTACCGTTGCTGCTATGAACAGATCTCGAATGCCGGATCACATTATCTCATTCCTGGTAGTTATTTTTATCTCGGTACCTTCCTTTGTGTTTGCTACCTTGATGCAGTACTTCCTGGCGTTTAAGGCAGGGTGGTTTCCCATCGTCTACAGTGCCACTGCTGCTGGGACCGCCAAGTACCGTTCAATGATGCTTCCGATGTTAGCTCTGTCTTTCGGACCCATTGCTACCGTTACCCGGTACCTGCGCGGGGAACTCATCGAGAACTTGAGTTCTGAATATATGCTGCTGGCCAGGACAAAAGGACTCACAAAATACCAAGCTGCGTTTCGGCACGCCTTTAGGAACTCATGCGTTCCTCTGGCCAACATAATTATCCCGATGTTTACCGGCATTCTCGGTGGCTCTCTGGTAGTAGAGCGTATTTTTGCAATTCCCGGGGTCGGGGGATTGATGGTTGAGTCGGTCAGTACCAGCGATCATTTCCTAACTGTAGCTGTCTTGTTGTTCTACTCGGTTATTTCTCTGTTCACCATCCTGTTAGTAGATATTTCCTACGGCATAATCGATCCACGTATACGGCTAGGGGGGAATGAATGACCATGGACACACCTAATCATATACCTGACATCCCACAGGAGAAGTTCAAATTTGTTCAACTCGACCAGGAAATCGTGGATTCCGCCTTCGAGACAGAGCCCATCGGCTACTTCAAAGACGCGCTGATAAGACTTAGAAAGAACAAGGCTTCCGTTGTGGCTTTCTATATCATATTGGTCATTTCTTCCCTGGCCATCTTCGGACAAGACTTCAACCCATATACGTTCAGGCAGCAGAACCCTGAGAGGACCAATATGCCTCCCAGGGTACCCGGCCTTGAAAAACTCGGCATAATGGACGGAACCACGATACTTCGCAATCGCAGATTGGATAGCGTCAAAGACCCGAATCAGTTCCCTGAAGGCTCGGTAATCCGCGTGTTTAACCAGCGCACCGTCAGGGGTGTCGAAATGGTAGACGTAAAGGTCGACTACTACAAACTGGTTGGCGCTGAGGATGAGTACTACTGGTTGGGAACTGATTACCTGGGGCGGGACCTTTGGACCAGGCTGTGTAGGGGTACCAGGGTATCTTTGATAATTGCCCTGGTTTCAGTGGTGACCAACATATTCATCGGTATTGTGTATGGGGCCATAGCCGGGTATTACGGCGGGAAAACCGATATGTACATGATGAGGGTATGTGAAATCATCAACGCCTTCCCTCAAATCGTGGTAGTTACCATGTTCATACTGTTTTTTGGTACAGGCATGTTTTCCATCATCATGGCATTGGTCATCCGCGGATGGATCCCCACAGCTCGCTTGATAAGGGCCCAATTCTTGAGGTTCAAGAACCGGGAATACGTGCTCGCTGCACGCACCTTGGGGGTTGGCGACCTTGCCATAATCTTTAGGCACATTCTTCCAAACTCAATAGGTCCGATCATAACCCGGGCGATGATCACCATTCCGGGTGCGATATTCTCCGAGTCTTTCCTAGCGTTTGTGGGATTGGGCCTGAAAGCACCTGAGCCTTCCATCGGGATACTGCTATCCCAAGGGCAAAAAGTATTGCTGCAGCATCCTTATCAAGCTTTTGCTCCTTCGCTCATGATTTCGGTCCTAATGATCGCGTTTAACTTGTTCGCCAACGGGTTACGTGACGCCTTCGACCCAACGTTGCGAGGCCAGGAATAAGGAGGGGGGATCCTGTGAAGACCGGTGAAAGCATTCTAACAGTTGACAATCTGAGCGTTTCATTTCGCACATATTCCGGCATTGTCAAGGCAGTGAGAGGTGTTAGCTTCGAACTGAACAAGGGCGAGACTATCTGTATAGTAGGCGAATCCGGCTCAGGGAAGTCAGTCACGGTAAAGACCATAATGGGGATTCTGCCTCCTAGTGCCGTCATTGAATCCGGTACAATCAACTACAAGGGCATGGACCTCACGAAACTCACAGAAGAAGAGTATGCGCGGATTCGCGGCAAGGAAATAGGTCTGATTTTTCAAGACCCTCTTTCATCGCTCAACCCTCTCATGAAGATCGGCAGGCAGATCACGGAAGCTCTGCTCATAGACAAGGAAATGTCGAAAAGGGAAGCTCGTGAGGCGGCAATTGAACTTCTTGGAGCAGTGGGTATCAGAGATCCCGAGCAACGGTTTGAGCAATATCCGTTCCAGTTTTCGGGAGGGATGAGGCAGCGAGTGGTGATTGCCATAGCACTGGCCAGGAATCCGGAGGTCTTGATCTGTGACGAGCCTACTACAGCATTGGACGTCACAGTGCAGGCCAGGATTCTGAATCTAATCAATGAGCTCAAACAGAAACGTCAGCTCAGCATAATCTTTATTACTCACGATCTGGGTGTTGTAGCCCATATGGCAGATCGGGTCTACGTGATGTATGCGGGAAAGATCGTTGAGTACGGAACTGCTGAAGATATCTTCCTTGAGCCGGCACATCCGTACGCCAGGGCATTGCTTGCCTCAGTGCCTGACATGGAAACTGAGGGGAGATTAGCATCCATTCCTGGGGCTCCCCCTAACATGTTGCATCCGCCGACAGGAGACGGATTTGCTCCGCGCAACAAGTATGCAATGCAAATCGATTTTGAAGAGGAGCCACCGATGTTCAGGATCAGCGACACCCATTATGCGGCTACCTGGTCGCTTCACCCCTCGGCACCAGAAATTCCAATGCCAGATGTTCTACGGGAACGGATCAGACGAATGAAAGAGGGTGGTGCAAATAGATAGCAGACAGCCGATCTTAGAAGTTGAAAACCTGAGGGTAGTTTTCGCCTCCGGGAGAGGCCGCAAACGCATACAGGTCAACGCGGTGGATGGTGTCTCCTTTGAGATTTACCAGGGAGAAACCTTCGGGCTGGTAGGTGAATCGGGGTGCGGTAAGACCACTCTCGGGCGGACCATTGTCCGGCTCTATAGCCCGACGTCAGGCACTATCCGGTTTAGGGGCAGAGATGTATCAGGCCCCATGACCAAGGAACTCAGGCAGTATATTACCGACAACATGGCGATGATCTTTCAAGACCCTGTGGAATCCCTCAACCCGCGCATGACAGTGCAGGAGATAATAGAGGAAGGGCTGAAGGTCAGGGGGATCAAGGATCCCGAAGTCAGGCAGGAGATGGTGTTCGATATCCTGTCCAAAGTTGGCTTAACCAGGGAGCACGCTAGCCGCTTCCCCCACGAGTTTTCAGGCGGCCAAAGGCAGCGCATCGGCATTGCGCGGGCTCTGATAGTCAAACCTTCGTTCGTAATAGCGGACGAACCTGTTTCTGCCCTTGATGTGTCCGTTCAAGCCCAGATCATAAACCTCATGAACGATCTCAAATCCACCTTGGGATTGACTATCATGTTCATTGCCCATGACCTGTCCGTGGTGAAGTACTTCTCAGACCGCGTGGGTGTCATGTATTACGGCAAACTTGTGGAATTGGCTGATAGCGGCGAGCTTTACAGGAACCCGTTACATCCATACACCAGGTCTCTGTTGTCGGCCATTCCTCAGCCTAATCCTCTGACGGAAAGACATCGTGAGACCATTTCTTACGACCCGGCAACCGCACATGATTACAGCGCCGAAAAGCCGAGTCTGCGCGAAGTGTGCCCAGGCCATTTCGTGTATTGTTCGGAAAGCGAGTTTGAGCGGTACTTTGACCGGCAACAAACCCGGGCGTCAATGGCTTAGAAGGTCTTACACAGTGAGCAACACAGAAGAAGTGAATACGGGAGTGGAGGAACCATAATGGGAGGTACGCAGAAGCTGATCCGTCCTGAAGTGGTGGGAGAGTCAGGCATGGTGTCGGCCGCCCATCCTTTGGCAGCAAAGACTGGATATGAGGTGTTGCAGAACGGCGGAAACGCCATTGATGCCGCAGTTGCTGCTGCTTTTGCCATCGGTGTGGTTGAACCTTTCGCTTCGGGGCTGGGTGGAGGCGGGTACGCTGTTATTCACATTGCCGATACGGGGGAAACAGTGTTCGTGGATTACCAGTCTATGGCCCCTGGGTTATCAACCGGTGACATGTTTGTTGAGTGCCCGTCAGATAAATCGGCGGGATATAGGTCCATCCTGGTGCCGGGCTACCTGGCCGGCTTAACGGCTATCCTCGGCAAGTACGGAACCCTCGACCTTGAAACTGTCATGGCGCCTAGCATTGAACATGCAGAGAAGGGTTTCGAAGTAACGCCGTTCTTGCATAGGGTGATGGTGGAATACCATGAGAAGCTGCTTGCTGACGAATGGACGAGTAGGTATTTCCTCTCAAACGGAGCGCCCTACCAACCGGGCGAGCGATACAGCAATCCTGACCTGGCAAGAACCCTCCGCATGATCGCGCAGCATGGACCTGATGTGTTCTACCAAGGTGAGATCGCCCAGTTAATGGTGGAGATGATGATGGCAAACGGCGGCCTTATTCGCCTGGAGGATATGGCTAAGGTAAGGCCTGCTTTCAGAAAGCCTGTTTCCATCAATTACAGAGGGTTTGAAATCAGATCCTCGGCGCCTACAAGCTCCGGTGGCATCACCTTAGCCATGATCCTCAACATGTTGGAGGAGTTCGATGTCGCGGCACTGGGGCATAACACCACAGAAGCACTTCATGTTCTTGCGGAGATTGCCCGGAGGGCCTTTACAGACAGGGCTAATTTCCTGGGCGATCCCGATTTCGTGGAAGTGCCTCTAGGAGGACTGACGAGTAAAGCATATGCTCGCAATCGGATAAGCGACTTCGATCCACTGAGGGCGAGCTCGCCTGAAAAGGGCGATCCGTATGCTTATAATGAATCGCCGAGCACAACGCACCTTTCGGTTATAGACAAACATGGAAACGCGGTTGCCCTTACTCAAACCCTATGCGCCTTTTTTGGCAGTGGCGCAGCAGTACCGGGATATGGATTTGTCCTGAACAACCAGGCCTCTGCATGGAGCGTTGATCCCGAAAGCAAGAACTGTCCTTCTCCATATAAACGGCCCCTGTCGAGCATGACGCCTACTATCGTGCTCAGAGAAGGCAAGCCGTTCCTTTGTGTTGGGTCTCCTGGAAGCCAGCGCATTATCACAGCAACGGCTCAGGTCATCAGTAACGTGATCGATCACGGTATGAGCCTCCAGGAAGCCATCGAAGCCCCACGTGCCCACATAAATGTGGAAGAGTTTGCAGTGGAGAGCCGGATCTGTCCGGATGTGATCAGGGCCCTCCGGGACAGGGGCCACGAAATAGAAGTTAAGGAAGCCTATGGCTACTATTTCGGAGGCGTAAATGCAGTCATGTACGATGACAGGTCGGGTAAGTTCTACGGAGGTGCTGATCCGCGTAGAGATGGATGTTCGGTAGGTTGATGTAGGTTCCAGGTGGTTCCGAGGGACATTGCTTAGATGACTGACCGCCCGCATTGGCCGCGCAAAGGCTAATGCGGGCTTGTTCGTGAGAACTCATTCTGCCGGGCATGGAATATCGCTATAGCACGTTCTATCAGTTCTGCATCGATTGGCTTTGCCGCATCGATATACTCTTGCATGAGCGGTAGGCAATAACCCGTCAAGGCAGTTAGGTCTGCGTTGTCATCGCATCCTGCGGCGCGCAGCTGTTGGGCTTCAGACGCGAAGTCGCGTATTCTGCCGCCTATCAGCGGCGCTAGAGCTCCTCCCGGCACCAGGGCTCCCACAATGGCTTCGCGGACCATGATGTGGGCGTTCCAGTACTTCTCTCCTCTGATCTCCTCAAGGCCGTGAGTCTTGCTGATTCCGTGATATATGTCCATGAACCGCGCCGGTTCCAGCAGGTGAATAGACTCGTGAATCACGACCTCGACTATCGAGTTGATATCTTCTGTCTCAAGCGCCCCGATGGTGATCCCGCCGGGGCCCTCGTTCGCACTGCCGCTGGTGCTGCCTTTGCCTCGACTGAGAATGAGGATGATTTCCAAGTCGGGGGGTTTGGCTCCATGCAAGTTCTCGACGACCGCAACCGCCCGTGCCACGTCGTCCGACCGGAGCCTCTCTTGAAGCCGCCTGGCAAGGGAAGCCAGCTTCTCTTCATCCCGGGCCCATATCTTGGCAAACCTTGGTTCCATTACGCCAAAGATGTGCTTTAGGGTATTTGCATTGTTGCTGCCTATCAGCATCTCGACATCTGTCAACGCCTGCTCCTCAGAAGAAGTTGCTGCGACGGGCTTTCCCAGCATTTTTCGCCATAACCGTACTGCCTCACAATCCCGGCGAAGGCGTCCAAAGCCTGAGATTCTTCTTGAGTTAGCGGGCCTGTCTCTTGGATCCACGCCTCGTTGCAGTGGGGCAGACACGAGAAATGCCAATTGGACATATTGTTGATGAAGAAGAACTTGCACACGTGTCTTCTATATGTGACGGAAAAGCTCATCGTGTCAATATCTCCTTTCCCGAGAGGCATGCTCTAGCCATGTGGAGTGCGTTGTCTTGATGACAAATGTAAAAACCAAGTGAGCGCCTGAAAAACGGCTTGAATACAGGGGTTTCCGGTGATTTTCCGCCCGCCGAAAATGTGTTTTTTGGCGGCGGTGGCACAGGGAAGCCCTGTATTTTTATGTGCGTGATTGTTCGCGGAAACACATCCACAGCCTTTGCGAGGCTTTGCGACGGTCGGGGTTGCCCGCGATAGAGCTTAAGGCTGAAAACGACAAGGTCATCCGGGCACTGCCTGTCATGGCCAGGATGGAATCTGGCACGGTGTACTTCCTGCGCAACGCGCCGTGGCTAGGCGAGTATGAGACTGAGCTTCTTTACTTCCCCAACGGTCAACACGACGACCAGGTCGACATGACAAGTTGCGCTGGCATCGTAATAGCCGGTAGGAGGTATCGAGGCGTTGTAGACAAACCGAAAGGCTGGTAACCAGGTCATGCTTACATCGCTTGATTTTCTCAATATAGGCCAACCCTGGCCGCCACCTTCAGAGGTAGAGCGGCTGACATTGTATAAGCAAAATCGCGACCTGTTTGAAGGTCGCCATGATAAGGTGTTCAAGGACTGGGTCAGGCTACTCAGGGATGATATGCAAGCATCCCTCGAGATCATCCTCAACTGGCCGAAACGCTTGTCTACGCTCTTTGCAGATCTGCTTTTGGGTGAGCCGCCTCAGGTCAAAGCCGGCGTCAGGACAACGTGGAGATTCAACCTTGATGCCCGAGGTTACCAGGCCCATGGTGACCTTACCGGCAGAAGGTGAACAACCATGAGTCGAAAGCCAAGCGACTTGATTCGCCTGAGCGAATCTGAGGCTAACAGGCTTGCCCGGCTTTATATGGCGGCCGAACGTGAGATTCTTATTCTGCTGGATCGGGCCATGAGTCGGGGAAACGACCTCCGTTATCTGCGGTCGCTGCTCGATAATATCCAGGCAATATTAGAAGACCTGCTGGAGGGCAACCGTCAGTGGTGCGAGCAGGCCATTCCTCGGGTGTATGTTGAGAGCGCTAAGTATGCCGATGAAATGGTCGGGAAGACAATAGCTGGTTTCGGTGGGATCCATCAACAGGCGGTCAAGATTCTTACTGACAATACGTTCGAGAGGCTAGAGTCAGTCAGGCAGGTTATAGGCCGTCGTAGCGAGGACCTTTATCGGCAGTATGCCCTGGAGGCTACCAGACAGAGCATCATCGGATACAAGTCTTGGCAGCAGGTTGCCCGGGACTTCAGAGACCGCCTCAGAGTTGACGGTATCACTGGGTTCCGTGACAAGGTTGGTCGCGAATGGAATATGAAGACCTACGCTGAAATGGTGGCCAGGACGACAACCATGGAAGCGCACCTAACTGGTACTGCGAACCGTCTCTTGGAACACGGTTACGATCTGGTTCGAGTGAGCAGTCACCCAGGAAGCTGTGAGAAGTGTGCACCGTGGCAGGGAAGAATACTGAGCCTTACAGGGAAGACTCCTGGGTATCCGACTCTTGAGGAAGCGAAGGCTGATGGGTTATTTCACCCAAACTGCCGCCATGCCTACAGGCTCTACATAGACCTGGATGCGGAGATAGAGGCTGCAGAAGGCAGAGCTAACGAAAGACTGTGGTTTCCTGGAGGTCCCGGTGCACGTGTGCACCCCGATGTGATAAAGAACAAGTATCCAATTGAGCAGATTATTGAAGTCGTCTTGAACTCTGATTGGGCGAATGAGAAAGCTCTTAAGCAAGAGTATCAAAAGCATCACAGAGACTGGGCGCGCGACACCGGCATTGAGCTAACAATGTCACAGTTTAATGAATTGCAGGAGATGGTAATCCAAGATCCTAGATCAGGCGTGTTCTACTATGTGCACAGGACGGCAGGTCCGCAGCTGGCATTCTATGCAGAACGAATTCAATATCTTGGTAAGCTTTTCAAAAAGGTGGGTCTTGTGTACAGTATAGACAAGGATCAGCGTGTTGGCTTTTGGCATATAAAGACCGGTAGAAGATATTTTGCGTCTCAGAACGATTTCGTTGAGATTCGACCATCGAAGAGGTGAGGGCAGTGAAACGAGATGAGGTGCTATGGATGCTTGAGTCTTACGAGCGAGAAGTCTCGTGGCTGCCCGATAATGTGAACCCTCACGGCGAGATGGACAACATCCTCGATGGTCGAGATGTTATCGAGGATCACAAGGCACTGTTGTCAGAAACCGAACTGGCTCGTTTGCAGCGTGCCGATGAGCGTCTTAGGAAGTATGCCAAGGAGGTATACAGCTATCTAAGTCGGGACCCCAAGAAGTATCGTGAGAAGTACAACGTGCCGCGTTCTCGATGGTGGTGGTATGTTGACGAACTAACGGAGACGTGACGGTTTCTTGGGCAGCGGTTCCGCCTCCACAGCGATCCCGATAGTTTTCGGATCATTGAACCGTATCGGAATCCGAACATAACTCAAGTAGACGAGGCAACGACGCTCTTCATCCCAGTCAAGATGCCCCGAGATGAGTCTTCGGGGTTTTTTGTTTGGGATGACCTCCAGAGAGTGTTCGCGGAGGAATAGGCGGGTATGCTCGCTCTTGGTCATTCACAAGATGTGATTGTCGCCCATCCACACGCACATCGATACCTCTTAAGGAGACTGGAAACGGAAAGCTAATTGTCAGATAGCAAGTCAGTGACGTTGCGGTAACTTCTGCCGTTGCGTAGGTGTTAGGGTCGCCGCTCATGTAGGCGTTGCCAACGTCTTCGGCGGTGAGACCCGGCGCCAACTCAGGCAGCTCCCGGCGATCCCTGCTGGCCGGTGAGAACTATTGTATGGAAGCGTCTTTAATGGAATTCCAGAAGAACTTATTACTCCTGATACTCGGATAACATGGGCCATTATTGCACAGGTCTTAGCAAATAGGACAGTGAATTATCGGGAGGAATACTACCAAAACCAGATAAGCACTGAGGATGGACAAAATAATTGTTGGTATGCTCCTGCGTTAAAGTGGATGAATGAAATGGGTATGTCTGACGTTAATGAATCTCCAGAATCACAAATATCACGCGAATCTGCAGTACGCCTGCTTTTTGAATACGCCTATAAAACTGAAAATGAAACAGATTATAGCATAACAGATAGTAGCAGTCATCTTAAAGATAAAGCGATGCTACCGGCCAGTGATATTGTCACCCTGTAAGCGGACAGAGAAAATGTCACTATGAGAGGAGAACACTTTTCCTTGAGCGCAAAAAAAGCACGAAGAGTTTACGTCATGGAACAAGTACTGGACGGGAAACTGACAGTCAAGCTGGCAGCTGAACTCTTGGGCCTTAGCGAGCGGCAGGTGAAACGGTTGAAGAAAGGGATGAAAGAAAAAGGTGTTGCGGCCCTCATGCATGGCAACAGAGGCCGCACACCCAAACACACCATATCTG
>DUQH01000132.1 GCA_012837895.1 Candidatus Fermentithermobacillaceae bacterium | reverse complement strand
CTAGTGCACCATTTTAGTCTTCATAGGTCGGCGAAACCGGGAAAATGGTGCATGTGGTGCACCGTTTTGGCCGAAAGCGTGGTCTACGATCCCCGACGTTTCCGGTAGCATTCCCAGCATTTTCTGTTGACTTATTATGCATAGTATCGTATGATGCACGGTAGTTTGATTCTGACCAGCGAAACCACCTCATCCTGGTAAGGGTGAGGTAGAGGCGCGGAAAGTGGTGGTACTCCGTGGAGGCCGGAAGCCAATGAACCGGAGGAAGGACACATATCCGCCGAAACTTCAGGTGTCCGAAGCCTGAGGTTGGGATGGCATCACAATAGGTGCCATACTGTCGTCAGGATGGACCCCCATCATTCTGACGAAGCGCTATCTCACGCGGGGGGAAGGAGTTGAGTGGATTGCCTGCACTGATAATGCATCTGGCCGCCAGGCCACCTCTATAACCTAATCTCAATCTGTCAACAACAGAGTTTCCCTTTGCATATGTAAGACTCTGAGCACTTGAATTCCTTGAACTGGAATCAGGAATCTCAGGGAGAACTTTGCCCAAGTGAATGCAATATTATGTCATTTCTTACAGGAGGTAACAACATTGCAGACATTGCGTTCAGTATGCAGACACTTTATATCACCCACAATTTTAGCTATGCTTCTCATAGCTGTGCTCGGACTCACCGGCTGCAAACCGGAGAACCCTGGAGCTGAAGAAGACAGCCTAGCCAGGGTACAGGCAAACGGCAAATTGATAGTGGCCACTGATGACACCTATCCGCCGCTCGAGTGGAATCAAGACGGCGTAATCGTCGGGTTTGACATAGACTTGATGGCCGAGATTTGTAGGAGGCTTGATGTAGAGCCTCAGTTTGAGTCAAGCAAATGGGACAGCCTGCTCACCGGCCTTGCTGGCCAGCAATATGACGCCGTGATTTCAAGCATGAACATCACCCCTGAACGCCAGGAACAAGCGGACTTTGTAGAATATGCCCGTTGGGCCCAGGTTATCGTGACTACGCCTTCTGAAACTTCCATATCCAGCCTTAATGACCTCAAGGGCAAGCGCATTGCGGTACAGGTAGCTACAACCAGCGAAGCTGTTGCAAGGACCATTGAAGACGCAGAGGTCAACTGTTTCGAAAGTTTCGATACAACTTTCATGGAACTTAACAACCACAGGGTCGACGCAATAATCGTTGATGAGCCTGTAGCCATGTATTACCAGGCAAAAAGCCCTGACGCTTTTGCCATAGTGGGTACCGCCATTGAAAAAGAACCTGTAGGAATCGCCCTGAGAAAAGGTTCAGACTCCCTTAGGGAAGCGATGGAAGAAGCCCTTGAAGACATGAAGGCAGACGGCACTTACGATGAGATTTTCGCAAATTGGTTCGGGGACAACCAGTAGGCAGTCGACCATCGAAAGAAGTTGATGGGCCGTGATACAGGGGTGACACAGGCACTTCACCATTCCGACAGTATGCCTGTGTCACCCGGCCCGCACCGAAGGCGCCTTCAATTCACGCGCCTTAAGCTAACGAACACATGGGAATTCCGGGAGTTGGTTCCAGTGAAAGAATCAATGGTTTCAGCAGCAGTATTCATACAGAACATATTACCTACCCTTTTGAGAGCTTCAGGTGTTACTGTCAAGCTCACGGCGTTTTCCATCATCCTTGGGATAGCTATAGGGACGGCAGTAGCACTGATGAGAATATCAAGGAGCAAGGTGTTGTCGGGCGTGGCCACAGCGTACGTAACAGTGCTAAGGGGAACGCCTCTAATGGTTCAAATCCTCATAGTGTACTTTGCGCTGCCCCAAATCGGCCTGAGGATGGACAAATTCAGCTCAGCAGTGATCGCCCTGGGCATAAATGCAAGTGCGTATATAGCAGAAATCATCAGGGCTGCTATTGAGTCTATCGACCCTGGCCAGATGGAAGCAGCCCGCTCTCTAGGTATGAGTTACGGCCTGGCCATGCGGAGGATAATCATCCCCCAGACCTACAGAAGGCTGCTGCCTCCTTTAGGAAACGAATTCATCGCGTTGCTCAAGGATACGTCCCTAATTGCCTTTATCGGAGGCGAAGAACTCACAAGGGCCGGCCAGCACATCATCAGCGCAACATTCAGGCCTTGGCCGGTTTACATCACGGTAGCTGCAATATACCTGTGCATGACTGCGCTGTTTTCATTTGTTGTGCAATTCGGGGAAAGGAAACTGCTGCAATGAGTGCCATGATAATAAATGCAAGAACATCGAACAACCACGGAATGGTGGCCGGTACTTCCGTCATATCTCACGCTGTGAATGTAAATACAAACTACCTGTCCCAAGCCCCGCAACCAGGGAGCCGGCCAGAGGCACCCATGGTGGAGCTCAAGGGGGTTTGCAAGAGGTTTGGTTCGCTCCAAGTGCTCAAGAATATCAGCCTGAGTGTAGATAAGGGCGAAGTGGTAAGCATCATAGGGCCAAGCGGCTCTGGGAAAAGTACTTTGCTCCGCTGTGTGAATTACCTTGAAAAGCCCGATTCAGGCACGGTGAGCATTGCCGGAAACCCAGTGCCTGAAGACGAGAGTGCTCTCAACAGTGCACGGGCAAGGGTGGGAATGGTGTTTCAGCATTTCAACCTGTTCCCTCACATGACCGCCCTCGAGAACATCATGGAAGGGCCGGTTCAGGTCAAGAGAATTCCCAAGAGCGAAGCCAAGGAAATAGCTTTGTCGCTCCTTTCCAAGGTGGGGCTGTCTGACAAGGCTGGAGCATACCCCCGCCAGCTTTCAGGAGGCCAGAAACAGCGGGTGGCAATTGCCCGGGCACTGGCAATGCAGCCTGATGTGATGCTATTCGATAAAGCCACGTCAGCCCTGGATCCGGAGCTTATAGGGGAAGTGCTTCAGGTAATGCGGGATCTTGCGGCCGAAGGCATGACCATGCTCGTAGTCACCCACGAAATTGGGTTTGCCCGGGAAGTCTCAGACAGGATAGTCGTGCTCGCCGGCGGCCAGATAGCTGAGGAAGGACGGCCTGAAGACATCCTCTCAGCACCGCTCAATCAAAGGACGAGGGAGTTCCTGGCCAAGATTTTGCCACCTACCCGCGTGTGACTACCTGGGTGTGACTACCTGGGTGTGACTACCCGGGTGTGACGCTATCCCGGACGGCGGAACCCCCACTTTGTATTATTGTCAAACAAATCGCCCGGGCGCATCGTCCGGTGCCAAACGGCGGCACTTAATAACATACACCGCCGCGGGACAAAACCGCCTGGGCGTATCATAACCAGGACCTCGCAAATTGCCAGGTGTCACTCGGGCAAGAGCACGACCCCGATCATTCCCGGCCCGCCGTGGACAGCCAGCGAGGCTCCCACTTCAGATATGATGAGCTGACTTATTTTGACCCGCTCTTTCAGCTGTTCCGCGAACTTCACAGCTTCTTCATAGCTGTTACCATGCATCACAGCAACCCGCGCCGGAAGCTTTGAAACAGCCCCTGCAGCCAGCTCCGCCACCCTTTCGAGCGCCCTGGGGTAACTCCTGACCTTGTCCACAACTTCCAAAATGCCGTCTTTTATCTCGATAACAGGCTTTATGGAAAGCAGGGAGCCGAATATAGCTTGACCGTGACTCAGTCTCCCGCTCCTCTGGAGGTACTTGAGGGTAGGCAGCGCCACGAAAGCCCGGATCTTGTCTCTAAAGGCATCAAGCCGGTCCCTGATCTGGTCAAGGGTAAGCCCTTCAAGTGCAGCTTTGGCAGCTTCAATGCTTAGAAACCCGGTTCCCATGGAAACCGTGTTGGAATCATACACATGCACGTCAACCCTCTCAGCCACGGAATCTGCAGCAACTCTGGCTGACTGGCAGGTACCGCTTCCCTTTGCTGTAACGTGAATCGATATGATCCCACTTGCCGCTGAAGCTAGTTGGCTGTATACCTCTACAAAATCTCCAGGGGAAGGACTGGAAGTCTTGGGCATCACTTGCCCGTCTAGCAGCCTGTAAAACTCGTCTGCCGGAAGATTGACGTTTTCCTTGTATGACTCTTCCCCTATCTGGATGGGGATAGGCACCACAGTAATCTCATATTGCTTCTCCAGTTCCTTAGGAAGACCTGAAGAGCTATCCGTTACCACCTTCACTCTTTTCATCTGCCTTCCCCCCTGATCCGTCAGGATCTTCTTCGCGCGATCTTAGGATGAGTCTGGATCCGTACCTCAGCGCCCACACTTCCCCGCTTGAATCAAACAGGAAGCGGACGTGGTTTTCCGTTCCCCTGATGGTAACAACAGCAGTATCCGGGCCTGTAGTGTCTACCGGATAAATCTTGGAATCTACTTCAGCTTCAAGCTTGCCATCTTTCACCCTGACTACTATGTTTGCACCTTCTCCAGACCGGTATGTGCCGGCAAGCCGGAGCAGCACCTGTTCTGGCTGTGGGCTAAGCTCCTTGGTGACTATGGGGTGGTCAACAGGCAAGCCCAGCAACAGGTTCACTGCACCTAGCCATACCTTGGATGCAGGGAAGCCGGTCAGGTTTGAAAGCACCACTGCGCCTATTCCCTTTTCAGGCACGTAGCCGATGTTAGAAGCAACACCACGCAGGGAGCCGCTGTGTTGAATCAAGGTGGTCCCTGCATAATCAGGCCTTATGCTGAATCCGTAACCATACCACCTGTCGAGGATATACGGGTGATAAGGAGTGATCATTCTTGAGATCCCTGCAGGCGATATCACCCGGCGGCCTTCAAGAACCCCGTTGTTCATATACATGCTCACATAAGAGAGCAGGTCCTTGACATTTGACTTGATAAAGCCGCAAGCAGTTAAGGGAGGAGCTTCCTGCCAGTTATCGGACACGCACAGGCAGTCATCTTTGTTCTTGTAATACAACCGGGTTACGTCTGGGAAATGCTGCAGCTTGTCAGCCTTGGTCGTTGTATGGGCCATGTTCAAAGGTCCGAGGATGTGTTGCTGGAGATATTCTTCGTATTCCTGGCCTGAAACCCGCTCAATGATTGTGCCTAGTAGGCCGAAAGCATCATTTGAGTAGCTTACGTGTTCCCCGGGAGCACCTAGCAGCCTGTAATCATGGGTTGCCATGAACCGGAGCAAACTTCCGGTATCGAGGATACTAGGCCTATCGCAGGCTCCAGCCGGTTTTTCAGCATCCTCCTTGCTTCTTTCTGCAACTCCCTTAGCTTTTTCAGCATCTTCTTTGTCTTTCTCCGCACCTTCCTTGTCCTTTTCCGCAACTTCATTGCCTGCCTTATCAGGCTTTGTAGCAGCCAGAATCGAGTGAGTTAGGGACGGAAGCGGCGGAATCCCTGCTGTGTGGGTCAGAAAATTATGTATCGTTATCTTCCACGCATGTTCACTCTCGGTTCCGGGCAGATCAAACTCAGGCAGGTACCGTTTTACAGGATGCTCAACCGCTAGCAGTCCCTTTTCAGCAAGCTGCATAATCGCAAGCGCGGTGAAAGACTTGGATACTGATGCAATCCCAAACACAGTGTCCGGCGTCACAGGCAGTTTTCGTTCATGATCCCTGTATCCAAACCCTTTTGTATATATCACACGGCCGTCACGGATTATGCCTACTGCTAGGCCAGGGACTTCATATTCTTCCATCATGCCTTCAACAAACTCTTCAAACTTGGAAGCATCAAAATCCCGGTTGCAGACTTCAGCCACTGATAATACCCCCTTTAGTTCGTGCCTGGTGCAGGCTTTGCCCCGTTTGCTTTAAACGAAACTGTCAAAGCTCGCCAACCATCTTCCCCATGTTTCCAATTTCTCCGCACTTATCCCATATTCCTTTGTGCATAGAAACACACGTTGCTTTGCACTGTACTGTCTACGTCGCCCGATACCCATGGGAAACATGTGTTACGCCCAGGACAGCAATTGCTGCAGCAACCGGACATGTCAAGAGATGTTTTCTAGCGAGGTTTTCTAACGGCAGTGGCTTGGATGTAAGAATATTGTCCAAGCATAAGTTCATATCAATCAAATGGGCAGACCCGCAGCCAGTGATAGGTCTATTACGGGTAGGGGGACTCTTGGGTCTGCCTCTTTGCGTTCCTAACAGACTCAAAACTAAATTGCGCCCTCTGTGCTACCTTAGAGATTTCAAAATGGTTCCGCCTCCATACACAAAGGCGCCCTGGTAGAACACAAGCGCCTGTCCAGGCGTGACTGCAAACTGGGGCTCATCAAATTCCACCAACACAAGGCCGTTGCGGTTGCCGGCTTCAACAAGGCCGTTACCTCTACCGGCTTCCACAACGCCGTTGCTGCTGCCATTCTCCGCAACACGACCGCCTCTACCGGCTTCCACAACGTCGCTGCCGTTACCGGTCTCCACAACACGACCGTCTCTACCGGTTTCCACAACGGCGTCGCCCCTGCCAGCTTCAGCTTCTGACCCGGCCTCTGAACTAAGGGCTGAAGAAACCCCTGAAACCTGTCTCTTGCCAGCGCCGTAGCGATCATCCGGATCCGGTATCAAAGTAGCATTGACCTCCCTGCCCCTGTAACGGACCATGCAAGTGCCCCGTACAGGAGAGCCGGGGTGGTCAGACATGATGAAGTTCACATCGCCTACATAGCAGCCCTTGGCGTAGGCTTCTTCCCGCGTGCCTACAACCACCTGGTTAGCGTCAGGATCGATGTTCACCACATATAAGGAATGGGGTCCTGATATCCCAAGCCCCCTCCTTTGGCCCACTGTGTAGTACGCAAGCCCCTGGTGGCGCCCTACCACCTTGCCCGATGTATCCACTATGAGCCCGGGCCTGGCTTCGACGTTTCTTTCGCGCAAGAAAGCCCTATAGCTGCCCCCGCCTACGAAACAAATCTCCTGGCTTTCAGGCTTGTCTGCAGCTACCAGCCCTCGCCGGCGGGAAATATCAACCACTTGCTCTTTGGTCAGACCGCCCAAAGGCAACATCGCGTGGCCCAGCATGTCCTGATTGAGGCCGTAGAGCACATAGCTTTGGTCTTTCCCCGGATCCTTCCCCCTTGCAAGCAGGTACCTGGACCTGGGTTTACCGGTCTGCTGGCCAATGGACTCGTCAGGTGACCTGCAGACATCCTGGTGAAACTCTGCAATCACATGGTTTTCAGTAAACTCCCCTGTTTGCTCCAGGATTTTTCCGGCCTGCGCGTAATGGCCTGTGGCAAGATAATCTGCGCCCAACTCCCTTGCCTTGTTCAAGAGATGCCCAAACTTGAACTTGGGATTGCACAACACGCAAGGGTTAGGCGTCCGGCCTTTAAGGTAGTTCTCAATGAACGGCGTGATTATCTCTGCCTCAAACTCTTCTGTGAGATCAACGGTATAGTGAGGGACCCCCAATTTGCGGCAGACTTCCCTTGCCTCTTCTTCAACTGCCGGAGCACAGGCAGAATGCATCTGGGATGCGGCTTGTGTGCCCAAGATCTTCATGGTAATCCCGAATAACTCAAAACCCTGTTCAGCCAGTAACATGCACGTAACTGAGCTGTCTACCCCGCCTGACATTGCCACTGCAACAGTAGGTTTTGGCACACACAACCCGCCTTTTTCACGAGACTTCATCCTGATGATTTTCATCCTAATCGTAGCTAGGCTTTGCCTGGCATGTCAATAAAATACCATGTAAGTCCGGCGTCAACATATAGCGGCTCTAACGTCCTTAACGCCTCCAGCTGTCTTTAGCGCCGCTGCCTTTAGCACCCTGGAAGGACTGGACTGCAGAATCTGTGCCGGATCCGGCGAGAATACATCCTGGAGAATAGGAGTATAAAGTACAAGTACTGCAGGAGGAAAAACCCGTCTTGCCTTGAAGCAATTGCTTAAGTTTGTGAGTAGGCGGTTCCGGAACCGTTCAGGCAAGGAGGTCATGCCATGTCCCAAGGCCTGAACGTATCCATACTGGGAGGCGGGAGTGCTTATACACCCGGCCTCATACAAGGTTTCATAAATAAGTCGGAAGATGTGCCCCTGGACCGGCTTGTGCTCATGGACATTGACGCGCACAAGCTGGAAAGCGTAGGCTCCGTGGCCCGTCACATGCTTGAGAACACCCTACCCCAATGCAAATTGGAACTTACAACAGACAGGGACCAAGCCATAAGGAACATGGATTTCATAGTATGCCAGATAAGAGTAGGCGGGCTTCAGAGCAGGCACATTGATGAGAGCATCCCCTTAAAGCACAGGGTCATAGGGCAAGAAACCACAGGGCCGGGCGGATTAGCCATGGCCTTACGCACGATCCCTGTCATGGTGGAAATCGCCGCTGAGATCCAGGAGAAAAACCCCAGGGCGTGGCTGATTAACTACGCCAATCCTACAGGCCTGGTTGCGGAAGCTATAAAAATAGCAGGGCAGAACAATCAAGCCGGGATGGGCAGACTGGAATAGGCGAGTTTGACTTGGGCTGTCCTGCCACGCGCTTTACAAAAGGCCTGCCTGGATTACCTCTGGATTACCTTTGACCCAGGCGGGCCTTGATTTCCTCCAGCCTCTCCCCTTCCAACGGGTAGTGGCGGAAAACCAGGATAGCAACGGCCATGGCAAGGATAGGCACGAGAGTCATCAGGAGTTTCATCCCTGTCAAGGCGCTGGCCGGTTGGACCTCAAGGTTGGGATCGTACCCGAAAGCGTTGAGTACGTTCCCCATTACGATGGCGTTCAGGGAAATCCCAAGCCTGATCATGAACCCGTTCACCCCGAAGTACATCCCTTCCCGCCTGACCCCGGTCTTGATTTCGTCTTCATCTACTACATCAGCTATGAGAACATCCAGGAGCACGAGCAGCCCTGCCAGTCCAAATGCGATAAATACGGCTATAATCACCGCATGGATGTAATTCCTAGCTATCCAGAACGGCAACAGGCAAACGGCGTACCAAACCCCCGAATAAATGAATGACTTCTTAGCGCCTAGCCTGGCGATAATCTTCCCTCAAACGGCTGCCAAGGGAATTGCCGTGACAAACATGGCCCCCAGGAATACTGTGGTCTCAAATTCACTGGCATTGAGCACATACTTGGTGTAGAAGGGGATCACCGCTTGAAGCGCCACAAAAGTGTATTGGATGAGCATTGCAGGGATCACATATGTGAGAAAAGACTTATTCAGGTAAGTCTCCTTCAGCGCCTGTCCCAGCGGAAGGCTTGCTTCCTGGGCGAGTTCAGGCCTTTCCTTGGCGCCGTACAAGGATGCATACATGGTTACCAGGCCCAGGACGCCGAAGGCAATCCCCACGAAACTCCAGCCAAAGCTGTCAGCCAGAACCGGAGGCAGGGCGACCCCGAAAATCAGCCCTATGATACCGAGTACCTGCCTTAAGGCGGAAACCCGTGCCCTGTCTTCGAGTTGACATTTCCGGGAAAAGGGCGGTCCAATTGAGCACGACTATGGTAAAAAGGCCGTCAAACAGGAAGATGACAATAAAATACCAGATGAACAGCGATTTCTCCGCTCCTGCTGGGTACGGCGGCATCCACAAAAGGGCAAAAGCTATACAAAGCGGAAGGGTAAATCCTGCAACATACGGGATACGCCTCCACCACTTGGTTCTGGTGGTATCTGAAATCTGGCCGAACAAGGGGTCGTTTATGGCATTCCAAATCCCGTAGAACAGCATCACCAAGCTTATCATCTTGGTCGGCACTTTCAGCACATCAACATAGTAGTATATTGCAAACGTGGTCACTGTCTGGCCAAGGATAGATGCGGAGAAACTACCAAGGCTGTAGATGAAATCCCTAAGCTTGCTCACACCAACCTCCCCTTTTCCGTCGAGTAGTGCCCGGGCTTCCACACCCTGTCTTAAGCAGGCAGTTTGAAACAAGGGCAATCGTTTCAACCGACCATGGTACAGCAAGACGCAGTAACCCAATTCTGTGCCTTTGTGGAAACTCCTTCTCTTACTATGCCGGAACTGGTTGCTTGTAGCACCGGGTCCGGCCCGGAAGCAGCCGGTCTGCACCAGATAGCGGTCGGTTCTAATACCATTTTGCGCTAAGACTGGTATCCACTTACCGGGGTTTCACTGCACAGTGTTCAGAAGGAAATTAACGTCATTGTCAGAATCATCATAATAAGGTTTACCAAATAGAATATTTGCCACACCCGGTAAGCCGGCCGCTGAAGACCTCGGAAGGAGACTTGTAAGATGAAGAGCGGAGCGAAACAAGAGGGCACCGCCGCCAAAGAAAAAGGCAAGACGTGGCGGTTGCTGAATGCTGCTTTTGCGCTGACCGGTAACCTTAGTCTGTACCTGCTCGTGGCAGTCACAGCCGCAGTTATAACAGCAGTCATCCATGTTGTCCAAGCAAGCCTCTTCGCCCTTCTATGGGATTCAATGCTCGCAGCCGACCTGCCGGAGTTCAACAAGGCAGCTACCGCGACCCTGGCCCTGGAAGCTGTTGCGGTGCTCCTTATTACCGTGCAAAAGGTATCAATAGGGCGCTACGGGCATTCATCAGTTGCCCTGCTTAACTCGAAGGCAGCTTACAGGATAAGCCGTGCCAGGGCATCATACATGTCCGGGGAACACTCAGGACAGATCCTTGCCAGGGTCACAAACGACCTTAACCTGGTCCAAACCTTGCTTCAAGATAACTTACTCAGACTCATATCAGGACTCCTCACTGCAATACTGGCAGTGTGTTACATGGTATACAAAGACTGGCTCCTGGCGATCGTGGCTGTGTTCGGCACACCGCTTATTTTCTTTGCAGCCGGAAAACTCCAGGGGCCCCTGG
>DUQH01000128.1 GCA_012837895.1 Candidatus Fermentithermobacillaceae bacterium | reverse complement strand
GGCACTTGCATCCTTGTACAAATCTTGAGCTAGCGTAGCGACCATATCTCTGATATCCTCAGATATGGTGTGTTTGGGTGTGCGGCCTCTGTTGCCATGCATGAGGGCCGCAACACCTTTTTCTTTCGTCCCTTTCTTCAACCGTTTCACCTGCCGCTCGCTAAGGCCCAAGAGTTCAGCTGCCAGTTTGATTGTCAGTTTCCCGTCCAGCACTTGTTCCATGACGTAAACTCTTCGTGCTTCTTTTGCGCTCAAGGAAAAGTGTTCTCCTCTCATGGTGACATTTTCTCTGTCCGCTTACAGGGTGACAATATCACTGGCCGGTAGCAAAACGTTACCATTAAGTTGACACATGAAACAGGGCAGGGTATAGTAGTAAATGCTGATTATACCCCATAACGTGTCGGGATGGCGGAACAGGCAGACGCGTACGTTTGAGGGGCGTATGGGTATCCCCGTGCGGGTTCGATTCCCGCTCCCGACACCATTTTATTTTTTGCCCAATTTACTTGCACTGAAGTAGATCTTTTGGTACATACTTGGTTAAAGCAAATAGTTGAGCTTAAAGGCTATGACGGGGACGAGTAGGATGGAACCGGGCCCAAGAGAGCCGGCGGCTGGTGGGAAGCCGGTGCCACGCCCATCTGAATATCACCTCCGAGCCGGTGGCTGAAGGTACAGTAAGCTAATCCGCCTTGCCTGCGTTACAGGGCACAAAGTGAGCTGCTCAAGCCGTCAGAAGAGAGCAGCTAAGCTGGGTGGTACCGCGGTTACAATCGTCCCTTACGGACGATTTTTTGTTTATGTGATGCAAGTGAGACATGATTGCCTATGATATAGGTTAGGAGTGAGCGCTATGGCACAGTTCAAGCGGGTTGATCCCAAGAGAGATGTAAACCAGGTAGAAGAAGCTGTACTGGACTACTGGAAGCAGAACGATATTTTCATGAAAAGCATATCAAACCGTGAAGAAAAGCCCAAATTCGTGTTTTACGAGGGTCCGCCTACGGCAAACGGCAGGCCGGGAATCCACCACGTGCTTGCCAGGACCCTCAAGGATGTAGTTTGCCGTTACAAGACCATGCAAGGGTATCAGGTTCCCAGAAAAGCAGGGTGGGACACCCATGGCCTGCCTGTCGAAATCGAAGTTGAACGGCAGCTGGGGCTGTCGTCGAAGCAGGAAATAGAAGAGTACGGAATAGAGGCGTTTAACAAGAAGTGCCGGGAGTCGGTGTTTGCCTACGAGAAAGAATGGAGGCTGCTCACTGAGCGCATTGCATACTGGGTAGACATTGACGACCCTTATGTCACCCTCCACAACGACTACATTGAGACAGTGTGGTGGATCCTTAAGGATTTCTTTGACAAGGGGCTCATCTACGAAGGGCATAAGGTGTTGCCTTATTGTCCCAGGTGCGGGACCCCTCTTGCATCCCATGAGGTGGCGCAAGGATACAAGGATGAGCAGGTAACTTCCATCTACGTCAAACTAAAGGTGAAAGGCACGCAAAACGAGTACGTCCTTATCTGGACGACTACGCCCTGGACGCTTCCGTCCAACGTAGGCGTGGCAGTCAATCCTGAGAGCACTTACGTTAAGGTCCTATACGAAGACAACGTATATTACGTCGCGAAAGAACGGGTCCCGGCGCTGTTCGGCGATGAAACTGAGATCCTTGAAGAATTTCCCGGAAAACAGATGGAATACATGGAGTATGAACAGCTGTTTCCGTTTGTAATCCCTGAGTCTAAGGCATTTATCGTCACGTGCGCCGATTATGTTTCAACCGACGATGGAACCGGCCTGGTACACATGGCTCCTGCATACGGTGAGGATGATTACCATGTATGCCGGCAGTACGACTTGCCCATGCTCCACCTGGTTGACGAGACAGGAAAATTCGTTGAACAAGTGACAGATTGGGCAGGGATGTTCGTAAAAGACGCCGACAGGGAGATCATCAGAAGGCTACGTAAAGAAGGCAAGCTGTTCAAGGCCGAGCAGATGGTGCACTCGTACCCTCACTGCTGGCGTTGCGACACTCCGCTGCTTTATTATGCCAGGAAGTCGTGGTACATCGAGACCACCAAGATGAAAGACCGGCTCATCGCCAACAACAAGAAGGTACAATGGTTTCCTGACCATGTGGGTACAGGGCGGTTTGGCAACTGGCTTGAAAACCTGGTTGACTGGTCCCTGTCGCGGAACAGGTACTGGGGTACTCCCCTTAACATATGGATATGCGAACAGTGTGACCGGATGGAAGCTATAGGTTCCAGGAGGGAACTGGCGGAGAAGACGGCAGAACCGGTTGACATAGAAACCCTGGATCTTCACAGGCCCTATGTGGACAATATACACCTTAAGTGTGAGTGCGGCGGGAAAATGACGAGAACCCCTGAAGTGATCGACTGCTGGTTCGATTCAGGTTCAATGCCTTACGGGCAGTGGCATTATCCCTTCGAGAACCAAGATAAGTTCAAAGAGCATTTCCCTGCCGATTTCATCTGTGAAGGGCTCGACCAGACCAGAGGCTGGTTTTACTCGCTCTTAGCTATATCTACCTTGTTGTTCGGCGAGCCTGCATTTAAGCAGGTACTGGTAAACGACCTCATCCTAGACAAGCATGGGCAAAAAATGTCCAAGTCAAGGGGCAACACTGTAGACCCCTGGATGATAATAGACAAATACGGTACTGATACACTGAGATGGTACCTGCTGGCCGTATCGCCTCCGTGGGTGCCGACCAAGTTTGACGAGGACGGTATACGGGAAACAGCGTCCAGGTTTTTCGGAACCCTGGTTAACGTGTATGCTTTCTTCACTTTGTACGCAAACATAGATGAGGTTGATCCTGACGACATGGATATCCCTGTAGAACAGAGGCCGGAGATTGACCGGTGGGTGATATCGCGCCTCAACACCATGCTCGATCAGATCAGCAAAGACATGGCCGGATACGAACTGTCCAGGGTTACAAGGGCAATAGAGTCGTTCTTGGTAGATGAGGTCAGCAATTGGTATGTGAGAAGAAGCCGGGAACGGTTCTGGTCCAATGAGTTTGACTTAGACAAGAAGTCTGCCTACCGTACGCTGTACGAGGTGCTGATAGCCTTGTCCAAGGCTATGGCGCCCTTTGCGCCATTCCTGGCCGAGGATATTTACCTCAACCTCACAAGAGGCAAAGCCATGGAATCGGTTCACCTTGAAGACTATCCTACGGCAGACAAAACTCTCATCGATCCCTCCCTGGAGGAGAGGATGGGATTGGTTATCACCGTGGTGTCCTTGGGCAGGTCTGTGAGGAACAAGATGCAGATCAAAGTAAGGCAGCCCTTGCGCAAGATGATGGTTAACGGAAAGCACCAGGGCATCCTCAAGGACATGGAAGACCTGGTCAAGGAAGAGCTTAACGTCAAGCACATAGAGTATGTGGGAAGTCTCACCGATTACGTAGATTACGAGGTCAGGGCTAACCTGCCGGTAGCCGGCCCTAAGTTCGGCAAAGACCTGCGGACGATAATCGCTGCTCTAGGTAAGTTGGACGCCCAGGAGGCAGTGGCCGTGCTTGAAACGGAAGGGACACTCGCCTTAAGCCTAGACGGGCGGGAGCTGACACTGAGCAGGGAAGATATAGACGTCAGGATGAGTGCCAGGGAAGGCTTTGCGGTTGAAGTTGAAGATGACACCTTCGTGGTGTTGGATACTGAGATCGATCAGGAACTGGCGTTTGAAGGGCATGCCAGGGAGATTGTCTCTAAAGTGCAGACTATGAGGAAGAACGCAGGGTTTGACGTGGTTGACCATATCTCCATGGTGATTTCCAGCGATGATGTGATTCTGGAAGCCGTGAGAAAGCACATGGACTACATCCAAACGGAAACCCTGTGTGACAAACTGGAACTCACAAATGACCCGGTCCAAGGCGAGGAATGGGATATTAACGGGCATAATGCCACAATCAGGGTTGAAAAACTGTAGGGGGCTGAAGCTCCCTGCAGCTAAGCGCGGATTGGCTAAACTACTATGAGAATATGGTTCAGACGGGTCATTTCTTGGCGATCTTGAGACTTAGCCGCGGATTGCTGCGACTTGGCTTGTGAACTGTGAAACCATGCACGGGGCCGCGGCACTTTGTATTGCTAAGTTGATAGAGCCTTATTCAGTCAGTACATGGTCCACAATGGTGCTTCAGCGATGGTAAACCAAATTGAAAACCGATGCCATCCGCGCGAGCGTGCGAGACGGCATCGGTTTGACTCCGGGACATCCCTGTAGTGTATGTAGGGTTATCTTCTCCTAGGCATTGCGGACTAGCAAGGCGTCGGCGATACGGACTCCTTGACCTTTGGGATATACGAACACCGGATTCATATCCAATTCCAGGACTTCATCGCTATTTTCGAAAGCGAACTTGGACACATTCACCAGCAGGTTGGCTAGTGCGTCCACGTCCAGCTCAGCACCTCCCCTGTATCCATGGAACAGGGGGGCAGCTCGTAGCGACTCTATCATCTCCAAGGCTTCTTGCTTGGTCAGCGGGGCGAGGCGGATGGCTACATCCTTGAAAACCTCAACGAGGATTCCGCCAAGACCCACCAGAATCATGGGACCGAACTGTTCATCCCTGTTTACACCCACAATGACCTCCATGCCCGGAGGAAGCATTTCCTGAACTAACACGCCGTTTATTTTGGCATTAGGATCATAGTTGCGTACATTGGACAGGATTTCTCCGTAGGCATCGACCAGTTGATCCCTTGATACGTTCAGTTTGACTGCTCCTGCTTCGGTCTTGTGGGGCAGGTCGGCAGAGTCGACTTTCAGGACGACCGGGTAACCGATGGCGTCTGCAGCTCTGAGCAAGCTCTCTTCGTCATTTACCAGACTTTCCTTGGTTACCGGAAGGCCATAGCGTTGAAGCATAGACTTGCTTTCGTGTTCAGAACAGATGCGCCTCTTAACCTGACCGGTGTGAGCAACCTTGACTTTAACCATATCTGAAACCGTTTCCGGCCGTTGATACTTCAGCAGGGAAACCAGATGCTTGATAGCAGAGAAACCGTACTTGGGACTGCTGAGGATTGGCACACCGGCTGCTGTGTACTTCTCCAGCAGCTCCGGAGCCCGCTGACCGCTGAGAGAGGACACAATGATAATCGGCTTTGCGTTTTCTTCCTGAGCAGCTCTTGTTATTGCATTGCACAGCCCCATCTGAGTCCTCTGGTTGCTGGAGTCTATCAACTCGGGAACCCTCAAGCTGACCACAATGAACCCGACGTTTGGATCGGCCATGACGGTCTTTAGAACCTTGTAGTATGTTTCGGGGTCCTGAGCCAATGTGGCAGTGGTGTCAAGGGGGTTGTTGGGAGTGGCGTAAAACGGCAAGAGCTCTCCGAGTTTGTCAAGTGTCTCGGGGCGGAATTCGGCCAGCTCAAGTCCATTGAGATGAGTCAGGTCGGCTGCGATGGCAGCTTCGCCACCGGATAGGTTAAGCACAGCAAAGGTGGGCTCAGTTGGGATGCTGTCCAGATAGCTCAGGAGCATGCACGTTGTCACCAACTCCTCCATATCGTACACGCGCAGAACACCAAGTTTTGAGAACAATGCATTGTAGGCCGAATCCGAACCTGTGAGACTGCCGGTGTGGGCTGTGGCGATCTTCTGCCCTTTTTCTGAGATGCCGGTTTTCAGTATAACCACCGGTTTCCGTCGTTTCGCAGCCAAATCCAGCGCTTCTACCAATGCGTCAGGTTGCCGGACCCCTTCCAAGTACATGGCTATTGCCTTGGTATTATCGTCCTCAGCAAGAAACCTCAGGTAATCCACGTTATCAACTACGGCGTTGTTCCCGCTTGATATACAGTAGGAAAAGCCCAGCTGCTTCACGCTCATCAGATGGTTGCACACTTGTCCGCTTTGAGCAAGTAGGCCAACATTTCCTACCCGCGGCGGGATGGTAATAGTCAAGCCAAAGGCTTTAATGCCGTCGATGTTATTGACAAAGCCAGCGCAGTTTGGGCCACATACAGCTATTCCCAGTTCCTCGGCAACTTGCCTGAGCTCCTGTTCGTCCCGGGCCCCTTCTCGGCCCAACTCTGAGTACCCGCTTGCGTAGACTACTGCTGCCTTACATCCCATGGAAGCTGCGTCTTTCAACAGCGGAATGACTGTGCTCTTGGGGGTTGCAATGACTGCCAGGTCAATGGGTTCCGGGACGTCTTGGACCTTCTCAAGGGTTTGCTTACCCATAATGACCTGGGGACGGGGGTTAATGAAGTATATCCTTTCGCTGATCGGCGAGTCAATCAAGTTGGCACAACTGGCTCTGCCAAACCCTGGGTTGTTGCTGGCTCCAATTACGGCGATGCTACGGGGTCTTAATAGCGAGTTTAGATCCATAACGATTTTCCCTCCGTATGTGGATTCAGAGATGAGCAATTACCGTCCGGATACCCGACAAATATATCATTATATCCAACATCAGATGTTATATTATAGTACCACCTATGTCAATAACGGCAATATTGCTATAATACATTAATTCTAATGCTTATTGATGGGGAACAATTGGTCTCATATACAGCCAGTGAGATCCTTGACGTGGACCATGAATAAAACCAAAACACGAAGATGATGTCTCTAATAAGAACATTTCGTTGGCATGAAGGAATATGAAGTCCGGATGTAGAATTGTGTGATATGGAAATAGCGCACGTATTTTTGCCTTGTGCGTACCAGCTACAGTGGAGGGATGAGCATGGCAGAGCGAAAAAGCGGCGCTATCCTGATCAACCCGAAGGATAACGTTGCCATTGCGATCGCACATCTCAAGAAAGGAGAGAAAGTGGTAGCCAGGGGCGAAGGGGTCGAACTGGAAGTAGAACTGCTCGACGCCATACCCTTCGGACATAAGTTTGCGATTGTGTCCATGGCTCCCGGAACCAAGGTACTCAAGTACGGGGAAGTCATAGGCGAAACCACTGCAGAGGTAGTACCGGGTCAACATGTTCACACACACAACATACGTGGTTTGCGTGGACAGCTGCCTAGTTAAGGGAGGTGATCGAGCATGGAGTTCAAAGGTTATGCCCGTCCTGACGGTTCGGTTGGAATCCGGAACCATCTGCTAGTGCTTTCAACGGTTGCTTGTGCAAACGACGTTGCACAAAGAATCGCATATCAGCTCAACGGAGCCGTTTGCATTGCTCACGAACATGGTTGCGGCCATCCTGTGCCCCGCGACCGGGACCAGGTAAGGAGGACACTCATTGGATATGGAAGCAACCCCAACGTGGGAGCCTGTATCGTTGTCGGCCTCGGATGTGAATCCGTAGTGCCCGACACTATCGCCGATGGGGTCGCCAAGACCGGTAAGCCCGTCGAGTTGATCGTGATCCAGAAAGAAGGCGGTACCATCAATGCAATCTCCAAGGGAGTAAGAGTCGGACAGAAGATGCTGGTGGACCTGGCAAAGCAGGAGCGTGAAACCCACGACCTATCCAAGATCACCTTGGGGTTGGAATGCGGCGGTTCTGATACCACTTCCGGATTGATAGCCAACCCTGCCCTGGGCGTGGCAAGTGATTTGCTGATAGCTCACGGCGGTACGTCCATACTGTCCGAGACGCCTGAGATCGTTGGCGGCGAGCATCTGCTGGCAAGACGTGCTGCAAGTCCTGAAGTCGCTCAGGCTCTCCTGGACCTCATCAAACGTACCGAGGAACGGTTCTTGAGCATAGGTGCCAACCTCTCAAACCTTGCGCCCGGCAACGTAGAGGGTGGGCTATCCACCGTGGAAGACAAATCTCTGGGTTGCGTCCTGAAGGCAGGATCGGCACCTTTGCAAGAGGTCATAGGCTATGCTTGCAAGCCGACCAAGCGGGGTCTTATCGTTATGGACACTCCGGGTTACGACATCGAATCGATAACCGGCATGGTGGCGGGTGGAGCCCAGATCGTAGTGTTCACCACAGGACGTGGGACACCTGCCGGATGTCCGATTGCTCCTGTAATCAAGGTTACGGGCAACCCGGCGACATACAGGAACATGGAGGAGAACATCGACGTAAACGCAGGTCGGGTGCTTGAAGACGGAGCGACGATTCAAGAGATCGGACAAGAGATCTTTGACTTGATAGTAAGGGTATGCAACAGAGAGATGGTGAAAGCCGAGCGGCTAGGGTATGGAGGCTTTGCCATCACGCGGGCTGCATGGTCCGGGTAAACCGGAAGGGCCATGGGAGACTTCTTGCCCCTAGGCACTCGTGGTGGATCTCGGTGCTGCATGGTGCAAAGGCGAGTGTGATTCTTCAAGCCGTGGAGAGGGACCGCAGGAAGTTTCCCCCCCCGCCATCGCCGCGCCAAAGCGTGTTCAAGGTAGTACATTCTGCTGCAGATCGGGAGGTATGCTATTTGCTCAAAATCGATGTCGAGAAGTGTAAGGGGTGCCAACTCTGTGTTCCCGCTTGTCCCAGAGAACTGCTCGAGCCGTCACAACACCGGAACAAGCTCGGCTACTATGCTATAACCATTCGCAGTCAGGAGGACTGTACTGCCTGCGCATTGTGCGCGCGGGTGTGTCCCGACTGTGTAATAACGGTGTACCGACCAAAACGGGGGGGCGAAAGCAGTGACTAGGATTCTGATAAAAGGGAACGAGGCTTTCGCAGAGGCAGCCATAAGAGCCGGGTGCAGGCATTATTTTGGGTACCCAATCACGCCCCAGAGCGAAGTGATGGAGTATCTTGCCAGGCGTATGCCTGAGGTGGGTGGAGTGTTCATCCAAGCAGAAAGCGAGGTAGCTGCCATAAACATGGTTTATGGAGCGGCTGCCACGGGAGCTAGAAGCATGACCACCACTTCCAGTCCTGGTTTCAGTTTAATGCAGGAAGGTATCTCTTACATGGCCGGTGCCGAGCTTCCAGCGGTCTTGGTCAACGTGATGCGAGGCGGTCCGGGAGTGGGGAGTATTCAGCCTGCCCAATCGGATTATCTCCAGGCAACCAAAGGCGGAGGTAACGGCGACTACCGCCTGCTGACCTATGCACCTGCGACTGTCCAAGAAATGGCAGATATCACCATGAAGGCATGGGATAAGGCTGAAAAATACCGGAATCCAGTACTGATTCTGGTGGATGGTTTTATCGGGCAGATGATGGAAGCCGTGGAGTTCAAAGATGAGCCGGCAACAGAGCCTGTGGAGCACACCTGGGCAGTAGGAATCCGTAAAGAAAAGCGGCCTTTAAGGAGGATAACCAGCTCCCACATGGATCCCGCCGACTGTGAACGGCACAACCGCCATCTCAAGGCCAAATTCGATCGTATAAGGAAGGACGAAGTGGCTTGGGAAGAACTGTACACGGAAGACGCAGAAGTAGTGCTAGCGGCCTTTGGTGTAGTGGCCCGGGTATGTCGCGCGGTTGTGGAGCGTGCCCGTAAAGAAGGAATTAAGGCAGGACTTATCCGTCCTATTACCGTTTGGCCATTCCCGTACAGAGCTTTTAGGCAGAGGGTAAGAACCGCCAAAGCATTCTTTGTAGTGGAAATGAACGAGGGCCAGATGGTTGAGGACGTGCAGATGGCGGTCGGTTACGATGCCCCCGTGTACTTCTACGGACGAAATGGCGGAATAGTCCCGCAACCAAACGAGGTCGCATCTGAACTGCAAAAAATCCTAGCGGGAGGGGTGACACCACGTGAAGATCGTATTTGAACGGCCGAATACGCTGACTGACGCGGTGACTCATTACTGTCCAGGCTGCGGACACGGGGTCATCCACAGACTGGTAGCAGAAACGATAGAACGGCTTGGTGTGGAAGACAGGGTGATAGCGGTCCCGTCGATAGGCTGTTCAGGTGCCTTGGGACGCTATCTTGCATACGATTCGGTTGCAGGTGCCCACGGGCGTGGCCCCGCAATCGCTACCGGTATCAAGAGGGCATTGCCCGACGCTGTGGTGTTCAGCTACCAGGGAGACGGAGATCTGGCATCCATTGGTGCCGCAGAGATCCTGCATGCGGCCAACCGCGGTGAGCAGATCACAGTGATCTATGTGAACAACGCGGTGTACGGGATGACAGGCGGACAAATGGCCCCTACCACACTGTTAGGACAGGTTACCTCAACATCTCCGTTTGGTCGTGAGATCAGCACAACCGGATGGCCTATGCGAGTAGCTGAGCTCTTGGCCACTCTTCCGGGGGTGAAATACTCAGCGAGAGTGTGTGTGTTCGATGCAGCGAACGTAATCAAGGCAGGGGCGGCCATCCGCAAAGCTTTTGAGGTCCAGTTGAAGGGACTTGGCTTCGGAATCGTCGAGGTACTGTCCCAGTGTCCGACCAACTGGCGTATGGCACCCAGGGTCTCGGTGAAATGGGCTGAAGAGCATATGGTTCGCGAGTATCCGTTGGGCGAGTTCAAGACACCAGAGGGGGATAGTCAATGCAACACGAGGTAATTGTGGCCGGATTCGGCGGTCAGGGTGTCCTCTTGGCCGGGATTCTTCTTGCCGAAGCTGCCTTGCAGGATGGCAAGGAGGTGACCTGGGTTCCTGCATACGGCCCGGAAATGCGGGGAGGCACGTGCAACTGCACAGTCATAGTGTCAGATGAGCTGATAGCGTCGCCGGTTGCCAGTGAAGTAAGTTTCCTAATAGCGATGAACGAACCTTCCCTCCAGAAGTTCGGACCGATTGTCCGGACCGGTGGCACTATCTATCACGACTCGTCTTCGGGCGACACCCTGTTAGACAGGGACGATATCGATATAGGGGCAGTTCCCGCCGCACAAATCGCGGCCGAAATCGGGAGTCCCAAAGTGGTCAATATGGTGATGCTGGGAGCTCTTGTGGGCAGCAGTGGCCTTACCACGAGAGATACCCTGGTATCGGTCATGGAGAAACAGCTTGTCGGGGAAAAGGCTAGGTTTGTCCCCCTGAACATACAGGCGCTAGACGCAGGAATAGAGATCGCCAGGCAGCACGCTAAGAAATCGGGCAAGTGACACCATACAGTCTTTCAAGGATGGGGGCTCGATGGGAGTTCCCTTACCTTGAAGCTTACTGAATCCGGGCCTGTTAATCAGGCAGTGTTCCGCACCTTAACCCGGGAAAAGTAGAAGTGCGGGCACCCATCGTCAACCCAGCCTGTTGGTTGAAGGAGGCGACACTGCAATGGATAGACGCGAACAAGGCAGAACCAGAATGCTCTTGCTTACCGCGCTTCTTGCTGCATTCGGTGTGGTATTGCCTGCCGTGTTTCACTGGATTCCCGGTGCCGGTGCGGTTTTTCTCCCAATGCACATTCCTGTGTTGCTGTGCGGTTTATCGTGCGGAGGTCAGTACGGCCTGCTTTGCGCCCTAGTTTCAATTGGGCTTTCCCATCTCTTGACAGGGATGCCACCTGCAGGACTCCTGCCATCCATGGCTTTGGAGTTATCCATATATGGGCTGCTGTCGGGTGTACTGTATCGTCGCGTGAATACCGGGAGTGCCGCCGCCGACATCTATTTCGCCCTAATAGGGGCAATGCTCTCAGGCAGGGTAGCCTACGGCGTTCTTAACGCTTTGGTCCTCCAGACAGGGAACTACTCATTTGAGACATGGGTCGGGGTTGCTTTCGTCACGTCATTTCCCGGGATAGTGATCCAGCTGACGGTCATTCCTGGTGTGATATTGCTCATGAGAAAGGCGGGATTTAGCCAGAAGCCACAGTGAAGGCAAATCCCGGCCTTATGGCTCGACTGCGATAGAGGAGAAACGCTCGATGGATTAGTCGATGATGTCGCGCAAGAGATCAAAAGAGTCGGTAATCCCGACACATTAGACAAAAATAGGATCACTAATCTGTGTAATACGGAAGGAATATCAGATAGTAGTGACGAAGAGATCGACTAATCAAACACATGGTTGAAGGTTGGGGGAACTGTTTCTCAGGAACTGCTTGATTATCGTGCAGGGAGGTGGTGCAGTCCGGGACCTAAACGGCCGTGAGGAGACCTAAGCGGCATTTATCTGCTACCAATTGAAGTTTTCGGTTGAAGCACCTGGCGAGGTCTCCAGCCTGGGTGTCTGAAGCCGAAAGACGGGGTCTACACCGTAAGATTGAGTATGTGTCTTTGACATCAGTGTTCGTCGATCACAGAGTAAGGTGGAAGGAGTCTGATCAAGTTGCTTATACTTCACCTGCTGATCGCCATCCTAATCATTCTCGTGTTGATCCTGAAGTACAAGTTCTCTCCGGTAATAGCGCTCACACTTGGCGCGCTCTACTATGGAATAGCTACAGGCCTTGGGCCAGTTGAGAGTGCCGGTCTCATCGCTTCGGGATTTGGAAACACCATGACCGGAATCGGGTTGGTGGTAGGCTTTGGGTGCATTGTGGGTCAGTTGCTGGCTGATTCAGGTGGAATCCACGCAATAGTCAAAGCCATCCTGAACACATTCCCGCCCCATCGCACTCCTGAAGCTTTGACTGCAGCAGGACTGGTCGTATCAACGCCGGTATTCTTCGACGTGGCATTCGTGATCATGTCGCCCATGGCCAAGGCGCTGGCAAAGGTCGCCAATATGCCACGGGTGATTATGGCGATCGCGCTGTACTTGGGCACGGGAGCTGCTCACATGCTGATCCCGCCCACCCCTGGCCCCCTGGCTGTTGCAGAGACGCTCGGAGTGCCGCTCGGCCAGATGATCCTGTACGGCGCATTGCTGGCAGTGCCCACTAGCTACATCTCGCTTTGGCTGTGGAAACGCATCATCCTGAGGAGCAACTTCTGGAAGCCAGAAGAAGATGAGGAAGAGATCGACGGCGAACAGGAGGAATACGTCGCTCCTGACAAGATGCCGTCATTGGGTCTTTCCCTCTTGCCGGTTATGGTCCCGGTAATCCTCATCATTCTCGGTTCCATCGCTCCTTATATTGCAACAGAAGGTACCTCCTTTGATACTTTTGTGAGGTTTGTGGGCAACAAGAACGTGGCCATGTTGATAGGTGCCCTGCTTGCAATGGTTGTTGCTGCCACGACCCTTGACGGGAAGGAGCTTTCCCGTTCGGTCAACAGCTCTCTCACCAGTGCAGGTACTGTGCTCTTGATCACCGGTGCCGGCGGTTCCTTGGGAGCGGTACTGGGCGCTACCAACATCGGCAAGGTCATCGCAGATAGCATGGCATCCTACAGTATCCCGGTCATAGTTCTGGCATGGTTAATTGGAGCGTTGATCCGGGTGGCCCAGGGGTCGGGAACGGTTGCTCTGGTTACCACTGCAAACCTTATGGCCCCGGCGCTGGCACAAATGTCTCCCGGCTACGCGATTTGGGTTGCCCTAGCGATTTGTTCCGGAGCAGCCTTCGGCGGCCACGTGAATGATAGCGGCTTCTGGATTGTGACCAGGCTTTCCGGAATTACCGTAAAAGGCGGCCTCAAGATGTATACCTTGAACGGGTCCATCAGTGCGTTCATCAGGCTGGCAGTTTTGTTGGTTGCATCTGCTATTTTCATGAGATAGTTCGTTGACTGGAAGGTGTCGCGGCATGTTGCCGGCGATGTGGTGCCTTGCCGCGACACCTTGACCTTGGGAAGAGACTTGCTGAGTGAAGTCCGAGTACACCAGGCGCCCTGCTTGTCAGAAGGCGTGCCAGGGCAATGAAAAACGATGGAGGGATTCAAGTGGCTGTGATTTTCGGCGGGTTCGATGTAGATTTCCCGCGAATGGTGCCAGTCCGCCAGCACTTCGTTGCAGACAAAGTAGAGAATGTACGGGAAGCTGTACTAAAAGAGCTTACCCGTGATGATATCAGAAGCCGCTTCAAAGAGGGGCAGCGTATTGCCGTTACAGTGGGCAGCAGAGGTATAGCGAGCATAGACGTAGTGGTCAAGACCACAGTTGATTTCTTGAAGGAAATAGGCACCAAGCCGTTCATCATCCCGGCAATGGGCAGTCACGGCGGAGCAAGCCCTGAAGGGCAGAAGAAGGTGCTTGCCAGCTACGGTATTACTGAGGAAACCATGGGAGCGCCTATTGAGGCGGACATGGAAGTGGTTCAACTTGGTACTACAAAGAGTGGTGCCCCGGCTTACTTCAGCAAGGTTGCCTACGAAGCAGACGGCATCGTGGTGATCAACAGGGTGAAGAACCACACCAGCTTCCGCGGACCGGTAGAGAGCGGTTTAACTAAGATGGTAGTTATCGGCCTAGGCAAGCACAAAGGTGCCACGTATGTTCACTATCAAGGTTTTGACCGCTTTAGCCAGCTTATCCCCGAAGTGGGGGAAGTGCTGCTCAGTAAGGCCAAGATTGCCTGTGGGCTGGCCCTGGTTGAAAACGGTTATCATGAGCTGATGATAGTGCACGCCGCATTGCCTGAGCAGTTCATAGAAACCGATACTAGACTGCTTAAGGTCGCATACGAAGCCATGCCTCGTATCCTATTCGACGAGTTCGAAGTGCTCATAGTCGACGAAATCGGAAAGGATATCTCAGGTGCCGGAATGGATCCCAACGTTACAGGGCGTTTTTCGGAGGCTCACATGATAGCTCTTCAACTCAAACCGAGAATTCAGAGGATTGTGGTGCTTGACCTAACGGATGAGTCTTACGGGAATGCCATCGGGTTGGGTTCAGCGGATTTAACTACCAGCCGGGTGGTCGCCAAGATCGACAGGCAGGCAACCTATGCCAACGTGATCACCTCGACCGTTCTGAGGGGTGGTGCGATCCCCATGTATTTCGACACCGACAAAGAATCAATTGCAGTAGCCCTGAAAACGTGCAAACGCGTTGAACCATCTGAGGC
>DUQH01000134.1 GCA_012837895.1 Candidatus Fermentithermobacillaceae bacterium | reverse complement strand
TGCTTTTGGTAGTATAAGAGTATCGAAAACGGCAGCCTAAAATTCCATAGTAAAAGGAGTCACCGTAGCATCCTTGAAATTAGCCTCTGAGCAACCACGTTGTAAGGAGGCAAGCAAAGGAGTGCTAACAGTGACTCAAATCGATTATATCAAACATTTGAGGGAGAATGAAGGTGCATCTATCAGCGAGATTGCTTCCAGACTGAAGTGCAGTTGGAAAACCGCCAAAAAATACGCTGATGGAGAAGTGGATTTACAGAAGCGACACAGGCGTGCCAGAAAAAAGACGGTCATGGAAGGTTATGAGGAATTCATTGAGGCAATGCTAGAAGAAAACCAGCTTATACCTAGAAAACAAAGGAAAACGGCTAAAGCTATCTTTGATGAGCTTCAAAAGATAGGTTATCAAGGTTCAGAACGGACTGTAAGGGACTATGTTTGTAAAATTAAGCAGCAAATGCGTATAATGTCCCAAACACAGGCAGTTAGGTTGGAACATTTTCCCGGCGAAGCCCAAGTGGATTTTACAGAGTTCCAGGCCATATGCAGCAAAAAGCTCAAGACTTTCCATCTGCTGGTGATGTCGTTCCCTTACAGCAACGCACGAGTTGGAATGATATTGCCATCTGAAAACATGGTTTGTTTCCTGCACGGGCTTCAAGTTCTCTTCCACCTTATTGGCGGAGTTCCTCGTGTTATTAGATTCGACAATCTTTCTGCTGCTGTGACCAAGGTATTACCGGGAACAGACCGTGCTTTGACGGAAATGTTCAAGCAGTTTCAATGGCACTACCGGTTCAAGACTGAATTCTGCAATCCAGGCAAGGGCCAAGAAAAAGGCCATGTAGAGGTGGCCGTTGGCTACAGTCTCAGCAACAACTTAAACTCATTGCCCACAATCGATGATCTTAATACATTCAACCAAAATCTGCATGAAGAGATGCTTGCGGATCGGAACCGGATACACTACGAAAAGAGAGTTCTGATCAGCGAATTATGGAAAGATGATGAGAAACATCTTTTGCAACTGCCTTCACGGCCGTTGGAAATTGTGCAAATGCACGCCTTTACAGTCAACAAATACGGTGAGATAAAGGTAGATGGGCAGATTTACAGAATCCCGAATGCGGTTCCCCAGTCCCGTGTTATGGTAAAGGCATTTTGGGATCACCTCGAGATTATGGATAGGTATGGGGAGGTGGTTCTTCATACAACTCCACGCATCTATTTCCAAAAAGCGGAGAACATAGATTGGGCAGCTCGCCTTGAGATTTTCATCACCAAGCCCCGTGCTGCGGAAAGAGCGGTTTGCCTCAAAGCGCTGCCGGATGTGATCGAAGAGTACATCCTAACAGCGGCGGACTTGAAAGAGAGACGTCAGCGAATCATCGCGATGGTGGAGATTCTCCGCCAGTATCCACTTGATGTTGCGGTTAAAACGGCCCGGACAGCGCTGGAATACGGCAAAACAGATATTAGCAGCTTAAAAATCTTTGCCGCTCATCAAGCGGGAGAATTGATCCGGGTGTCCGAACCGATTGAAGAGCCTTGGACGCCTTCTGAAGTCGCTCAGTGGCAGCCTGACCTATCCATCTATGACCGATTAGGGGTGATAGGTCATGGTAAATGAACTGACAGCTATTTGCAAGAAACTTAAGCTTGGGGATTTGAGCAAGTTCGCTGATCAGGTTGCTTTTGAGAATGAAACGCAGTACTTGACGGACGTCCTTAGGCTTTTGCTGGAGAACAGAGAAGCACAACGGGTACAAAGGCTGATCAAACAGGCCAAATTCCCAGCTATTAAGACTTTCGAAGGATACAGATTCGAACCAATAACATGGCCAAAAGGCTTTGGCAAAGAACAGCTTCTAAGTTTGGAGTTCATTGAGAAGAAGCAGAACAGCTTTTGTTCAATGTGATTTCGAACAGTTACCAACAGCAAAGCGTGATAATTACGTCGAATCTGGAATTTGGCCGTTGGAATGAGATCTTTGGTGACGACAGGCTGACTGCCGCCTTGATTGAC
>DUQH01000060.1 GCA_012837895.1 Candidatus Fermentithermobacillaceae bacterium | reverse complement strand
TGGGAAGAACCTTGTTTGTTGGTAGGCGAAGGGTAGATCGAAAGTTTTTTCATTATCCGAAAGGGGTGAGCAAGCCTGTTTATGGAGTGTATGAAATACCGAAAGATGTTACAGAGGTTATAATATGCGAATCTTTTATTGATGCTCTCACCTGTTATGTTTATGGAAAACCTGCCTTCGCCTTACTGGGAACAGGGAATAGACTGCAGTACGACCACCTAATGCGATTACCTTATAGGAAGTATATACTAGCATTTGATGGCGATGATGCGGGCAGAAGGGCGGATGAGCGATTCCGACAAAATGTAAAAGGGAAAATCATCACAACCTTAGAGCTGCCAGAGGGAAAGGATGTTAACGACCTAAGTCTGGAAGAGTTTCAAAACCTAAAAGAATATTTTTAGATCAAGAAGGATTTTAGGGGAATATATATAATTATAGAAACAGGAGCAAATACAAAAAGTTATTTCAAGGAGGAAACGGAAATGCAGGAAACTTACAAGATGTTGGTGGGATTGACGCAAGACAAGTACAAGGACTTATCAATGGAACAGTTGGCTCTCGAGTATCAAAAGGAGTTGAATCCATCTATTCTGGCGGAATCTTTTGTGCGAAGTTTTAACTTTATTTTGCAAACGTCCTCTCATTACTATGGACTAACAGATCAGGATATTGCAAGTTATGCTTTAGAGCGACTTGACTACTGTTTGCAAACGTATCAGCAAGGAAACAAATTTCTCACTTATTACGGCACCGTTTTGAAGAACAAATTTAGGGAAGAGACTCAGTATCTGAACACTCATAAAAGGAAGGCCATATTTCACTCCTTCAGTTATGAGGTTATGGTGGACAACGGATTTGACCTTGTAGCTAACGCTCAAGAGGATGAAATAGCTAATTTGGTAGAAGATTTGCGGGAGCATGGGCTAGATGATCGGGAAATTAAGTACTGCCTTTACCTGCTAATGGGCGAGACCAATGCAAACATAGCAAAAAACATGGGCTGTACTATAATGACCCTTTGCAATATGCGAAAAAGGATGAGAATTAAACTAGAAAATTTTGCTTTAGCTTTAGGATTCTAGGCTGATTTATATATAATAGTTGAAGGCGGGGGGAGAACTATACTTGAGAAAGTGGTTGAAAAACTTGCAGAAGAAGTTAGCTATCTGGTATTTTAGAAAAGCTTTTAACCTTAAAAAGCATACAAAGAAAAAGGAGGAAAAAGTAAATGCCAGTGAAATTTAAGATGAACGAAGCGGATCATTACGGTGGACAAGGTGCGGGCGGATTCTTTCGGTTAAAAAATGATAAAGACACTGCCAGGGTTAGATTCATGTATAATGGGATTGACGATATTTACGGATATGTGGTGCACCGGGTAGAGGTTGAAGGCAGACAAAGGTATGTGGCCTGCTTGCGGGAATATACCCAACCTATTGATGATTGTCCGTTTTGTGCGGCAAAGATACCCGTGCAGGCAAGGCTCTTCCTATTCCTCTATGATGTCGACACAGATGAAGTTAAGATTTGGGAGCGGGGAAGAACATTCTTTTCTAAGATGGCAAGTCTTGCTAGTAGGTATAACCCGCTAGTAAGCACAGTTTTTGAGATTGAACGTAATGGGAAACCCGGAGACACCAACACCACTTACGAAGCCTATCATATTTCAACCGACGAAACGAGGATAGAAGACCTTCCAGAAATTCCAAATATCGTTGGCACTATAATCTTGCAGAAAGAATTTGAAGATATGGTCTTTTATCTAGACAATGGGTATTTCCCAGATGAGGGAGTAGTTACTCGACCGCAGAGAGGTGGAGCGCAACGATCGGCTTCCGATAACCAATCTTACCCGACCGGAAGAAGAACCCCTGCAAACGCTCCTACAAGGGGAAGAAGAACTCCAGCTGCTCCGCAGGACGTGTTTTAAATGAAGGGATTGTTCCAACTCCCGCCAAGGGCAACCAAGGCGGGAGACCTATCTTTAGTTAATAAGTTAGCTAAACCCGCCCCTGCAAGCAAGGGGGTAACAGTCAGGCAAGGCAAAGGTATTATGGAGCGGATACCTTCAATTAGGGCTATGGCTAATCGTTATCTGGGACAGTATGCGGACATTTACAAGGTTATTCAGGATGAAAAGGAATTAGAAGATTATATCACTAAGGCAATTGAGGATGGGGAACTTGCCA
>DUQH01000034.1 GCA_012837895.1 Candidatus Fermentithermobacillaceae bacterium | reverse complement strand
CTTAGTTGTTGAAGGAGCCGCAAGGGGTCCTGTTGGAGAACAGGCTCAAACAGTATTTCCGTATTATCGAGAATCACCGTATCGCGGCCTGTTTCGTCCATGATCGCATCTGCTATCCTCGATAGGCGCAGGGCTCGCGTCCTGTCGGGGAGTTCCAGGAGTTTCCGGCTCAGAGTGAGACCCAGATTAACGTACGGGTAGCCCTGGCTTTGGGATAACTCCTTGAGAATTCCGGTTTTGCCGCTTCCTGGCGGACCAACCACCAAGACCAGTCGGTAGTATCTCAGCCTGGCCGCTGCTATCTGGCTTACAAGTTCATCAATTCTCATGGCAATCGGGCACCTACCTATGTAATACCTGGACAATAACAAAAAGCACCAAATCACCTGTGAGAGAACGCGGATAAATGCACATGGAAAATCTTTCTGCAAGAAAACACAAAAACCCTGCAAGAATTCGGAAATGGGCAAGAGCCGCACCGTGGGGGCGTTTTGTGTAGTCTTGTGTACATGTGCGGAGTACCTGTACTGACTAAAGAGCTTTGCCTCTCCGGGCGATGTCTTTCATTGCAGCCACATACTCGTCAGGAATGGGATTGAGTCCTTGGGCCAAGAGGGCCAGGTAGCCCACCTGGGCACCTTCTTCCGTGTAGACGGCGCATTCCAGTGCCTCTTCGACGGTGTTCCCGGCGCAAAGCACTCCGTGATTCTGCAACAACACGGCTCTTTCCGTAGTCCCAAGCACGCGGACTACCTCATCGGCCAATTCCTGAGAACCGGGGAGACGGAAGGGCACAACCCGCACCGGCCCGAAGGCCGCCATAGGCACAGTAATCACAGGCAGTTCCTTGTTCAGTACGGAGAATACCGTGGCGTATAGCGAGTGGGTGTGGACGATGCCGCGCACATCCGGACGCTTCCGGTAAACCGAGATGTGCATTGGAGTTTCGGATGAGGGCTGCAGGTGGCCGCAAATCACCTCTCCGGCGGGGGATATGACCACGATGTCTTCCACCTGCAACTCCTCGTATGGGATTGCCGAAGGGGTAATCGCTATCATCCCTGATTCGGGGTCCCGGGCAGACGCATTACCTGAAGTCCCCCTGGCCATTTGACTGCGCCGGAGTTCCAAAGCAGCATGCAACACCCTTTTTCTCAAGCCCTCAAGTATCATACCCTTACACCCCTGGAAGCCGCTTGACGGCACAGTGTTGTCTCAAGTGGTCTTAACCGCCCTTTCAGACGTTGCTGAATCGACCCGGCCATCGATGAACCAGGTCGCGAATCAGGCGCTCAGCATACAGCACCACTTGAGAAGTTCGCATCTTGCCGCCAGATTTCCTTCGAGGGGTTTGAGCTGTCTTGCGTGTACCGCAATCTAGCTTGATGGATCACTGGAGTGAAGAGTCGAATCGGTCAGGTGGTGCAAGGCTCGGCCTTCAGGGATTTCTTGCAACACCGTAGATCAAACGAAAACCTGGCTATCAGGAGCACATCTAATCATTCATCCGTTTCCGGTATCCTGAAAACAGCCGAAGACTGCTTAAGATCCTGGTAGGCCCGGCGTATCGCAGGCAGATTCTTTGCCATTCGTGCGATTTCCGGTCTTTTCAAAGCAAGCTCTACCCATGGTTCTAACACTTGATTGGGATGGTTAGGATGGTTTTTCCGTTCTTTGCCGTTTGCTGCGCGTGCTGACACCGGTAGCTGCCACCTCCTTGAGGCTTTCCCTGAATGGTTCCACCGAGGATAATGATAACAAATACGCTGTCATGATCATAGACGCCATCTCCGCATACGCTTCTACGATCTCTACGTCTTCCTGAGTAAAAGCGCCTTTTTCCCGGGCATCAATTGATAAAACGCCAAGGCAATGCCCTTGTTCCAGCATTATCGGAGCACATATCAAAGAACTATACGAGTGCCGGTCTTCGCGAAGGTGCTGGAAGTGTGGGTCGCTAGGGGCATCGTCATCTAGACTCGGCTTGCCGGTCCTGTAGCACATTCCAGCAATCGACCCATCAATCAATAGCCTGACATCATTCTTGAACTTGGCTCCAAACGCCGACGAGCCTGCAACCATTCTCAAATGCT
>DUQH01000131.1 GCA_012837895.1 Candidatus Fermentithermobacillaceae bacterium | reverse complement strand
GGGCCGGAAATGGCCGAGTGGTTGGAAATCCCTCACCTTTGCAACGTCACCTCAATCGAAGCTTTCTCGGAAGGTGCGTTCATCGTCAAGGTCAACATGGACCACAGCATTTACACTGTCAAGATACAAGCACCTTGCGTGATCACGGTAGACAAGGACATAAACACACCCCGCCTGCCGTCGTATCTCCGCAAAAAGACGGTAGGAAATGCCCAGATATCAGTGTGGAGCATGGACGACCTGCCCGATGGAGATGAATCCCACTACGGACTGGCGGGTTCTCCGACCCAGGTGGAGAGGGTGTTCCCTCCTGAGGCCAAGGAGGATCGGGAGTGTTTCACGGGGACCGCTGAGGAGGTGGCTGACCGGCTCTACTCTTTGTTGCGGGAGATGAAGAGGATCTAAGGTGATGTTATGGCACACATTCAGGTTAATCAGGAAAAAGTAACGCCGGAAATCGCGGAGAAACTGGCTTCCGTGTGTCCTTTCGGCGCCATAGTAGCGGGTGAGAAGGGCCTTTCCATCGAGTCCAGCTGCAGGTTGTGTGGGTTGTGCGTTAAGGCCGACCAAGACGGTGTACTCACCCTTGTGGAAGACAAGCCCGCGGTTTCAGTAGATAAGAGCCGATGGCAAGGGATAGCCGTACTTGCCGAATGCGTGGGTAACCAACTTCACCCTATAACCCTGGAGCTTCTTGGTAAGGCGCTTGAGATGGCTGCGCCTACCGGCACATCGGTTTTCGCGGTTGTGCTCGGCTCCCAGGTGTCTTTCGCAGCTGACAGCCTTAGGTATTACGGCGGGGATAAGATCTACGTCTACGACGACAGGCACCTCGAACATTTCGAGCCTTTACGTTATGCCATGTGCGTGGCTGATTTCATCGAAAAGGTGAAGCCATCTGTGGTCATGGCGGGCGCCACAAGCATGGGCCGTTCGCTGGCTCCCAGAATAGCTGCGCGTTTTAGGACGGGCATCACCGCTGATTGCACAGGCTTGGCCCTCCGTGACAACGGGGACCTTGTGCAGACCAGGCCGGCTTTCGGCGGCAACATCATGGCTCAGATCGTAACCCCTCACACCAGGCCACAGATGTGTACGGTAAGGTACCGGGTGTTTGAAGCAGCTCAGAGGCGGGAGGAGCCCACTGCCCAAGTGGAAGTCATGGCGGTTCCGCATGGGCTGGAGCACGTAGGCGCACAGGTGTTAGACGTGTTGGCTAAGCCGGAAGAACTGGACATTTCTGAGGCTGAAGTGATCGTGGCCGTAGGGCGGGGGGTCAAAGATGAAGCGGGGCTTCATCTCGCCCAGAAGCTGGCTGACACCCTGGGCGCTCAACTGGCTTGTACCAGGCCGATGGTGGAAAACGGGTGGTTCGATCCCAGGAGGCAGATAGGGCTTTCAGGGAGGACCGTCAAGCCGAAGCTCATCATTACCATAGGGGTCTCAGGCGCTGTGCAGTTCGCAGCGGGCATGGACAAGTCGGAGTTCATAATCTCGATAAACAACGACCCTGACGTGAGCATCTTCAATATCTCCCACGT
>DUQH01000033.1 GCA_012837895.1 Candidatus Fermentithermobacillaceae bacterium | reverse complement strand
GGAGCGGTATTGGAGCTGGCCGGAGCAGAGCAGAGGTGAGGTATCGCCGGGGAACTAGGTTATTGTAGAAGTCTCGTGACTGTGAGAGCGGTTGTCGGACCTTTTCTTGGCGCACAGGGTGCACCATTTCGTGCCGTGGACTCGCGGAATCCGTGCAAAATGGCACACGTGGTGCACCATTCATGGCTGTAACGCCACGCAACCCGGTGAAAATGGTGCATGTGGCGCACCAACCGGATTCGGGTCAAACCACATCCGGTAGGGCTGATGTGCCATCAGGTTGCTTTTCCGCCCAGGATCACACAAGCCTCATGTTGTCTCTCCGTATGGGTTATCACAGTATCGCAGCATCAGTTCCGCCCAAGTCACGGCACCATCGGTAAGCGCATCGCAATCAATCAACTCCTGGAGCGTAGCCTCAACTTCTTCCAGTACTCCATCGGATGCTGCGCCGTATACTGTCAGCTTGGCTACCTTCTGACTGTTTTCAACATTGTCAGGATTGCAATTGAGACATTCAACGAAAAGCGCTGCTTCCTTCAAGAACGCATTGCACAGGACCGATGAGTACATTTCAGCATATGTTCCATCCAGATCTGAAAGCAGCGCTAGTTGAAGCCCTATAATCTCGCTTTCGCTATAGGTTTCCTGATCCTTAATCCATGTGAAGAGCTGCTGAACGGTTTCTGCATCCTTGCCCAGTTCTCCCAGCTTTCCGTAGGCCTCCCAATCGACAAACCTGAGACCTGAGAACACCGTGTTCCGGTGCGGCGCAGCGTCTTTTTCGGTAAGGGAGTAGTTGAGCAGGGTATGAAGAGCTATGTATACCCTGCGCTCCTTAGACACGGTTTCCAGATCAGGTTCTTGCCGTTGGCTGTAGTCTGGTTTTCCGTTTACCAGCCGGAAAGTATAAACGTTGTCGGCGTAAAAGGCCGGGCTTCCGTCACCTGCCGCCCTTGCTTCTATGCCGGTGATCTGTCCGTCAAGCACGTAGAAGATCAGGAAGTTGTGCCCGTCGGTTTCTTCTGAAAACGCATAGACAGTATTGTACATGCAAAATTCGTTCTCACTACTGTAATGTTCAGGCCTCACCAAGAGGCTGTCGCCGTAGGCGGCTATGAGCTCCATCTCAGTATCGCTGGGCCTGATTCCGCGGGATGTAGAGTAAACCGGCGATGTCGTCCTTATGGACGTAACGAATTCCCTGCCTGTCTCTATGTTACGGCTGTAGTCGATGGATATGTTGTCGCAGCTTACCGTGTGAAACTCAGCACCAGGCATATCCCCTGACGTGAAGAAGGTGTCGTCGCCTGAAAGCCCTGTGTTCCATGGGAATTGCCCTTCCTGTGGGCCAATGTGGAGACTGACCCTGCGGGAACCGCTATCCCAGCTGAGCGCATATTCGCCTTGAGTCAGTTCTTCATCTGGGCTTTCGCCCCTGATAGACAAAAACCAGATGCTTGCTGCTACAATCGCTATGACCGCCAGCACAGCAATGGCCATAAAGGTGATTATAACGCGGGCTGCACCATAGGCATTGGTCATGCCTGTATTTCGCCTTCCGGTCGCTTCCTTCCCGGGCGGGGTTTGTCTGGTTTCGATCCCGGCGAGTTCATCCACGGAAATCTCGAACATCCTCGCAAGGAGTATCAGATTATTTGTGTCTGGACTTGATAAACCTGTTTCCCATTTTGAGACTGCTTGGCGGCTTACGCCTAGTTTCTCCGCCAGATCCTCCTGGGAAAGGCCCCGTGCCCTTCTCAGTTCCTGTATCCGGATTCCAAGGGTTGAGCGTTGTTCTTGTTGCTCTTTCACCGCTTCATCACCTCACTGCAATTTTGGACCTGGAGCCATGGTCAGTCTACCAACTGAGTGTCAACTATTGGTTGCAACTTGAGTTTGACGTCGTCATAGTGTTGTCCTGGTTAGGTTCTGCAATGCTGTTAGGTTCTGCAATGCTTTCACAAGACCCTGACGGATTTGCCGCTGCTTTGGTTTCTATGGTCAGAAATGACTGCTTGCAGTGTAATCAGTCCAAAGACAGACCGGGAGTACCGGCCATATAGACTGGCGTCAGGCATGGTAGCAGGAAATACCTGGTTTGCAGAGTATATAAATGTAGAAGAAGTCCGGCTGTTTGGATACTAGCAGGATGGGAAAAATGTCGCTGCATTCAATGTCCCTCGACACGACACATCACATAGCATCAACACATTGGCGTCAAGCAGGAGACTTGCTCGGAAGAAGTGCTCACAGGTGAAGTATCGGATAAAGGAGCATGAAGAAGATGGGCAAATCCGAGGTTAACACAGCCTTAAGAGCAGGCCCAGGAACTCACCACGGGCAGCATAAGCACTACCGGCAACACAATCAATACAAGCCAAGAGTTACAGATACTATTTCCGGTAAAGGTATTACAGGATTCTGGCGCTTGTACGAGATCGACAGGCTCATATCTCAAGGGTATTATCCTAACTGCTCGTATTTGGCTGAGCACCTTGAGGTTCACAGGCGGACAGTTGAACGAGACATTGAGAGGCTCCGGGATTTGTTTGCAGCCCCTATCCATTACGATCGCAAGAAGAGGGGATATTGCTACACAGAGCCTTTCTCACTCCCTCCTGTAAGACTAAGGGAAGGAGAAGCGATTGCGCTGTTTCTAGGCCAGAAACTCCTTGCACAGTGCAAAGGTACGCCTTTGGAGGAATTTGTGGAAAATGCCATGCTCAAGATCAGGATGCTGTTACCGCAGGAAGTAGACGTTAGCCTGGAGAGAGCTGTAGAGGCAGTGTCGTTCCATGTTGACCCTCTCCGGGGGGAAGAAGTAGAAGTAGCCCAAAATTACCAGACATTAGTTGAAGCCATGGAACAGCGCAGGGTTGTGGAGATGGAGTACTACAGCGCCAGCCGGGATGCCCACACCCGCAGGAGGATCGAGCCGTATCATCTGCGGCTGGTAGGGGGCGCCTGGTACTGCATCGCTTATTGCCAGACAAGGCGCGAGGTCCGCACCTTTGCCTTGGACAGGATGCAGTCCCTCGCGTTGACAGATGAGCATTTCAAGGTGCCCGCGGACTTTTCCATCAGCGAATACCTGGGCCACAGCTGGCTCATCGAGCGGGGTACACCCACCCGGGTAGTGATAGAGTTCGATTCCAGCCAGATTCCATATATCGCCAACAGACAGTGGCACCACAGCCAGGAGCTTGAGATCCTCCCCGGCGGCGATTTGCGGATGACGGTGACCACCGGCAGTCTGGGTGAGATCATGCGCTGGGTAATGAGTTTCGGCAGCCACGCCCGGATAATCGAGCCGGAGGACTTGAGGCGGCAGGTAATACAGGAACTGGAGAAAGCCAGGCATAATTATTCAGGGAACCCTTAGCCCCGGGAAGCACAGGCGGGACTCGTACCCGCCTTGGATAAAGCCGGACAACATCAACCGAGAACCCGAGAGCTATGCCTTAGTCACGGCAGGAATCGGAGGCGGCCGGTATGAAGTACACAGGTCAAACCTACTATGAACTCGAGGTTTGCGGGCTGAAAAGGAGGCTTCCGTTGATCCAGGTGAAGCCGGACCTATGGATCGCATCTTTCGTGATGTTGGGGGATACGCAGCTGGTGAACGTGTGCGCCGGGGCCCTGGCGGCCAGGCTGGCCGGGTATGATTTCGACTTCTTGGTAGGGCCTGAAGCGAAGGCGGTGCCCCTGCTTCACGCCTTGTCCGCCATACTAGGGCACAGGCAATACATCGTGTGCAGGAAGAGCGTGAAATCGTACATGCAGGATCCTCTGATTGTGGAAACACAGTCCATAACCACAGAAGGGGTGCAAACCCTTGTGCTTGACGGGGTGGATGCAGCCAGACTCAGGGGCAAACGGGTGGCTGTAGTTGACGACGTGGTGTCCACAGGGGGAAGCATGGAAGCCGTTGACACGCTCATGGAAAAAGTGGGTGCACGGGTGGTGTGCAGGGCAGCGGTTCTGAAGGAGGGTTCGGATTATACGGGTGACCTCATTTACCTGCAGTACTTGCCGGTGTTCACTAGATAAGAGTTACCGGAGGACGGCGATGGGGCAGCAATAGGATGTTACTGCGCCATGGATTAGGATATCATTAACATACTAACCGGCTGCTAAAACCCTGTTTAACAGGATACCGGTAGGATACCAATACTATAGCAGTATGATCGTTAGATACGTGGCAGGAGACTCACTCATGGAGCCAGCCAATCTGAATGGCAACAGGGGCGGAACCGCCCCTGTTTTCCGTATGCTTCATCATGCCTCATCCCGGTTACACCGGATTTCAGCTGCCGACCTACCAGTGCCTGATTTCCCATCCGTGTGCTTCATCTAGTTCGACCGGCTCACTGCCTTCGACTTACTACCGTACACCGTCCCATTTCCCGGTAGGTTCATCGCCCGGATAGGATATCATAGGCCCACCTGGCGGTCCTACCGATTACGTCCACTCCTATGCGGGTGTCCTCCAGGTCTTGAGATAGGCACACAATCACGAAGCTGACATTGGGTCCGCTGATGATACCCGCATCATGGGTTACGCCCTGCATCTCGCCTGTCTTGTGGGCGCACACGGCTTCACGGGGCAGGTAACGAGGGAGCTTTTCGTTGATCTGCTGCCGCCTCAGTATTGCCATCATTGAGTCACAGTCCCCTGGGTTTTCTATGGTCCTTTCCGCCAGGCCCCTCAACAGCAGCGCAATGTCCTTGGCGGTTATCGTGTTCCACGGGCCTCTGGGCTTTGGCCTCATAAGGTGGGATTCCAACCTGCTACCGGTACATCCCTTGCTCTCCATGTACAGATTGATCACGTCTTTGCCCACCGTGTCGATGACGATGTTGGTTGCCGTATTGTCGCTTACCACTATCATCAGGTTGATGGTGTCGAGCAGGGTTATCTCCAGTCCTGAATGGAGCTCCTTGAGCACGCCGGAGCCTCCCACTTTGTCCTGGCTCCTCAAGATGTAAGTGTCATCCAGGCGGATCCTGCCTTCCCTGGCTTCGTGGAAGGCTGCCATCATGATGGGGATCTTGATGACAGAAGCTGACAAGAGGGGAGCTTCCTCGTTAAGGTAAATGCTGTCTTTCCCGTCCAGGGCTTCGATAGCTATGCCCCATTCGCCGCCTGCACGCTTAAGGATTTCAAGAAGCTCATCTTCATACCCTGTGAAAGCACCTGTAGCCCGAAGTGGTTGATCCATGTACGAAGCCTCCGTTCTCACCGGCTTGCCCGTGTCCAGCAGCCGGGCTTATCGCTCACTAACCGGTACTTCTTGTCTCGGGGAAAGAAATCCTGCAGCAGGGTCATGGTCCGTGGGAGGGTTTTAGACCCTTCGTGAAGAATACGCGTATCTAAACGAGGCTCGACTCGGACCACACCCTGAGCTTGGTTTAAGCATGTAACTGATTTCATATTCATGGGGAAGCACTCTTCCAGCTCGCGCGGCACCACCATCAGCCTAAGGGATGACCGCGCATCAGCAGACCGGCTGAGGTCGCTTGTGGATGCCCTTGTGTCGCGGTGAAAGGCATATTAGCCAAGTCAAGGAAAGGAGCTTGGGGATATGTGTGAGAAGCAGCATCTTACCGGAAACCGGCTTACCCCGGACCAGAAAGCCGCTGATTTTGAACACCTATTTCAAGTCATAAGGGACAACCATCCCTTTATCTGCCTAAAAGCAAGGGTTGAGGGGTACGATTGGCTAGCCCACTACCGCGAGTTCAGGAGCCTGGTGAAGGAAACCAGGGACGACCGGGAGTTCGCCCGGGCGATACGAAGGATACTGCTCCTGATCAACAACGGCCACACGGGTATTGCCGGCAGGATCGAGGCTACTCTTGTGCCGCGCCCTCCGGGTGTCGATGACAACTTTTGGGATGCGTGGGCTGCCCGGTTTGAAGGGATCGATCCTGATGTAGCGGAACGGTGGCAGACCTTATCCCGAGAACCTGAACAACGGGAAGATACCTTCCCCTCAATGGAGGCGGTTTACAGCGGGGGCGATTACGTGGTGGTTGGCGTTGCGCCGGCTTTGGAGGATACAGTTGATATACAGGAGGGTCTGCTGATCGAAAAGGTGAACGGCCAAGACGTCCACGACTATGTGGCCGGACTACGTGGCACGGGGCTGCTCAAGTACGATCCCATTCGAAAACGGCTGTACCAAGGCGTACTGTTGCTACCCGAGGGAACGGTGCGACTCGGCCTTGTAAACCTTGACGGTACTCGTAGAGAGCTGTCAATACCGGGGCGAACCGGACAGTACAGAGTGGCCTGGACCCGCTCTCCGGTATTGGACATGGCTGCATCAGGTAACCCATATCCCCGCACCGCCGGAAACCTTTACTCGTGCCTTCTGAAGGACGGCAGGGGAGACAATGTCGCCTACCTGCGGGTAGCTTCCATGACCTTCTGGTCTGACCGTCATAAGATGGAGCAGGAAACGGCCCTGCTCAAGGCATTCTTCCATGATATCAAGGAAGTACCTGCCCTTATCATAGATATACGAGGGAACCCAGGAGGCCAGGACCCGGCTTGGCACCGGATCGTGTCCCTTTTGGCCTCCGAAGAGTTGGAGGTGACGACCGCCATTGCCCTCCGGGATGGGGCTCTGGCGCGCCCCTTTGCTGAATGGCTTGAATCCAGGGCGGGAGCTGAGTATCTGATTGAACGCAGCCGGACCCATCTCAAGCTGCCTGCTGAGGTCATGTCGGGCGCCTTCAGGAACCCCTTCATCATACCCAAGAGTTTGAAACCTGACGAAGAATCTATCCGGTACAGGGGCAAGGTGTTTCTCCTTGTAGATGACCGGGTGTTTTCCGCAGCGGAAAGCTTTGCGGTGTTTTGCAAGTGGAGCGGGTTTGCCACCCTTGTGGGCTCACATACCGGCGGGGATGGGATAGGTTGGGAATCACTAGTGTGCAGGCTGCCCCACAGCGGCCTGGTGTTCATCTTTCCCATGGCTATGGGCATCAATCCGGATATGACGGTAAACGAAGAAGTGCATACTCTACCCCACGTGTTGGTTGAACAAACCGTTGAGGACCTGCTCAAAGCTGCAGCCCAGGACAAACCTGCAGCTTGCCCGGACCCCGGCTCAGACACGGTGTTGCGGAAATGCCTGGAGCTTGCAGGAAGGGGCAACGCTATCTAGTACCCCTGTATCCTTGGGTTGTAAGTCACTCCGACACTGTGTGTCGGAGTGATTCTTGTACGATCTAGGGAGAACTGAGCCAGATGGGTCCAACCGGCGAAGCTGTATCAAACACCGGCAGATGTGACCCGGGCAGGCGAGGCTGGTGGCTGGAAACTGAACCCCTTGGAGATTTGTCAGAGGAAGTGAATGGGCGTGAAGCAATTGCTTACAGAGTTAATGGCCAATGGCGGATTGGACGGTTTCAAGGGCGATGAGTTGCACTTGCCGTTTCTACTGTCGGGGATTGTGCTTATCAGAAAAGGCGCCCTGAGCGCCGCTGCCAAGATGCTTGGCTGTGTGCGGACATGGGGCGAACCTGAGATCCGGCTGCTTAAGCGCTCGGTTGAACCCGATAGGCTGCTTAACATGGTGGCCGAGGACGTCCACGGAAGCTTCGGCAAGGCCGAGTGTTACGGCCCCCTCGGCCTGGCCTTGGGCGCGATTCTAGGGCCAGACCTGGCGGGACTTGTAGACAGCTTCTACCAAGAGGCCCCGGAATTCCTGACCAGGGTGGTCGGTCTGGCATACGAGGGCAGGTGGGAAAGGTTGGAGAACTTGGTCACGGGAGAACCGGTGGCCCTTGTATGGGAGATGCTCAACCCCTACGATCCCAAGGCTATCAAGGTACTGAGCGCCAGGGGCGAGGATTTAGGATATCTACGAAAGAGCGTTGCCCATAGCATGGTTCGGAGGGCTAAAGGAGGGGCTTGTCTATCGGGCAGGATAGTGTCTGTACTGGGTGGCGGATTCGACGTGAATACCAGGCTGAACATAGAAGTGAAGGTGTGGAACGATGCATCTCCGGTCCTCCGGTTGACAGAACACGGGTGGTGGTATAGATGCCCCTCTGCTTAGTTGTCTACCCTCCCTCCTTGTGCAAGGTGACAATTATGGTAGGATGTTACAGGGCTCTGTCGAATATCCCAGGCGAAAGGCTCCAAGTGGGCGCAAGGGGGGAGGGGCCCGATGAGCCTTGAGGGACTAAAGGGAGAAAGCTACTTCGGACGCATCATCAGGGCATACCGGGAACTACTCGGCATCCTTTCAGCCGAAGCCCCGGTGATGGTGGTTTCCGTATTCGCCGTAGCCCTTGCCTTGGGGATCATGAAGCTGCTGGGCTTGTTCCTGAACAAGCGTTTGCTTGATGACGGGATCGCCTTGGCCCGGGGTCTTATCACATACCGCGAATACCTGCCGTACCTCGTCCTTTTTGTAGTGCTTTCTGTGTTGCCCGGCCTGCTGGAGGGTGTATATGTATACGGTTTCGTCGAACCCCGGTCCCTGCTCATCCTGCGCACCAAGTTCAAAGGCCGGATGCTCGACAAACTCAGCCGGATGAAGTACGAGCACCTTGAAAGCGAGTCCTCGATGGAGATCATCGACAAGGCTTACCGCAGGGCCGAGAACTCCGCCCGCCACCTGTTCCCCATGTATGTGATGGGGCTCGAGGGGCTCGTGTATGGCCTGGGCATCTTGGTCTACGTGGTCTCAATCAAGTGGTGGCTGATCCTGACCATCCTTATCCCGGTCATAGCTGAGACGTGGTACCAGGCAAAATACAGCAAGAACATCTATGAAGAGATCGAGAGCTACTGGGCGAGGGAAAGGGCGTATCACACTCTAGGCGGTTATCTCAGGTCCAGGAGCCACCTTAACGAGGCCAAGCTTTTCGGGGCGTCGGATTATCTAATCGACACCTACAGGTCCCGCCTCAATGCCAGGAACCGCCAGTGGGAAACCTTCTACTTCAGGCATCTCAAAACCCATTTTACCGGAGAGAACATCACCAAGTTTGCCAAACTCGCCAACACCTTGCTCATATTGCGTCTGTACCTGTCAGGGCAGATCACGGTAGGCGCGTTCGTGGCGCTTTCAGCTTCCATGCTTACGACCGTGTTTGAGAACTTTGACTGGTTCATAGCCACTGTCAGATACAGCCATTATCACATTAACTTCTTCGACTATTGCGGCAAGTATCTAGCCCTTTCAGAAGAGCCCGATGACGGCAGCGATGAGGAGCCTCAAAGCTGCGACATCGAGTTCCGGGACGTGTGGTTTAGGTACCCGGGTACTGACCGCTATATCTTGAAAGGTATTTCATTCCACGTCAAAGAAGGGGAGAAGCTGTCCCTGGTGGGTGAGAACGGTCAGGGCAAGACCACCATAGTCAAGCTCCTGCTCAGGCTGTTCGAGCCGGACCGGGGCGAGATCCTGCTGGGCGGCCGACCCCTTGCGTCTTACTCCCGCAAGGTTCGGACCCGGATCTTCGGCCCTGTGTTCCAGGACTTCGTGAAATACTCCATTTCCCTCAAGGAGAACATCGGGGTCGGCTATCTTGAGCACATTGACGATCCTGAAACACTGGAAACTGCAGCCCGCAAAGGCAAGGTGGATGAGTTTGCCGACAGCCTTCCTCAGGGCTATGACACAATTCTGGGCAGGGACTTCGAAGGGGGCGTGGACCTTTCCGGAGGCCAATGGCAGCGGGTTGCTATCGCCAGGGCTTTCATGGGGGACAAGCCCATCCTGCTCCTGGACGAGCCCACCAGTCAGCTGGACCCCATAGCTGAAAGCGAGCTTTACCGGGAGTTCGCCGAAATGGCAGAGGGCAAGACGGCCATTTTCATCACCCACCGACTGGCTTCCACCATGATCACTGACAGGATCCTGGTGATCCAGGACGGGATGGTTACCCAGGAGGGTACCCACGAACAGCTCATGGCCCAGGGCGGGCTTTACGCCGACATGTTCAACGCCCAGAAACAGTGGTACGTAAAGGGCGCTTTAGCCGGGGAAGGGGGTGACCGGGATGAGTCATCCGTCCTCGGTTGAACCGGGCCATGGTCCGGGCGGTGCCTCCATGGCTGAAATCGGTGCCGGGCCTGGGCGGGGCATGAGCAATAGCATCATACGGGAAGACAACGCCGCCCGGGTCGAGGCCGCGCTGCTGAAGGAAAACCGGGGCACTCTGAGGCACCTGGCCAGGCTGTTTGTGTATGTGGTGTCATCTGCCAAGGCCATCTGCGCGATATACATATCCCTGACGGTAGCCCTGAGCCTCCTGCGTCCCGTAGCGGCATACCTGTGGGGGAAATACCTTGATGGGGCGATTGCCCATCAGCCGGGCGCCGGCGTGTTTCCGCTAATAGCGCTTGTGGTTGCGTATTACATGGTGGGCTTCTTGTGTCATCTTCTCGAACGATACACGGAGCCGGGCAGGGAGACCATCGAAGGGCTCGACCTGGTGCAGATGAACCGCTTCCAGGAACTGTTTTACTCCAGGCTGTTCAGGAAGATAGCTTCCCTTCGTGCCGAGTTCATGGAAGTGCCGAAGATAAACGACCTGATAGAGCGCGTGTTCGCATTTGCCGGCGTGGACGAATCCAGCGAGTTTAACCGTCAGGTAATGATAGGCGGTTACATGATCATTGCAAAGGCTGTGGGTGTGATCAGTATCGCTGCACTGTTGTGGGCATTTCACCCGGTCTTGACTATCATTGTGCTCATAGCTCCGGTACCGGTGTTGTACTCCACCTACATCGATCACAGGCTCCGGTTCCGGTTGATCAAAGATAACACTAAGCTCCGGCGCGAATTCGGGTACTATGAACGATTGATGCTGGGGCCGGCCGCCAAGGAAGTCAAGGCTCTTGGACTGCATGGGTTCTTCTTCGATAAGTGGAAACAACTGAGCGACGAATACGCCAGGCAGGAAAAGGACACCCAGATGCGGAGGGCGCTTCTGGGATTGGCATCCAGCACCGTGTCGGCGTTAGCCCTGGCCGGTGCCAACGTGTTGGCCATCGTGCTCATGACCAAGGGCCTTATCACCATCGGGCAACTGGGGAGCGTCATCCTCCTGGTTCAGGCGCTTATTTCAGATACATCGGGGCTGTTTTCATCGGCGGCTTCCTTCGTATCCAAGAAGAACGAAGCAGGCGTGTTCTTCGATCTGGTTGACCTTCCCGAGGAAGTTGACGCCGGACACTCCATAGAAAGCGTTAACACTGTTGAAGCCAAGAAGCTGAGGTACCGATACCCCCTTACCGACAAGTACGTGCTCAGAGATATCGATGTCGTCATACGGCGGGGCGAAAAGGTCGCGCTGGTAGGCGAAAACGGTGCGGGGAAAACCACCTTCGTCAAGCTGGTAAGCGGCATGTTACACCCTTCAGACGGACTGCTTCTGATCAACGGCATCCCTGTGGAGGAAATCAGGCTTGCATCGAGATATGGGGCCATGTCGGCTGTGTGCCAGGACCCTGCCAGGTACAACACCTTCACTGTAGCCGATAACGTGCACATCGGGGATACTGCCAGAGCGCGGGACGAAGGGGAGATCGAGGCAGCCCTAGCGTCTGCCGGCTTTGACGGGCCTCCGGGCGATGCTTTGTTGGGCAAGGACCTGGGCGGCACTGAGCTTTCGGGCGGGCAGTGGCAGAAACTTGCCATCGCACGGGGTTGGTACAGGGACCGGGACTTCATTATCCTCGACGAACCCACATCGAACCTTGATCCTCTGGCGGAAGCCGATATCTTCAGACGGTATCTCGAGATGTCCAGGGACCGCACGGTGATCATGGTGACCCACCGGATCAGCGTTGCTTCCCTGTGCGACCGGATAATAGTGTTCAAGGACGGCAGAATTGTGGAAGACGGGACTCACGATTCGCTGATTGAGCTCAATGGTGAGTACGCCCGGCTCCACGCAGAGCAGTCCCAGTGGTACCGGCGATGATCTGAGTCAATGACGGCACCGTACAACCGCCATATCATATTGGCCACCCCATGCCGGACGGTATGAGAATGGGCGAATGGAAGACTATGTTTTCCGATACCGGTGGTGTGGCTTGGAGAAGGACCGGGGCAGGCCAGGGCAGAATAGGGGCAAAATAGGAAAGAACGTGGCAGCATGGTGCAGAACAGGGGCTGATTCCATGGACGGCGCAAAACTCATCAAGATTGGTACGGTGACGACGGAGGCGGAGAGGGAGCTCCTTCGCTCAGCTCTTGAGTCTTACGGCATAGAGGTGGTGTTCCGGTCTTCTCTGCCTTCAAGCGTATATCCGGGCTTGACGCCGATTAAGGTATTTGTGCCTGGGAAGGACGCGGACTTGGCGAAAAGCATCCTTTCTGAAACAGCACAGCCGACAGAGAACACCAATGGGTTAGACGAGACCGTGTAGGGTTCTTCTTGCCGCCAGAGCGCGGTGAAGTGGATGTGCCGCCGGTGTGCTCGTGTGGGCACCGGATGCCATCGGCCTGCGGACCGTTCAGCTGGTCTCCTATTCATTCGTTATTGTCTCCGGGAACTTCCGGCGTACCGTATGTTCATGAACTCAGCCAGGTCCTTGCATGTGGTCACCAGATCTTCACGGGACAATTGGGTGACGGACTTCTTCCCCAGAGCCTGGAGCGCAAGTTTCATCTCTTCGGTGCAAGAGTTCAGGAAGTTGGCAAGGCTGGTTGCTGCCTGCTTTACATCAAGTTTATCCGCGTACTTGCCATCGTAGAGGACCATCTGGGCAGGCACCGCTTCCGGTATCACCTTGGCTACCTGGGTGTGTACTGCCGCCAGCACTGCAATCGTTCCGATATACACAGCATCGGCCCCTACAGCCAGCGCCTTGAGGAAGTGGCCTGGAGTTCTTAGCCCACCTGCTGCGATAACGCTGAAGCGGTCCCGCATTCCTTGTTCTTCAAGCCAATCGACTGCGCGCACAAGGCCGTACAGGGTTGGCAGCCCCACGTCGTCTTCGAGGGTAGGCGGCGCTACTGCGGTCCCGCCTTCAGCGCCGTCGATGACGATGAAATCTGCGTTAGTCTTGGCAATCACCTGGAGCTCTTGTTCGATGAAATCGCTGGCAGCTATTTTCACGCCTACAGGCACATCGTGTTCTGACTTGAGCTTATTCACCAGGTCTACGATGTTTCTTGGAGAGGAAACGCCAGGCATGCGGGCCCGCACTGTAGCGTCTTCGCCTTCCTTCAGGTGCCATGTTTCTCTCAGATGTTCTCCTATTTTTCCGCTTTGCATGGTAGATTCAACCGCTCCGCCAAAAGCTCCCTGGCCTAGTTGGACCTCTATAGCGTCCAACAGATCGAGCTGTTCGCGCGACGCTAACCATCCGCCCCTGTTGTACTGGCCTACCAGGTATTTTGCCAGTGAGCGGGTTTCAGGAGCTACACCTGATTCACCGGTATTGGTTGAAGTACCTGCAATGGCTGAGCCCTCTGCCAGGGCCATTTTCATTTTGAGGCTGAGGGATCCTCCATAAGACATGCCTGTTATCATTATGGGTATGTTAAGTTCCAGGGGTTTCTTTGCATTCTTACCGATAACGGTAGTGGTATTGATCTCGTCAAGGGTCTCTGTGGGTAGTTGGAACAGTTGTCTTGGGGAGAGCAGAATCTCTTCCCATGGGGAGCGTACCACCGGGCTTCCGAAGGGCCTCTGCAGTGCCTTGCCTGTTTGGGCCCGCATACCGGCCTCGATTATGGCCCGCGGGCCCAGTTTATCTGCTACAGTCACGAGTTCAGCAGGATTGGTTGGGTAGTCCTGGTTTAGCATTGCACGGGTCAGGTTATCCGCCAATGGGTTCATGAGTTTCATGAGAATCCAGTTCATCATCTAGGCATTGCTCCTCATCCAAGGTATCGTTCCTCGTCATTGCTCGCTCCTCACTCATCGTTGTTATAAGAAGATCATTCCCAGGATCATTTGTTTTCTTGTGGCCTGTTTGGGATTAGAGCAATGCCCTTTGGGGCTCTGAGCACTTATCTATCGACAGGCGGCATTTTTTCCGGATCCCAACCTTTCATGTGGAACACCCGCTCTCTTCCGTAGTAGTCGTGGAGCAGGTTGAGTATCTCGCCGAACCTCTGGAAGTGTACGATCTCCCGTTGCCACAGGAACCTAAGGGTATCTGTCACATCGGGGTCGTCTGAAAGCTGTATCAGGTACTCGTAGGTAGATCTCGCTTTTTGCTCTGCTGCCATGTTTTCGTGAATGTCGGTAATGGGATCTCCCTTTGATTGGATATACGCAGCTACCCAGGGTACCCCTTCGGCGTTTACAAAATAGAGGGCCTTATCGTGGTCAGCGTAGTACCCATCCAGCCCAGCCCGCTTTATGTCTGCTATGCTTGCATCCCTTATCAGGTTGTACACCAGAGTCGCAACTATCTCCATGTGCGCAAGCTCTTCGGTGCCTATATCTGTCAACGCTGCTTTTGCCTCGGGGATAGGCATAGTATATCTTTGGGTCAGGTATCTCAAAGAAGCGGCGAGCTCACCGTCCGGGCCGCCGTATTGGGTGATCACAGCTTTTGCCAGCCTAGGGTTGGTCGATCTAACCCTGGCGGGGTATTGGAGCATTTTTTGATAAACCCACATGCCTTCTCAACTCCTTCTCCAGTTTACTTCCCATGGCCACGGGTCTTGGATCCATTGCCAGGTGCGTCCTGTCATTCCCAGGCCAAAATTGAGCAGCGGCCCGTAGACACGCTCATACTCCATCTTTGCACTCATCAGCTCCTGTGATCTCATCCTGAATTCCTGCAGGGCTCTCATGTCGTCAGGGTGTGTATCCAGATACAGGTTGAGTTCCGTAGCGGCGAACTGAAGCTCCATAATCCTAAGTAGCATTTCTTTCTGTTGTGCATTCATGTCAAACCCCTCCTATGTCCCGGGCGGTTTCTGGTAAAGCGGCACAGTCCTTACCAGCTCCGGAAAAAGTGTTCCTGTCCTGAGCGCATCACGGAGGCTGAGGGTCTGGCCGAACATTTGCCAGGGCACATATGCTGTAGCAAGTTCGCCGAAAATCAGACTGGAAGGTGTGTCCGGCGTAGACTGGGCTGCAACCTGGCTTGCTTCGGCTTCCCCGCCTCCGAACGGCCAATCAGGTTCACCTTGGCCGCCTTGTTCGTGGCATGAAACTTCTTTACCTTGGTTGTCTATGAAGCCCGCATCAGGGTAAGACTCATGGGGGACTCCATGCTCAAGAAGGTCGTCTGGGTTGACACGGCAACAATCGTTCGTAGGCCGGGTTCTGTCTGAAAGGTCTATGGCTGGGGCCGCAGATTGATTTCCAGTAAGGTCTGGGGATGAAACCAGCTTGTCGTCAACTTGCATATCTTCATACAGCTGAGCTGGACGCCTGAGCCTCCGTCTTGCCTGCTCATGTGCGAGTTCCCGTTCTGAGTCGCGAAAAAGTCTGAAAGGCTTCTGACTGCCTGGTAATTGTCTTCGCATATGCAGGTCCTCCTCACCTCAAGAGATTATTATCATTGCAGTTTATGTAAACGACCGGGTTTCGGTGTATGGATAATCGGAACGTAGCTTGCAGGTGACTTCACGGTGTCAGAGGGCGAACCGGACTCAGGGGAGGGTTGTGGCTTTTCAAAGTCGACCAGGTCCGGACGAGGGCTGCGGCTTTTTCATACAGCAGTCTGAAATTTATACAGCACCGGGCCGAAACTGGGCAAAAGCTGAACAGGTTTTGGGAGAAGCTGTAGCTTTTTTGAACAGTAGCTTAGAATTTGGTTAGCTTCCTCAGAAACCTGTACAAAAATGATGCAGCTTTTCGAGGACCTGTATCAAGATCAGCCAGGTCCGGATTAAGACTGCAGTTTTTTCATACGCCCGTCTCAAATTTACTCAGCATCCCGCCGAACCTGTACAAAAATGATGCAGCTTTTCGAGGACCTGCATCAAGATCAACCAGGTTCGGACGAAGACAGCAGCTTTTTCATACGCCCGTCTCAGATTTACTCATCATCCCGCGGAACATGTGCAAGAACTAGACAGCTTTCAGCAAGACCTGCTCCTTTTTCATACGGCAGCTCGGAAATGACGCAGCTACTACCGGAATTGTCACCCACGGTTTGGTAAGTGAGCAACTTAGTAGGCCTAAGAACATAGATGATTTCCATGGTTCTTGGAATTGGGACTACAGCCCTAATCCGACATATTAAGGCTGTCAATATAACAACAGGAAGAATTGGGTGGGTTTGGTTGAAGGTTGCTCAAAATAAGTGTTATCATTATTTGAACCACATGCTATAATACCCTCATTGCAATGTATGAATATACATCACGCTTCAAGACAATGCATGATAAGTCGCACCGGTGCTGATTTGATGATCAAGTTTATGCAACCTGGCTGTGCGCAAGAGTGGGGGGAGGAGGTGATCAATCGATTGGCCTGCGCTAGATAAAGCAGGCTTTCCGGAGTTGCCAGGTTCGGGGTTACTGATGCCTGACTTACCCTATCACTGAACTGATAATGTTGTAATTCTAGTGATTTCATGAATTACGATTCAACTTACGAAAGGGGAAACTAAGATGAAAAAACGTCTTGCAATGATATCTATGGTTATCCTTTTGACACTGTCGCTAATGGCCGGCTGCACTCAACAGCCCGAGCCAGAGGCCGAGGCCCCCAATGGTAACGGTGGGCCGGAAGCTCCGATCATGAGTCTTATTGCCGTTGGCGAATGCACTTTTGCACCGTTTGAGTATATAGATGAAGCCACTGGTGAACCTGCAGGATTTGACGTAGACCTGATCAAGGCGATAGCTGAAGCTGCTAATTTCGAGGTCGAGTACAAGAATATGGACTGGAACAGCCTTATTGCATCGCTTCAGACTGGAGAGGCTGACCTTGTGGTATCCGGCATGACCATTACTGACGAAAGAGCTCTTGAAGTCAAGTTTTCGGACCCGTATTTTGAATCAGGGCAGGCATGGTGTGTAGAAGAAGGTTCGCCTATCAAGTCCTTGGATGACCTGGCTGGAAAGACAGTTGGGGTCCAAATCAACACCACAGGCGATTATGCCGCACAGAAACTGGACGAGATGTTCAAAGAAGAGGGCAAGCAGGGGCTGGGTATCAAGAGGCTGGAACATGCTGCAGACGTGTTCAATGAGTTGAGAGTGGGCGGAGTCGACGCAGTCATCTCTGACCTGCCGGTTATTCAGGAGTACCTGAAGAATAACCCCGAATCAAACATGATCATTCCTGAACCTGCATTTACAGTTGAGTACTATGGCATAGCCATGCGCAAGCAAGATAAGGAGATCCATGAGCTTATCAACAAGGGCCTGGCAGTGATAAAAGCCAGCGGTAAGTATGACGAGTTGTATGAGAAATATTTCGGGACCAAATAGAACTCGCCATAGTGAGGACAGATGTAAGACTTGAGCAACTGATGCCCTTGCACTGCAAGAGCTTCATGGCGCAAGCGGGATTGTGCAAGTTCAAGCAGGAAACGGAAAAATCGGACAGAGCGGAGAAACCATGAGTCCGCTGCAGATAAACATACCAGGCAGGCACGGTCATACGTGCGAACAACGTGGGTCCCATGGATGGGAGACCGCTAGGGGAGGGAGCAGCTCTGTTTAAGTTTGACTTAGGTGTGGTGGCAAGGTATTTACCCTTCTTGGTGAGAGGGGTCGGAATTACGATTGAGTTCACCCTTATATCGTTCTTGCTCGCAATTGTGCTTGGCCTGGTGATTGCCCTTGGCCGTATTAGCAAGAACAGGTTTGTCCGGATCCCGTGTCAGATATATATAGACTTCATAAGAGGTACGCCTCTGCTTGCCCAGGTCTACCTGGTACACTTTGGGTTGCCCCAGATATTTGGCTACAAACCTGTCGGGTTCATTGACGCCCTCATCGCCCTTACCCTGAATTCCTCAGCCTACATGGCGGAGATATACAGGGCTGGGATAGAGTCTATCGAAGCCGGGCAGATGGAAGCTGCAAGATCCTTGGGGATGACATATGGCCAGGCTATGCGGTACGTGATTCTCCCTCAGACTATCAGACGGGTAATTCCGCCCATGGGAAACGAATTCATCACCCTACTTAAAGAGTCATCTCTTGTGTCTGTGATAGGTATGGAAGACCTGATGATGCGGGCCAAGATGATGGCCGGTCGGAGTTTCCGGCCTTTTGAAGCGTACTTCACTTCAGCCTTGATATACCTTGCAATGACCTTCACTTTCAGTAGGGTGTTAGGGCGGGTAGAAGGGAGGCTTAAGGTCAGTGGTCGAGGTTAAACAACTCCACAAGAGTTTCGGCGACCTCCACGTACTTCGCGGCATAGACCTTGAGGTAAAGAAAGGCGAGGTAGTGGTCATAATCGGGCCAAGCGGATCGGGCAAAAGCACCTTCTTGCGCTGCATAAATCACCTGGAACAGCCAAGTTCAGGGGAGATTCACATCGATGGCGGAAATCTTGACGATGGGAGCGTTGACATAAACCTGATACGGCGGACTGCAGGAATGGTGTTTCAGCAGTTCAATCTTTTTCCTCATCTTACTGCGCTTCAGAACGTCTGCCTTGCTCCAACCAAAGTCTTGAATATGCCTGTGGCAGAAGCTGAGGAACTAGGCAGGGAACTGCTAAAGAAGGTAGGGCTTGCCGACAAAGAGGCGGCATACCCACAGCAGCTTTCAGGAGGGCAACAGCAAAGGGTGGCGATTGCAAGGGCGCTGGCCATGAAACCCAAACTGATGTTGTTTGACGAGCCCACTTCTGCGCTGGACCCTGAGATGATTGGCGAGGTCCTTATGGTTATGAAAGAACTTGCGCTTGATGGCATGACCATGCTTGTCGTAAGCCATGAGATGGGCTTTGCCAGGGAAGTAGCGGATAGGATTGTATTCATGGACGAAGGACTGATAATCGAGGAAGGAGAACCTTCTGAGTTTTTCAGCAATCCAAAGCATGAGAGAACCAAAGCTTTTATGAGCAAGATTCTGTGAATGGCCGGAACGGGTAGGTTGAAACGGTCACTTGCCCCGGTTCAGGCGGGCGCCCCGTTCGGACAATGCGGTTCCCCGGAGCCAAGCTCTATGGGGAACCGTTTGACTTTGCTACCGTCAATGAAGAAGGGGCGAGGCAGATACTTCTTCAAACTCTCAGTTACCTATCTGGTGTTCGTTTTGCTGTGCCTTTTGTGTCTACCTGTGTAAAGTGAGCCAGGCAGCTATAGCCTGCTGCGTGAAACTGGTAAACTCTAATAGACTTCTAGAGTGATTAGTAAGAGGTAGTAAGGTATTGCTGCTTGTGTAGGCCGGACCATAGACACGTGGGGAGGGAAGGCAGTGGACTTAATTCTCCAGGGCTTAAGTAATCCTTTCCTTGGGCCGGTGTTTGCGGCTATCGCAGGAATCCTGGCTTCAGCAAGCCCATGTGCCATGTCTGCCGTTCCCCTCATGGTGGCGCATATCGCAGGTGCCAGTCCTGAAACGCGTAAGCGTCAAACTGCCCTATTTGTACTGGGGATGGCTATAGCCCTTTCGGCAACGGGTATGGTTGCCGGGTTGCTTGGAAAATCCCTGCTGTTTGCAGCGCCCTGGATAAGGTGGGTTGCCGCAATTGTGTTTGTGCTCGCCGGACTGTCTTACTTGGAAGTATTCGGGGTTTCAAGAACCTGTAATGCTAACATTCCTTTAGAGGCGTTGCCCGGCGGCGATGCAGAAAACGTACATGAAACAACCGGGCCGGATAGTGCCAAGCCAGGGGGAAGTGCCGGGGTTGTCCTGAGATCCATCGCCCTAGGAATGCTCTACGGCCTGTCTGCATCTCCGTGCTCAACACCTGCGCTGTTGGCTATCCTTACCATAGTCGCGTCATCAGGTTCGGTGGTAAGAGGTGGCTTATTGCTGCTAGGATACTCGCTGGGCCAATCCATATTGGTGCTTTTCGCAGGGCTTTTTGCTACCCAGTTTGCAGAGTTTCTGGAAAGCGGGCGGAATGTCCGATTGCTTGAGATTCTTAGGAAAGCCGGTGGTGTGATAATCGCCGGTTTCGGAGTGTACTTGATGGTGAGGCCTTACTTGTAACGGCTTATCTCCTATGAGCGGCTATCCCCTGTCACACCGGAGAGGAGGGATTATCTATGAACACATGTCCTTTGGCTGTTTTGACCGGTAACCGGTGTTTCAGAATCGTGGCTCTGGTTCTCGTGCTCCTGGTAGCAGCCGGGGGATGGTACTGGAACATGGCGCAGACTCCAAAACTGAACCCTGACGAAATCACCATTGATGACATATCACCTGAGGATCTCAGCTCATATCTCACCGGAGAAAAGCGCGGCATCTTGGAATTTTACACCAACTCCTGTCCGTACTGTGTGATGATTGAGCCTGAGCTTGCGGAGCTTAAAGCAAAGTACGGGGAAGAGGTTTTCATTGTCAAGATAAGCGCAGAACGCTACCCGGAGGAAGCTTCCAAGTACCGCATCCGCGGGGTTCCTACCCTTGTATTCCTGGACCAATCAGGCAACGCCAAAGCCAGTTTGGCAGGTTACCGCGATTCTGAGGGGATCGCCCGGATTCTCAAACACCTTGGGTTTATTGAGTAGTTACAAGTTCAAGCAAGGTGACAAAGTCTGCAGATTCCAGGATGTACCACGGATACGGGCGGCCGTTTAACAAGTATTCCCCGTAAGCCCAATCTACAAATCCCAGGGCCTTGTCCCAGTCTCCCATCATAAGTGAGGCAACCGCGACGCTTGTCCAGGGGAACCTGTCCTTCTTTACGCCTATTTCCCATGCGGGGAAGTTTTGCACAAAGGTGTTCCATATGGCATGGGCTTCAGGATCTTCCGGGGATATCAGGCCGCAGGTCAACAGGTATAGCTGTGATACGCCGTCAGGATACCATTTGCCGACCCTGGGAAACCGCTTCCAGATAGGCGACGCTGACCAGGCGAAGACTCCTCGTTCAGGTTCATAGAGCACGTTGAAAATGCCGTCTTTGATTCTGGCTGCCACATGCTTCAAGTAATCCGCGTCGTCAGCGTAACCTTCTTCAAGCAGAACCTGCGACCAATCCATCAAGCCCCGGTAGTTTTCAGCGTTGTCCATGAGGTACTTTGTCCATGAACCGGGTTTTACAAATACGAGCCCGTCTTCGTCTTGCAGGTTCACCACTACACTTGCCACCAGGCTGATATCGGGTAAGTTGGAACGGATCAAATCCCTGTCGCCGGTTGTGAAGTAGTATTCACCTAAAAGTGACAGGAAGGTGGAGGCATAACTGTCTGCTGAATCGTAATTGCCCGTAGGTATCATTATTATCCCCTTGAGTTCACCGTCAGTGCCGGATGAATTGTCATGAGGCAGGTATTCCACCTTGTAGTCGTATATAGTGCCTGAAAGGCCCCACCGGTCAAGTTTGTTGAGGCTGGACAGGTACCAAATGATGTAGTCCCTAACTGCTTCAGCGTCGATAGTCAATAGCTTTCTTGCTGCAAGGTTTGCAAAATATGGGATTACTGTGTTGCTTCCTGGTGATTGGGCTAGAGCACCGTTTGGCAAGCTGCAGCTTAACAGCCAGGCCAGCTCGCCTTCAATAAGCGAAGTTAAGTGCGTCGAAGTCAGGTAAGAGGGATTGGAAGCAGCTCCGGCTACCGGCTCATCCTGCCTTGAGTCGTGGTGCATTCCGAGAGACCGGCTGTTAGTGTACAGGCTGATATGTATAGTGGTGGCAAGCACCGCGAGGGCAATAACAGTCACGGCTGCCAGAATATGCTTCCCATGAGAAAGAAAAAATTCTGCCACGGCTCTCCTCCGAAATCTCCAGTAAACAAAGGGTAAATAGCAGACTAGATGGAATCTCCCTTACACTGTATTCGACCTGCTCTGCAAAACTCCTGCTAGAGGACCATTTGCAAACCCGGTCATATATTGGTGTCAGGTGAGTGTCCTGCCATAAATGGCAATTAGCAGTGGCTCAGCGTATTGAAAAATATGCGCTATTCTAGCAGGAAATCAGATGCAGGTTGGCCAATACAATCTTGGTGGACTAACCCGGTTCGCGTTATGTGCAATAGGGCGGACATGGGGTACAATTGGATCAATGCCCTTCTACAACAAAACGGGCCGGGGAACCGCGAATACTTGCAGGGAGGATGATACAGTGAAGGCAATACCTTTCACAAAAATGCACGGATTAGGTAACGACTATATATACATCGACAGGTTTTCATACCCCCACGAACACGATTGGTCAGAACTGGCACGCAGGATGTCAGACCGTCACTTCGGAGTAGGGTCTGACGGTCTGATTCTCATAGAACCCTCTGAGATCGCCGATTTCAGGATGGTTTTCTTTAACGCTGACGGGTTGGAAGGTGAAATGTGCGGCAATGGAATGCGTTGTTTCGCCAAGTACGTGTATGAAGCCGGGCTGACCGGCAAGACCTCCCTGGTAGTTGAAACCAAGGCAGGCCTGATAAAGCCTTACCTTACAGTGAAAGATGGGATAGTAGAGACGATTTCTGTGGATATGGGCATTCCCCGTTTGAATAGAGCTCAAATTCCTTTGGCAAAGCTGGACGGGCCTGAGCCGGTGGTGAACGAACCCATTGAATATGAGGGAAAGGTGTTGTATGGAACGGCCGTATCCATGGGGAACCCACACATGGTGTTCTTTGTTGACGACGTATGGGAGGTGGAACTGGAGAAGATCGGGCCTAAACTCGAGTTCCATCCCATGTTCCCTGAGCGGGCCAATATTGAGTTTGTAGCGGTGAAATCAAGAGATGAAATAGACATGCGTATTTGGGAAAGGGGCTCAGGCATTACCCTGGCTTCAGGTACAGGATCATCCGCCTCTGTTGTTGCATCAATCCTCAACGGAAAGGTTGACAGGGGTGTGCCTGTAAAGGTGAATCTGCAAGGTGGCGCCCTTGTGGTTGAGTGGAAGCACGGCGGCCGCGTTTGGCAGACAGGACCGGCCATCACGGTATTTTCGGGACAATATTACTTGTAAGTGTTTGGATTGAATACGGTCCGCACCTTCTGCAAGGCCTGTTGTTACATAGGCCTGTCATGGAATATGGCTGGCAACAGGCCTGCACTTTATCACGTTTTTGGGAATGGAGTAGGGTATATGCCGCAAGTGGTCGCTGATTTGCTGCTGCTCCTGATAACGATCATCTGGGGCACAACTTTCGTATTAGTTAAAGATGCAATTGCTTCAATAAAGCCTTTCACCTTCTTGGCAGTGAGGTTTTTCGTTGGCAGCGTTATCTTGCTATTATGGCTAGGTCTAAGGCGCGTATTGCTTTCCAGAAGGGCAACTGGCGAAGCCGGCAGTGACAGGGAATGCAGGCTCAAGGCCGGCGAGACCCGCCACGGTTCAAACGGCGCCGGTGCAGCCGGTGGCGTAGCCGGCCTTCCTGCCGGTACATGTGCGGTGGGATCCCTTGGTGCTGCCGCTGCTTCGGGTGGTGCTGATGCCGGCGCCCGGGGCGATTCCCGGGTCCGCAGGGAGCTCATTAGGGCCTCTGTGATTACAGGAATTACCTTGTTTTTCGCTTATTCCACCCAGACAGTTGGATTGTTAACCGTTGCAGCAGGCAAAGCTGCTTTTATCACAGGCCTGTCGGTGGTGCTGGTTCCTGTCGGATCGGCCTTGTTGCTCCGGGTGGTTCCTGAGTGGAGTACCACCATGGGAGTGATCTTAGCTACGATAGGGTTAGGGGTTATGTCCCTTACTCTCCCGTTCAGAGTGGAAACAGGGGATGTGCTGATTTTCCTGTGTGCTATCGGGTTTGCAGCTCACATCCTGCTTGTAGGAATACATTCAAAGAACAACGATCCGGCGGTTTTTGCAGCGATCCAACTGATGATAGTAGCAGCAGGTTCGCTGGTGTGTGCCCTGCTCTTGGAGCGGCCCCTTGTCATCCCGGGCCAGACCTGGGGAGCCATAACCTTTACCGGAATAATGGCCACAGCGGTTACAGTGTTGATCCAGTCTACTGTACAGAAATACACCACTGCCAGCCACGCTGCACTCATATATTCTGCCGAGCCTGTATTTGCGGCACTTTTCGGCTGGATCGCGCTCGGTGAGATGCTAAGTCCACGTGAGACTGTGGGGGCAGTGTTGATTCTCGCAGGTATGCTTGTTTCAGAAATCACTCCGTGGAAGCGGCGACAGTTGGCTGAAGAACAGACAGTGGCCGGAGAAGGGTGAAAAAGCAGCCGTTTAAGATACAGTTCCAAATGTAGCTATATGAATGGAGTAATGTATATGCCGCAGGTAGTTGCTGATCTGTTGCTGCTCCTGGCAACAGCAATCTGGGGCAGCACTTTTCCTATGGTTAAAGAAACAATCTCATCGGTAAGGCCTTTTACGTTCCTTGCGGCAAGATTCCTTACCGCTAGTTCAGCCTTGCTATTGTACCTGATGGTCAGACGGTTGAGATGCTTACGGACTTCCAGGCAAAGACAGGGCAAAGACACAAGGACAGCTACGGGGGAACATCCAGGGTTACGTCCAGGGTTCCTTGGAGGTTGTGTGATTACCGGCATGGTCCTGCTATTTGCCTACTGTACCCAGACCTTCGGAATGCTCACCATTCCTGCAGGCAAAGCTGCTTTTATCGTTGGGATGTCAGTAGTGATAGTTCCTGTGGTTTCGGCGATCCTGCTTAAGACAACTCCCGATACCAGCACAAGTACCGGCGTGCTTCTGGCTGCAGCGGGGTTAGGATTTATGTCGCTGACCCTGCCTTTCAGGATTGACACAGGAGACCTGCTGGTTTTCCTGAGCGCGGTTGGATATGCCGCTCACATCCTGCTTGTTGGCGTGTACTCCAAAGACAACGATCCGGTAGTTTTCGCCACTATCCAAGTGATGGTCGTCGGTATAGGATCTTTGGTGGCAGCCATGCTTTTTGAGCGGCCGCTGGTGATTCCAAGGCAAACTTGGAGCGCTATCCTTTATTGTGGCATCCTGGCTTCGGCGGTCACCATGTTGATACAAGCTACTGCCCAGAGGTACACTTCCGCTACCCTTGCCGCTCTCATGTTCTCAGGCGAGCCGGTGTTTGGTTCGTTTTTCTCTTGGCTAATACTCGGCGAAACGCTGACCCCGCGTGAGAGTGTAGGGGCTGTGCTGATTTTGGCGGGCATACTCATCTCAAAAATCAGTTCTTTGAAACAGCAACCGTCTGGTGAGGAACAAGTAGCGATCTGAGAAATAGTTGGCAACCTGGGGATGAAACGTTTATGGCCTTCCCCAGAGTCTCATAAATGCATTTACCACTGCTTCTACTAGTCTCATCGGGCTCGGCACGTTGACTTTGATCAGCATCAGGAGACTGGTGATGAAAACAGATAGCGATAGGACAGAAAAGACCACCAGGTCCCGCCAGTGCTTGTGTTTGACCATTACGGGTACCTCGTACAGGAACACTAATACCAGAGCTGCTACCAAGAGCACCATGTATATCAAGTTAAATCCAAACTCTCCTTACCAAGTCTCGTTCCTTGTTGTTGTGGACAGATCCAGACTCCCAAGCCCTATTAGCCGCCAAGCAACTACTCCTACCGGCTTTCAATGCTCTTGAGAATCACGCCCATTCCCCTCAGGTGTACCTCGACGCTTATATCCGCCTCAATTGTGGGGAAGATTTCGTCCCACCGGTCTCTTAGTCTTGCCCACTCCTTGGGCTTCCGCCTGAAGATGTCTTGCCCGAACCCTACAGCATCTGCTCCCAACTGTTGTAGTGTTGCAACTGCACCTGCAATCTCGTCCTCAATGGTGTTTTTCACACCGTTTTCAAACTTGGTCCAAAGCCCGGGTTCCTTTAGGAAATCCACAGATTCTTGGACGCACCCTATGTTCCCAACTACTTCCACTTCGATTAGTGCCCGTACGTTATCATCTTCCACTTCCACCTTGAACTTACCGGTTGCTCTGAGAATTTCGACGCTGGCTATTTTGTCTTCGGCACCTGGATGAGGAAATTCGATCACAGTGTTGTTGGTCTTACCTAGTATCCAGTTGAGCCCCCTGGTTTCAAAGTTGTCAAGCCAGCCTACCAGGTAGTTGCCCTTAAAGACTGCTGTCCCTCCGAGGGTCGCCGTAGCTTTCACTTTCTCGCGGGTTACTTCGCCTTCTAATTGGATGTCAGGTTCAAGGGGAATCAGCTCGGCGCACATGGCAATAGGCTCAATGCCCTCGCTTTCCATCCGGCACATAAATTCCCTTATAGTGAGGTCAGGGATAGTACCCCAGGCATTTACCAGATTGTTGATAATTGCCCGCAATGCTTCAGATGGCATCGTCATTCCTTCGAATTCAGCCTGAAGGAAATCTCTGGCCGTGGCACCTCTGGTTACGATCATACGTGCCGTCAACCGTGGTTGAGGTTGTCTGTTGATAAAGTCTATGAACGGTTTGAGGCCGGTTTCTCTGAGCAGTTCTTCTCCAAAAAGGTATATGTCGTTATGAGGTAGGTATGGCCGTTTAGGTGAAAGGTAACTCAGATTCCGGAAAGACTCGAACATGGTATTACCTTCTACAGTCTCTACCCAAAACGGTTTCTCCTGGGATGTTTGTCTCTCACCCGTACCGAGTGCTCCTGATTTGGCAAAGCTGGCAGTCATTTGTATCTTGCCCGATGGTGATCTGTCCACCCCGACTGCCGTAACGAACGCCAGGCTTTCTATCTCCTTGCGGCTCCAGCAGCCTGTGGCCACTGTCATAAGCAAAGCGGTCACTGTAAGGTATACGGTTGTATACATGAGCGCTTTACTTGTTTTCATCCGCTTCTGCCTCCAAGCCCATAGGGGTTACAGAACCAGTAGGTCTATTGAATCCTAGTTTTCTCAGAGCGAAGCCCGCATAGAGGAGGGCATAGACCCCTAGCACCAGCAATGGCACGAACACGGACTGAAGATATTTGAAGTACAGGACTTGCTCAAGGTAGTTCTTGAAGAGCAGTATGCTCAACAGAGTGGCCAGAGCTCCTATCGGATAGACTAACGGTTGAAAGCGATTGAGATTGAACAGCTGGGCAATCCCCAGCGCCGAGGCCCAGACAAACACCGCCATGTTTACCACGGTAATCAGCACCCATATTGCTACCGGGATGAGTTCGAGTCTCTCGAAAAACTCTCCTATGGTTATCTGCCTTACCAGTTGAAGGGTGGGGACTGCAGAGTTTGTGGCCTGTGGCCCGAAGATCGCCACAAGGACGATAGCTTGGGCTACCAACAAGAACCCGCTTATAAGGATGGCATACCGTGTATAGCGCAGTATCTCTTTTCTGTTGTGGACATAGGGGATCATCATTCCCAGCACACTAAGCCTGAGGAATATAGCCAGTGCGACAACAGAGCGCTTAAGATGGATGCCAAAGCCGTAAGGCAATATGGGCAGGAGGTTTTGGAAATCCATGGCTCGGAACGGCAATACGAGCATGATTGTAGTTAAGGGTATACCTACAGATACCAGTTCGCTCCACCGGCCAATGATCTCAATGCCGTTTCTGGCTGCATTTGCACTTAGAAATACAGACATTATTATGAATACCAGGGCGGGTGTCTCAGGCATGAACGCGTTAACCAGGGCATTGCCCATAGCTCTTGCTGCTACTGCCGTGTCAAGAATCCAAAACAGTATGAGCAGGAGCGCTACAATACTTCCAAGAAACTTGCCAAGCACAGTCTGACTATACTGAACTACTGTCATGTTGGGAAAGTTTAGAGACAATCTCACCATCAGCTCAAATACTATTAATGCGGTGACAACGCTGATTGCCGCTCCGATCCAAGCATCAGAGGGAGATTCGTGTTGTACCATAAACGGGAACGCGATTGTGGTTGCGGTCAAGCGTATCACTAGCAGCATACACATGGTCTGAAACAATGATATCCTGCCTGCCTCCATTTGCCGCACAGTATAGTCTCCTCCTTCCTGGATACGGTTTGGCTCCATCATGTTCTGTGCCCCATGCCCCGCAGCTTCTGGCATTTGGATTCTTGCGGTTTCGCATTATCTGTCTGACTCGTATGTTTCATCAGGTGCAGGTGGTCTGGGCATTTGTCCCGGGGCGATCCTCTGATCATCCTGCTCTCCTACGAATCTAGGACGCTCATCCAGCGCCCACCATGGCGCGCGGAACACCTCATCTTTTTGGGACTGGGCTACAAAGGGCGCAAGCGGCTCCATATAGGGTACCCCAAAGGACCTGAGGGTCAGCAGATGAGTGACCATAGCTGCTAGGCCTGCCACTATCCCGAAAAGCCCTAGGGCTGATGCCAACAGCATCAACGGGAACCTGAGAAGGCGAATTGAAATGGCAAGGCTGAAGATAGGTGTTGCAAAAGAGGAGATTCCTGTAAGAGCTACCGCCACTACCATTGCCGCTGATACAAGCCCTGCCCTTAAGGCTGCTTCGCCTATGACCAAAGCTCCTATGATACTTACCGCCTGCCCCAAGACCGCCGGCAAACGTATCCCGGCTTCCCTTAGCAGCTCAAACGCGATTTCCATTAGGGCTGCCTCAACTACTGCAGGAAACGGGATACGGTCTCTTTGTGCAGCGATGCTGAGAATCAAAGGCGTTGGCAGTAATTCCTGGTGAAAGGTGGTGATAGCTACATATAGAGCGGGCAAGGTGAGTGATATGATGAATGCCACGTACCTCAGAGACCGGATGACGCTGCCTGCAAAGAACCGCTCGAAATAGTCCTCGGGGGCGGTGAGAAACATCGTGAAGGTAGCAGGCCCGATAAGTGCGAAGGGTGAACCGTCTGTGAGTATGGCGAACCTGCCTTCGAGCAGGTTGCCCGTAACCCTGTCAGGCCGCTCAGTCCTCAAGAGTGTAGGGAAAGGGGAAAGAGGGGCGTCTTCAATGAGCTCTTCCAGCTGCCCGCTTTCCTGAACAGAGTCAATGTTCACACTTGACAACCTGCGCCTGGCCTCTTCGACGATGCGCGAGTTTGCGATTCCTTCGATGTAGATAAGGGCCACAGGTGTCCGGGATACTTTTCCTAATATGTATTGCTCTATCGTTAATCTTGGATTCCTGATCCTTCTTCTTATCAGGCTCAAATTTGTGGGTAAGGCCTCTACGAATCCTTCTTTTGAGCCCCGTATGGTAGCTTCGGTAGTGGGTTGGGAAACTTCCCGTTGGTTATATCCTTGAGTTTCGCATACCAGTACCTTTGCCACTCCATGTATGAAGATGCAGGTGTTGCCGTTTGCGATCTCTTGAACCATCTTGTGGAAATCACACTCTTCGGTTACGCCTGTGAGTTCTAAGTACCGGTCCCTGATGTGAGTGTACGCAGTGTTGGGATCAGTTAGACTTCCGGTCTTGTCTACTATCCGCTCCACAATAGCGCTGATAACAGACTGGGGGTTTACCATTTCATCAATGTGAACCACGAGCGCAGCAATGCAGCCGTCCTTTCCTATGGCTATGCGCCTGTAGACCAGGTCGAAGCTGCCTTTGAAAGCTTGCCTGATGCGGCGTTCATTTACTTCAAGCACGTCAGAAATGGTAATGGATGGTCCAGACTGCCAGACCTTCTTGTTGCCGGATCGCTTTTTCCCGCCAAACCATGCAACTGCCCGCATCTTTTTCGCAAGCCTTCTTATCATAGGCTACCTCAGCTTTCACCAAGAATTCTGTGTATCTTGATCACGGTCTTGACACTGAAGCCAACTTATGGGTAGTAATGACACATTTGGCTATCGTGTATTCAAGCCGATCACGGGAACGCTGGTCTTTCTCAAACTCTGGGAATCTGATACTATGTTGGTTCGGGGGGGTGCAAATTATGGGAATTGCCTCGTATGTAGCAGGCGTTTTCGACGCGGGCATCGGGCTTAGTATAGGAACTACTGCGGCTAAGATAGCTGCGGTGATCATCATAGCTTCCCTAGTGGTGAAGATTGGGAACTCGTTGATCGGCAGGCTGATGGCTACAAATGGCAGAGTTCCAGGAATGGCAATTGACGAATCCAGGGTAAAAACGCTTACGGGTCTCTTACAGAGCACTCTGAGATATGTGACCAGCATAGTGGCTTTTCTGATGATCCTGGACCTGCTGGGCATTGATACTAAGGCGCTCCTAGGAGGCGCAGCAGTATTGGGGCTTGCAGTTGGTTTCGGCGCCCAGAACCTGGTGCGCGATGTGATTACAGGCTTCTTTCTCATATACGAGAGACAATATGACGTAGGTGACTATGTCTCTCTAGCCGGGGTGTCTGGAATTGTGGAGCAGATCGGGCTCCGGACCACGATTATCCGGGAGTTTTCAGGAGATGTTCATACGATTCCCAATGGGCTGGTAGAAAAGACTACTAACAAAAGCAGGAGGGAAGCCCGGGCCCTTATTGAAGTGCCGGTACCGTATTCAGCCAACCTGCGTGAGGTAATGCAAGTTCTGGAGCAAGTTTGCCGGCAGGCAGCGGAAGAACTCACGGATATTCGTGAAGGCCCCAGGGTCTTGGGTGTATCACAGCTGTGTGAGTCTGGGGTCGTACTTACAGTATGGGCCCGGACTGAGCCTATGAAGCAGTGGGGCGTTGAAAGAGAACTCCGCCTGAGGATGAAAGAAGCGCTTGATGCTGCCGGTGTTGAAGTCCCGTATCCAAGGCTTGTGGTCTATGAAGGAGGGGAGACGAAAGGGGCCAAACATGGCATCCCAAGCTGACATGTTTGAACCCCTTTCAGTCTGACATTACTTCGTACGTGGCGGCAGTTGGTTTAGCCTTTGGAAAGCGGTCCACCGCCGCAAAGATTACCTTCTGCCTCGCAGAATTCCCAATCTTGGCATGAACCGTTGTTGATGGTCAGACAGTTGGTGAAAATAACATACGTTATACTGTTGGGGCAGCAGCATTCATCGTGATGACGGCGGAGAAGGGCAGCTTCCGGATTCTCCGGTACCAACTCCTGGGCCGCCTTGATGAGTTCCCTGTTTCTCATTGCTTCACCTCCCGCGCGGGTTTAGGAATCGATACATAATATGTCGTGGGAGGTAAGTGGTTACAGAATGTTATTATGTCAAGATGTGAAGCAAGGGGGACACTTGTCCCGGTGTCCCCCTTGGCCGCTTCCTTTGGCTTCTTGCAGCAGGGATATCAGCTCAAGCCGAGATAGTCTGCAATGTTTGCCTTCTCTACCTTGACCGGCTTTATCTTACCTGTAAGGGAAGTCATGAGCGATGTTACGCCTGGGCCGTGGCCCGACACGAACGAATCCCCGTGGACTACGATCCCGATGATCACCGCTCCCCGCCTGTAACTCCTGCCGTAGTAAGATGAAGAATCCATGATGGCAACGATGTCGCCAAGCCTGATCTTGTCAAGCCCCAGCTCCTTGAGCCGTCCTTTTTCCATGGAGGTGATGTCATAGTCTCCTGATTCGGCTGATGCGGCTCCCAGCCCGCTTCCCATGAACTCCGGAGGGATCATCGCGGTTACCGGGACTTCCAACACCCCGTCCTTCTCAACGATGCCCATCTTGTGCACCAATCCGGGATCCATGTTCATGCACTTTACGTCTGGATAATCAAGAAGCTCGAGCCCTTGGCCAATCGCCCTTACTTGGACCTTGTCTCCTATTTGGAGCTTTTGGAGGACGTCAGGTTCAAAGTGTATAAGCACATGCTCTATGCCGCCGTGCTTTCCGGTTACCGTTCCTGTTGCCCCTTTTGCATCTCCTGAAATCACGTGTGCCGTGTTTCCAACGCAAGACAGGATGTTATATCCCCGGTTCGCGTTCTCATCCTTGTGTTTAGTGCTTACTCCTGGTTCAATGTGGTCGCCGGCCCATCCAAAAGCCGGGTCTCCCACTTTAACGTTGTAAGCTATCCCACCTGTTCCAGGTATGACGCGAATGCGCCCATCATAACACATCCTGGGGCGGGCTCCGGGTGACGATATTTCTCCCATCACCGAGAGCATTACCAGCTTATCTTTGTTTGTTCTCAGCATGTGTTGGCCTCCTCTTTTTGCTTGAATGCCAATACCGGTTGCCTGTTTCAGCTATTGTCCTTCAGGACCGTCCGCTTGTGCAAGCGGTGGATCATAACTGTCGGTGTTCTTTTCAAGGTAAGAGTCAAACCACCTCAGAATATGTTTCAGCCTGTGTACCCGCAAGACAGGTTTCCCGCTTCTTGAAAGCTCGTGATTGGAATCGGGGAACCTGACCATTTCAACTTGCTTCCGTAGTTTCTTTAGTGCTACGTAGAACTGTTCCCCTTGTTCAATGGGACACCTCATGTCTTGTTCTGCGTGGATTATGAGCAGCGGAGTGTTGACGTTTTCCACATACGCAAGGGGAGAGTGCTTCCACAACAGTTCCTGGTCCCTCCATGGATTGCCAAGCAGTTGGTTTTCTGTAAAGGTGTAGCCTATGTCAGATACGCCAAAGAAGGAAATCCAGTTTGAAATGCTCCTTTGGGTTACGGCAGCTTTGAACCTGTCTGTATGCCCTGCAATCCAGTTCGTCATGAACCCGCCGTAGCTGCCTCCGGTTACACCCAGGTTGTCTCTGTCGATGAAGTCCATGGCAGCTGCAAAGTCGGTCCATGTCATGAGGTCATCGTAATCCATCCCGCCGTAATCGCCTATTACCGCATGGAGGAACTCCTGGCCAAACCCCTGTCCACCCCTGGGGTTGGTATAGATTACTGTGTATCCTGCTGCTGCGAGTAGCTGGAACTCAAAGAAGAAGTTCCATCCGAACATGACTGCCGGGCCTCCGTGGATCTCAAGGATGGCTGGATACTTGTGCCCTTCTTTGAAGCCCACAGGCTTCATTATCCAGCCCAGCCTGTCTTTGCCGTCACTTGATTTGAAACTGTACTCTTCCGGTTGGCTTAGGTAAACCTCATCGAGCAGCTGTTTGTTTTCCGAGGTCAAGAGAGTTTCCTTTCCTGAATCCAGGTGGAATACCCCCATGTCTCCCGGTATTGCAGGTGTGCAGACGGCAATCGCAAAGGTTTTCCCTGATTTGTCCAGCGTAAACCCGAAGATCTGTCTTTTGCCACCCAATACCAGTTCTACCTTGCCACCTTCAACCGGCACTGAGAACAATGACGTTTCGCCGCTATCGTTTGCCAGGAAGTAGACGGTTTTCCCGTCGGGGCTCAGGGTGGGCCCGGATGGTGACGGTCCGAACCGGCAATCCCCGGCCATGCTGTCCCCTATAGCCCTGTCGAAATCGCCGGTGAGCATCACGGCTTCGCCGCCCTCGGCCGGTATTCGCCATATGCGGGACAAGGTTGCAGCGCCAAACTCCCTCCTATGCCCTGCATATACAACGTACTTCCCGTCAGGGGTCCAGGCCGGGGCTGCGGAAGGGCCTTTTGTACCGGTGAGTTTGCGGGGTTCTCCTCCTTCTGAAGGCACTATGAAAATGTCTACCAGCCATGGATCGCAATCGGCCTCCTCTTGCCGGTTGGCTGAAAATGCGATGTAATTGCCATCTGGAGACCAAACTGGGCTGTGGTGGTCGAAATCCCCTGAAGTGATTTGCTTTGCCGGTTCTTTTCCTTCAATGTTTTGCACGAACAAGTGGGTCCTGCCATTGCCTATGAGTCCTTTAGCTGCATCTGCCTTCATTTTTACCCGGGTTACCAGAGTTGGTTCTTCCTGTTTCTTCTTCCTTTCTTCTTCCCTGGCCTTTTCGTCTAAGGGTTTCTGAATGTCTTCCGGGCTGTCATCAGGGTTGACCTGGGCCGTGAAACAGATTTTGGTGCCGTCCGGTGACCAGACAGGGTTTGATGCACCTCTCCGCATCTTTGTCAACTGGAAAGCTTCGCCGCCTTCGGTGGGCATAACCCAAATCTGCCGGTCGCCGCTGCGGTCAGACACAAAAGCGAGCTTACTGCCGTCAGGCGACCATCTCGGGCTGTTGTCTGTCTTGGGGCCTGATGTGAACTGTCTTGGTTTGGTCTTGCCGCAGGTAGACGTTATCCAAATCTGCGAACGGTACTCTTTGGCTTTTTCGTCTATTATTGTCCTCACATATGCGATTCGCTTTCCGTCAGGGGAGACTTGCGGGTCTGACACAAACACCAGTTTATATAAGTCGTCAGGTGTAAGCCTCCTTTTTGTGGACAAGACTGAGTACCTCCTTTACCTGAAACCGAAGTAACCTACAGTAAACGCTGATGTGTGTCAATTTCCGCACACGAAGGGTTTATCCCTTCTTCAAAATGGAAAACAGGGAGAGGGTAGAAATACAGTCCCGGAGCATACCGGCTATTGGAGTATGCTGGCTATTACAGTATGCCGGTTGTCTTGGGCATGAGCAAGAATCTTGCGAGGTGAACCGTGCTAGCCGGGCTGCAGTTGCCTTACAGGTAGGTACTTGCCTTGAGATACACATACGACGCCCAGGCCGGCTGTAATGTCTTCTATCAGCGATTTGAGTGCCTGTGTCAGTTCGGGGACCGCGAAGAACTGTATAGTCACTTTCTCAGCGAAGGATATGTCATGGGTGACTGCTTTGGCAACCTCCAGTTCTCTCTGTACCCTTCCAAAGCGGTCGTAGTCAACGGTCGCAGTGATAAGGTCATGATACCTGTAGACTGCTACTCCTGCTTTGTCCAGGGCAAGGGATGCTGCATTGCTGTAGGCCCTGACCAGGCCGCCCGCTCCCAGCTTGGTTCCTCCGAAATACCTGGTGACAACACATACCACGTTCTGGAGGTTTCTCTTCTTGATTACCTCCAACACAGGGTATCCTGCCGTGCCCCTGGGTTCCCCGTCATCAGAAGCTCTTTCAGCAAAGCTACCTACACCCACTGAGTAAGCATATACGTTGTGGGTTGCAGCCTGGTGCTCCTGTTTCACTGATTCAATGTGCCCGATAGCTTCTTCTTCTGAGAAGGCTGGAAATACGTGCCCGATAAACCTGGACTTCTTGATTATGATTTCTGCCTTTGCGTGGCTCGACGGAGCGATGAATTCCATTACAACACCCGCCTGGACCTTGTTATTACCTCTGGCAACAAGCCTGCAAGTAAAGTGTATCAGATTACAAGGGTAAATTCTTAAGAACCCAGGAACAATTTTCATAGAGGTGCGTCAAAACACCAGCGGGTGAACGGATCCGGAAACCCTGTGAACCGGCGAGAGAGTATTCAAGGAGGATAACAGATGTTCATGGACAAGGTTAGGGACTTAAGGAAACTTGTGTTGCCTGCTTTCCTTTTGATTGGTCTTGCAGCTTTCTTGGTTTCAGACTCCCAGGCGGTGAGCGCCCAGGAACCCGCAGGGAGGATGATTTCAGTAACAGGCCAGGCGGAGATCTATGTAAAACCTGACGTGGCAACGATAAGCTTCGGAGTGGAAACCAACGGGGCTACTGCACAGGAAGCACAGCAACTCAACGCCGCAGCTATGAATAAGGTTATAGCTGCTTTGCAGGGACAGGGGATAGCTAAAGAAAACATCCAGACATCCAATTTCAGCCTGTATCCTGTGTATGAAACCCAGCCCGTTGCCGACAGGCTGTACGGTAAACAGGTGCTAAGCGGCTACAGGTGCAACAACACAGTCAGTGTAAGGGTCAAGGATATCGGAAACATAGGCGGCATAATAGATGCAGCTGTAAGTTCAGGCGCAACCAATGTTAACAGCATCGTATTTGGGGTTCTGGATTCCAAGAAGTATGAAGATCAAATGCTGGCCCAAGCGGTGACCAATGCCAGGCACAAGGCCGAAGTTATCGCCAGGGCTGCAGGTGTCAACATCACCGGGATTTCAAAGATTTCTGACGGTTACGTGTCTGTATCGTCAGTGCGTGGGGCAGTCAAGATGATTTCCGACATGGCGGTGGAAGCAACTCCTATTGAGCCCGGCGAAGTAGTGATTACAGGTTCAGTGAGGATAGATTTTACCTTCTAGCAGGCTGGTATCATGTAGACGGTTAACGGTTGATGCGCATTCTTGGTTGATAAACTAGCAGGCTGGTTGGAACTACACGGTGTTTACGGATAGATGCCCTACCCGGTATCTCAAAGGGCCGGGGAGGGCATTTCTTATTCTATGGAAGTGGTGTTACTTCCCCGTGAAGT
>DUQH01000044.1 GCA_012837895.1 Candidatus Fermentithermobacillaceae bacterium | reverse complement strand
GGCTGAAGTTCAAGATTCCACCGAAACACGATGACCCGGTAGAACAGTACTTCCAGAAGAGAAACAAAAGACTTAGCTTGATTCTTCAGCAATACCAAAACTGAGATGTGGCGGCGGACGCCGCCACTTCTTAAACAAAGAGGGGGACATTTTCACTGTCCAAATTAGTATTCTTGGGGGTGACAAAATCACTGTCCGTTGACATGCCCCGGAAACTCCGGGGCATTGAAGACATTTCTCTTGTAAGCTGCAGGACATCACTTCGTCCCGGTATGTCCACACCAGCCAGGCAGGGCGGACCTACTAGCTTCCGCTTACTTCCTTCCGGCTGCACTCCTGATCTGTTTCAGGTGTTCCCTTATAGGCAAGTTCTGGGGACATGCCGCTTCGCATTCGCCGCACTCTACGCAATTCTCGGGATTGCCCCAGTTTTCAGCAATCCAATCGTACCTCGTTGCAAAGCTATCGAGGGTGTTGTACATATAGGCGTCGTTATAGTAATCAAAAAGCTCAGGTATTACAATCTCCTGGGGGCACGGCAAGCAATATTCGCAAGCTGTGCAATCGACTTTGATCCGCTTCCTGTAAGAAGCTTTGATTTCCTCGAACAGATCCAACTCTTCCTGGGTGAGGGAGTTGGGCAACGCGGTGCGAGCTGTCTCGATGTTCTGCTTGACTTCGCTGAGCTTACCCATACCGCTCAGCACTACGGTCACTTCAGGATGATTCCATATCCAGCGGAGCGCCCAATCAGCAGGAGTACGCACCTTCCCTGACCGGTCCATGATCTCCTGTACTTCGGCAGGTATGTTCTTCACCAGGCGCCCGCCCCTGAGCGGTTCCATTATCACAACAGCCAGGTTCTTTGCTGCCGCATACTTGAGCCCTTCGGTTCCTGCTTGAAACTCCTCATCCATGTAGTTGTACTGGATCTGGCAGAAATCCCAATCATAAGCGTCAACTATGGTCTTAAACGTATCCACGTCATCGTGGAATGAAAACCCTGCATACCTGATGCGGCCGTCTTGTTTGGCCCTTTCCATGAACGAAAACACGTCATTTTTCAAGATGTTGTTCCATCTGTCCTTATTCAAGGTGTGCATCAAGTACATGTCGATACGGTCTGTCTGGAGCCTTGAAAGCTGGATATCCAGGTACTTGTCAAAAGCTTCCGGGTTTTCAATGAGCCATGTGGGGCACTTTGTGGCCAGCTTCACCCGGTCCCTGTAACCGCCTTTGAGTATGCGCCCGAGGACTACTTCACATTGCTCGCGATGGTAGCTATATGCTGTATCAACGTAATCCACACCGTTGTCCACAGCGTAGTAGATCATTTCGGCAGTCTTTTCCTCATCGATTTTATCAGGTTGATCGTCGATTACCGGAAGCCGCATACAACCAAATCCCAAGGCCGAAACCTCAAAGTCATGAAATCCGAACTTTCTGCGCTGCATAATCCGCCTCCAAATCACAAGTGGTATACACAATGGTCTGGCATTACCACTTCTATGCGAAAACATCCTTTCCCTTCCCTGTAGCTATTTGTCCTAAACAGACCCTCCGGCGTCGAGCTGACAACAGAAGGTCGGATTACTTCCCGGCAGCTATTTGTCCTAAGCAGACGGAGCAGGGATTCCGATAAATATTAAGCCTGCATTTGGACTATGACGCAGGATGATCCGGATTCAGACGGCAGAGCAGCCATCAAAAGCAGCCGGTTTCCAAGGAGGTTACTTACGTGCACACGAAAAGGACGTTGTTTAGATTCACAACCATACTCATTGCTATGATATTGGCGCTGTCCGTAAGTATATCCATAGCCCACCCCGGTGTTGAAAACGAGGATTTGGATGAGCCTGAGCAACCGGAGCTAATAGGAAACGAGAGGGCGTCTGTTGATATTTCACACATTTCCAAGGGGCTTGTCAGAATCGTGTACAACGAGCCCGAGACTCCCAAGAAACTCAAGGTCATCATCGAAAAGGATGGCGAACGTTACATATATGATCTCAACTCAAAAGGCGAGTTCGAACCCTACCCCCTTCAGATGGGAAACGGGACATACTCAGTAAAGGTGCTTGCACACATCGTAGATAACAGGTATGCCACCATCCTCGGTACGTCCATTCAAGTTGAACTTGAAGATGAAAAGGCGCCGTTCCTCACGGCTCACCAGTTGATTATGTTCCGCGAGGACTCCCAGGCAGCCAAGTTAGCTAAGGAACTCACCGTAGACACTGAAACTGAGACTGAGAAAATCGAAGTAATATGCAGGTACATCATTGACAATATCAGGTATGACTACGCCAAGGCAAGAACGGTACAACCAGGCTATCTTCCTGACCCTGACAAGATACTCGAGGACGGGAAGGGTATCTGTTTTGACTACGCCTCGCTGTTGGCGGCAATGCTAAGGTCGTTGGGCATTCCCACCAAACTTGTCACAGGTTATGTTGCACCTGACTACCTGTATCATGCCTGGAATGAAGTTTGCGTTGAAGGCACCGGCTGGCTCCGGATTAGCAAGTTCTATTCTATCTACAAAGAAGGCCATGGATGGATACACATGGATCCCACTTTTGCCGCAGGCATGAAGGGTTCATCGTACTGCTCTGAATTCATAAACAACAGCAAGAATTACAGGAAAAGACTTGAGTATTAAGCGGAGACATACTTACTAAGCACAGGAGCCAGGGACGCTGGCATGATTGAACTAAGAAGTGTTTTGGGAAAGATGGCCGGGCATACGCGCCGCAAATATGCGCCGCCAGAGCGGTTGGCGTGGTTCTGCTACCGGTTCGCCGTTGCATTCAAAGCCGGCATACCGGTGGCAGACGCTGTCCATTTGGTTGCCGGAGATGACGAGTATTTTGGCAAACATCTTGTCCGTATCGGCGACGATATCCATGCCGGCATCCCGTTACACCAGGCGCTTTCAAACCAAGGCCTGTTTCCGCCGTATCTTGTGAGCATGATAAAGGTAGGCGAAACCACAGGCGCCTTAGATAAGGTAATGGAATCCCTGGCCGTTTACTACGAGCAAAAACACAGCCTGAGGCACGAGATCAAAGATGCGCTTACGTATCCCCTGATACTCATTTCCATGGTTGCCGCAGTAGTGTTGGTGCTTACATCGAAAATCTTACCGGTATTCGATGACATCCTGGCTGCCTCAGGGGCAGATATGCCGGTCATTGCACGAGGGCTCATGAATCTCGGGATGTTCATATCAAGTAACATAGCGTGGCTTGCAGCAACCCCGCTTGTCCTCGGGCTCATATTCTGGGTCTGGAAATCCACACCTGAAGGCAAGGAGACGTTTGCCCGGTTTCAAGCTGAAACAAAAATCCTAAACGGGATATTCCCGAAAATATACGCAGCGCGGGTAAGCTCGGTAATGTGGTATGCCCTTGAAAGCGGCCTGGACGTTGGAAAAGCTCTTGAGATGGCCGCTCAGGTAGCAGGCAACGGGTATGTGGCAAAACAACTTGCCTGGTGCAGGCAGAAGATTGAAAAGGGAAACGATCTTGCTGAATGCTTCAATTCGGTAAACATATTCCCAAGCTCGTTTGTGAACATGGTCCGTGTTGGACACAAGACAGGGGAACTACCGTCAATGGCCCGGAAGATGGCTGCTATATACCAGGACGAGGTACACAGGACACTTCACGGCGCAGTATCCCGCATTGAGCCTGTCCTGGTGTCAGCCTTGTCGGTTGTAATCGGGGTTGTACTGATTGCGGTAGTGCTGCCCCTGATAAGCATAATGTCTTCCATGGGGTAAGGAGGTAGCGGTACATGAAAACACCGGCAGGGTACAGAGTTAATGCACAAGTCATATTAGGAAGCCTCACATTGATATACTTTGCCGCGTCCTGCCTGGGTGTAAGCAGCTACCGGGGGAAACTGGAACGTTCAGAAACCGAAGCAATCAAACGCTCCATTGAGAAGGCAGCTATCCAGTGCTATGCCCTGGAAGGACATTATCCTCCCAACCTCCGGTACCTGGAGGAAAACTACGGGGTCAGGATCGATGAAGCAAAATACCACTACGAGTATTCTGTGTTTGCATCGAACATAAGGCCGTATGTGAATGTAATAAAGAAGGTTGGCACGAAGTGACGAACATAAGCATCTCTATTAATAAAGGTTCATCTGTCAAGCTAGCATCTGTCATGCTGCTACTCATGCTGTTTAGTATAACTTGCCTGACGCTTGCCCTGGCTGCAGCCAGGTCATTCAAAGACGTAGACCTTGATAAACGCCGGATCTCAGAACTCATGGTGGCGCTTTCCTACCTTAACATGAAGATAAGGCAAAACGATTGCGTGAATTCAATGCACATCCGGCCCAGCCCTTCAGGGGAAGGTCAAGCTCTTGTAATCACAGAGACTCTTGACTCTGCAGCTTATGAAACCTGGATCTACTTTGAAGACGGCGGACTACGGGAAGCATTCGTATTAGAGGGAGACGAAGTCACACAAAACACCTCTTTCCTAATCGCTGAAATCGGTGGCTTTGATGTGCGCATTGAACAGCCAGGCGGTAAATCCCCCAAGATAAGAATCGATATTTGGCGTGATAGCGGGAAAACTCCAAGGGAGCTCAGCTTGACCTTGGCCTTAAGGGCAGCATACGGAATGTAAGTTCATGCAAGCAAACCGGGGGATAAGGAGGCGCGGCCATGCCTAGCACAAACGTGGGGAGAAGAAGTACGTTTGCTCTGGCTGAAATGATCTTGTCCGTTGCCGTCCTGGTGATCCTGGCAGGATTCAGCGTCCTGATGTTCATTTCTGCCAAGAATAACAACGCCAAATCCTACGATATGTACAAAGCCATGTCCCACGCGATTAATGTTGTTGAAACCATCAAGGCCCTGCCCCACCCTGGATTACTGTCAGAACAAGATTTTGATCCCAAGGGAGCGGTCCTCTCCCGCAATGGCGACGCTGCCGCGGTCTGTATTTACTTCGACGAAACATGGGCTGTCATACCGCCTGACAGCTCCCAGGCACAGCCTTGCTACTCAGTTCAAGCTGAACTAGCACCCAGGGGTACAGCCGCCACAGGCACAGATACAGGCACAAATTCAGGCTCATACAAGAAGGATGGCTCCTGTACCTACACCATCAGCGTACGGGTATTGCGCCTGTTCCCCTATACACTTGAGAAGCACGGGCAAGAAGAGATCGTTTTCATTGAAACTCTCAAGTGTTACACCCCGTATGCCCGCACGGAAGGAGCAATCAGGTGAGCATCAGGCGCTTGGGCAGGTTCGAAGGCGGTGGCTCATCAATCCTCGTCATCTTCCTGATGCTGCTTCTGGTAACCCTTGGATCTCTTTCAGTGGCATCATCCCATGCAAACCTAAAATTGGCCCGGAAAGGAGTATCATGGGTAAACAGCTACTACGCCCTTGAAGCAGGAGGCGAGGTGCTTCTTGACATCATTTCACAAATCCTGGCTCAGGCGGGCGGCCTTGGACGCGGTAAAGAAGACACTTTGGCCAGGATGCTTGCAGATTGCCTTGACGAATACGCAGGGGAAGCAGGAAACAAGCTCCCGTACGACACGATCATCGGCGAAGTCAGGGTAGAGCCAGACGGCCCCGGCAGCATAACGGTGACAACCCAGCTATCCAGACAACATGGATCCACCGGCCAGCACTTGCTTGTTGAAATCCAAGTGGTTGCAGGATCCGGTGAACCGGATGCGTGGGGTTTCCGAATACTGCAGTGGAAGCAGTACCAAGAACCGTTTGAATACGAATCAGCAATCGAGTTATGGAATCAGCCAGAGTAGGCACACGCTGGCTATCAAGGCTAAGGACGGGGGATCACATGACTGCCATCCATGAACTTCTTGCGACAGCTGTAAAGCTAAAAGCTTCTGATATTCACATCACTGTGGGGCTCCCTCCGGTGATCAAAACCGGGGCGGAGTTCAAGAAACTCGGCGATAAATCCTTGACGCCCAGCGCTGCAGAAAAACTTATTCGGGATTTGTTCCCCAAGGAAACCCTGTACCACGAGTTCCAAGCTGAGAGGGATAAAGATTTTTCATTGTCTGTGCCAGGACTTAGCAGGTTCAGGGTGAACGCGTTTAAGCAGCGGGGCTCAGTTGCAGCAGTCGTGCGGGTAATACCTTTCCAACTTCCAAATCCTGAGGAGCTGGGGATTCCCAAGGCAGTCCGGAACCTAAGCACCCTCACAAACGGACTGGTGCTTGTCACAGGGCCGGCGGCTAGCGGCAAATCAACTACCCTTGCCGCCATTATCGACCTGATAAACGAAACCCGGGAATGCCATATATTAACCCTGGAAGATCCCATTGAATACCTCCACACCCACAAGAAAAGCATTGTGAACCAAAGGGAAATAGGCATAGACGCCCAATGCTATGCAAGAGCCCTTAGAGCAGCCATGAGAGAGTCACCAGATGTAATACTCTTAGGTGAAATGCGAGACCTGGAAACCACGTCAATCGCTTTGACCGCAGCAGAAACCGGGCAACTGGTGTTTTCAACTTTGCACACCATAGGAGCGCCCAAGACGATAGACAGGATAATAGACGTGTTCCCTCCGAACCAGCAGCACCAAATCAGGATCCAGCTTTCTACGGTTCTGCAAGCCGTGGTGTCTCAACAACTCATACCATCTACCCGGGGAGACCGCGTCCCGGCGTTTGAGATCTTGCGTGTTAATGACGCCGTAAGAAACCTGATAAGAGAAAACAAGACCCCGCTGATAAGCTCGGTCATTCAAACAAGCAGGCCTGACGGTATGACTACCATGGATAACAGTATCCTGAACCTGTTTAGGAACGGACTAATCACAAGAGAAAACGCCTTACTGTATTCGGTTGACAAGAAAGCCCTAGCCAGGCAAATTGCTTGAAGCAGAAACAAGAACTCGCCCCATCCTGGGACGGGCGTTGTCTCTGGAACCATCCGTATGCCCGGCTTTACGCCCGGATTAGCGCGTGTACCTTTAGAACACTGTCTGGAAGCAGGGCTTCTTCCCTGGAACTTGCTTACCCTGAGGCTCCTTGTCCGAAGCTGCTTCCTCGCGAACTTGCTTTTCGGCTACTGTGTCCCTTTCTTCTTCTGCCATTGTGGGGCCTTGGCCTTCGCTAACCGTTGAAGCTGGGCTACCGGGATGCGTGGCTGCTTCGGTTTCAACCGGCTTTTCCGGAGCGTCAGGCACAATCCTTTGAAACACAGAACCTTCTTCCATAATAATGCTCTTGTATTTGGCATCTCCAACCAGCGTTCCGCCTGCGGCTAGTTTGAGAACCATCGTCTCAACATTGCCCTGAACCTCTCCGTGTATTTCAACAGCATCTGCTTTGATGTTGCTGATACAAGATCCGGATGGCCCGACAATCACCTTCCCACTGACAGTAATGTCTCCTTCTACCCGGCCCAGGATCTCCAGGGTACCTGAATATGCAAGATGGCCAACGAAATCACTGGACATAGCAAGCACCGATGTTTGCTTCCTGCTCGTAGTGCGACCGAACATCATGCCGACCCCCAAAATCTCCGCTCAGCTTCTCTCTATCTCTCGATTTCTCTATCTTTCTATATATCTACATTTACTTGTTAAGAACTTCACTCGGATGAGGTCTCTAGGTTCACCCTCCAAAGGCGGTTAGCCCAATTTAGGAACCCAATGCTGTTAGCTGTAACAGGATCCGAGACCAGTTCACCCTGGGGCAAATGCGGCAACAGGTGCTTCCCAAGAGCAGCTCCGCCACCGCCGCTTATCAGGATCTTGTCAAACTCGGGAATCCGCCATGCAGACACAAGTTCTACCAGTAGTTTGGTTGCAAGGGCTTCATAGCTCTGGTCTCTCAATTGCGTTATGTCTACAGGCTTTCCTGCAACACTAACCGTTCCTTTAATAAAGGCCTCATCCAGTGCGTAAGTCTCTCTTTCCAAACCGTGCTCCACCAAGAGTTTGTCAGAAAGGTCGCTGTAAGCTGCAGAAAGGCCTACCGCCAAAGTCCGGGTCTGTTCAGGGATATACTCGCCGTCTTCAATAGCAGCAAAGTCAGTAGTCTTAAACCCTATGTCTACAATTCCAACCTTGCCGAACAGGGGAGTCTTGACCTGTCCCCATGAATCCAGGGTCTCAGACCAGAATGTCCCCAAAGGCTGCGGGACCACGTCGATTCTATTAATGGTGATATCGATATCCTGAATCCGGCGGTCCCTCACTACCGTTATCCTGTGGTGGCTTCCCAGCTGGGAAATCAATTGATCCCGGAGATGCATTCTGCCCGGAGGCAAACCCGTAACTACATCGAACCTATTAGTAGGTTCGTTACAGAAAAGACTCAGGGCTGAAAGGACCAGCACCCTGAGGTCTTCTCCCTCCGTCCTAGTGTCAGACAAGCCCCGGTAAGCCAGGCTGGAACGGCGAATCGCCAGTTTCCCTACAAAGTACACCTTGCCGTCGATCCCTATCCGAAGGTCGGCAACCCGCTGTGATTTGTGGTACCCTGTGACTAAAGATGGCGTCAGGTCCCCTTCGCCTACTACGCTTGGAAAGGCATAACCGCTGTCGCCGTCAGTTACTTTGACAAACCCGTAACCAACATCAAGCCCTATGTAGCGCTCCACTCTCCAATACGCCTCCTTCCGTTATAAAAAGGATATCTACTCTTGAAACACCCTGTCTAGTGAATCAAGCCAACATTTCCGCACAGACCTGGTCCCTCACTGTCCCTTCGTACTCTCACCGCCCTGTTGCCTGCTAAAGCTATAACATGCCGCAGCTAGCAACTCGTCCCACCGGGCTGTTGGAAATATTATCATTGCATCTTTCCGAATGAAATTCTTTGCAAAGCCCTGCAATACCTTCTTTTTGTTAACTCATTTTGACAAAGTTCCTTTTTTTCCGACATCGCTTCTTGTGCCGAAATAAAAACTGCTCTGCATACGTATTACAGCTCATGACACGGCACCGGTGAATATCATGTGTGAGCAGGATATATATGAGGGTAATATCCATCCGGGGAAAAACAAAAAATCCGCTTCACGCGGGTAACATTCTTATGGCAGCCCCAACGGGACTCGAACCCGTGTCTCCGCCGTGAGAGGGCGGTGTCCTAGGCCGCTAGACGATGGGGCCACGATTCTCTCTGGCTGGGGGAGGAGGATTCGAACCTCCGCAGACAGATCCAGAGTCTGTTGGCCTACCACTAGCCGATCCCCCACTACCATACAGCAGGTACGATTATACCATTAACCACACGGCGGTACAATATGCTGTCCACAAATTGCTATCGCCAGTGATGCCGGCACCATGATAGGAGGGCATGCCGGGTTATATTTTATCATAACTTATGGATGACCGGGCCTCGTAGGTCTCATCTAGCTTGGCGCTGGTAGAAGCCAAGCTATACAATAAGGGAAACAAGAGGCCGGTGAAAGCCTGGTGAAAGGCTAATACCACGAAATGCTACGGCATGGTTTACAAGGGAGGTCTGCAACGCCTTCAGACAAGTTAAAGAAGCCTATCTGCGGCAGATGTACAAGACGAATACAGACACCGACGAGTTCATCATAGAAATATCAGTCGACAGCTACAACGAGATTTTCAACGGCTGGGACCCTTCCCCGGTAAAGAGACGGGACTTGGACCCAGAGGTCTTGGAGTTTATCGAAAGCAGCGCTGCCGACATACCCGTGCGGTACCCTGTAGAACTGCATTTCTACATGCCCGCAGAGCAGCGGGATGAAGAGAAAGAGCACCTGTCGGCGGAAGGTATCAGGAACAACTTTTCCTACACTATTGCGTTGATAAGGAGATCCCTGGCAGACATCAGGAGAAAGACGATGACTTACGCTGTGGCGGCGTTTGCTTTCCTGACCTTGCGTTACATGTCAAGGCCGGCTGCGCCAACAAATCTCCTGACCACAATTCTTATAGAAGGGTTATCGATTGGAGGTTGGGTGTTCCTCTGGGAAGCTTTCTCTTTGTTTTTCTTCTCAGGCCAGGAAACAAACAACCAGCTTAAGCGGCACCTCAGGCTATTAGAGGCAAAGATCATCTTCAAGTACCTGTAGCCGCGAGTATACCCGGCCACGCCCGGACACCGGAAGACGCCACAAGTATGGTCATACAGCGTGCATAGCTAGTCGTCGACCTCATTCCTGGTCACCCAGTGTGCAACGGATAGCCAGTCGCTGCCTGGTTCTATCCTTCTGAGTCTTCCTCCTCAAGCCCGTCTCCTACATTCTCTTTCCATTTGCCCCTAAGGTATTTCGAGCCTGTGATGAGCAACCGGGCGAACTGGTCAATGTTGATTGCCCACCATATGCCCGTGATGCCAAACCACTTGCTAAACAGGAAAGAGAGAGGTATGCGGCAGCCCCATATGCCTATGCCGGCAGATATCATGGGAGTAACCGTATCTCCGGCTCCTCTTAGTACACCGTTTAACGTGCCAGACGTCTGCTGCGGGATCTGCGAAAACCCCATGATTAGGAGATACTGGGCACCTATGGCGATAACCGCTTCATCGTCAGTAAGCATTCCCATTAAGACCCTCGGCCCGAAGACCAGCAAAGCAGTTGTGACCGAAGTAAAGACAATACCCCATCTGACAATCTCTTTGACGTATCTCTCTGCCAAGTGGGGGTTCCTGGCTCCCAGCGACTGGCCTACAAATGCGGTAGCAGCTATGGCGAACCCTGCCGTAGGCATGTAAGAGATACCTTCTGCCTGAAGCCCTAACTGGTAAGCGGCCCCGGCCTCAGTTCCGAATCCGTTAATCAGCCTGACAATAACAACGCTGGCCAATTGCCAGAAAGCCATCTCCGCGGACGAAGGGAGCCCAATGCTCAGAAGCCGTTTGATAAGTTGGGAATCAAACGAGAAGAAGTCCTCAAGCCCCAACTTTACCCGCGACCCATCGCCCAGCAGGTACTTGACTGCAATCACCGCGCCAACAGCTTGTCCTATAATGGTGGAAATGGCCGGGCCTCTGAACCCCAGCGCAGGGAAGCCGAAGCGCCCGAAAATCAGGACTGAATTCAAAGCTACGATTATCACGTTTGTGACTACCGCGATCTGCATGGGGATCTTCGTGTTGCCGATTCCCCGCAAAATTGCGCCTATGACGATGAGGAGTGCCTGGAAAGGCATACTGAACACAAGCATCCTAAGGTAGGCAGTTCCTATGGGAAGCGCCTCAGGTGTCACCTTGAAAACCAGAAACAGCGATGGGGCAAAGATGAACACTACCGCCCCGACCACTCCTATAAGCGAAACCGCCAATAGAAGGCCTTGCTGTGCTACACGACGCATCCGCAGGGGATCACCTGCCCCGACCGCCCGGGCTACGAGTACCGTCGTGCCCGTCCCAATGGCGTTGAAGATTATCCACACAAACCTGCTGACCCTGCCCGAGAGACCCACCGCCAGAATGGTAGCTGCCCCAAGTCTCCCTACCATGGCGGTGTTTATGAATCCAATGAGGAAATGCAATACATTCTCTGCAGTAACAGGCCATACCATGTTGAATATATTGCGTCTCAGCTCCTGCTTGGACAATTCTGGAACATCTGTTGCAGCATCAGGTGCTACGGACATTAGCGCATCCCTCCGTTAACGCTGGTTCTAGCCGGACTCTAATCTGTTCTTAGGTACCAGTGAAGCGCAAGCAATACACCCGGTACAGCCTTTCGTAATCGTCGTGAGATACTACGATTATACTACCTTCTCTGGTGACTTCGCCCATTGAACCGTATACCGATTCAGCGTATGTGTTCTTGCCCGATCCGAACCTTAGGGCCTTCCTCTGTAATGTGCACAAACCTGCCTCCCAGTACAGTCGCGACCACCTTCACCTTGAGCAGTTCTTCAGGATCCGCATCAAGGATATCCCTGTCCAGAATCGCCATATCTGCCAAGTATCCTGGTGCCAGGACCCCGCACTCCTTTTCCCTGTAAGCAAGATATGCACCGCCGGCAGTGAAACAGCGCAAAGCTTCCCTCACGGTCAGGGCTTCCGCCTTGCCAAAATCGAGCCCGGTCATGGTCTTTCTGGCAACCGCCCCGTAAAGGGTTACAAAGGGATCGTACGGCCCTGAAGCTACGTCAGTGTTGATGGCCACCCTGATTCCCCGGGACAAATACGTTCTGGCTGGCTTGAACCCGGCCAAAAGGCTCTCGTCAATGTTATCAGGATATATGTCGCCCTCAACATATATGAATCCAGGCTGCAGCGACACGCCGATGTCGTACTCAGCCATGGTATCCAGTGCGTACTTGGTCGGATAGTATCCGTGGATAATGTGGTGTCTGTGATACGGCAAAGGTTTCCTTTTGGAAAGTGCCTCGACCATATGAGAGAGCGCGATATCATGGGCCATATCCCCACAGCAGTGTATGCCTACCCCCCAGCCTAATGCGTGGGCATCGGAAATGTAGGTACCCAGCCTGTTAAGGTCGAGCCTCGCTGGGACTATTGCCCGGGAACCGTCCCTGAAAGGTTCGTGCATCATCGCAGTTCTAGAACCGAGCCCTCCATCAATGGCCATTTTGAGGTTGCCAACCCTAAACCACTCGTCCCCCACTCCAGGCTGCAGACCGGCCTCAAGTGCAGGAGGCACATAGTCAGGGCTGGAAACAGACGACATCCCGTGCCATCCAGGCATGGCACTCACCCTCATTGGCAGCGCCCTGGTAGCCCACAGTCTAGTGTAGGCGCGCATGGTATCACCAGTCACACCTGGGTCAAGCACAGACGTGATCCCGTACTTGAGCAGCTCGTTGAGGGCCAGGACGATCCTGCGTTCGATCTCTTGTACCTCTGCAGCTCTCCTGTAGGCGCTGCCCTGTCCAGGGATTCCCGGACCGTGACCGGCACTCATGGCTTTGTATACGTAACTTGCGGCTCCCTCCCTGAGAATGCCTGTGGGTTCGCCTGCGGGATCGAGATCCACCCTGCCTGTATTGGGGATGAAACCATGCCCGATACCTGCCAGCTCCAAAGCCTTGGAGTT
>DUQH01000059.1 GCA_012837895.1 Candidatus Fermentithermobacillaceae bacterium | reverse complement strand
ATCCTCGATCCGAAAAATCTTTAGGATTGCCCGGGAAGAAATAAGGCATTTGAGTTCCTCCTCGTGCAGCATACTCCCATTCGGCTTCGGTGGGGAGCCGATATTTTTTGCCGGTCTTTAAAGATAACCACAGGCAGAATACTTCTGCTGCATAGTGGGTCATCGTGATAGCCGGACGGTTTCCACTTCCCCATCCTTGATCGGGAAATCCAAATGGAGGGGTAGGCCCGGAAATGGCATCCACATTCAAAGCTTTCAAATTATTTTCATAAACTTCTTCGGGTGGTGTACGTCCTTCGCTCATGGTTTCAGCATAAAATGCCCAGTATTGATCCCAGGTTGTTTCAGCTTCAGCTATAAAGAACGGACTCACAGTAACTTCATGAACAGGAGTTTCATCGGGTTCGTGAAAGGGTTCATTATCAGGGCTTCCCATATTGAATGTGCCACCCGGTATAGCGATCATCTTAAATGATACCGCTGTCCCGGGTATTTGTTCTATGTAATCGGCAAAAACCGTTACTTTGGTCGCTTCTTTATAGAACATACTCGTGTCTACGACACTCTTATCATCTATTCCCGGGATACCTGTCATTTTTCCGTGAACATAATTCGGGTTGTAGTGTCCTGCATCCAAATGACAGCTTATACACTGCAAGTCAAGTGTTTTTGCATTTTCTTCATAATAGAGATGAGCCGTGATTGCATCGTCGGTAACATCTTCAGGGAACAGGTTTTGATGACATTTTTCACAAGACTCGTTAGGAATGTATTTTATGGCATACTCCAATTCCGATTTGCTTTCCCAATCAAAATCGGCGCTGTCTTTTGTAAGATATCCCCATACATCTTTTAAACCGAGAGCAATTTTTTCCTTATAATGATCCCACGTATTTTCTATTGGAGGAAGATGACAATCTACACAATTCGTCATAACTCCACTTTTGTTATTTACGTGAACAGATAATTTCCATGTTTCTTCGGCATGAGGATGGACATGGCAAATCATACATGATTCGTTTGTCGAAAAGTAGACTGATGTTTGATATAAAGCAGCAAATATAATAATGCCCATAATTAATCCTGAAAGTAGATAAAAACCTTTTCGCTGATGAAATTTTTTTTTAAGTTTATTTTTCCCATCAAAATTCCCCGCCTCTTTCATTCTTTTTCTCTTTGAAGTATAGAAATATATTTACTGTTTGAATTGATTCTATAAGACAATTTGGCCATAAAAGTAATAATTTTTATTCTAAAGAAGAGATTAAAAGCAAATAAAGTTATTTTTTCTTGATTTTTGCAGCAAATCCTCCTCCCGGCATCAGTGTAACTGATAATTTTTGATTTTCGAGAGCAGAGAAGATATCCCGTTTATAATCGCGGGCCGCACGATCAGCGTTGACTCCGTCACTGAATAATTCAACTTCGTAATTGCCTTTATCGAGGAAAGACAGATCAACAGTTATGTTTCGCTTATTCCAATTGGTGAGACCTCCAACATACCAAACATCATCTTT
>DUQH01000064.1 GCA_012837895.1 Candidatus Fermentithermobacillaceae bacterium | reverse complement strand
TATTGCCGATGTCTGCAACGCCCTCTGCGACAAATTGATATTCCGCCACCCACACGTTTTTGGCGATACACAAGCCGATTCGGCACGCAAAGTGGAAAAATCGTGGGAACAAATCAAACTCAAAGAAAAAGGAGGCAACTCAACCATCTTGGGAGGCGTTCCCAATTCGCTGCCGTCAATGGTAAAAGCCTATAGAATACAGGACAAAGCCCGCAATGCGGGATTCGATTGGAACAAGCGCCGGGATGTGTGGGAAAAAGTGAAAGAGGAATGGGACGAATTGAAAACGGAAATCGCACAATTGGATCCCGACAAAATGGAAGGAGAGTTTGGCGATCTGCTTTTCAGCATCATCAACGCCGCCCGATTATACAAGGTAAATCCCGACAATGCACTGGAACGCACCAACCAAAAATTCATCCATCGTTTCAACTACATGGAACAGAAAGCAAAAGAGCAGGGAAAAACATTGAAAAACATGACACTCGAAGAAATGGAAGCAATTTGGCAGGAAGCTAAACGCACAGAGAAATAAATATTTTTTATTACATTTGTAGGCAAGGAATTTAACATTAAAACAAAGGAGAATACGAGTATGAGTACCGTTCTATATATCAAAGCAAATGCAAGGCCGGAAGGCGAATCGAGAACCTTCAGGATTTCCGACCGGTTTATCGAAACGTATAAACAGTATCATCCAGACGATACTGTTATCACGTTGGACTTATCCAAAGAAAACATTCATTTTTTGACAGAAGAAGAAGTCGCCAAACATTCGGCAGAAATGTTAACCGAAAAGGATATCACTGCCAAGTACGCCTATCAGTTTCGGGATGCCGACAAGTATGTTTTTGCCGAACCGATGTGGAACTTGGGAGTTCCTGCCATCTTGAAGGCATACATTGATTATATAAGCATTCCGGGCATTACCTTTAAATACACAGAAAATGGTGCCGCCGGATTATGTGAAGGAAAAAAAGCAGTAAACATCACAACAAGCGGTGGAGATTACAGCGAAGGGATGGCTGCTGAATGGGAAATGTGCGACAAATACCTCAAAGCCATGATGGCACTTTTCGGTATTACGGATTATGCTACCGTGTCTGCAACCAATTTGGATGTAATCGGAGAGGATGTGGAAGCCATCGTTAACGAAGCCATCCAGAAAGCCGAAGAATTAGCGAAATATTTTTAGAAAAAAATTCCCCGGAAAAAAACCCCGCCTTCCTCCTATTTTCTTAGGAAAGCGGGGATGATGTTATCCTCTCACGATCTGCTCCTTATCGCGGTCCCAATACATGGTCCGCCCTTCGAGGTAGGCACGCGTACCCATGTGTGCCGTCATGGCCTCCTGAAACCCTTCTTCTATTCCGCACGAAGGTTTTCTTCCGGCACGAATGCAATCCAACCACTCTTTCATATGCAAGAAAGTGGTGTTGAACCGTTTTCCGTTCACGTACGAATACAGCAGACCCCGTTGTGCAAAATAAAGTTGCGTAGCAGAGGTTATCGCATCCACGTCTTTTTGACCCGGCATATACGTGTAAAAAGGCTGACCGGGTTTGATCACTCCTTTTTCGATCTGATCTTTATACTTTTCCGAACGGGGATCAACGGTAACGGAAAGGGTACTCCCGAGCTCCATTGTGGCGTCGTGCCCCATTATTTTGCGCGAACGACTGAATTCGCTGGCCAACGTGGCAGAATAAAGCATGGAAAGATTCCGATCTTTATATTCGTAAACCGTATGCAATACGTCGGGAACCGTCCGTCCGTCCTTGAAAAAGTAAATCCCTCCGGAGGAACTTGCCGAATCGGGGATGCCCAGCTGAAGGATCTGATTGACAGCATCGTATTCGTGAGTCAACAAATCGCCACTCAAGCCCGTACTGTAATCCCACCAACAGCGCCAGCGAAAAAAGCGTTCCAGGCTGAATTTGTCTCTGGATTCGGGACCAACATACTTTGCAAGTCCGGCTGAAGTCATGTAATCCAGGTACTCCTTGATACGTTCGGGATCCCCCTCAAACTGCTTCCAATCGATCGTTTTTGGATTGGCTTCCGGATCTATCGGATATACCCAGGCACCGTTGGAATCGTTTCGATTGGTACTGGTTTCCACCAACGTAATAGGCCCCAACAGTCCTCTTTCCGCTATTTCCCTTGCACGATTGTAGGTTTCGATCTGTCTGTTCTGATGTCCCAGTTGAAAAACGCGATTGCTCTCCCTTACCGCTTCTCTCACCATATAGGTTTCGGGCACCGTCCAGGTCATCGGTTTTTCGCAATAGACATGCTTCCCGGCCTTCAGGGCGTCTATCGTCATGGTGCCGTGCCAATGATCGGGAGTGGCAATAATCACCGCATCCACGTCATCGGC
>DUQH01000137.1 GCA_012837895.1 Candidatus Fermentithermobacillaceae bacterium | reverse complement strand
TATCTGGGTTAATTCGATCTTCTGATATAGTTTCAATTCGCGTAACTGGATATCCAGTTTTTGAAGTAGCATTTTGCTTTTTAGAGATTCCGTTCCGTATTAAAGAAAGACAGTTCTCCAGCTTCACCACTTCCCAATGCTCCGGCACCAGGCCGATTTCGGTCTCCTTCAACGGCACCTTTTCGGCCTCATCAATTGGCACGGGGCCGTAGGTGAAGAGGTAACGCATGAGACTCTTTTTCAGCTCCCGCGTGGCCTGGATGACCCGCTCTGTGGCCTCTTTCGCGCGCTGCACGGTACGAAGGACATGAGCGATGGCCCGCTGCTCGGGAAGATGGGGAAGGGGGATAGGGAGATTGAAGAAAAGGGTCTTGTTCACGTGTGGGATGGTTGAACCCGTTGTTTGAGAATTGAGGATTTCAAACTGCGTAAGCAGATAAAAGTAAAGAAAAGTTCTCTCAATGTTTCCAGTTGTTGGCTCAAGCCTCACCATTGTGGACGCTAATACGCCCTTTAATCCTGTAAAGACCTGGCCGGCTTTCGAGCCATCCCAGATAAGAACCACATCATTCTTTTCACATATCTCACCGCTGTTTAAAAACTCCTTTGGCACAAATTGGTTTGCTACGTTCGAACGAAAGTATTCCGCTGTTAAGTATGGCAAGCCGTCCATAAGCGGCGTTTCCACGATCATCGGTGGTTTTCGCCCTTTTACGCTTCGGATTACCTCTCCCAACTTCACCACCCGCCACTCCTCCGGCAGCGGTCCCAGTTCGGTCATGCGGTAGCCTTCGGGTATATCCACGGCTGACGTAGCCCGCACGTCTGGCTTGGCAGTAGACCCAGACCGATGACGCTCTTGACTCATGGCAGGTACTCCTTCCGAAGGGCTCTGAGTTCACCGAGGCACTGCTTCAGATCCCCAGGGGGCGGCAAACGATCGTCGTGTGATCCAGGGTTCAGGCGTTGTCTAATGACCCGCAGTTTGCCAATATGAGATGGATCTTTGGTCAGCAGTGGTTGAACTTTGGGTTCGAGTTCGCCCAATGTCCTTCCGTCATAGTCACTTAGGCTGGCGGAAGAGTCCCCTTTGTCTCGTCGGTCCTTGACCAACATGAGCTTGCAAAACCTCTCGGCGGCGTCCCGTAGAATCCGAGCTGCGATTTTTCGAATCTCAGGGTTTGGATTACCGACGTACAAAGTAGCGCGTGCCAGCATGGCATCGAGCGTATCACTCCGCTCCTCAACTGCCGTGCCTTTGGCAGGATCCTCCAGCTTCACGATGAATGTGTTCAAATCCAAATGACTGTAGCGCTCCAGCACTTCCTTCCACATACGTTCGTCATGTGTGAGCAGGATGACCTGGATCCCGGATTGGATCAGCGCGTCGAGAACCCGGTCGATGAAGAAGGCCCGGTGTTCCTCGTCGCTGGCGGAAACGGGATCGTCCAGGATAACGAAGCCCGTCCCTTCTCGAACCGTCCTCGCCAAGAAGGCCGCGAGACCCAAGCAATTGAGCTGCGAGTCGCTGAACACCGCGACGGCATCCCGGAGCACGCTCTGCGAGGCCGAAGGGTCTGCAGTGGCGAGGCGTGCTTTAAGATCAATAAAGCGCCTGCCGGTGCCAGCGCGTACCAGGCCGTGGAAGGATGTCGGTTCGTCAGGCCTGAGAAGGTTCCACCAGCGGGCAATCTCCTGGCTCAGCTCGGCGAACTTGTCGTCCAAGATTTCGGCCTTGGCCCTATCGATCTCCCCAATGGCCTGGTCCACTTCCTTCAGGATCTCGCGGTAGGCCGCACGCTCAATAAGCCACTGAAGAAACTTCTCACGCTGCACAATTAAGTCAATCAAATCCTGCCATCCTTCCGTTCCTGCCCGTCGATCGATTTCTTGCTTCAAGGCAGCAAGGAGGGGTTCGACGGCCTTTTGATAACGGCCCAAGGCGTTGCGAAAATGCTCGGCAGATTGGAATAGGTCGTTCACCTCCTGACCCAGCTCTCCGATCTTTGCCTCGTCGAGGTCGTCAAGTCGAGGGGAGCGCACCGTGTTCTGGAGGGCAATAGCCTTGTCCTGCAAGCTGCCGAGGGCTGTTGCAAGGTCGGATAAGGCTTCCCGCCACGGAGTCATAATACCCGCCGCTCGGTCGCCGAGAAGCTCTGCTATTGCTGGTTCATGGCGAGACCAATCTTGCGTCTGCCAGTTCATAGCCGATGGGCAGGCATCCTTTGCCTCGGTGAGCAACCTCTGCGCTAGCACGGTTAGGTCGTGCAGGACGTTTTCGGCACACTGCCGGTGTTTTGTAAACTGCTTGTTCGATTCGACCTTCTGGCGGATTGCGTTGATCCGCTCGGGGGTAAGGGCCTGGGGAGTTCCGCAGACCGGGCAATCGATGGGCTTTGTCGCCGAGGTGATATCCGGGATCTTGAGCACTTCCTCGAAAAGCGATAGGAGCCGAGTAACCTCTTTATCGACTGCGGTCTTTGCCCGAAGGAATGCTTCCAGGGGTCGCCGGACATCGGGCCTTGCCTCCCACGACGGCTCCGAACGGAGGGCAAGATCATCGAGGGGAAAAGTTTGTTCGCGCTGGCGCTTCAAGAGTTCCTTAGCCAGTGACACTCGGGCGTCGAGTCCGGGGGGCACCTGACTGTGGCCAGAAAGAATCTGTTCCAGTGCTTCACTCAGTAAATTCTCAACTAATTTGCGCGAGGGTGACTCTGTTTCGAGCAATGCCAGTTTGTGGCCGAATTGCGGGTTTGAACGGCAACGTTCATAGACTGGCGAAACGTCGCTGATTGGTTCCACCAGCTGATTCTTGGCGTCAACAATTGCGCCCCGTATTTCTTCGAGATCTGAGACCTCCAAAATGGCCTTGAAGTACTCCGTTCGCTGCTGGGGGTCAGCAGAGACGACGTAACGCAGCGTGTGGGGCATCAGCACCGAGGCTTCTAGCGGCGGCTGCGAAAGACGAATCCCGATGCATGTCAAGTCATCAGCGAGGTTACCGTCGATGGTCAACTCGCTCTGGCAGGGATCCCGACCTGTGTAGTCGCGGATCAGGCGACGCTCGATACGATGCACCTGCCCCTGGGCATCCTCAATCTCGGCGGCCACAACGACGTCTTCAGACAGTGGAAGATGTGCATTCCGCAAGGCTTCGGCAAACTCGCGTTTCGCGCTTGCGACCAATTCGCGGCGGACAGTCTTGCCTGTCAGTAGAAACTCAATAGCCTCGGCGAGACTCGTCTTCCCTTGGCTGTTCGGACCCCAGACGACAGCCATCGGACCACTAAAGTCCAGCATCTGGGGCTGTGCTCCGAAGGCGCGGAAGCCTTTAATCTCAAGACGCTTGATCCTGACCATGCATTAGCTCCCCTACCTTCTGAGTCAAACGGGCGTTCAGAGACGCCTTCAGGACCTCAGGCCACTCATCTCGCATGGAGTCTTTCAGCTTGGAGACGAGCTCATGGGCGAGGCTCCCCGGAGAGAGCTTTTCAAGCAGCACGTCGATGTTCCCGGTCATGACGCGTGCTTTGCTCAGGTCTGAGCTCGGTTGCGGGCAATCCCCGTCGTCCGTTTGTCCTATTTGTGGTCTCTTATTATTAGACATCTTATTAGACATCGAACCCCCCAAACCCAAGTGTTTTCAGAACCCCCGCCAGTTCGCGGTCGGCCTCTCTCCGTTCCTCTTCCGCTTCCTGCAACTGCACAAGGGCCTCCTCTAAAGGCTGTACTTCTTCCTCGCCGTTTTGGACCACGTAGCGACTTGGAGAGAGGTTATAATCATTCCGCGCTGCCTCCTCATTG
>DUQH01000010.1 GCA_012837895.1 Candidatus Fermentithermobacillaceae bacterium | reverse complement strand
GACTTAGGATCCAGTGCCTTAAACGGCGTAGGGGTTCAAATCCCCTCCCTCGCACCACTCTTGCGCCCGGCTTCGTGGACGTTGATTATGTCTACAACCCTGTATACCGTGAGATGTGGGATGCTTTCTTAAGTAGTAAGAGCCGAGATATGAGAGGGCTCAACAGCCATGTTGTGGAAGGAGGGGCATTTGCCTTATGGCGCGTAGATTCTGGAGTAGTGCTTCATTTGGCAAACGCCAGGAATATGTGGCTATTGCTGAGCTTCTTAGGCGGGGCTTTGATGTCTACCAGACCCTTGTGGATGATAAGGGCATTGATTGCATCGTACGGCGCGAAAATAACGGGGAGCTTCGCTATCTCGATATTCAAGTCAAAGCCCGTTCCAAAGATTGCAGCCCTAGAAACGCAGGGCGCTTTGCCGGCATGGAAGTTCCCAATCCCCGGCCCAATTATTACTTCATTTTCTACTCCGAACACATCGACGCTTACTGGGAGATTCCCTCATTGGATCTGATATCTATAGCCAGCCAGAACAAGAAAGGTAAGAACAAGGGGAAGTATTCCGTTAACTTAAGTAACTTACGAGCAACTGGAGCGGTTGTTCCTAGTCCGCGGTTCGATCGCTACAAGAACAGCTTTCATCTGATAGAAGAGGCGTTGATGTAGCCGGCAGCTCGCGACACGATGCTCTCCTCTCATAGTGGCATTTTCTCTATCTGCACTCTCCAGGGTGACAATATCATTGGCCGATAGCAAGTAGCTCCTAGTAGATTGACAAGTGAGAGGATCAATAAACATGCAGGTCGACATAACTTGCCCTTGCTATTACCTTGAAACAGACAATGACGATAATTTGGTTTTCGTACTTGAGGATGAAGGAGATTGGCGTGAGGTTAGCTGTGGGATAGAGCAATATGATCTGTTGATGAACACCATTGTACCAATAATAGAACCCATTATAGAGCCATTGTCTGATAACTGGCCAACAGTGGATAAGACCTTCATGTTCGAGGTTTTGCAGCAAGCTGGCCTTATGAGCGAAGCAGAATTAGAAGATGGCAAAGAGATCCCAGTTCACATATTAGACGTTTTTGGATACCGGGTCGATGTTTTGGAAACTGGAGGAGTACAAATAACCTCTGAATAGGCGGAAAAATGGAAGGATCCCATGACTGGCGAGCTTTATGCGCTGGATTATGTTCAGCTCGTGTTGGCAAGACGGACGACTGAATATCTCCGTGTGACTCATGCTCACAAATTCCTAACCTCCCCTTCCCAAAGATGTCGTCAGTCTGGCTTTGAAAACCTTTCCTGTGAAACCTTGATGTGTCCCACTCAAGAACCATATTGTTTGCTCGAAGAACCATTCGAGCGTTTCACGATGGTCAATACTTGAGGTTGTATCAACGATGTTTTGGTGATGGTTTCTACTGAAACCTTGTTTACGGGTGTTCCTCCTGTACCGTTCTTGGTCCTAACACAACACTTAGGGACCCTGTTTGCTGTTCCTGGGGTTACGACTTATTCATCATGATTTCTGAAGGTAGCTTTCCTATAAGATCGTGGTTGCAAAGCTACAAGAAAGATATGGTCTCTTTTATCCTTTTTGGATCCTCTATATCCTTTGGTTCGATTATTGGAGGAGCTCGGAATTGGGCGAGACTCGGAGAATGGACCATAGAAACCTCGTAAGCTGCATGAGTGATTGCAAGGATCCGGGTGTTTTGACCCCCATCATTTGTTAATCTACAGAGTTGTTGTATGACGACAAGGTAACATACACGACATAAAGCTCATGTAAACCATGGTGGTTCAAAGAGCTATAACGTTCTTATCGTGCCCAGAAAGAACTCAGGATCATGATAAGAAAGCTTTGAGAGCTTCTTGGAAACAGAACACCAGGTGAACTGCGTTCAGTTTAGCAAGTGGGTCCATATTCCTTCTCATGGCGAGAAGAAACAGATGACTATGGCCATTATTGACGGGCCGATACATCATATCACTTGCTGCTTTTCCTTAAAGGCGAAAAATGTCAAGAATGGATTCTAAACCGGGTTTGGGTTGGAAGTGGCCACTTTCAGACCATCTCTTGAGCCTGACTGAACAACTCCAGACCACTGCCGGTACACCTCGCGGCAGCATTGGTCAACAGTGAACCAGGTTTGCTTTGGAAGTGGTCAATTCCGGACCAGGTCTCCAGCCGGACTGGACAATTCCAAACCATTGCCGTTGAGGCTGAGGGCTCCATCGGTCAACTGTGAACCAGGTTTCGGTTGGAAGTGGCCAATCCAAAGCCAGATCGGGCTCGATATTGGCTAATTTGAGACCAGCCTGAGCCTCCAGTAATCGGAACCGGTCAATTCCGAACCAGTTTCCGGCGCGTAGTGGTAGATTTCTGACCATTCAAGCTCCGAGTTGGTCAAGTCGGAACCACTATGTGCCTTCCTGTAGGCGGACATGGTCAAGCTTTGACCAGGTCGACAGGATGAGCGGCCAATTTCAACCCAGGTATGGCTATCGGCCGGTCAAATCGAGACCAGGTGCACCTTACAACTTGCAAATTCCAGGCCACCGCCGGCCGACAGGAAGCCGATCTGGCCAATTCTTAGCTATTTGCCCACCAAACTCAAATCCCTTAGAATTGGTATCTGGAATCGGTGGCGGGTTATGGTATTTCTTGCGTTAGGCTTTTCTGGTAAAATACTTAAGCTTGTAGAACACTTGCGTCTAGCTGATGTTTTGGACTAGATTCGAGGATAATGAAGAGATGTGTTCATCCCGTTACGGTGTAAGGAGGACCAGACTGTGAAGGTTACTACAGAGAGACTTGAAGGATCCAAAGTCGCGCTTGACGTCGAATGTCCCAGTAAAGTAGTTGATGAAGCCCTGAGAAGTGCATACCGGAAGATAGTCCGCCAGGTGACCATCCCTGGTTTCCGCCGGGGAAAAGCTCCACGGAGCTTGGTGCAACGGTACTACGGGGCTGAGCTTTTTGACGAGGCTGTTCAACAGGCCCTGCCGCAGGAGTACATCAAGGCAGTGGAGGAAACAGGCATCAGTCCCGTCGGTGATCCTGAGTTTTCCGACATTCATTTTGTTGAAGGTGAGCCTCTCCGGTTTAGGGCAGTTGTCTACGTAAAGCCTGAAGTAGAACTCGGGGACTACAATTCTATCTCCGTCCCGTTCGAAACTCCAACGGTATCAGAGGAGGATGTTGACGAGCAAGTAGAGATGTTGAGGCAGCGTATGGCAGAATTAAGGCCTATGGAAGACGAGAAGCCCCTGGAACAGGGCAACTATGCAACCTGCCATGTGAAGTCGCTTGAAACGTCCAAGATGGAATTTGATCAGGACCTCAACTGCATGGAAGTAGGCCGTGAGTATAATTTCATCCCGGGTCTTGGAGAGGCCCTGGTTGGTTTGAACAAAGGCGAGGTAAAGCGGTTCACGGCTACTTATCCTCCCAGGGAGGATGAGGAGGCTTTGACCGTTGAGTTTGAGGTGGAAGTCAAGGAAGTGTACGAAAAACACCTTCCTGAAGATATTGAAGAAATAGCCAACAATGTAGGCAAAGCTTCGGCAGAGGAACTTCGCAAAGACATAAAGGAACAGCTCATGGAAGTGCGGCTGAGAATGGCTCGTGAACAGCATTCTGAAAAGGTAGAAGAAGAACTGTTCGAGGCTACTCAGGTAGAGATTCCTGAGGTCATGATAAGTGGGCGGGCCAGAACTCTTATGGAGCGGTTTATGAACAGGCTTGCAGATTCAGGGATGAACCTTGAGAACTACTTGACGCTAAACCAGGTCTCATTGGATGAGCTGCAGGCTGAATTCTTGAAGCAAGCTGAACAGGATGTAAGGCGCGAACTGGTACTCGATGCTGTGGCTGAAAAGGAAGAAGTGCCAGTGCCTGAGGAGTCAGTTGACAAGGTAGTAGAAGGATTAGCTGCTGAAATGAACCAGGATCCGAAAGCAGTCAAGACAACGTTGGAAATCAGAGGGGCACTTGATGACATACGCAGCCAGCTCAGGCGTATTGAAGCCCTGAACTTGATTGCGTCGAAGGCCGCGGTTAATGCGGGAACCCCGTTGCCTCCGGTAGAAGAGCAGGAAAACGGCGACGATTCCGAAAACATAGAAGCTAAGGCGGAATCTGTGGCAGGAGCTGAAGAACCAGAATCTGATGAATCAGCATCTGGTGGCGAAACTACAGCCGGAACTGCCGGGGATACTACCGGTCAGGAAGCTGAACCTGGGGAAGAGGCGCCGGAAACTCAGGCTGAAGCCGGTGAACCTGAATAATCCCAGGTTGAAGCATACAGTTGAAGCATATATAGGATAGTCTTCGCATTGCTGGTGGCGGCAGACAAGTATTGCAGGCAGTCAATATCATGCAGGTAATGGTATAATAGTATTTGAAATTTCTAAAAACGTGCTAGCCGGAATTTCATTGGGAAATCATATGATGTGGGGGTGCAACATGTGAGTTATCTGGTACCTATGGTTGTTGAGCAGACCGGACGCGGCGAGAGAGCTTACGATATATACTCGCGGCTCCTTAAGGATAGAATAGTATTCGTCGGGACTCCTGTTGACGATCAAATGGCTAACCTGGTTGTAGCCCAGTTATTGTTCTTGCAGGCAGAAGACCCTGATAAGGAAGTGTCGATATATATAAATTCTCCGGGAGGATCAGTCACCGCAGGATTAGCCATTTACGACACGATTCAGCATATTAAGCCTCCGGTATCCACAATATGTGTGGGGTTGGCTGCCAGCATAGCAGCGGTAATTCTGGCCGGGGGAACTCCCGGGCGCAGGTTCTGCTTGCCTAATTCCAAAACCCTCATTCACCAGCCCCTGGGCGGGGTGCAAGGGCAGGCAACCGAAGTCCAGATAATGGCAAAGGAGATCCTCAGGACCAAGGAGCGAATCAATAAACTGCTGGCCAAACATACAGGTCAGCCTCTTGAAAAGATCGAACGAGACACTGAAAGGGATTATTGGATGGACGCAGAAGAGTCCAAAGCTTACGGCCTAGTTGACGAGATCCTAGTACCTGGTACCAAGTCGGCTAGGTAACATTGGGGTGAAAGGATGTCCAAATTCGAGGAGCATAAGGGTTTGAAGTGCTCGTTTTGCGGCAAGTACCAAGACCAGGTGAACCGGCTTATCGCCGGCCCGGGTGTGTATATCTGCAACGAGTGTATTGACCTGTGCAACGAAATCATTGCAGAGGAACTGAACGAAGAAGCTGAACACGATTTGCAAGACCTTCCCAAGCCCAAAGAGATCAAAGCTTTTCTTGACCAATATGTAATTGGTCAAGAGAGAGCTAAGAAGATGCTGTCAGTGGCTGTTTACAACCATTACAAGCGCACAAGCAAGTTCAAGAGCGATGGCGACGACGTTGAGATCCAGAAGGCCAACATAGTGATGTTAGGCCCTACAGGTTGTGGGAAGACGTATCTGGCCCAGTCTTTGGCCAAGTTCCTGAACGTTCCCTTCGCCATCGCCGATGCCACTACGCTTACTGAAGCGGGGTATGTCGGTGAAGATGTAGAGAACATCCTGTTGCGCCTGGTTCAAGCGGCAGATTATGACATTGAAAAGGCTGAGCGGGGCATCATCTACATCGATGAGATAGATAAGATTGCACGGAAGTCTGAGAACCCATCAATAACCCGGGATGTTTCCGGGGAAGGTGTTCAGCAGGCCCTCTTGAAGATCCTTGAGGGTATCATAGCAAACGTGCCTCCTTTGGGTGGCAGGAAGCATCCTCACCAGGAGTTCATCCAGCTGGATACAACAAACATCTTGTTTATCTGCGGGGGCGCGTTTGAAGGGATAGACAAGATCATACAGAACCGGATAGGCCAGAAAACCATGGGGTTCATGTCTGAGCCCAGATCCCGCAGGGATACTTCCATAGGCGAGATCCTGGCGCAGATTGAGCCTCAGGATTTGCTTAAGTATGGCCTGATTCCTGAGTTTGTAGGCAGGGTTCCTATCATAGTCACATTGGATGCCCTAAGCGATGATGATCTTGTGAGGATACTCGTTGAGCCTAAGAATGCTTTAGTTAAGCAGTACCAGAAGATGTTCATGATGGACGGTGTACGCCTGGAGTTTGAAGAAGAAGCAATCAGGGCAATAGCCCAGGAAGCCAGCCGTAGAACTACCGGCGCCAGGGGACTTAGAGCAGTGATTGAAGACACAATGCTTGAAATCATGTACGACCTGCCCTCCCGCCCTGAAATCACGAAGTGCGTGATCACACGGGATGTGGTCTTATCCAAGGCTTCGCCGGTGCTCGTTACTGCAGACAGGAAGTCAAGGCCAAAGGAAGAGACCGCCTAAGATCTCACATAAGGCCCAAAACATATTCTAACCCCGGTATCCTCTCTGGAGCTGCCGGGGTTATTTTATCCTCCAACCTTCCTTTTCTCACTCACTGTGTTCTCAGCGGGTTGCCCCCTGTATATTTGCAGTTTGCTACATCTTGTTAGCGTGTCGTGGCTATACTAATGCCGTAAACAAACCGTTAAGTAGCAGGGGCGCAATATGGATGCAGGTATTCTAATATATCTTCAACTGCTTCTCACAATAGTCATGGGGCTCTACTTCTGGAATCTCCTGAAATCACAGGAAAGCCAGAAAGTAGTCTTTGGGAAGGAATCTCGGAAGGAACTGGAACGGCTAAGGCAGCTAAGGCAAATCAGGCTCAGTGAGCCTTTGACTGAAAGAACCCGGCCGCGGACTTTAGATGAGGTGATAGGCCAGGCAGACGGAATAAAGGCTCTCCGGGCTGCGCTTTGCGGCCCCAACCCCCAACATGTGATATTGTACGGTCCTCCTGGAGTGGGAAAGACGGCTGCAGCGCGGCTGGTGCTTGAAGAAGCTAAGAAAAATCCTGTGTCCCCCTTCAAACACGATGCCAGAATGGTTGAAGTAGATGCAACCATAGTGAGGTTTGATGAGAGGGGCATCGCAGATCCTTTGATAGGTTCAGTTCACGACCCTATCTACCAGGGGGCAGGAGCGCTCGGGATTGCCGGCGTTCCCCAGCCTAAGCCCGGGGCTGTATCACGTGCCCACGGAGGGATCTTGTTCTTGGACGAGATCGGTGAATTGCACCCTGTTCAAATGCAGAAGCTCCTCAAGGTGTTGGAAGACAGGCGGGTGTTCCTTGAGAGCGCATATTACTCCGGGGACAACCCGAACATCCCTGAATATGTGCACGACCTTTTCCAAAATGGGCTTCCGGCTGACTTCCGGTTGGTCGGCGCCACTACCAGTTCTCCCGAAGATATTCCTCCTGCTCTGCGTTCCCGCTGTTTGGAGATATTTTTCCGCGCACTGTCACCTGAAGAGGTGGGCTTGGTTGCCCTGGGTGCAGCTGACAAGGCAGGTGTAGGGATTGAGCCAGCAGCTGTGGAACTTATCAAACGGTATGCCCAAAACGGCAGGGAGGCGGTCAACTTGGTACAGCTGGGAGCCGGCCTGGTTGCTGTGGAAAATAGGCAGACAATAACCCTGCAGGATGTGGAGTGGATTGTATCCCAAGGACGTCACGCTATGAAGCCTGAAATCAAGGTTCCCCAGCGGCCGGTGGCCGGCTTAGCCCTGGGGCTTGCTGTAGCCGGGCCTGGGATTGCAACGGTTATCGAAGTGGAATGTCAGGCCATTGCAGCAGAACATACGGGTACGGGCCGGGTAACTGTAACAGGCGTAATCGAAGAAGAGCAGCTTGGGAGATCAGGGCATACTTACAGGCGAAAGAGCATGGTAACATCATCCATAGATAATGTGCTTACGGCGCTTGCCTGTCATACCGGCCTTAAGCCTTACGATTACGACTTGCATGTTAATTTTCCAGGAGGAACACCTGTTGACGGTCCATCAGCCGGGCTTGCCATAGCAGTGAGCGTCTACTCTGCGATCACAGCAAAGCCTGTCATGGCTCTCACAGCTTTTACAGGAGAGATCTCCATCCGGGGAGAAATCAGGGCAGTTGGCGGTGTTGAGCAGAAACTGTGCGCTGCTGAAGAAGCAGGCCTTACGCGCGTACTTGTGCCCGAGGCAAACTGGCAGGAGAGATATGTCAACCGCAGGATCCAGGTAGTGCCGGTAAGCTCTCTTGGTGAAGCTATCGAACTAATGTTTAGCGATACCCACGTAGCAATCGCCTCAGGTTTGAGCTAAACATAAACCCCGGCTGCTGAGCAATAATCCCAGATAATCCCTAGGGCAACAGAAACAATTGGTAAAGTCCTGGTAGAGGACAAGCTTTAACTCCGTTTGTAGTGGCCACAGGAAAGTTTAGTGCAAGAATGGGCAATATAGGAGCAGACGAATAAACTGGTAGGCATTCCCAATTTTGGTATGGGCTCGTGAAGGACTTCCACTAGCGTAAAGAGAATATGAGAGAATACCAGAAATACGTTTGTACTGTGTCACTCAGGCTTTTGGTAGGGCAATATGATGTGGTTGGATGAAGAGGATAATGCGGGAGGTGGTCAGACATGAGTGAAGCAAGAGACGCGGAACGGAAGTCCTACCCGCTTTTGCCACTAAGAAATGTGTTAGTGTTTCCGGGTATAACCATTTCCCTTGAGGTTGGACGGCCAAAGTCAGTCAAGGCTGTGGAGATTGCCCGGGCTTTAGGAATGGAACTGGTCATGTGTGCGCAGAAGAGCACTGATATTACAGATCCCCTGCCTGAACATATATACGCCGTAGGTACCCTGGGAATAATCAAGGAAGTTGCCAAGACAGCGTCGGGTAACCTACGCATAGTTGTGGAGGGTATCAGGCGCATTGAGATTTCCTCGTACTTGGCTTTGGAACCTGCATACATGGTTTCTGTTGAAGACTTGCATGAACGGCGTCCAGGTGTCGAGGAAAATAGGATTTTGGTTAAGAGCCTCATGGAGCAGTACGAGGAATATGTGGGAGTCACCAGAAACGTGCCTGCTGAAACGCTGATTTCGATTACGGGGATCAGTGAAGCAGGCCGTCTCTGTGATACTGTTGCAAACCATATACCCATCCCGATTCCTGAAAAGCAAGAACTGCTGGAAACAGTTTCGATAATTGAACGCGCTGAAATGGTTCTCGATGTCCTCAGCAGGGAGATAGAGCTTGCAGGTTTGGAGAAGCGAATTAACCTGCGTGTACGCCGGCAAATTGAGAGGAGCCAGAAAGAGTACTGGTTGCGGGAGCAAATGAAGGCCATCCAGAGAGAACTGGGAGACAGGGGCGACGGTCCAAGCGAAGCTGAGGAATTCAGGCAGAAGATCGAGAAGGCCGGCCTTCCTGATGACGCAAAAGAAAGGGCGCTCAGGGAAGTTGCCCGCCTGGAGAAAATGCCCCAAGCCTCAGCTGAAGCCGTGGTTGTAAGGACATATCTGGAGTGGCTGGTTTCCCTGCCGTGGAATGTTCTGACCGAAGACACAATCGACATTGAACATGCCAAGAAAATCCTGGATCAGGACCATTACGGGCTCGACGAGCCCAAGGAGCGGATCCTTGAGTACCTGGCCATCCGCAAGCTGGTGGGTAAACCCAAAGGGCCTATCCTGTGCTTTGTAGGTCCCCCGGGAGTGGGAAAGACTTCCTTGGGCAAGTCCATAGCCAGGGCATTGGGACGCAGGTTCGTGAGGATCTCCCTTGGAGGGGTGAGGGACGAAGCTGAGATAAGGGGCCACAGGCGCACCTACATCGGTGCCCTCCCGGGTCGGATTATCCAGGGATTGAGAAATGCAGGTTCGAAGAATCCTGTATTCCTTATGGATGAGATAGATAAGCTGGCATCTGATTTCAGGGGCGATCCTGCAGCAGCCCTGCTTGAAGTACTTGACCCTGAGCAGAACCACCAGTTCTCAGACCACTACCTTGAGGTACCGTTTGACCTATCCAAGGTGATGTTTATCACTACGGCTAACTCAAGCCATTCGATTCCAAGGCCGCTTTTGGACAGGATGGAAGTGATAAACCTGCCTGGATACACTGAAGAAGAGAAGATTGAGATTGGAAGCCAGTTCCTGGTTCCAAAGATGGTCAAAGAACACGGTCTCACCCCATCAAACCTTACCATACGCAGGGACGCGCTTAGGGAAATCGTCAGGTCGTATACCCGGGAAGCCGGGGTGAGGAACCTGGAAAGGCAGGTCGCAACCATCTGCAGGAAGACTGCCAAAGATGTGGTTGCAGGGAACAAGAAGCGGGTTATCGTTACATCCAGGAACGTCAACAAGTACCTGGGTATCCCCAAGTTCAGGTACGGGCAGACAGAGAAGGAAGACCAGGTAGGTGTCTCCCTTGCCCTTGCAGTAACCGAGTTTGGCGGCGACATAATGCCCTGTGAAGTAAGCGTTGTTAAGGGTAAAGGCAAACTCACCCTGACCGGGCAGTTGGGAGACGTAATGAAAGAATCTGCACAAGCAGCGGTGAGTTACCTGAGATCCAGGAGTGCAGACCTTGGCTTGGAACCCGATTTTTATGAGACAGTGGACATACACGTTCACATACCAGAAGGAGCTATACCCAAAGACGGGCCATCAGCAGGAATAACCATGGCATGTGCCATTGCATCTGCCCTCACTGGTAAGCCGGTTAAACACGGCCTGGCTATGACAGGCGAGATAACCCTGAGAGGGCGCGTCCTGCCTGTGGGAGGAGTCAAAGAGAAGGTTCTGGCTGCCCATAGGGCAGGTGTTTCAAAAGTGATACTTCCTTTGGACAACAAGAAGGATCTGGAAGATATCCCATCCAACGTACGGAACGAATTAGATATTGAACTGGTAGCCCACATGGACCAGGTGCTTACCATGGCCCTGGCCGGTGGCGGAAACGGGGAACTTGAGACCTTTGCTTGTCTTGAGGGTTTGAAGCAAGGACAAGATGTGGCTGTAAATCATGTGAGTTAACGTCGGGTAGGCCGGCGATTAGGTGTCACGCTAACCCTTGCAGGCAGTTGTGAGTTTGTCTGCCTGCAAGGGTTTTGTTTTATTTGCCGCTGGCAGGCAAGCCAGCTGCCTCCCAACTCAGGAAACTAATGTTTCCTCTTCCCGGAATTGCACCTGTAACTCAGCAGGTAATCAGCATGACATGTCGAATTCCATTGAGTCACGGAAATGCCGGTTTAGGTGCAGATTTGCTTCCCGGCAGCAGTGACGAAGGGAGGTGGCCCCTTATTTTTGGGGCATTGCTTTGAGAAAAACCAGATATTCGGACATTGTATTGACGGGTGCTATGGTCCGCCTGCGGGCAGTTGCAGAACGCGATTTGCCGAAACTATTGGAATGGGACGAGGATGAGGAGATTTCAAGGTGGGCCGGAAAGAAGTTCTCGTGCAGGGCAGAAGCCAGGGATTGGTATCTGGACAAGCCTCCTGCCAACAAAAGGACCTTTGTGATTGAAACATTAGACGGCGACCTCATTGGGGAAGTTGAAATCCTCAACATATCTTGGAGGATACATACAGGGGAATTGAGGGTGGTAATAGGCGAAAAACACCACTGGAACCAGGGCCTTGGCACAGATGCGGTTGTTACGTTTACCCGCTGGGTTTTTGATACGTATTCGATCGATACAATCTACCTCAGGGTAGACAAGGAAAACTACAGGGCCAGGAGATGCTATGCCAAGGCGGGGTTCAAGCCTGTAGGGCGTCTCAAGTTCTCCTCTGAAAGGAACCCAGACCCTGGTGTCAAACACCTAATCTTGATGAAGATGAGCAGGACCGAATGGCATAAGAGGGCCCTTGCTTAAGGTTCCCGGTGGCGAAAGCAGCTTCAGCCGGTGTGAAGCTGCTTTCGCTCTTAGTTCCTTCCTATAGCATCAGATAATAGCGTCTAAGCCTCATATCTCCAAACCAAGCTGCCACGCAAAGAATCCCCATATGCTAGCTTGTTCGTCCACCACTTTGTACAAAGGCTTACCCACACCGTGGCCTGCATCAGCTTCTACAGTCAAGAGTACCGGACCTTTGGACGGGGTCCTTGAAGATACATCCTGAAGCAACGCAGTCATCTTCCGTGCATGCATAGGGTCTACCCTGGTATCAGATTCGGCGGTATAGGTGTATATGGCGGGGTAAGATACGTTTTCCTTAACATTATGGTACGGCGAATATGCGTAAAGCCACTTGAAGGCCTCAGGGTCGTCAGGGTCTCCGTATTCAGAACACCACAAGTAAGCTATGAGGAACTTGTGGTAACGCACCATATCAAGCAGGGGCACCCCGCAGACAACTGCCCTGAACAAGTCCGGGCACTGGGTGAGGGCAGCTCCTACAAGCAATCCGCCGTTGCTCCGTCCCCAGATACCTAGGTGTCCCGGGTCTGTATATCCTTGTTCTATCAGGTATTTTCCCGCGTAAATGAAATCGTCGAAAACGTTCTGCTTGTTTTCACGCATGCCGGCCCTGTGCCAGTTTTCCCCGTACTCACTGCCTCCGCGCAAGTTGGCAGAGGCGTAAATACCGCCTGATTCAATCCACGGCAGTATTGCCGGCGAATACACAGGCGTCCTGCTCAGGTTGAAGCCTCCATATCCTGAAAGCACTGTTGGGACAGGCTGTGCCTTTGAAATCTCCAGGTCGCGGCGCTTGATGATGAACATGGGAACCCTGGTCCCGTCCTTGGAATGATAGAATACCTGTTCTATCGTGGCAAGGTCAGGATCGACAGCTCCGGCGCTTTCAAGTACAACCTCAGGCTTTATGTCTCTTTCAATGCTGAATCTGCAGATCGCCGGCGGCACCAGGAACGATTCAAACCTGAAGAAAGAGGTGCTGCTATCTAAACTCGCCGTTATCCCTGTGACAGTCCCAAGGGTGGGCAACGGGACCTCCCTTACATGCTGCCCGTTAAGGGTGTATATGTGCAGGTGTGATATGGCGTGTTTCAACCCGGATATGATTAGATGGCCTTTTGCAAACTCTACCCTGTCGATTGTCAAGTCGTCTGACTCGGGTATGATTGTCTTCCAGTTCTCCATAGCGGGATTGTTGATGTCAACGGCGACCACCTTGTACCTGGGGGCTTTGAGGTTTGTAACCATATACAGCGTTTCGCCGATAATCCGCCCGTAAAATATTGCATCTTCGCCCTCTACAATGGGTATGAACTCTGCTCCGGGGATGTCATCTCTCCGGACAAAGAGGTCAGTCCTGTTCCACCCGTGACTCACGGTGAGTAGCAGGTACTTGCCGTCGTCTGAAAGGGAAGTGCCGTATGATTGCTCCCTGGGACGGCCTTCCCCAAAGACCTTGGGGTCGCTGCCCGGATCTGTTCCCAACTTGTGAAAGAAGATGTGCCTGTTGTAGTTCTCTTCTCCAGGCGGCACTTCGCCTGGTTTTGGATGTTTTCCATAATAGAATCCCTGGTTGTCCTTTTTCCAGGTGACTCCCGCGTACCTGGTTCTCTCGATTCTTTCAGGAAACAGTTCCCCTGTCTCCACGTTGAGGATATGGAGAACGCTCCATTCGTCTCCCCTTTTTGAGAGCCCGTAAGCTAACATTGACCCGTCGGAAGACGGATGCCACCAGTCAAGCGCCACTATTCCGGCTGTACTCTCTTCGTTGGGATCGACCACGACCCTCGGGCTATTTCTGCTCCCTTCAGGATGTTCCGTGTCCGAGACCATAAGAACCGGTTGGTTTTTGCCATGTACACGCATGGTGAAGAACAGTTTAGCTCCCCGGAGCACCGGTGAGCCCACCGTGTCCTGGGACATCAGTTGTGACAGGCGTTGAGCTATCAGTTTTCGTCCGGGCAGCTGTTCAAAAACAGCATTTGTCCTCATGTTTTGAGCGTGGGTCCATTTCCGCACTTCGGAGGACCGGCCGTCTTCTAACCAGCGGTATGGGTCCTTAATCTCAACACCGTGAACTATGTCACTCACAATTCTCTGTGGAGTATCTGGCGGATCAGGGATCCGCACCTGGCGCCTGTGTGCCACTGCCATCAATCCTTCCTGTCTTTCTTCTAGGCTGATTGCTCAACTCTCTCACTAAAGCCCCTGGATTTACAGGCAGTGATACGGCTTGAGTTGCTACGTGTCTAGTCCGCATAAGGTAAGAACTTGAGAAATGCTATCCAGGATGTAGTCAGGATTCTGGGCTTCGATAGCTTCTTTTGGGAATGCCCCGTAAGTGACGCCGGCAGTCTCTATGACCGGAACCCCCAGCCTTGGGCCTGAAGGTTTTGCGGCATTTGCCGCGTCTATCAGGAAACTCAGAGCGTTCTTAGCCGAGGCTATATCCCAGGGGCTGTCACCGACCGTGAGGGCCCGGAACCGGAATGCCGGATCTGGGTTTGCTGCAGTTTGGATATATCCGAGTAGTTCCAGTGCTTTAAGGACAGGGGCAGGGTGTGGCTTGTGTTCCGGAAGATCATCGCAGAAAACAGTGGCGTCAAATAAATGCCTGATACCTGCTATTTCCAGCCCCACTACTGCAGTTTTGCGTTTTTTCGAAGTTACCAGCGCAATCTTGGTCCCGTAGGTCTTGAGTGCCTGCAAGACATCTACTGCTCCCGGATATGGTTTCACATAGTCTTTGTGAATTGACAGGTTATGTGTTTCGTATACTTTGCAAGCTTGAATTTCCTGGCCTGGAAGCAGCAACGAGAACTGTTCTTGAACCGGGAGTCCCATGTAAGGGTGCAATTCCTCATCTTCGGGTGTTTTTCCGGTAAAGTGCCTCATAGTGTGCTTGAGTGATTCGTATATAGCTTGGGTTGTGTCCAGCAATGTGCCGTCCAGGTCGAACAGCACAGCATTGAATGGGCCTTGCAATGAGTCAATGGATTTACCATCTGATGTTGAGTCAAGTGTTTGCTTTGACGTAGTCCCGGATACATGTCCGGATGTCTGGGATGAAGCCATTACTATGTAACACCTCATGATCTGATAGTACGATATGCTGCTGATTGAGATTCTCCAAGCCCTAATGCTTATCCTTCTTTCAAAACCCATGGTGGTCAGGGTGGTCAGGCGGGTTCCTGAAGCCTGCCCATCCGTCCATATAAAGGAAAATTGCTGTGTGTAGTAGAACTAGTTGTTGCCCCATTAGTGAACGAAAAACAAGTCATGTACTTGGACTGGGCGGCATGACACAGGTAAAACTAAGAGGAGGCTGCGGGGAGTATCATAATGGCAATTCTTGTCCTAGCACTTAAATGTACCGGATGGCTAGTTGTTATTGCACTCATCGCCATCGTCATAATCCTGGCGTTGCCCATTTCACTGAGGGGTTCTTGCTCTCTCGTGATTGAAAGCAACTTGGAAGAAGCTCTGGAGATGCTGGATGCGGAAGACCCGGGTGACATCAGCTTGTTCTTGTACGATGGCACATTTGAGTTGAGGAGCAGGGCACTCCTAGGCTTGCTTGCAGTGCTGGTGTCTGAATCAACGTGCCCGGAGTTAAGGATCTTAGGAATCAAAGTGCCGTTGGGTAAGGGCAGCGGTTCTAGAATCCTGGACAAATCTCTCAAACCAGGCAGAGCCGGTGTGCTTGACAACCCCAAGGATGATGAGCCGGACAAGCCCAGAAAGCCCCGAAAAGGTAAGAAAATCAGTCTTGCTGAGATCAAGAAATACCTTTCTCCGCCGGTAAGGGCCAGGGTAACAGGTTTGCTCAAGTCACTGTATACGGCAATGCACTTAGATATGGATCTGGATATCGAGTTCGGGTTTTTCGATCCTTCCCATACAGGGATGGTGTTGGGCCTGGTTTCTGCTCTTGCCGGTGCGTTTGGCTTAAGTGGGGTAAGGCTTTACCCAAACTTCGAGGACCAGGTGATTGTTGCAAGAGGGAGCGCATCTATGTGGATGGTACCCGCGCATGTGCTTCTCATAGGAGCATGTTTCATGCTAACACCTGAAATCAGGGAATTCTGGTGGAAAAGGCGTACCAAGGACTCAGCGTGACTTGTCAGGCCGGGCTACGTATGGATCACATGACTGGATTAGTTGCTCACAGCGGCATGGCTTTCACGGGAGAGCGGCAGTGCCATGAAATCAATAAGTGATTAGAAAGGGGAGGCGGAACCATGGAACATGTGAGTTCGATTGAAGCGCTAGGCTCGCAACTTGAGAAATTCATCTCAACCAAGACAGTGTTTGGCGAACCTGTGGTTGCAGGCAAGGTTACCTTGATTCCCATTCAGTCAGTATCCTTTGGCTTTGGATCAGGCAGCGGCCAGGGAGGGACCGAAAAAGAGTCAGGTGCAGGTGCAGGTTCAGGAGGCGGCGCTGCACTCAGGCCATTGGCCATAGTTGCAGTCAAAGACGACGGGGACGTACAGGTTTTCACCTTCGAGGGCCGGGGCATTGCTGACAAGCTCATTGAGAGGCTTCCTGAAGTGATATCCAAGGTCAGCTTAGCGATGCCTAAGAAGATCAAGATCAAAGAGACAGACAGGGACAAGGGAGAAGACGCGCCTGAAGAAGAAGGTAAGGACGAGCCTAAAGCGTCTGACGAATGAACCGGTCAGGGATCCGGTAGACACGAACAATGAAATCGACGAACTGGTTTTGAGCCGCGAGGCGCCGGCAAGTGAGTCCGGCGCCTCGCAAGTCTTTTGGGCAGGAAATATGACTTCTTGTTGTTGGCAATAGTGTTGACTTAGGCTATAATGAAGGTGATTGTGAGTGCGTTCACAAGTCTTCCAGTTGAAAACTGAACAAAGTGTGTTCCTGCGGGGAGGGGCTAGGTCCCTGAACTCTAGGGATGTTGATACGGAAATGTGTTCAAACGTAGCTTCAGTAGGCTTCGTTTTTCGAAATATTTCGTAGGTTTTTTGCTGAACACGGATACCGAGTTAAAACCTCCGATCAAAGCCCGTCCCCGCGACGGGCTTTGGTCATTTTGTAAGGAGGGCAGAAGATGAGCTGCGACAGGGAGTCTGTTTCCGGTACAGGGGGGCGCCAAGTTGAAGCCGGCCCCAGAAGGATTGGAGTAGTGGGAATAGTGGTTACAGAGCGGTTGAAAAGCGCACCCCGGGTGAATCAAGTCCTTAGCGACTACGCCCACATAATCATAGGGCGGATGGGCATCCCCTACAGGGAACGGGGTATTTCAGTAATTGCCTTGATAGTAGATGGGGACACTGACACCCTTGGAGCAATGACCGGAAAGCTTGGGGGCATCCCAGGAGTGAAAGTGAGAACCGCCATCACTGTGTAATGAGCTTGCGAGCGTTTAGAAGGCAGTTGAACCACCGGGGTGAGAGCTGATGACAACCGCCGAAGGATACCGGGAGACAGGTGGCAACTGGGCTTACCAGGAAGCGCTTGGGAGGATCGCTCAAGGGATTTCTGCCGGGCCCTGTGAATTAGATACTGTGTTATCTCCTGAGACTGCAGGTGAGGAGTTTTACCTGTTCAGCACCGCCCACCATGTCAGGCTGAGCAGTGTGGGGCGATCCGTGCAAGTAAGGGGTATCATTGAGTTTTCCAACTACTGCAGGCAAGATTGCCTCTTTTGCGGTCTCAGGCGGAGCAACGCCAAACTGGCCAGATACAGGATGTCTCCTGAGCAAATCGTAGAGGCGGCAGTCCGGGCACTCAAAGCTCATGACTTCGGAACGTTTGTGCTCCAGTCAGGTGAAGATCCCGGCTATCCTGCTGACGCCATTGCGTATGCAGTCAAGTCCATAAAGCAGTTGGGATCTGCTGTGACTCTTAGCGCGGGGCAGAGGTCTTATGAAGACTACCAACTGTGGAGGAAGGCTGGCGCCGACAGGTTCCTACTCAAGTTTGAAACCTCCGATCCTGATTTCTTCAAGCAACTCAAGCCCACCACCACACTTGACGAGCGGTTGCAGTGCCTAATGAGCTTAAGGAGTCTGGGATACCAGATAGGAACAGGTATTATCCTCGGATTGCCGGGCCAGACGAGAGAAATGGTAATCCGTGATTTGTTGCTCCTAAAGCAACTTGACCCGGAGATGGTTAGCATAGGGCCTTTCATCCCCCATCCCGATACGCCTTTGGGGCAGCGCCTACCAGGCGCTCCTGACCCTGATAGTTTGATTAGGGCCACTTTACGCGCCGTGGCATTGTCCCGTTTGATGGTGCCCTTAGCCCACATTCCAGCAACCACGGCGTTAGGGGTAATCGGGCAGCGCTCAAGGGACTGGATTGAGTGGGCCGGCTCTTATATCCAAGGGAGGTTGGGGGACGAGGCCGGACCCAGATGGCATGCCCCAACCGGCGATTGGAATGACCCACGGTTACTGGCGCTTGTATGTGGCGCGAACGTGATCATGCCGGACGTAACCCCCAAATTGTTCAGGGATTCATACGAGATATACCCTGGCAAGGCGGGTTCTGACGGTGAAGAGCTTTGCGGGACTATGAGAAGTGTAAAGGCCATGATCCAGAGTCTGGGCATGACCATTGACCCAGGGAGGGGCGACAGCCCAAAACCACAGTTTGCTGCAGGCATGGCAACCGGCGGAGATCCGGGTCCGGAACTGTCTGAAGGCCCGGGTGCCAGTGACGGAAGTCAGACAGAAAGGAGTGTCCGTTGTGAAGACTGAGCGTCAGGAAGCAACTTTCATAGATGAGCAAAGAATCGTAGAGGTGTTGGAAGCAGGGAAAAGGTACAGCCCTGCGGCGATTAGGGATGTTGTGTCGAAATCCCTTGAACTCAAGGGGCTGGACCTTGAAGAACTGGCGGCCTTGCTATGGGTGGATGATCCCGAACTTGAGCATGAGATATATAGCGCTGCGCGGAAGATTAAAGAGCACATATACGGCAAGCGGCTGGTTTTCTTTGCCCCTCTTTACGTGTGCAACTACTGTGTAAACAACTGCAAGTACTGTGGGTACAGGGCGGCTAACGATTATCCCAGGCGTAAGCTGACAATGGAAGAAATCAGCCAGGAGATCAAGGCAATACTTGACATGGGCCACAAGCGCATTGCCCTCGAAGCCGGTGAGGACCCGGTGAATTGTCCCATTGAGTACATCACAGAAGCAATGAGGCAAATATATGCGACTACCTCGGGAAATGCCAGCATAAGGCGGATTAACGTGAACATAGCAGCGACTACGGTTGATGAGTACAAGATGTTGAAAGACGCAGGTATTGGCACTTACGTGCTCTTCCAGGAAACCTATCACCGGGAAACCTACAAGAACATGCACTCAGGCCCCAAGGCGGACTATGACTGGCATACAACTGCCATGGACAGGGCATTTGCTGCAGGCATCGACGATGTGGGCCTGGGGGTGCTGTACGGGCTTTACGATTGGAGGTTCGAGACCGTAGCATTACTGATGCATGCCCAATACCTGGATAAAACATACGGAGTAGGGCCTCACACGATTTCTTTCCCGCGGTTGCGCGCTGCTTATGGCATCTCACTTGATAATTTCCCTCATCTCGTGAATGATAACGACTTCAAGAGGATTGTAGCTTCTCTGCGTTTGAGCGTTCCATACACAGGCATGATTTTGTCAACCAGGGAGGAGCCTGTGTTCAGGGAAGAAGTGATTGCCTTGGGTATTTCCCAGATAAGCGCCGGGTCCATGGTAGGCGTCGGCGAATACAGCGCGAAGCAACAAAGGGACGACCACTCAGATACCCCGCAGTTCGACGTAGGCGACCACAGGGGCCTGGACGAGATCATCCACGACCTGCTACCTGACGGATACATCCCTAGTTTCTGCACTGCATGTTACCGTACAGGCCGGACCGGCGAGAATTTCATGGCCCTTGCAAAGAGCGCCCATATCCACGAGATGTGCCAACCCAACGCTTTGCTAACTTTCCAGGAATACCTGTGCGATTATGCATCGCCTGCAACCAGGCAAAGGGCGATCCCGGCTATTGAGAAAGCGCTCACGGAAATTGAACCTGAAGAACTCAGAAAGGAATGCGTGAGAAGGCTTGAACGAATAAAAACAGGAGAACGGGACCTGTACTTCTGACCAGGGCAGCGACGGGATGATCCAGTGAGGAGGAGAAACCATGAGTTTGAACAAGACTCCCAGGGCTAACCGGGTCCATATAGGCATCTTCGGAAGACGCAATGCAGGGAAATCGAGTTTGATAAATGCAATCACAGGACAGGATATAGCCTTGGTTTCAGATACCCCTGGTACCACTACTGACCCTGTGTACAAGTCAATGGAGCTTCCCGGAGCAGGGCCTGTGGTTTTCATCGATACACCTGGCATCGACGATGTCGGAGGGCTGGGACAGGCCAGGGCTGAAAGGGCACTGAGGATATTAGGGAGTACCGATGTGGCAGTGCTGGTAGTCGATCCTGAGCACGGTTTAGGGGTGCCGGAGGAAACGCTGCTGAGCGAAGTGATTTCCAAGTCCATACCTGTAGTGACCGTTGTGGCGAAACATGACACTTGGGACTGTACATCTTGCCTGGAGGGTGTGCGGACCAAAGTAGAGGCTGTTATCCGGCAATCGCGTGCCAGTGGTTCTGAGGGAAATGCAAAGGCCATGCGCAAAGGGCGGACCGGTGACAGCAAGGCGGCGTCTCAACCGGTGGTCTTAGGAGTAAGTGCTGTTACAGGCGAGGGAGTCAGGGAACTCACTGCCCGTTTATGCCAGACTATAAAAGATGCCTTTGGGGATGCAGAACCTGCTATAGTGGGTGACCTGCTTGATCCCGGTGACACTGTATTTCTGGTTGTCCCCTTGGATCTGCAAGCTCCCAAGGGCAGATTGATCCTGCCCCAAGTCCAGGCAATAAGGGACTTGCTTGATCATGATTGTACTGCGGTTATGGTAAAGACAGGACACCTTGCAAATGCCCTGGATAATTCAAAACAGCCTCCTGCCCTCGTCATAACCGATTCCCAAGTGTTTGAAGAAGTGGATGCAATAGTGCCTGCCGGCATCCCGCTTACGTCATTCTCTATCCTGTTTGCCCGTTATAAGGGGGACCTTGATGAGCTTGCCCGTGGCGCACGGGCACTGGCCAGCCTCAAGCCCCATGACAGGGTGTTGATCGTAGAAGCCTGCACCCATCATCCCATCGCCGACGACATCGGTACGGTAAAGGTTCCAAGGTGGCTCCAGGAAAAAGTAGGCGGCCCACTGGAGTTTTCCTGGCAAAGGGGAGCTGATTACCCGGCAGACCTTAGCGAATACAAGGTCATAATCCATTGCGGTGGATGTATGCTCAACCGGCGGGCCATGCTGACAAGGATAGAGGCTGCCAAAGCTGCAGGGATTCCGGTCACCAATTACGGGATGACCATTGCCTATACCAAAGGAATACTTGACAGGGCCCTGGAGCCGTTTGGCCTGTAAGCACTGGTGCAGGTCCGGAAGGCTGCCCGGCTTGGTAGCCTCCGGATTCCTGCCCATTTGATTGCCTGCCGGACGATATTTTGGTATACTGTTTTGTACGAAGACAGTTGACTAGTGGGGACTTAGCTCAGCGGTAGAGCGTTCGGTTCACATCCGAAAGGTCACAGGTTCAAGCCCTGTAGTCCCCACCATATAACCCCTAACCACTTTTCTTGCTCACAGCTTTTCCCTGTGTGCGCCCGTATTTGTTACCCTCGTCCCCTAATCGGTTTAGGAACCGCCGGAGCCTCAAATAATAAAGGCAGCTGGAACTCAAGCAAGTTTCCGGTGTATTTCCAGAGTCAAGGGAAAGGACGGTTTCTCACATGAGCAGGAAAAGACTTGTATGGGTGCTAGCGGCGACTCTTGCAGCCGTGAGCCTGTTATACCTCACAACAACCCAGACTGAAGCTGAAAGCATTACGGAGGTGATCCTGCCTCCCGGATATAGGATTGAACGATACATAAGCGGCCTTACGTTCCCAACTGCAGTAACCTGGGATGAATCAGGGATGATGTACGTTTCTGAGGCAGCGGTAAGCGCTGGCGAGGGTTCACAAGGCATCGCCGCTGTAGCCGGCAAAGGCGGGGAGCTACAAGGAAGGGTTGTGCGTGTGGCCCCTGATGTTCATGAAGTGGTGGTTGACGGCCTCAACGCACCGGTTACTGATGTCAAGATGCGAAACGGCATAATTTATGTTGCCCACAGGGACTGTGTTTCGGCTATAGAAATCTCAAAGGGCTTTGACAATGTTTCGACGACAGGGGATGGTACCCAGGGGCAGCCTGGACAAGAATCCAGATCCAGGCGCACAGATCTGCTCCAAGGCCTGCCTTTTGGCGACCACTTCACAGGCGGGATTGCTTTCGGGCCTGATGGCTGGATCTATGTTGGGCATGGTACAGTCACAAATTCAGGGGTTGTGGGCGAAGACAACTTCCAGAGGGGCTGGGCATCTTCCTTCCCGGAAATGCATGACGTGCCTGCAAGAGACATTGTGCTCGCAGGGATGAATTTTTCTTCCCGGGATCCCCGGACGGCAAATCCTTTTGACAACGCCGTTACCGGAGGCTTCTTGCCTTTCGGTACACAGTCAACCCCCGGGCAGCAGATTTCCGGGAAATCAAACGCCGGGGGCGTAATCTACAGGATAACCCAGGACGGGGATAATGCAGAAGTATACGCATGGGGCCTGAGAAACCCGTTTGGGCTCGGCTTTTCGCCTGACGGCAGGTTTATTGCCATCGACCAGGGATATCAAGACCGGGGTTCCAGGCCTGTGGCCAACGCGCCTGACCCGGTTTATCAGATAAAGCAAGGTGGGTGGTACGGCTGGCCCGATTTTGCTGCGGGAGAACCCCTTACGGACCCCAAGTTTAAGTCACAAACGAAGAACGCTCCCCTTGCCAACCTGCTGCAGGAGCATCCCGCGGTTGAAAAGCCCATAGCTTTGTTCGAGCCGGGAACCGGGCTCATGAAATTCGGATTTGCCCCTCCAATCTTCGACAAGTCAGGGCGCGTGTACCTTGCTGCTTTTGGGGAGGGCGATATCTCATGTGCCTTGGCCGGCGCCAAAGGTCTTCAGCATGGGATTTCCGCTGGCAAGAAGGGTAGCGACCTTACGACTGGGGGCAGCTGCGTGTATGCCCTGGACATAGATACGGGAAAACATGAGGTGTTTGCGTACAACAGCTCTAAGGTCCCGGCCGGCCAAAGCCTTTCCGGTTTCAACCATCCGGTCGATGTGAAGTTCGGCCCTGATGGTTCCATGTACGTTGTAGACTTCGGAGTTATCGAAAGCGATGGCAAGGTCTACCGCGGGATTCCGGGCACAGGGGCTGTCTGGAAAATATCTGTTCAGCGATCTGAGCTCAAGATTTTCCGGGAAAAGTGTATGGCCTTGCTCCAATCAATAGCCGGTCTGGGCGCGGGGCCTGCGGCTGATGAGCCAGGTGCGCCAGATGGCCTCTTGGGAGGTATCCCCGAAACCCCATTATCCCCCTGGGATCCTGATTACACTGAAATCCAGGTGCAAGTAGAGGATTACATCAACGGCCTTGCTGAGCTTGGCCAGGAATGGGGAGTGTTCTTCAAGGACCTTTCGTCAGGCAAGACATTCGGCGTCAACCCGGACCTGCAAGTGCCTGCGGCAAGTACGGTAAAAGTCCCCGTGGTGCTTTATACCAGCCTGCTGGTATCACAGGGCGAGCTTTCATGGAACGAAACCATGACATATAACGCTGCACGGGACTGGCGGGGCGGGGCAGGCATCATCCAATACACTGCCAAAGACGGGGACACGTTTACCATAAGGGAACTGGCCGAGAAGTCAATCACCCACAGCGACAACGTAGCGTGGAAAATGCTAGAGCGCAGGCTTGGGAAAGATAACCTCATCAATTTCATGAAGGAAATAGGCGGCCAGACAGTGTACCCAGGCGGGCAAAACATCTCTACCCCCAGGGACAATGCTACTTATATGGAAGCAGCGCTGAATTTTTCAAAGACCGACCCAGAAGGTGAAAAGCTCATGTTCGATCTTGCCAACACCATATGGAACACGGGGCTAAACAGGTACATCACAGAGGTACAAGTGGCCCACAAAGAGGGGGACATAATGGGCGTAGCTAATGACGTGGGGGTGATTTATGCTGAACGCCCTTACATTCTATCTGTCATGTCGAAAGGCCACGAAGACGTGGAGGCAGGCTTTGAGAGGATAGGCGAAATCTCGAGGATGATATTTGATTACCAGAACAGTTTGTTGAGACAGCACAAGCTGCCATAATATGCCACCGGCCTTGGTGTACAATAGCTAAAACGCTAGACTTGAGGTGGTACCTATGGAAATTCTGGTTCTGGGCAAGTATTCTCCGTTTCCTCCTGCAGGAGGTGCTTGTTCAGGATACTGGATTACTTCAGGGGAGACCGGTATACTCCTGGAATGCGGACCGGGAGTAGTTTCCAGATTGCAGGAACATGTGCCCCTCTCCAGCCTCTCTACTGTGATCTTGTCTCACCTGCATTTTGACCATATATCAGATTTCCTGGCCTTGCGGTACGCAGCTACACCTGACGGCCGTTACAAACACCTTCCGCCGCACATCACCGTGTATGCGCCGCCTGAGCCTTCACAGAATTTCAGCATGCTTTCGTATAAGGGAGTGGAAGCTGTGCCTGTTCCGGGCCTGAGTCACAATGAAACACGCGATGCTTCTGTGGCGACGTTTGAGACAGTGATAGGCAGCATCAAAGTTTCGTTCTTCAAAGTGGAACACCCTTACCCTGCCTGCGCAGTACGGTTCGAGGATTCCAGCGGGAAGGTGGTTGCGTTTTCAGGGGATACCCGCCCGTGCCAAGGCCTTTACAGCGCTGCCCAAGGTGCGGATTTATTCTTATGCGAAGCGTCTGCCCTAGAGGAAGATGCAGGGTTTGCAAGTACAGGACATATGACAGCGGCCCAGGCAGGAGAAGTCGCGCGGAAGGCAGGGGTGAAAAAGCTGCTCCTCACTCACATCTGGCCTTTCTATGAGGAAGAGAAGCTCTTGGCTGAATGCCGGACAAGCTTTGATGCATGTGAACTTGTCGGTGAGGGCAGAAGGTACAGCATATGATTTTCGAGAATACGGGATCACGCTGAATTTTGCTTTGAAATCCCAAGGGGGGTCTGCTATGGGCTACATAGATGAGTTCATTGAGTTTCTGTCGATTCCCAGTATTAGTGCGATTCCTGAACACAAGCCAGACCTTGCTGAAGCTTCCCGATGGCTGAAGCAAAGGATGATTCGTGCTGGCATTGATGACGTGCAGATCATAGAGACTAAAGGTCATCCTGTGGTATTTGGCAGGAAATCTGCCCAGACACAAGACAACTCTAAGGCGCCGACTGTGCTGATTTATGGCCACTATGACACCCAACCTGCCGATCCGCTGGATGAGTGGCATTCGCCTCCGTTTGAGCCTCAGGTCAGGGATGGCAAGATATTTGCCCGTGGCGCTTCAGACGATAAGGGCGGCATCTATCCGGCAGTTTTGGCAGCAGAAGAAGCTATCAAAGAGAACTCGCTGCCTGTGAATTTGAAGTTCCTGTTTGAAGGCGAAGAAGAAATAGGCAGCCCTTCGCTGAAAGAAATCTTGGATGAGCACAGGGAACTATTCGCCTGCGACATTGTCTTGTCTGTGGATGGCGGCATGTTTTCCAGGGAAATACCGTCAATCACCACTGGCAGCAGGGGCCTGGCAGCAATTCAAGTAGAAGTGACAGGTCCGTACGCAGATGTCCATTCAGGGTCAGGCGGCGGGGTCATTCAAAACCCGGTTCAAGCATTAGCGGAGATCCTTACCGGCTTGAAAGATAAAGAAGGAAGGATCCTGGTAAAGGGTTTCTACGACGATGTTGCTGAAGTATCACCTGCGGAGCGAGAACAATTTGAACAAGTCCCTCTTGATGAAGAAGCGATAAGGGACAGATTAGGAGTGCCGGGCCTGTTCGGTGAACCAGGGTATAGCTTGGCTGAGCGGATGTGGACGCGTCCATCCCTGGATGCCAATGGGATTTGGGGTGGTTTCCAGGGTGAAGGCATCAAGACAATCATTCCTGCCAAGGCTGGCTGCAAGATCACTTGCCGTCTGGTGCCTCACCAAGATCCTGAAGTAATATGCGCGCTGTTGGAAGACCACATAAAGCACAGTGTTCCCCCAGGGGTAAGGGTCACAGTGAAAGTGTTCCCGGGCAACTCCAAACCCTACGTTATACCGGAAAGCCATCCTGTATTGCCTGTAATGGCAGACGTACTCGGGGAACTGTTCGGCCGCGAGCCCGTAAAGGTGCGTTTGGGAGGAACCCTGCCCATAGCGGCGGCGTTCCTGGATATCCTCGGAACCTACTTGTTCTTCTTTGCAATGTCAGGTCCTGACACAAATGTCCACGCGCCAAACGAGTTTATCAGGATTGATGACTTGGACAGGCTAAGGCGCGGTCTCAGGATGTTCTGGAGCAGATACGCAGATTCGTTCGCAGGATCCTAAGACACAGGGGGGCCCAAGGGAGTGACCTATGGATTTAGGCCGGGGGGCTCTGCTGATCGGCATAGACACGGGATACGCTAGAACTCAAGGCTTCACAACAGGAGAGGTAGCTCCGGTAATCCGGAGCTGCCTCTCTGGTGTGGGGCCCACTCTCTGCCGGCATCCATCTCTAGGAGGTGATTACTCGAGCCCCAAGACGAGCAGGATGAGGATCAAGAAGACGATGAACGCCAGCTGGTTGTCAAACAGGAAATGTCCCACTCTGCGTCACCTCCCCCTTGAAAGCACTCAAGCTATCCCGACCCCGATCGTGTTCTTAGGGCTCAGTCCAGACCCAGAAGGAGCAGAATCAGGATGAGGAAAACAATGAACGCCAGCTGTTCGTTGATGCAAGATAGACTGGACACTTGTACCCCTCCCATCGGAAAGAATCTACGGTATCTTATGTTGACAACAAGAGCTGGGTTACAGAAGTTCCTGAAAAAGTTATGAGGCCTGTATGAGCCCTGTACATACGCTAACCCGGACCAATGCGAGAAGGGCGGCGCGATTTCCGGGGGAGGAGAGAAACCGCGCCATGGGTGTCAGCTACGTACTGATATACAATATGTTGACATAATAACGAGGGTTACTTTACTTACCGCATTCATGTGACATAATCCCGTTGCTGGTGCGATCGGGACCGCCTCTAGTGTGCTATTTTGTGGAACATCCATTGTATCCCCATGGTGAAATGAGGTAAGATGATCGTGCACGGAAATGTGCACAAACAATGTGTAAAAGCAATTGCACAAACTTACGGTAAGCCCGGCGGCAACACGAACAGGCGGGACCGCGTTATTTCCGCTGTATGCCGCCTCAGAAAGAGCCTATACAACCACCAAAAATACGGAAAGCGGTGATAATGTGGCTGGGACAAGACCGGCGCCTGACAATCAAGACTCAGGCAACAGGAATACATATGGCCTTATCGGACTTGAGAATGCTCTGAATCTAAGCAGAAAAGACTCGGGCAGCTTGTTTGCAAAGCATGTGAACCCTGGTTTGAAAACCATGCTCTCAGCTATCGGGTTCGACAAGAACTTCGTGAGTGCAGAGGGGATCTTCGTTTACGATGAAACCGGCACCCGTTACCTTGATTTCCTGGGAGGTTACGGGAGCTTGCCTTTTGGGCACAACCCCAGGGACATCCTGGCCGGCATGGAGAAGGCTAGTAACCGTCCGAACTACCTTCAAGCCCAGGCGAGCGCGCTCCAAGCAGCCCTGGCTCACGACTTGGCAGCTATTCTCCCAGGCGATCTGAGCATGTCATTTTTCTGTAACAGCGGCGCAGAAGCTGTTGAAGGTGCGCTGAAGATGGCTCGAATCGCCACAGGGAAGCAGGTGTTCGTGTATTGTACCGGTGCGTTTCATGGGAAGACCTTTGGTGCCTTGTCAGTGGGCGGCCGTGAGAAGTACAAGACTCCTTTTGAACCCCTCATTCCGGGTTGTGTTGAAGTGCCGTTCGGCGACATAAATGCGCTTGAAGATGCGTTGGAGCGGCACAGGTGTGCAGCGGTCATCATGGAACCGGTTCAAGGCGAGGCCGGGGTGATAGTTCCACCTGAGGGCTACCTTAAGCAGGCAAGGGAGTTAACCAGGGCTCACGATACCCTTCTTATTTTGGATGAGGTTCAGACTGGCTTGGGAAGAACAGGTACGATGTTCGCTTGTGAACACGAGGGAGTCGTACCCGATATCATGTGTCTTGCCAAAGCTCTGGGTGGCGGAGTAATGCCCCTGGGTGCTACCGTAGCTACTAGGACCGTCTGGGAGAAGGCGTACGGGGGAATGTCCAAGGCGATTTTGCACACGTCAACTTTCGGAGGTGGCGCCAGGGCTTGCGCAGCGGGCCTCATGACCATCAGCAAAATAATCGGAGAAGACCTCCCGCGCCAGGCGTTTGAGCTGGGCGAATACTTCCTGGAAGGGCTTAGGACGCTCAAGCAACGCTACAAGACGATAAAGGAAGTCAGGGGAAAGGGATTGCTTATCGGCGTTGAATTTGACAGGCCTGTGGAAGGGCTGCTGGATAAGCTTACAGCCGGCGCAATCAACGAGTTTGCCAAAGAATATTACGCTTCGCTTGTCGCAGGGCAGTTGCTGGGCAACCACCAGGCTATTACAGCGTATACGCTAAACAATCCCAATGTGATGAGGCTTGAACCTCCTCTGGTAGTCACGAAAGAACAGATTGACTATGTACTAAACGCCCTTGAGGACATCTTTTCACAGAGAAAAGGGCTGCTGGGAATGGCTTTGTCCGTTGTGACAAAGAGATCCTGAGTGCTGTAGGAAGGTTGTGTGTTTCCAGGATTCCATATGAGGAGCGGCTTGGCTGAGGAGTGGCTGAGTTGATGAGCCACTCCTCTTTTCAAACTGGCCGTGGGCTGGCTGGGACATTTGAGAACCTAGGCGCAGGGCCTGAACTCATGGACTGGAATTGGGACAGATGATTCGTGGCTTTCACCCGATAAGTATTGAAGGAACCCGTGTGTTTATGTCAAAGTAGTTGGCAGAGGGGGTTATTCCATGAAAGCCACTATTTTCACAGACGGTGCCTGTAGGGGCAACCCGGGCCCGGCTGCCTGTTCTGCAGTGGTTCTGGCTGAAGGCCTTCCTGAGAAAGAATGCGCCATGTTTTTAGGGAATGCCACCAACAACATTGCAGAGTATTCAGGGGTTATTTTAGGGCTTGAACAGGCCAGGAAACTGGGAATAGACGAAGTGGCTATTTATTCAGATTCGAACTTGTGTGTTGAACAGATAAGAGGCTCCTTCAAAGTTTCCAGCGGGAATTTGCTTCCCCTCTACAACCGGGTAAAATACCTCTTGCGGTCTTTCCCCAAGTGGGAAATCCACCACATACCCAGGGAGCAGAATAAACGTGCTGATTCCTTGTCCAACCTTGTTCTAGACCTTCACAAGTTGATCTCGCAATCGTGAACGACTGCTGCGACTATACGGTCAGTCTTTCGTAACATATATATTGGTGATAGCATTAGTAAGCCAAAGCTGAAAGGGGGGAGTGCAGGCGGCTAAGATGTTGAATATGATGTTGAACTTGAGATTTCGCGGGACAACAACAGGTTTAATCAGGAAGAACCGTGCAAGACTAGCCGGGACTGCCGTTTTGGCTCTGGCCATTATAGTCTCGGCAGGTTCCCTGGCCTATCCGGCCTCTCTCTATCCGGAGCCTAATGGGAATATAAACGACTATGTTGGCGTGTTGACCCAATCAGATATTGACGGTCTCAATGCCCTTGTAGACGCGGTCTTGGAGCAAACAGGGGTTACCTTTGCCGTGGCGATTGTGAGTGAACATGGTGATGAATCCATAGAGATGTACGGGGTCAACCTTTACGAGAAATGGGGAATCGGCCAGGAGAATGAGGACAAGGGTCTGCTTGTGATCCTCTCCATGGAAGAAAGAGAGCTCCGCATGGAGGTAGGATATGGGCTTGAGCCGGTTATTACTGACGGCAGGGCAGGCGAATGCCTCGATATGATGATTCCGTATTTCAGGAATGAGGAATATGGAAAGGGCCTATACGCAGGGCTCTTGAATGCGGCTGAATACATTGCCCAGGATGCGGGCATAGAACTCCAGATTAAGGAGCATGGGGGATACTGGCCTCTTGTTCCAGGGGATGGATATGTGCAGCCGGGGATTCCAACGGGAATGGTGCTGTTAGTTGCAGGGATTATACTGCTGCCCGTGGCCCTCCTGGCATATCAGGGCATAAAGAGAAGACGCTGTCCCAGGTGCAAGTCTAGGCTGGTCATCACTGATAAGATAATCCAGCAAGCTACCGCATCAGTAGGTGGGCTTGCCGTCAGGGCGTATAGGTGTCCCGTTTGCGGATATAACGACGAGAAGAGGTACAGGACAAGGCCGATAGTAAGGCCGCCGGGCTCAGGCCCGATTGCCGGTGGGCCAGGGCCGTTTTTCGGAGGGTTTGGCGGGGGTCGTGGATCCAGTGGAAGAGGGTCCTTCGGCCCAAGAGGTTTTGGCGGCGGCAGGAGCGGCGGAGGCGGTGCAAGCAGGAGGTGGTAACCTCTCTGGCCTGGCATGAAATTGGACCAGCACAGGAAGAGGGAGTTTGTCCAACCGCCTTACACGGACCGGTTTGACCAAGGCGAGTAACGGGAGGGAAAAGCTATGAAGAAAGGTATCACTGGTCTTCTGGTAATACTGGGGATAATAGTGCTTATCGGAGGTTGGCTGGTTTCGACTTATAACGGACTTGTGAGGCAGAGCGAGGCAATTGACGGGCAGTGGGCGCAGGTAGAGAACCAGCTGCAAAGGCGGCACGACCTGATCCCCAACCTTGTAGCTACTGTTAAGGGATATGCCCAACACGAAGAAGAAGTGTTCACGGCCATTGCAGATGCAAGGGCAAGGCTAAACCAGGCAGCAACCCCTGAAGAACGGACAGCTGCAAGCAATGAGATTGAGTCAGCTCTTGCCAGGCTGTTGGTGATTGTAGAAAACTACCCTGAACTCAAGGCGGACGCCCAGTTTATCAGGCTCATGGATGAACTTAGCGGCACTGAAACCCGCATCGCAGTAGAGCGGCTCAGATTCAATGAGCAGGTCAGGGTTTACAATACGCGAATCAAGCAGTTCCCGGCTGTGGTCATTGCCAGACTTATGGGGTTTGGCCCTAGGACCTACTTTGAGATGGCAGAGGGGGCTGAAGAAGCACCTATGGTCGAATTCTAGGAGCATGTGTTGGTTACTATCGGCAGCATGTAAACTGCAGAGCACTTGCTGGGGACCATAGCAGCTTTTGGATGACCAGGGTTTATGAGCGCAGCTAGGAAATAGACGACAGGCCGGAATGGTTGACACAGGAAGCCAGGCAGAAGTAGACTTATGTAGCCGGTATTTCTGGATGTCAAGCGTTATTGGACGCTTTGACGCCTTCCACCGGCCTTGTTATATTGTGTTGTGGTAAGCAGGCTAGGTAGTCGCGGGCGGCCTTAAGCTGCCTGAGGAAAGTCCGGGCTCCACAGGGCAGGGCGCTGGGTAACGCCCAGCAAGGGTGACCTTAGGGAAAGTGCCACAGAAACATACCGCCACTGTCACGTGGTTCCTGCCTTACCAGAGGCATGCCCAGCCTCTAGGTAACCAGGGCTGGAAACGGCGGACAGGGGTAAGGGTGAAATGGTAGTGTAAGAGACTACCGGCAGTCGGGTGACCGGCTGGCCAGGCAAACCCCGCCCGGAGCAAGGCCGAATAGAGGGGCGATGACGTTGCCCGCTGAGCCCCTGGGTATGGCCGCTTGAGGGAAAGGGTAACCTTTCTCCCAGATAGATGACTACCCTCGACAGAACCCGGCTTACAGGCCTGCTTGCCATTTCTTTGAACACTCTTCGGCCAGTCTAACCCGGAGAACGCTACAACCCCCTCAAAGGTGTTCCGTGTTAGCCGGACACTAAGGAGAGAGTACAGTGCTCAGTCCCGAGACAGTGGATATCATATTGGAATACGGCCAGTTGGGACTGGTGTTGCTGTCTTTTTGTGAGTCCATATTCTTCCCTATACCTCCTGATGTTGTGCTGTTACCCATGGCTTTAATGAACCCCGGTTTGAGTTTCTGGTATGCGTTGCTGGCAAGCTCGGCGTCGATTGCAGGAGCCCTGGCCGGGTACGCCATTGGGAGAAAAGCAGGCAGGCCCCTTGTTGAGAGGTATTTCGCACAAGATAAGATTTCAGCCATTGAAGTCCTGTTTTCCAAATACGGAGGGTGGGCGGTGGGAATTGCAGCTTTTACGCCCATTCCGTTCAAACTCTTTACCTTGACCGGCGGTATCTTTAGGGTAGAGGTCTGGCCCTTCGTGATTGCATCTGTAGTAGGACGGGGGGCGCGGTTCTTCCTGGAAGGCGCTTTGGTGTACTTCCTTGGCGAACAAGCTGTTTCGTTCCTGGACCGGAACTTTGACATAGTTACAATGGGGCTTACTATAGCGGTGGTGGCATTCGCCTGGCTGGGGAACCGGTTCGGGCTTTGGGACAAGGTCCGCGCATGGGCGTCACAGAAAGGTACATCTAAGCCCGGACGCCCGGAATCTGATGAAACTGCTCAAACTACACAAAGGCATGAAGAGGCAGAATACAGAGTTCAAGCCGAACAAGCCACCGGGAAGCATACATCTAATGCCCAAGATACCCACTGTTGACGTCAGGTTCCCGTTGTTTTGTCACGTTATTGCCAGAAGGTCTTCGCTTGTGGCAATCCCTGTGGCTAAACCATAGACCAAGCTAGCTATCAAAGTCATGATGGTGTTGGGAGTCCCCAGACTCCACGGTTGGGGCGTGATTCCCAGAGGCGGTAAGATAAGTCCCCACAGGAGCCACACGACAAGCCCGTTGATGAGCCCCAGGATTAGATTATGCCTGGAATGCAAGTTGCGCACTATCACGGCGAAAAGCAGCGCCCACAACACACCGGCAAGCAAATGGATCACAAAACCTAAGATTGCCCCGCTGGTAGAATACGCTACGCCCCCGGTTGACACCAGATCAGCCAGCCCCCCCAACAGGTTGAGTTGTACCAATCCGGCGCTTCTGCCGATTCCCAAAATAATGTCCATCGCAGCTATTCCGGTAACGCCACCCCAAAGGGCTCTGGTCCACAGGTTTCGCATGATTAACCACCTCAGACATATGATGCCTTGTTTTCCGGAAAATCATTACCAGGAGGAAAATCCCCACCGGTTTTTGAATGTGATGATGATTGATGTCCTGGATCGGTGACTTAGACTTGCGTTTGCAGGTTCGTGCCAAAACTGTTATGACATGCTTAAATGGTCATGCGGGAATACGGCCTTGACCGGCGACATGGCAATTGCGGGAAAGCAGTGATACACCCTAAGGTTTGCTCCCAACGTGGTCGGTTTTGATACCAGCTTAGGCTTAAGGTGCTTGATTTCAGTACCAGGTTTGATGCGGAAGTGGTCGATTTCGTATCGAGTCCAGCGGAAACCTGGCCGATCTTGATACCTTGTTGATGCTGAGGTATGCAAGACCTGGTATCATACGATAGACTAGTCATGAGGGGGAAGGTCATTTGCCAAGATTTGAGCAAACCGATTCGAAAGATTGCACCTGTTCAAAGGCTTGCAGACAAGATGAACACAGCATTTCCCTCAGCCTTGAATCAGCGAAACAGCAGATTGATTCAGGATGGTCTTCAGTGCTTGTTGCTGACGGAAAGGTGCTGGATAGGGAAAAAGGCAGTGGGATTAAGCCTGCTCTTCTGATCCTGCAGAGAATGGGCCAAACTGCACGCCAGCACCCCAATCTTGTATTTGGCGACAGGGTGCTTGGTCTCGCTGCTTTCAGACTGGGAGTGCTCATGAGGGCCAGGGCGATGTGGGGAGGCCTGGTGAGCCAACCGGTGCTGGCTGAAGCTGCTGCCAGGGGTATACAGGTGGATGGACGTGAATTCGTGCCATCGATACTAAACCGCACCGGTGATGGATTGTGTCCCATGGAACGGCTCTCAGCTTCATGCGATAGCGACGCCGGATTCTACTCAGAACTCCTAGAGAGACTCCAAGGGAGTTAGTTAAGGCCGCTGAGTTTCACATCTTCTGTCCAACTGCCAGGCCGCCGAAGCGTTACAGGCCGAGTCTAGAAGCCGCCAAGTCAGGAGCATTCAAGCCACATAAATAGGCACCACAAACAAAAAATGGCATGATACACACCCACAAGCAATCGCCTCCCGTCGATTGTATAGCTGAAAGCATTCGGGTTTGACTTGTCCCAGCATAACAGGGGCAACCTTGACCCAAATGCAAACCAGTATAGGAGGCGGTAAGTTTGGCTGGTGGGAAAAAACTTACGTACCGGCCGTCCAGGTCAGCAAGACTGATACTTAGGACTGCATTGGTCCTGGTATTGATGTTTTCAATCCTGGTGGGGATGTCCGGGTTCGCTGAAGCCAAGAGCAAGTCGCAAAAGCAGATGGCCAAGATGATAGAAAAACTGATGAAACAGGCAGAGAAGGTCTTGAAACAGACCCACAAGCTGGGCTTCTCTGATGTTGGGGCATCTTTCTGGGCGCTTGAATCCATTTTGAGGATGCGTGGCTTTGGGATAATTTCAGGTTACGACGGCAATGTATTCAAACCCAATGATCCGGTGAAACAAGCTGAAGCCCTGGCCATGATGGTGAGGGCTTTTGGCCTGGAAGATGAAGCTGAGGAACTAGCGAAAAGGTTTGGTAGCATATATCTGAGCATTGACCAGGACATAAAGAAGCAAGATAACAAGAGGCTGAAAAACCACTGGTATTACTGGAAGTATGAAAATGACGACGCTCCTGGATGGTTCTACTCAAACGGCTCATGGTATCCCTATGTGCCCGAATCCGCAAGATGGTCCCTGGGATACATCCTTATTGCTGTGGATGAGGGATGGGTGGAACTGGATGACCTGCATCCAGAAAAACCGGCAACCCGCGCATGGGTAGCCAAAGCTTTGGTCAGAGCCAGCGGAAACGGCAAACTTGCTGAAGCTAAGATGAATGCTAAATTGGATTTCAAAGATGCCAAGGCGATTCCTGACGGCTATTGGGGATACGTAGCACAAGCGGTGGACATGGGCCTGTTCAAAGGATACGTTGACAACACGTTCCAGCCCAACAAACCGGTTACCAGGGCTGAGATGGCCGCCATACTTGACAGGCTGATCAACGAAGAACTTCCTGATGAGATGCCGTACTATATCACGGGAACCGTGGTTGATGTCTCAAGGAATTCCATTGAAATCATGGTTGCTTCAGGCAAGGTGTACGAATATCCGGTTTCCAAGGATGCAGTTGTGTTCCTGGAAGACTCAAAACAGGGTTCGGTAAGCGACATCAGAGTTGGGGATACAGTGAAGGTACTGACCAACCCGGCTGATGTTGCAGTTCTGATTACCATAGTCAAGCGTGGCACTCCCGCGCCAATAAAAACCGGTGAGATTGTGGGTACGATTGTAACAAAACTCACCACGAGCAAAGGCGAAGTGGTAATTACAGTTAAGACAGACAAGGGTTCAGAGACTCTTACCCTGGACCGGGATTGCACAGTAACTGACGGGCGTTACGAATATGCAGCTTCCCGGCTTGCGGCAGGAGACGTTATTTTCGGGAAACTGCAAAATGGCAAACTGTACTATATCCGGATACTTGAAGATGAAAGTACCCATCTGACCGGCACAATTAAGGCAAAGCAAACCTCAGGCAGTACGCGTACCCTGGAAATCGAGACTGATGCCGGCAGGAAGCGTTCCTTAACCCTGCATGCTGACGTTGTAATTAAGTACGAAGGCGACACCATAAGCTTCAAAGATCTGGCCGTTGGCGATGTAGCTGCTTTTGTGATTGTAGACAACCGGGTTGTCTATATACAGGTAATTGAACGGCTGAGCGAGGTCCGGTACGTCTCAGGAGTTGTTACCAGGACACGCGTGTCAAAGGACGAAATGAGCATTGAAGTACAGGATAGCAGTAACAAGACCCACAGAATCACCCTGGCTTCCAATGTGAAGGTAACATACAAAGGCGAGCTTGTACCCAGGACTCAGATACAGGCCGGAGATAAGGTAAGGGTGAAACTGGCGAAAGATAACGGAGTAGAAGTCGAGATCGTTGAGAAATACGATGAGGCTCAGGAAACTACAGGCATTATCGCTGAGATAAAGGCCGGACCCACTGTCAGGACACGGATCATAACCATAAAGCAGGACGACTGCAAGCAGTTGGTGCTCACTGTAGGCTCCGCAACTGAAATCTTCCGGGGAACTACCAAGATTTCCGCTGACAGACTGGCAGCTGGCGACAAGGTAAAGGTGAAGCACGACGGTGAAGAAGCGGTAAAGATAGAAGTTCTGGCTACGAAGCAGGCAATTCCTTTCGGAGATCTCTATGGCAAGATTGAAACCGTTACCCGCTACGATTATGCGGCGGTCCTGATTGTCGAATACCAGGGAGAGAAGACTCTGGTGATAGCAGATTCTGAAACGAAGGTTAGCTACAACAACAGGACCTTGGGTTGGGAAGATCTCAGGAAGGGTGATGTTGTGAGAGTCGCCTTAGACGGTCACACAGCGGTTGAGATCAGGATAGAGTCAAGACAGTAGGCAACATAGAGAAGACTATGTCTATACGGGGCCGGGGATTTCCCCGGCTCCTGGTTTTAGGAACTTGATCAATATGAGAGGGGTTTTCTGATCGTCGTTGCCAAAGGGGTTGGACCTGAGGACGTGTTTGATGAACTCAGATTGATGGGGCTTGAGCGGGAGACTACTTCCGAGTATGTCTACAGCCCCTTTATCGTTGACATCGAGTATCAAAGTCCATAACCCTGTTCGTTTCCACACTTGCCTGGCCACCCTGTCAGGGTGCTTGGGCCCAAGGATTATATGCCTCTCAAACGGCGGCATTGTTCCGCCGGAATCGTCGATTTGGGCCACTTCAGGACCTGCCACCCGGAAGAACAACCCTTTGATACCTAGGATTTTTCCTACCAGGGCACACAACGCAGCTGCCATGATCTTGGGAACCCCTACTTCTTTGATAGCCATTTGCATTGAACGCACCGCCGAAACACTGGAATCGGGGTGTGCAAATCTGGACAAGAGACGGGCCAGGATTCCTGGCTTCACAGCGTCCGGATCAATAGCCCGTCCCTGCATAATGGCTACCACTGATTCAGCTATCCCCACCAGATCCCCAGGCGCTGCTATGGCTTTGGTGTACTTGTCGATCACATCGACAGGGTCATCCTTTTCAGTGATAAGGTGGGTCCGGATTCTCAGTATGGCGGTGTTTTGTTCACTCCAGCGGTATGGCACTTGAGCTCACCTCAAGGGTTCTCCCACGGTTCTCTCACGATTGCCGGACCTTGGTCTTATGGAGGTATCGCGAGATACCGTTGTATATTGATTGAGCAAGCCTTTTCCTAAACAGGGGTGCCCTGAAGTTGGCTTCGTCGGCAAAATAGGTCAGGCATAGGGGCTCTACCCTGACATACGGCACCTCCAGGCCAGGCCGGGGCGGCAAAACGGCTGATTCAGGCCTGATACCCATACGTTCATGTAACGCCAGGGCTATCTCCCTTCCAAGTAGTTGTGAATCGCTGCAGTCCTGGGTTGCTGCAAGCTTGTAAACCTGTGCAAGGGGGTTGTCGCTGCCTGAGACATGGATCTCAACGCACAGCGCCGGATTTCCTGCCCTGAGTATGTGCAATCGCTCTTTTTCCGTCACATCCAGATCGCCGGTGCGTGTAACTACCAGATGGGCTCCTGACAGCTCAAGTAAGTTACATAGTTCCCTGGATATCTCAAGCGCTACATATTTCTCTGTAAGATCAACAGGGCCTTGGATACCCTTATCCTTGCCCCCGTGCCCCGGATCAATCCCGATTCTGACACCTCCTAAGAGGTCCCGCAACGGCTTGCGCGAAAAACTAAAGGTTACTGTAGCAGGTAGGCCGGGAGTCTGCTGTATGTCTACAGCTAGCTTGTCACCTTGTTCCGGCAACGGGTATTCGGTGAAAATATCCAGGTGTATTTGGGGCAGGCTTTCTGACATATTCCCGGGTCCTGTATGGCGGCCTGGGTGTACCCTCACCAGTTTTATAAGCCCATCAGCTACCACAATATCGTCCTCTGCCATAACAAGGTCCACACCTTGGAGGGTGAACCTATACCTATGAGCATCTTTGCAAAGGGCACTCAGGCCGGCTGCAAAGCCCGCTGCATGTGCGGGCTTAAGTCCAGTGTTAGTACCTGCGTTATCCGGCAACGCCCTAAACCTTATTTCCTCAGGCAATCCAGTGAGTTCCAGCGTAAGTTTGGACTGCCACTGGTTCCTGTCACCAACCACTACCGAAGGCCAGGCATTCAAGATCGCTTTTTTCACACGTTTTCCACCACTCGTAGTGTAGTTAGTGTCTTGTCCTCAGGACCTGAAATCCCAAACGCCAATTTCTTCATCATGTCGAGGTAGTCCAGAGTTTCCTTTGAGATCACTTCGCCCGGGTACAGGATAGGGATGCCCGGTGGGTAGCAAGTGACCACTTCAGCGCTGACCCGGCCCAAGCTTTCGTTAAGGGGCACTCTTGTGCATTTACCCTGCACAGCCTTTCTTGGGGTAAGCGCCATTTCTGGGATAGGGGGAAGGTTAGGTACGGTTTCCTGGACTGCCTTTAGCTTCTTAGGGATTTGCCCGATTTCAGCGGCACGCTTAAGGGCGCGCAGGCCTTGCAGGAGCGCGCGGATATCTTCTGCCGTATTCCCGAAACTCATGATTACCAAGACGTTGTTCAGGTCAGACATTTCTACCTGGATCCCCATTTTGTCTCTTAGGAAGATTTCAGCTTGGTATCCGGTGATCCCAAGTTCTTTCACGGTTATTGTTACCTTAGTGGGATCCAGCGCGTCTACCCCGGGTTGACCCGTAATTTCATGACCGAAGCAGTATAGACCTGAGATATGGTTTACTTCTTCCCTCAATGTGTCGGCCAGTTCAATCGCACGGCCTATAAGTTCCGGCCCGTGAAGAGCCATTTGGCGCCTTGCAGCATCCAGGGATGCCAGCAACAGGTACGAAGCGCTGGTTGACGTCAAGCACTGGAACCATGCTTTAGCGCGCGCCCTGTCAATCCTAGGTCCCTGTATGTGCAGCATTGATGCCTGGGTTAGGGCGCCAATCATCTTATGGGCACCCTGGGCGACGGCGTCTGCTCCAGACCTCAGGGCAGGCTCAGGCAAGCTTCTGTGAAAATGGAAATGAGGGCCGTGGGCTTCATCAACCAGCAACAGTTTTCCACGTTTGTGGATTGCCCGGCATATTGAGGTAAGGTTCTGGGTAGTTCCATAGTAAGTAGGATTGACAAGCAACACAGCTTTAGCATTCTGGGCATCTGGGTTGGTGTTCAGGAACCGGATGAGGGTGCGCTTCTCAACTCCCAAGGCAAACCCTAGATATTCGTCGTATACCGGCTGGACAAATAAGGGGTGGGCACCTGCAAGGATTATGGCAGACAGGATCGACTTGTGTATGTTTCGCGGTATTACGATGTAATCTCCGTCATTGAGCGCCGAGAGCACCATAGTGTGAATAGCGCCTGAGGTTCCGTTGACGACGAAATAGGTCTGCTCTGCGCCGAAAAGACCTGCTGCAAGTTCCTGTGCTTCCCGGATGCATCCATGGGGTTCATGCAGTTCATCCATGGCAGGTACACCTGTGACGTCACTCAGAAGAGCCTCCTGCCCAAGTAACGACGCAAAGAGCGGATCAGCCCCCTTTCCTCCCCTGTGGCCGGGCATATGCAGTCTGACTATATCCCTGTACGCAAACAGGGCCTCAATAATAGGAGCTCGTTCTTGGGACAGATTAGGGTTTTGAAATAAGTGGCGTGCCTGCCCTGGACCTTGCATACTTGCGGCGCCAAGAGCATATCCCGGAAAAGCGTTCAACAGTTCTCCTCCCCAGCAACTTCGTGCTCTCAATCTATTCATACAGGCCTCAAACTGTTACTGCGAGATCATGGCAGGATCCAGGGGAACAGTTAGTAAGCAGCAGATTCTGAAACATGTCATCCGCTTTGTTCTTTGCGGGCTATAGCTGCCATTGTGGATGCTTCAAGTTCGTCAACTATATACAAAGATCCCTTAGCTGCCTGCATCATCTGCCTAAGGAAACTGTGGTTCGGCTCAAGTCCTATGCAACCTATGTGTATGCCTTGTCTTGCCAGCTTTTTCGCGGCGGATATTGCGTCTTCAATGGGGGAAAGGGTCCTGTAAGGCACAGTCGGGATTCCGTCTGTAACACACAGTACTAGTGGCTTGTTGATTTTGCCCCGGCAAAGCTCACCGACCTTCTCCAAACCTTTGGCTAGGGGCGTAAGCCCTTCAGCCCGTATACGGGCAAGCCCTGCTTCAAGCGTGCGTGGGTTCTTGGTGAAATCGCATATCACTTCCACCATTGAGTCTTGAAACACGACCACGCATACTTTTTCCTTGCTTGTGATTATTAGGTGCCTGGCAAACTCTTTTGCCGCCGCCATGCGCTTTCCCGCCATGGATGCTGACGCATCAAGCAGCAGCACCACAGGCCTGGACTTTATCCCGCGGGTATACCAGAACCGGAGGTGGGAGGGTTTCAAAGGACCACGGGTTGTGCCTTTGGCTATTATGCTTTCAGCTACGGCCAGATGGCCTGCTATGTCGCCTCGCTCTTTTGGCAGGGCATATCCCCTTGATCTTGCATTGCCTGGCTTGAGGGTGGTACCCTTCCTTTCAGGCGCGGGTATGTTGGCAGCAGGCAGCGACCACAGCAGCCGCCTGAGATAAGCTTCTATTTCTGAACTATGGCGCCGCAGGTGGTCCAGGGCCATTTCCCCCTGGGGGGTAAGCTTGTATTGGTGACAGTCCAACTGAATCAGGTCAGACTTCATGAGCGCCTGGCGGATTTCACCGGTTTTCCGGCCCTTGGGACCCCTGAACCTTGTGAGCTCGTCGGGATGCATCCCGGCAGACAGGGCTTGCAAAAGGTCCAGTGCGTCGCCGGTGGTGCCGATCACCTGGGCCGCCTGCCTGGCAAGGGCTTCAGCCCTGTACCACGACAAGGCCGGAGTTGTGTTTGTCAGGGGGTCCCTGCCTGATTGTTTGAGAAGCGAGTCGGTGAGTGTCCTGTAGTCCCCTAGGTCCATTGGTGCGCTACCTGATTCCGCAGCTACATAGCTTATCTTCCTCAGCTCTAAACCTGCGTTTTGTATCGCAGCTTCCACTGACCCGACAATGACGAAAATGGAAGATACCAGTACATGCACGTTGAGAATGGCCAGGTGAACGTGGGTTACATGTGCCTGCCTCACGCCTGCTTCACGTCCATAGAGGAGGGGTCCGTCAACCCTGCCGCCTCCAACTGCAGTCTGAATGTCGATGTAGGGAAGGAAAGGTATGAGCGAGGGGCCGGGGATGCCGTCAATTGTTTCCAAATTAGTGCGCGACACTGCATCTACTATTGAACGGGCTACATCCTCAGGCTTTATTCTGCCTTCAGAATGAAACACATCGATGTGGATTACTTCGTTTTGGGCATTCCTGTGATAAAACACCTGGCCGGCATCAGAGTTCATCACCGCGGTAATCTTATCGGGCAGGGCAGGATCCTGTAGGTGTACTTTGGTTGACACTACTGCGGTCTCACCCACGCGCACAGGAACAGGTATGTTCATCAATTCATGAAGGCGCCTGATTGCGCTTTTTTGTCCGGGACAAGCGCCCTTTGGAAAGAAGATCATTCCCTATGGCCCTTCCACCCAAATGGCAACAGGATTTCTTCCCAGTTGAGTTCAGAAATGGCCCGTGCAGCTTCAGGAGGCGACACAGGAGATGAGGGGGCGAAATGATTGCGGCCAAGCTGGTTTGATTTAGGTGCCCCGTGTGCCTCTTGCTTCATATGACCCCATTCTCCGCCGGTAGAAGCGTTAGAACGGTTGCTTACTGCATTTTGCTGTGAAAGGCCTTTGCTTCGCATGGTACCGGAATTGATGGCACCGGAAGTGTTCATGCCCTTGTGGTACCGGGACAGCAGCTTCTGAAGCCAGCCTACTTGTCTCTGGCCGTTGCGTCCCTGCAAGTTCAAACTTGTAGGATCCTTTGGCCGATCTGACAGGTAGTTTGGCCGCGGCGGTTCAAAAGCCAGTCTGGGTACGGGTGGCCGATCTGCCAAACTGTGTTTACCCTTCTCCTCACTGCCAGCCCAATCTTTGGGCGCACACCCGTCAGAGCTTTCAGGCGACCTGGAACCAGTGGGCGCGTCAGGCGGATGCTGCAATTTGGGCTGGTGTGGCATGTTAACTCCGCCGGCGCCCTTTTGTTGTTCCTGCTTTTCACGGATTCCAGCGCCGGCAGCTTTCCGTAGTTCCAGGTCCTTCAGGATTTCCGAAAGCACCATAGGTTCCGTCCTGTGCCTTAGGACCATGGGCATTGCCGTAGATATTTCATCCAGGGACACTTCCTGCTTTTCCCGCATCACCGCAAGACATCTGGCTGTCAACTCAAGGGATTCAATGGCCCTTAAGCTTTCAATGTTGCATTCCACGTACAGATTTGAGATGTACTTTATGATTTCCTTGGGAACAGTCACTTTGGAAAGCTTCAGGGCTTGTTGCCCTATGCTTCCGGAAATCTTGTGGTCCCGTTCAGGAACTGGGACGGTCCGGTGTTTGCTCAACAGAAGCTCCTGCACCACACGGGGGTCTGATGGCCTGTGAACGGGCACTACCATATCGAACCTGTCAGACAATTGCCGCCTGATCTCTTCCAGCGGGCCAGGGTCTTCATCGGGATTGGACGTAGCCCACACTGATGAATTCACCTGTATTTCGCACGGCTCAAGCCCCACTTCTTCGACCTTGATCTTGCCCGGTTTGGTTCCCATGACTGAGAGCAGCACGTCGGTTATTTCAGGTGCCGTTTCTGCAAGCCTGTTTATCTCATCAATGAACACAATCCCCCTGTTTGCCATCGGTATAGCTCCGGGAAGGAGCGCAGCCTTGGGGCCCCTGGGATCAGTTAACCTGGCAAGGTCTACGCTTCCCAGGATAGTCCCTAGCTTTGCCCCGTGGCCAATCTCGATGAAGGGCATGGATACGCTTTCAGTTTCATTATGGCTTAAAGAGGTGGATTCTGAATGGTCTGGGCAATGGGGTAGGTCCGGCCTGCACTGGTAAACGCACCCCCTTAAGCGGGTGATTTTAGGTGCTATCTGCCTGGCCCAGCGCATAACAGTGGTTTTCCCCGTCCCCCTGAGCCCCTCTGCATGGACGTGCAGGGGAATTCCAGCTGCCGTGCATATGAGCGACATTTCTAAGGCAAGAAACAAGCTCTCATTTCCCTGATGCCTGATAGGTGTGCTGGTGTACAAGTAAGAACCCTCCTGCGGGTATTTTGCCCGTCACACAGGAGGTTTCTTTCCGGACAAGTTATGGAACTAATGGCATCCGGGCTGCAATTTTCCATTCAAGGGTTATAACCTCAGATGTACTGCTTTATGGTGCTCAAGGCGTCTTCGAATTCACCTTGCTTTGCAATAAGGAATGTTACTGCATTTTCAGCTTGCTTTACCTGGCTTATGTTTCTGGCATCATGTGACGGGAGCCCGTTTCCCTGGATTTCGATCAGGCCGTATAGCGCTCCCGCTTTGATCTCCGCCCCTGTGATCTGGTTCCACCGGTACTTAATGCACTTCCTGCCTGTAAGGGAACCTGAAGCCATCCCCGCCTTCAAAATGAACAGGTGCTTAGACGAACATGCCAGGGCTTCCCCTGTATTTCCAAGCACTGCCACTTCTACCTCTTCTCCTGGCTCCAGGTTTTGTTCTAAGAGATCTTTCATCGTACCAAGGGCCGCAAGGCCTCGAGGCGCTTGTGTGGTTCTGGCAGCTCTTGGCCTGGACATCACTGACGACATAACGTAGTCGTATTTTTTCATTATCCCCTGTTTTTCCATGCAGTCAGTACAAAGCACTTCTCCGTTGATGGTCTTGAAGTGCTCGCCTGACCGGAATGGCTGGTTACCGCATTTGCTACACGATACAGTTCCTAGTGTCGACTTTAGGCATCTGCTGCAGTACCATGTTTCGTCTACGATAACCAAGTCGGTGCGACCCATTCCAAGGTTTGATGCTCCGCACTTTACACAGTTTGCCAATGAAACTACCTCCCTTTATGCATTATCGCAATTAGCAACGTGTACTTTAGAGGGCTAAGTACCCATTCTTGAAGGAATGGAAAGCCCGTTAAGCGAATCAGATCAAAGTACCATCATGCTTCCCAGAAGTTCGTTCAATGGCTGGTAGCCGGTAGATAGGATTAGGCTGTTGTTCCCGTTGTTACAGGTGTCTAGGCTAGTGGTCAGGGTTCAAATCATATGAGGGGTGATATGGTGTACGATCTGATCTTCCGGAATGTCAGGATAGTAGACGGTACAGGAGCGCCTTGGTTTTACGGCGAAGTTGCCGTCCGTGGCGACGAGATCGGAGAAGTTTCCTACAAGATCGATGCAGGGGCCAAGAGAGTAATTGACTGCAAGGGCATGATTCTTTCACCAGGGTTCATAGACGCCCACAGCCACTCAGATTCGTGCTGGTTTGTTGACAAGCGGGGCGAAAGCAAGATCCGCCAGGGTGTGACCACCGAGGTCACCGGGCAGTGTGGTGCTTCACCTGCACCGGCAACTGGGAAAGGAGAAAGTCCCTCCATCTTGGAAGAAGGAGAGGAGCTCAGGTGGTCTACTTTTGGCGAGTACTTGTCAGCCCTTGAGGCAAACGGGGTTGGTATTAACATTGTTCCGCTGGTAGGTCACAGTGCCCTCCGCAGTAGTGCAGTAGGTTACGATGCCAGGCGTCCCACAGGAGACGAACTCCAAGAGATGAAGCATCTACTGGTGGAAGCTTTGTCTTCCGGGGCATTTGGCTTTTCCACCGGCCTTATATACCCGCCAAGTTCCTTTGCAGACACAGAGGAACTAATTGAGCTTGCAAAAACCATGAGCGCCTATGGCGGGATATATGCCACCCATATGCGTAACGAGGGCAAGCGCTTGCTTGAGTCTGTGGAGGAGGCTATCCGGATAGGCCGGGAAGGTAACGTTCCGGTTCACATATCCCATCACAAAGCATCGGGAGAGGCCGCTTGGGGGCTGGTCAAGGAGTCGCTAGCCATGATTGATGAAGCCCGCAGCCAAGGGTTGGACGTCACTTGCGACCAATACCCCTATATAGCTTCGGCAACCGGGTTCAAGGCCATAATTCCTTCATGGGCTCATGAAGGAGGGTCCCAGGCGCTTCTGGCCAGGTTAAAGGATCCTGAAACCGGCGCCAGGCTCAAGAAGGAAGTCCAGGACTACCAAGGGCCTGTTGATGGTTGGTCCAAGATGCTCATTACGTCAGTAGCCAGCGAGAAGAACAAATTCGCTGAAGGCAAGAGAATTCCCGAAATCGCATCGATTCTTGGATTGTCCGAGGTCGACGCAGCATTCAAACTGCTTATTGACGAAGAGCTCGGAGTCGGGTACGCCAATTTTGGCATGTGCGAAGAGGATGTCAAGATGGTCATGGCCCACCCGGTGGTTATGATAGGTTCTGACTCATCATGCAGGGCAATAGACGGACCCCTGGCTACAGGGAAACCCCATCCCAGGGCATACGGCACTTTTCCCAGGGTACTTGGCAAGTACGTACGGGAAGAGAAGGTTCTGACCCTTGAAAACGCCGTTTTCAAGATGACAGGTATGACTGCCACGCGTTTGGGTCTTACTGACAGGGGGCTGATAAGACCTGGTATGAAGGCAGATATTACAGTGTTCGACCCTGATACCATAATCGACAAAGCTACCTTTGAAGAACCAAATCAGTACCCTGTGGGTATCGAATACGTCATGATTAACGGCGTAATGGTTGTGGAAAACGGCGACAGTACCGGTGAGATCGCCGGCCGGGTGATTAGGCGGAAATAGGCGGAAATAAGGTACGTTTGATTGGAAGACAGGGCCGCCCTGGCACGGACCTGTTTGGCTGGCCAGCCGGGGCGGTCCTGCCTTTTAGAGAAGTTAACGGGCTCAACAAGAGAATTAAGAGCAGCTATGATCTCATATTCCCTTACCTAGCAGCGAGAAACGCTGCTATCAGTCCGGCAAGAAATATGCCGTCATACACCCCGGCACCTCCGATGGAGAGCACGCCAGGGCCCATACGCCGCAAATCCTTCAGATGCATAAGGTCCGCTCCAATGAGAGTCCCCATTGTACCAGCGATGTAAGCTACAGTTCCGGCGCTCCCCCGGGCAAGGATTACAGCTGACAGGGCAGCGGTGAGAGGGGGTACCATAGCAGGCATCGCTATGCCCCGCCCTGGAACCGGCCTGGCAACCGTGTAGCATATCACCGACACAATTGCTGTAGCTAAGACCACTGCAATAAAGGGGGCCATTGGCAACAGGTACAAGCTCACCGCCAGGGGAACCACTGCTCCGCCAAGATTGACGGCAAGAACGCGTTCTTGTACCACCGGCGGATAGTAGAAGAATATCGAGAGCAGGGAGGGGACTGCCGGCCGGGTAATGGTCTGTTCCCGCTTGACCGGTATGTTTATCACACTGCCTAACAAAGACAATGCAAATACAAGAAAAGCTCCTTGGGGTGAAAGCCCTAAGCTCTCAAAAGAGAGCGCCGCCACGTTGAGGTAAAGAAGGAAAAATAGGGCCGGGATTCCCATGACGATCATGAACAACAGGTATAGAGGTAGCAATAGACCATTCCTTTCTCTAGATGCGTACCAAATCTATTGTACACTGGATCCTTATGCCCGTGCACCCGGCTCCTGATGCTACCTCCTTTCAACAGCGCAGGCTCCGGGAGCTTGCCTTGCAGGAGGGAAACTGGGCAAACTGTAGAAAACTAGTTTGGTAAACCATAATTCCTAAGCGAAGGATGAAGGACTTGATGGATACAGCTAACCATACAACCAGATTGTACTGGGAAAAGTCATATGATACTGAGTTTACGGCCACAGTGATTGACGCCTGGCAAGACGACGCCAATGTCTACGCAGTGTTTGATTCCACCTTGTTTTACCCTGAAGGCGGAGGCCAGCCTAGTGACCGCGGGACAATCCAAGTGACTCCCGGGATTAGCTTCAGCGTAGGCCATGTGTTTGAGGAAGACGGTAGGATCGTCCATGTGTTGTCTCCTGACAAAGGGTCCGGTGGTACTTTCCCGGAGAAAGGCCAGGCAGTACGCGGCCGAATTGATTGGGCCAGGCGGTTTGACTTTATGCAGCAACACACAGGCCAGCACATCCTTTCCAGGGCGCTTGAGGAAGTGTGCAATGCCAACACCGTAGGATTCCACCTTGGCGATGATTACGTTTCCATTGATCTTGATGTCCAATCTGTGGGCGATAGCCGGCTAACAGAGGTTGAGGATCTTGCTAACCATATCATATTCAGCAACCTGGCTGTTGAGGTCCGCGTACATACTCCAGATCAGGTGCCTGACACTATCCGGAGGCGAATCCCCACTGCTTCAGACTGGGTTCGCGTGGTGTACATAGGGGATTTTGACGCGTGCGCTTGCGGCGGGACCCATGTCCGGGCCACAGGCGAGATCGGGATCATCAAGATAAACCGGTTAGACAGGTCCCATGGGGGAGTGAGGGTGATTTTCCGGTGCGGGCAAAGGGCCCTTGCGGACCTTAGGGCAAAGGAGAGGGTGCTTGACAGCGCTGCGCGCTCGCTTTCAGTTGGCTACCAGGATCTTGTTAGTGCTGTCACTTCCCTGTCTGAAAAGGCGGCCGGCCTTGAAAAGGAAATAGGCCGGCTCAGGAGACAACTCTTGGAGCACGAGATAGGGGAGACTGCCAGGCAGCTTCTTGATGAGAACGCTGAAGTGGACGGGGAAACCTTTGGCCAGGAACGCTGGATTGCCAAGAGACTTGACTTCGCCGTGTGCAAGCTTGAAGGTAAACAACCTGCTGAGCTAAGGCATATGGCTAAGTCAGCAAGTGAACTCACAGGGCAGACTGTGTTCATGTTCTCACAAGAACCCCAATTCTCCCTTGTGGTCGCGTCACACACTACAGGCAAGGGGAAGAAACCTTCTGATGTGCCTCCTGCCCGGAACGCTGCCTTGCTGGTGTCAGAGCTGGGCCGGATCTGGGGGCTAAGGGGTGGCGGGACTCCACAACTTGCCCAGATTGGCTCGAAAGAGCCACTGGACATCCCCGAGGCGCATATACTGGGTGATATTGAAGGCATTGTTGGCAAACTGAGCACCTAAAGTGTACTTGAAACCCAATTAGTTCGGGGCTAGAATAAATGCAGTGTGGCCAAGATGGAAGGGGCGTACGCCTTATGCATGAAGAGAATATGAAGGCCCAGGCATACCAGCGGGAGAAAGACGAGGACAGGGCTCACGGCCTTGATCGTGATCCCGGACTTGTTCCTAAAGACTTGACCGCGCCGGGAAAATCTGAATCCGGGCAGGTAAACGGCGCTGAATCTGAAAAGGCAGCTACGCAATTCAGTTCCAAAGCGATACTGGCCCCTGAGGATATGGAATCACGGCCCAAGGTGCGCAGGGCTGTGTTGATGTTGGCGTGGCCTGTTATCATCGAGCAGATTCTCTCCATGCTTACCCATATGGTCGATTCGGCGATGGTAGGCCGGCTTGGGGCAGAGGTGGTAGCCGGTGTTTCCTTGAGTTTCCAGCCTATGATGCTAGTCAACGGAGTGTTTGGCGGCATCGCAATGGGAAATACTGTGCTGGTTGCACGGTCAGTAGGCGCAGGAGACAGGGATACAGCTTCAAGGGCGGCGTTTCAAGCGTTGGTGCTCGCAGCGATGTTGGCCCTGGTAATGGTCGTGCCAGGGTGGGTGTATTCACCGAAACTCATATCCATAATGGGAGCGGATGCCAAAGCTTTGTCCAGCGGGATAAGGTACTTCAGATGGCTTATCCCAGGCGCGCCGTTCATGTTGTGTTCATTCATCATGGGAGGCTCCCTGAGAGGCGCAGGGGACACCCGGACCCCTATGGTGATAAACGCGATTGCAAATTTGCTAAATGTGTTTCTCAACTGGGTCCTGATCTGGGGGAATTTGGGCGCGCCTAGGATGGAGGAAGCAGGTGCCGCTCTGGCAACCAGCATATCCAGGGTTTTCGCGTTTGCAGCCATGTTCTACATTGCAAACAGGCCCAAGAGCATAATCCATTTCAAGTGGCCCGGCTTCAGGGCAGCTCTTAAACCCGATTTTCCGCTAATCAGCCGTATCATCTCAATCGGGTTCCCTGCAGCCCTGGAAAGAATGTTCATGTCCAGTGCATCCCTGATCTATGCCAGGACGGTTGCATCCTTGGGGATGGTCCCCTATGCAGCTCACGTGGTCAGCCTTAACGCAGAGTCAATGTCATACATGCCCGCTTTTGGGTTTTCAACCGCGGCATCTACCATGGTGGGTCAGAATCTAGGCGCAAAGCAGCCGAAGGCGGCAAAGGTGTCTGCTATCGAGTGCTGGAAGATGGCGGCAATTGTGATGATAGGCATGGGAATACTTTTCTTTATTTTCCCCGTGGGCTTTATGAAGATTTTTACCGATGATGCAAGGGTTTTCCCGTACGCCTACCTGACCATGCGAATCATGGCATATATCCAGATACCTGAATCCATTGGCTTCGTAATGGGAGGGGCTCTCAGAGGCGCAGGTGATACCCGGACAGTGCTTGGCATTACCCTGGCAGGAGCCTGGGGCCTGAGGGTTGGCCTGGCACTGCTTTTGGTCAGGTATTTTGGAATGGGCCTTGAAGGTGCTTGGATTGCCATGGCAGCTGACTGGACCGTAAGAGCCACGCTCATGGTGCTCAGATGGCGCAGTGACAGGTGGCAGGATATAAAGGTGTAGTGCAATCGTAAGCTTCCGGGGTAAGTTTCCGGCGCAGCCTCAGGCGCCGTTCCTTACCGAACAAAACCTGCCTTCCCGGCATACCCATATAGTAGCCTCTCGCATGTACCAAATCTGTAGATGCAGAAGGCAGTTGCAGATTCAGGAGGCAAACGTAGCTCCAGGGGTGACAGGTCCTCTGCAGTTTGGTGCAGTGCAGTCCCGGGGCAATGGGTATGAGGTGAGTCAGTTGGCGACGATTATCTATCCTCCCACTATACCGTGGCAGCGCCTGCAACAGAGGCCTCACCAAATGCTGCGGTATATGGCAAGGTTAGGGTACAAATGCATTTTCCACGATCCAGGCACCAGGGGGCGCAAGACCCCTTTTAAGGAAGTGGAGCCTGGCCTCTTTGTCCTCAGCAGGGATGTACCTCCGGCGGCTGTTTGTCCAGATAGCCCTGTAATACTGTGGATAACCCTGCCCGAGCATCATCTTCTCACAGACGGGATATACCAGGAGCAACTGATGATCTTTGATATATGCGATCTTCCCGAGGAAGAGTTCGACTATTGGAAGCCGGAGTTTGACAAGGCCATGTCCAAAGCAGATCTGGTGTTTGCAGCGAGCTACCTGTTGTATGAAAAATACCGCTACATGCACCACAATGTCCACTACCTGCCTAACGGTGCGAATTACAGGGCGTTTCAACGGAAAGGCCCCCGTCCTGCTGACTTTCCTGAAACACCTGGCCCGGTTGCCGGCTTCCACGGGGCATTGGCTTCGTGGATTGACTGGAACCTTGTTTATCACCTGGCCAAAAGGCTGCCCCGCTGGAGTTTTGTGTTTGTCGGGCCGCTGCTCAATATAACTGAGGACCGGTTGCCTTACGGGAAGAACATTTTTTACATAACAGAAAAGTCCTTTGAGCAACTCCCGTATTACACCAACCATTTTGACGTAGGCATCATCCCTTTCCAGGTGAGGGATATGACAGACTATTCATGCCCCATCAAGATGTATGAGTACTTTGCTTGCGGCAAGCCTGTTGTATCAACCCCCATTCACGAAGTGTCCCTGTGCCCCTTGGCCAGAATAGGGCGAAGCGCAGGTGAGTTTGCCGGCCATATTGAACAGGCGTATTCCCAGGTGCTTGCCGAGACTGATACTTCCAAACAGTTTAGGTCATGGGCCATGATGAATTCCTGGGAGCAAAGGGCATCCCTGGCCGACAAGATTATCCGGCACAGTCTCGCAAGGGCTGTGGGATAACTGTTCACCAAGCCAGGTTGAGGTCACGCCACCCACAAGGACAAGGGCTATGTATCTGTGGCGGGCGGCATGTGTTATGGAGGATAACTGCGCTTACTGGTAGTATTGGTATGGGTGTTGAGCAGTGTTTCTTGCTGCTTGAACGTACGAAATGTGCTCTTGGATGTCCGGCACGGCGCTTTTCCGTTTGCGTGTGACCCGTGTGAGACCTTATTGCTTCTCCGGCGTATTTCTACAAGAGAAGGGCCGGTTAAGTCTGGGAGGCTTTCTCCGCTGAAAGAAGATACAGATATCATAAAGAGAGTCCAAGACGGCGACAGCGACGCTTTTAGCAGTCTTGTTGTAAAGTATCACCGGGGTGTATACAACCTGGCTTACCGGTATACCGGGAATCAGGAAGATGCCATGGATGTCACCCAGGAAACGTTCCTGAGGGCGTACAGGAACATTGATTCTTTTCAACTGGGAAAGCCGTTCAAACCCTGGATTTTCCGGATTGCGCGCAATGTGTGCATAGATAGGGGACGCAAACTGGGGAGGTCTCTCCCTGAAGAATCCCTGGAAGGCAACGTGATTACACAGGTCAGGGCGTCGAGCCCGGCTCCGGGTCCCGAGCAAGTGTACGACAAAAGGGAATTGAGGGAAATACTAGAAGACGCAATAAGGCAGTTGGATGAAGGTTACCGGGAACTCATAATACTGTTTCATCTGGAAGGGTTGTCAATCAAGGAATGTTCAGAGATAACCGGGCTAAAGGGCACTGTTATTAAGAACAGGTTGTACCGGGGACGCCAAGCTTTACGGAAGATTCTCCAGGAAAATGATTTCCAGAGGTGATCCTGAGGCTGCTTTCTTGACAAGAAGGGTACGGAGGTGGATTGGGTGGAACCTGCCAGTTGTCCTGGCCAAATTGAACTTGAAGGGTACTTCTATGGGGACTTGTCACCGGTAAAGGCCGGGCTGATAAGATATCATTTGAGCAGATGCGCCCAATGCCGGCAGCAGCTTGAGGATATCAAACGCTTCCACCAGCTTCTAAGCAATATCCCCCTTGAGGAGCCTCCGCCGGAATTGTGCAGCCGGATCATTGAGTCAGTTCAGAGCGCTGAAGCCGCCATGAATCCAGGGAGGGGCCGGCTCTTGTGGCCCTTGTTTGGCGAAGAAGTCATGCCTGTCAGAATACGGTGGGCTGCTACCGCTGCGTTGATCCTGCTGAACTTCTTGTTTTACCAGGGGGCCAGGTTTCTGCCCGGGCTTTTTGGCTCCCGGACTTACATCCTTGGCTGGGCTGATCTCAGGTTTGTTTACGATCATCTTGCATCGGGAGCTCTATGGGCCAACTTGAAGCAGGTTCTGGTTGCACTAAGGGTTGATGGCCTGTTTGCGCTTGGGATCATAGGCAATGTATTACCAGGCTGGCTGCCAAACGTATTAATCCTTACAGGGCTAGTTCTGGTGGTATGGATAGCTTACTTGATGGTTTCTAGAAGCGAGGGAAGAAGACCATGAAGAAACTGCAAAGGTCAAGAAGACTTAGGGTTATTGGCGGGGTAGCAGGAGGACTCAGCGAGTACTTCGACGTCGACGTTACGCTGGTCCGTTTGGCCATAGCTTTGCTCACGGTGATGACGCCAAATATCATACTGGCCTATTTGCTTGCGTGGATCATTATCCCTGAAGCTCCCAAGACAGATACGCAGCCGGGTAAGGCCGGGGAGATTTCCACTGCACCCGAAAAACGCCAAGACAGGCCTGTAGCTGAAGCCGGCCCCGGCACGGCAGGCGGGGCGCTTCCCCCGACTGCTGCGGAGATACTGGCTTCCGCGGGAATTGAGCAGACGACACGGCCGGAGAACTCAGACGCTGCGGTAGAGGCAGAGGGGCAGGAAGGTGGAGCTCAAGCCCCTGCAGAACCCCCACGTTCAGAAGATGCAACGCCTGCAGCACAACCGGCGGAGCAAAAACCAACGGTCCAGGAAAGCAGGCCGGCAGCCAAACCAATAGGGGTTGACAGGAACAAGCAGTTCTTTGGCTATTTGCTTATTGTGATAGGGGCGCTTTATCTTCTCAAGAGACATATGCCGTCATTCTGGTTCAGGTTGCCTATGCAGTTCATCAGAACGTGGTGGCCGGTTGCAATCATAGGGATAGGTGTGGTCATTGTGCTAAGCGTGATCAGGAGGGATTCCTGAGTCATGATAAACCGGGTGATAAACGGGATTCTGGTCATCATCATAGGCATCCTGCTTCTCATGAATACAACAGGCTATCTGCCTTGGTCTGTATGGGACACGCTGATCCAGTATTGGCCCCTGTTAATCATAGGCTTGGGAGTACAAATAGCCTTTTCAAAATGGCGCGTACCCGGAGTTGCGTTGGCCCTTATCCTGGCGTTAGTGCTGTCGGCCATGTATCCGTTCCCTGGCTCGCCAAACTGGCCAACAATGATGTTCCTCAGGAGACAAGATGGCTCTAATCTGTCCCTGCAGCATTCTAAACAAGTTGAGGTCCCCCTTGATCAAGGGGTATCCAGGCTGGAATTGAGGCTGGCTGCCCCGTCCATGGATGTGCAGACTAGAGGAGACAGGGACTTGAGTGACTTAGAGTCTGAGTACGCTATCGTGGCAGACCTGGAATGGGACCGCCATGAACCGTCGGTCGAGACTACAGTGACACAAGGTGGTTCTACCGTTCAGACCACTATAGAATCTCCTGTGAAAAACGGAAGAGACGCAGGTAAGCAGAAATGGGACTTGCGGTTTCACCCGTCGCTTCCAGCGGACATTAAGCTAGCTGCAGGGGCTGCCGATCTCAGGCTTGATCTGGTTTCTGCTTATGTTGAGTCCCTGGATGTAGCGGCAGGGGTAGCTGATGTGGAGATAGACTTCGGGTTAAGCGGCCAACACTCGGCTGTTAATATCGCCTCAGGGGTCGCCAATGTTGAGCTTTACGTGCCTGAGTCGGCAGGTCTGAAGGTTACTGTCGCGGCTCCTCCTTTCATAGCCCGTGTCAAGACCGACGACCTAGGGCTTATCAAGCAAGGCAATTCGTGGGTTTCAGAAGGTTTTTCCGAGGCCACGACTAAGATCGAAGTGAACATTTCATGTGGTGCAGGCACTGTCCATATCAAGAAAGCACGGTAGTCTTCCAGGTGGCGGCTTTTCGCGATTAGCCGCCCGGATTTCATAGAGCCACGATGGTACGCCTCCTTAGTCTTGGCTCAGTATATGGCCTGAGTATGGCCCGGCCGGCTACGACCTAGCCTTAGCCCAGTTTCCAGGCCCATCAGGGCCTTTTGATTATTTTGCCGCCTGACTGGTTATATTACGTTAAGAGATTTTGGGATATGCTGCCAAAGCTACCCAACCAGAACCAATGCCAAAGGTGGCAGAAGAGATTTATGCAGATAGGCGTTCCAAGAGTTCTTGGTTTCTACTATCTTTTTCCTTTGTACAGGACTTTCTTGACCAGACTCGGGGTTAGCTTCATCGAGACTCCTGGGTCCACAGTAAGCGATTTGGACAACTTGAGGCTGTGTCCCACTGATGAACCATGCATCTCTGTGAAGATAGCCTTTTCCCACTCGGCAACTTTGTTATCCAAGAATGTGGACGCCCTGTTTGTCCCGTCTGTGGTTTCGCTTGAACCGGACAACTACTGTTGTCCCAAGATGATGGGTTTGCCTTCGATGCTCAAGGCAGGACTTGAACTGGACGACTCGAGGATCATCAGCCCTGTAATCGACATCAAGGATAACCCGGGCACCTGGGAAGCTAGCTGGATCGATGCCGGCAGGAAAATGGGCATTGGCGGTGACAAGCGAATCCGCAAAGCCTTGCAAGAGGCGGTTGCAGCATGGAAGCAGGCAGAACAAGATATGCACCGGCTTGGGGTTCCCCTGGGACAGCTGTTGGAGGGTGGGAATCCGGACGATGGGAGGCTGGGCAGTGGGGAAGCAAAGGACCAGCGTGGAGATCCGGATTGTAGAACTTACCCGCGATTTCCTTTTCACACGGCGTCCAGTCTACCGGCTAATGCAGGTGGCCCCACGGCGGTTATGGGCCACGCATACCTGATTAACGACCTGTTTGGGCGCACGATTGTCAAGTATGTGTCCGCTTGTAGCCAGGTGGTACTACCTGAGATGGTTTCCAGGGAAAAATCCCGGGAGCATTTGAAAAGCATCTTTGAAGGGGAGAAAATGTGGACCAACGAGGGCCATATCCTCGGTTCTTGCTTGTACCTCATACGGAACCGGAAGATAGGCAGACTCATCCTGGTGACGGCGTTTGCCTGCGGCCCCCTCTCGGTAATCGAAAACTATGTTATGTCCGAAGCGGAAAAGCACGGGATACCGGTGTTGTACCTGTGTGTCGATGAACACACAGGTGAAGCAGGCTTGCTCACCAGGCTGGAGGCGTTTTTTGATTCATGTAAGTCAAGGGAGGCAGCCCGGATATATAAGATTCCGGGTCAGCAAGGGAATGGTAACCATGCGCCGGGGAGCAGCCGTACGGCTGTCTTTGTTTCAAACCTGCCTGGGACCGCCTCATCCCCTGTGGGGATCGTTACCATGGGCAGGCTCGACATATCCTTGTCTGCACTTATGAGGGAGTTCGGGGTAGATGCGAGGATTCCCCGGAGCCTGTCTGAAGACATTGTGAATGCAGGAAAAGAGCTGGCGCCTGAGTTTATCTGTTACCCAATGGTGGTGTTGTTAGGGCAGATGCTCGAGCTAATCAGGCAAGGAGTATCCCTGATTATCATGGTTCAGGGAAAAGGCAAGTGCAGGCTGGGGTGGTATGCCCAGGTTATGGAGAAGATCTTGCAGCGGGCAGCTTATCAGGTAAGGGTAATTGCCTTTGATTCCCCGTTCCCGTTAAGGACCCGCGGCCGCCAATTTCTTGAAACATGGAAGCAGATTGTAGGTGTTCCAAAGTTGGCAACTATCGTACGGGCCATAACACTGACTCTCCAGAAACAAGCCCTCGTAGACAAGTCCCAAGAGATTTTGAGGGAAGTGAGGGCCAGGGAGAAGACAAGGGGCGCCGGCGACAAGAGGTACAGCGAGTTCTTGAAAGATTTGGACAGGGCTGCGGACCTGGCAGGGTCAAGGCAGGCTTTCCGCAGGTACAAGCGGGACATGGAAACCATTCCCCTTACTGATGAAGAGCCCCTCAAAGTAGTGCTGGCCGGGGAAATCTACGTGATAAACGAACCGTTTGTAAACAAAGACATAGAAAAGATGCTGGGATCCTTTGAACACCGGGTCAGGGTGTACAGGACCCTTGATGTTACCAGCTGGCTTAATTGCCGCGTTTTCAAGACGCCCGGGGCAATTATGGAATACCACAACACAGTGCGGGCTGCAACCGGGTATCTCCCTGTGGACATTGGCGGGCACGGACAGGAATCAGTGGGAGAGGCAGTACTGGCAAGAATACGGGGTATGGACGGCGTGCTTCACCTGTTCCCCTTTACATGTATGCCTGAGATAATTGCCCAGAGCATTCTTGTCAAAGTGTCCAATGACCTGGACATCCCTGTGCTGTCGCTTATGATTTCCGAGCAAACAGGCGTTGCAGGGTTAAGAACCCGGCTCGAAGCTTTCTGCGATCTCTTGGAAGGCCGGAAGAGGAAGTCCGGCAACTACCTGACCGGCAAGGAGCGATGGGCAGGCACATGAAGAAAATGCAAGTTACCGCTAAGAACCTGGCAGGCCAAGACCTGGCAAGCACAAATCTGATGAGAAGCAGCAAAAGGGCAGTGTTCCGGGGCAGAGATAGTGTGATAGCTGCCCAGGACGACATGTTCCTGGGCGTGGACGTAGGCAGTGTGACCACAAAGATCGTCCTTATCGATGCCGGCGGCAATGTGGTAGCCGAGAAGTACTTGCGCAACCGGGGAGGCCCTATCGCTGCGCTTCAAGAGGGATTCAGGATGCTCCTCAGGGAAGGGCTGGTCGACTCGGTGAGAATGGTGGGCACAACAGGTTCCGGCAGGCAACTTGCTGCTGTGATTGCCGGTGCCGACACTGTGAAGAACGAGATATCAAGCCATGCCAAAGCCGCGTCTTTCATGTTTCCTGACGTAGGTACAGTAATAGATATAGGTGGCCAGGACTCGAAGATCATCTTTTTCAAAGACGGCTTTCCGGTAGGATTCAATATGAACACAGTTTGTGCAGCAGGTACCGGTTCGTTCCTGGATCACCAGGCCTCAAGGCTGGGAGTGACCATAGAAGAGTTCGGCCGGCTGGCGCTCAGATCCCGGTCACCGTCTAGGATCGCCGGAAGGTGCGGGGTGTTTGCCGAATCAGACCTTATCCACAAGCAGCAGCTTGGATACAGGCGGGAAGACCTGATTGCAGGCCTATGCCTTGCGCTTGCCACCAACTACATGACAAACGTTGCAAGAGGCCAGCCTATCAAGCCAAGAGTGCTGTTCCAGGGCGGCGTTGCTGCAAATGCGGGGATGCTGTGGGCGCTTAAGCAGAAAACCGGGATGGACATCACAGTACCGCCCCATTTCAAAGTGATGGGGGCTCTAGGCGCAGCCTTATTTGCCCGGGAGAAGTTCCTTGAGACAGGAGAACTTACCCGGTTCCGGCAAGTGGAGAAGATTGCGTCCTTGAAAGCTCATACTATCGGGTTTGTGTGCGATGATTGCGGAAACGCATGTGAGATGCAGGAAATCTACATCGATGGCGAACTCTCAGCAAGGTGGGGGTCTCGTTGTGGCAAATGGGATGATTTGTCAGTGAGCCCCAAGAGGCGGTTATCAGGCAAACCTACCTGTGAATGCCCGGTCAACCTGTGATAAGATTAGCAGAGAAAACATTGCTGCGAGCGAAGCGTAACCCATCTGTTTTCATACATTCTGTCATGCCGGAGGAAGGCCATGCTCAAGATCGTACATACAGCTGACATCCATGCAGGCAAACCCCTTTCGTTTGAACTGGAGGAAGAACGCCGCTACATCAGGCGGCGGGAAATAGAGACTACGTTATGGCGGATAGTAGATTTCGCCAGGGAAGAAAACGCGCAGATCCTGCTTATAGCAGGAGATCTGTTTGAGCATCTTTACGCCCGCCCATCGTGGGTAAAAGATGCAGCTTCGTTGTTTTCCACTATCCCTGAAACCAGGGTTTTCATGGCGCCTGGCAACCATGATCCCCTGTTGCCCGATTCCTTGTACTACAGCGTAGATTGGCCTGAGAACGTCACCGTATTTGACTCTGCCGGGCTCAGCAGGGTGTCGTTTGAGGTCAATGGGATAGAACTGGATGTGTACGGCTTGGGCTGGACCACTTTTGTCCAGCGGACCCCCCTGATACAAGGTTTCAAGGTGGAACGCCGGGACCGCCTCAACATTGTACTTCTCCACGGGGACCTGGCTGAGGAATCAGTGTACCTTCCGGTGCATCAGGATCACATATCAAGCTCAGGAGCAGATTATTTTGCCCTGGGTCACATACATGTTCCTATGGCCAGGAACATAGGTGGATCAACCGTGGTTTACGCAGGCTGCCCGGAACCCCTGGATTTTGGGGATGAAGGACAAAGGGGAGTGTACCTGGTTACTTGCACAGGGCCTGGCGACCTTTCAGCTGAGTTTGTGCCCATGGCTATGCGCACTGTGAGAGCGGTTGAGCTTGATCTCACCGGGCTTGACACCGGTGAACAGGTGCGGAATGCCATACTTTCAGTAGACAACCGTGAAATCAGGCAAAGGGACATATGGAAAATCTCGCTTACAGGCAGGCTCAACCCTGAAACCGGGCTTGACTTGATAGGATTGCGCCACGAGTTTGCAGGTGAATTCTTCAGCCTCCGCCTGGAGCCTGAGTTTGTCTTAGACTACGACTTGGGGCCGCTGGTAGATCCCGAAAACCAAAGCCTTGAAGCCCGGTTTGTCCAGAAACTAATGGAGCTCAAGCGGCAGTCTGAACAGAAAGGCGACACTGAAGCGGTGGAGATTATAGACCGGGCTATGTACTACGGCCTGGACGCCCTTAGGCAAGGTGAGATTATCACCAGAAGGAGGCTGGACTCGTGAAACTAAAGAGCCTCTTGCCTCTGGCTTTCGGCAGGTTTCAAGCAAAAGAGCCGGTACTGCTGGAAGACGGGCTTAACATAATCACCGGAGACAATGAAAGCGGGAAATCAACCTTAGCTTCGTTCATTCTAGGTATGTTATACGGATTTAAGAAAGAAGGGCGCACCAGGACTTACAGGACTCCTGAATTTGAAAGGTACAGACCCTGGGCTGGCCAGGAGTACAGGGGCATCCTTGTATATGAAGCTGGCGGCAGGCTTTACCGTGTTGAAAGATGGTTTGACCCTGACATAACCAAGATCTACGACGATGTGACAGGCGAAGAAATAACCCATGAATTTGTACAGGATTCCCGTAAGGAGTATAACTTCGCCCAGATGCACTTAGGCCTGTCTGCCAAGGAATTCCGCAACACGATCTGGATTGGCCAGCTTGGGAGCATCCAAGACGGGGACCTTGGTCTGGAGATCCAGGGCAAACTCGAAAACATACTTCAAGGCACAGGGGACGATCTGCCTTTCACCAAAGCGCTGGGGGTACTCAATGTGGAAAGGGGCAAGATCAAGACACCCAGGAGCACCCGGGCCAAGCTTGACGTGGTTCTTCAGCAAAAAGCTGAGCTATCCGCAGAACTTGAAGAAGCCCGTGAAAGAGAAGCCCAGGTCAGAGAGATCATGGTGGAACTCCGCCGGTTGAGGCAGGAAGAGGCGGAATTGGTCGAAAAAGCCGAGGAAGCGTCCAGGCAGCTGGACTGGATAAGGGCTGTATTGCTTAGAAGGGTTGTATCCCAGGCCAGGCATTTCATTGAAGAAATAACAAGTTTGGAACGCACCCTGAGCCAGTTAGAATGGGCGCGTCATATCCCTGACAACGTCAAACAGGATTTGGAGGCATTAGTCAGGAGCAAAGAGGACGTAGAGGCGCGGATAGGTGAGGTTGAGGCAGAACTCAGTAGCCTGGGCGTGAAGCGTCAATCCCTCACGGATAAGCTGGGTCAGTACGCGACAGTGCTTTCCACAGGGCTCATCCAGGACCAAGTGTCGGGGTTGTACTCAAAGTACCTTACATGCAAAGCCAGCGCCGGCAGAAGCGAAAGGCACGCTAACGAAGCCAGGAGGGTGCTCAGGCGCCTGGAAGAACAGGCAGGGAGCATGGGCGAGCTTTCCGGCCTAGAGGATTTGCTGGCAGAAGCCGAAAACCTCAAAGAGATAGCAGTGCTTTCAGAACGGGAGAAGGCAAGACTCGACGTAGAAATGGAGCAGGCAAAAGCCGCCCTGGCCGGAGCCAGCGTGGGTGGAGCCGGTGGTTGGCTTTATGCGCTTTCCCTGGGAGTGTTGGGGATAGCTATTGCGCTAACCATAGTGGGATTGCCCTTGGCGATACCGGCCTTTGCAATATCCATAGTGGTTTTTGGCATCGGGTCTTACATGCGCAAGAAGGCTATGGATGTAAGGTCCCAGGCAGAACAAGTGTACAACCAGGCAGTAGCTTCAGTTGAAGAACAGGAAAGAAGGGTAGCCCAGGCCCAAGCGGCCCTGACTGGTTTTCTGGAACTTCAAGGTGCAGCATCAGTCGAAGACTTACGCCGCAAGGTGCAGCAACTATCAGAGTTTCACACGCGCCTGATTAATGCCAGGGAGCAATATGACTTGGCCCACAGGTATTGGTATGAGGCCTCCCAGGAACTATCAGCGACTGAAAAGGAACTTGTATCGGTCTTGGTCAAAGCAGGGTGTCTTTCCCAGGGCCAGGCGGTTACAGAAGGGGCAGTGGAAATGCTCCAAACCAAGTTAAAACAAGTTGCCGGACTAAAAGCTGAAATCGCGAATGTTGACTTCCGGGTAGAAGAGTCTGAAGCTATGCTTTCCAAGTTCAGGGCTAGGCAGGAATTCCTAAAGCAAAGCGAGATGCAGTTGCTTGATGTTGCCGGTGTAGCATCTGTACGGGAACTCTATGACAAGATAGCCGCTCGCGAAAAATATGTGAACACAGACAGGGCGCTGGGCCATCTAAGAGAGAAACTAAATGCCGTGCTTTCAGGAAGAGACCTTGGCGGCCTGGAAGATGAGCTCAGGCAGCTTGAAGAAGCGGTTGGCGATAGTGGCCAGGCGGAGGCAGCTGCGTCGGGGTCAGGAACAGGCATGGCTGATGGTGCAGTTTCTGCAGACCACCTGTCTGAAACAGATTATCAGGAAGCCCAGAAATACTTGAGCGGGATTAAGTCTGATCTTAGCGAACTCCGTGAACGGAAGGCGTCTATGGAAAAAGAAGCCGTGCTGAGGCAGCGTGAAGGGCGGCCTGTCTATTCCATAGAAGAGGATCTTGCCAGGGTATCTGAGATTGAAAAGGAACTTACACAGGATAAGGAAGCTTTGGACCTGGCGCTTCAGACCCTTGAAGACCTGTCAAGGAACTTGCGGCGGGAGTTTGCCCCACTGCTGAACCAAAGGGCCGGAGAGATCCTCAAGCAAATAACACGCGGGAGGTATTTTGAGGTCAGGATATCCCCTGATCTTGAGATGAACGTAATTCACCCAGGCGACAAATCCCAAACGCCTGTAGCGAACCTTTCATGCGGTACTGTCGACCAGTGTTATTTTGCTCTCAGGGTGGCCGTTGCCGAGCTGATAGTAAACAGCGAATCATTTCCTTTCTTCCTGGATGATTCTTTCGTACAGTACGATGATAAGAGGCTTGAAGGGGCGCTTGAAATAGTCTCGGAGCTTTCCAGACGCCACCAGGTCTTGCTGTTCTCGTGTCACGGGCGTGAACAGGCAGTAGCTGAGAAGCTTGGAATCCCGTGCAATATTGTGAATCTCAACAGATTCGGGGAAAAAGTCCGCTGAGCGGGTTCCTGAAACCGGAGCCGGCTGCTATCGGGGTTAGCGTTAGGAGACTGAACCATTGAAGCCGGAGCTAACAACAGTCGCAAAAGGGCTGGCTATCTGGCTTAGCATCAGCGGTCCCGCTGTTTAGGTGCGAACATAAACCTCCAGGGGTAATATTTGGCTTCGCCTGCATAATCAATGCCTACTCTCGCCGTTGTGACCATGGGGAACTCATGGGCGATCCGGCTTTCATGCGGTTTGGCGATGTAGAGACTTCCGGTTATAAGATCAGCGCCGTTGTGCTGTTTGCCGATTCCCATAGCTTGGCAGAGCCTTCCAGGGCCTGATGCCAGCGGCAATCTCCCGTTTCTCCGCTTATGCATGATGCCTTCCCCAATCACAGGTTCAACAGATCTGACCAAGACTGCATGGGGGATTCCCTGCCGGAACGCGGCCACATTGAAGCAGTAGTGCATGCCGTACACAAAGTATACGTAGGCGGTTCCCGGAGGGCCGTACATTGCCTCGTTGCGGCAGGTCCTGCGCATGTTGTACCCATGGCACGCCTTATCTTCAGGCCCTGCATAAGCTTCAGTTTCGGTAATGACGCCCGCAGTAATGCCGTGCGTGGTTCGGTGGACCAGCAGTAGCCCAAGTAAGTCAGGAGCCAGCTCCAGGGCAGTCCTGGCATAGAAATACCTGGGAAGACGCTTGGCCCCGGCCACGAACTCTTGCGGGTCTATGCCCTTAAGCCGGAGATAGCTATTTACATCTATAGACCTGTACTGAACTGGTTTTTTCATGTACCCTAAAACTGTGTGTCAAATATAGTACATTAGGTTAAGTTGGCCCAGGCTGTAATACTGAGCCCTGATCCGGATTGTATCATCACTTCATACCGTTGCTGCAGTTTGCTATCTCATTGAATAACAACAACAGTAGTACTGTCAGCCTGACCGGCAGCAATCAAGGGAGGTAAGTCTAATGAAGGTATCGGCCATCTTGTATGATGACAGGATCGAGTACGCAAATTCCCGTAACCAGGGAATCATAACCGGGTCTGAAGGACCTAGCCCCATGGAACTTCTCCTCATGTCCGTTGCCGGATGCAGCGGGCTTACCCTCGAATCATTGCTGGAAAGAGACGGCTATGCCCCGGACAAACTTGAGCTAGCTGTTGAAGGCAAGATAAGCGAAAAGGCGCCCAGGAGGTTCACAGAAATACACATCAGCTACGATATTCAGTGCGAGGGGCTAGACAAGGAAGCTTTCGAGAAATACCTGAAGATTACAGAGAGGGTATGCCCAGTCGTTCAATCCCTGAGTGCCACGATTCACCTTAGCTATGCCTTGAATGAGCAGAAGTAGTAAGATAGTACTTACTGTGAAGATTGGCATTTAGCAGCGAGGTGTTTTTGATGAAGCATCTCCCTATTGGCACAAAAGGCAGCAAGACGATAGAGGTGACACAAGACACCCTGGCTTCTGCGACCGGAAGCGGCACTGTGGATGTGTTTTCCACTCCAAACCTGGTGCTGCTTATGGAAGAAGCTTGCGTTGAGGCACTCAAAGAATACCTTGAAGATGGCGAAACCACAGTTGGGACCATGGTGAACATAAGGCATCTGGCAGCTACGCCTCCAGGGCTCACTGTAACAGCGAATGCCGTGCTGACCCACGTTGAAGGAAGGAAACTTGTGTTTGAAGTCACGGCTTCAGATGATGTGGAGCTGGTGGGTCAAGGCACCCATGAACGGTTCTTGGTCGACCAAGAAAAATTCACCGCAAAATCTCTCCGGAAGAAAGTTATCCACAAGGGATCGCACATATAGTGTCGAATACGCAACTGGTGGGCTATATGTAGTGCCAACACATGTTTGGACCTCCCAAATTATGGGGGCGTCCAACTTCTGAACCGGGGTGGACAAGGACGTTGAAATGCCCTTTTTGCGGACATCTTGACTCAAGGGTGATAGAATCAAGAACCACCGAGGAAATGACCGCCGTGAGAAGAAGGCGGGAATGCCCTAATTGCAGACGGCGTTTTACCACTTATGAACGCATTGAAGAGCAGCCCCTGGTCGTTGTCAAGAAGGACGGAAGCAGGGAAGCTTTTTCAAGGCAGAAGATCCTGTCCGGCATGCTCAAGGCGTGCGAAAAAAGGCCTATAGCCCTAAAAGTGTTGGAACAGGCATCCTTCTCCATTGAAAAAGCTGCGCGCGACACCGGGAAGGGAGAAGTCACTTCTACTCAAATAGGCGAACTTGTTATGGAGAAGCTTAAGGAGATCGATGATGTCGCCTATGTCAGGTTTGCCTCGGTCTACCGTGAATTCCGGGACGTAGACAGTTTCCGGCATGAAGTGGAGCGGATCTTGTCAGAGAAGGGGCAGCGCCAGGAATAGGTCGAAACGGTGATCTGCCCGGTCTTACTTTCAAGCTAGTGTGGGAGGCTAATTGATGTCTAAAGAATTGGATGCAATAGAAGCGGAGTTTTCAGAAAACGCCAAGGCTGTGATGGAGCGCCGCTACCTTAGAAAGGATAAGGACGGAAAAGCTATTGAGTCCCCGAGGGATATGTTTTGGCGGGTGGCCAGGAACATTGCGCTAATGGATATTCTTTACGATCCACGGGTGTATTCGGGAAAAGAGTTGGGCGCCATTGACGACAACCCAGCCGGGAAGCCGGGGGCGGGGAGAGAGGCTGAAGACGCCGCTAAAGCCAAGAAGCAAGGTGTCCGGGGGTTGCCCGGGATATCAGGCAAAGATTGGGCAACTTTGAAGATGGCGTTTGATAGGTTTGAGTCACGAGGGATGATGAAAGCTACCTGGGACGAAATGGAAGAGTTCGTCAGGGCAAATGAAGGTTACATACTCGACAGGGCGCTTGAGTTTTACCGCGTGATGGTAGAGCGCAAGTTCATGCCCAACTCACCTGCCCTCATGAACGCAGGCCGCGACTTGCAGCAGCTTTCCGCTTGTTTTGTACTGCCTGTTGACGACTCAATGGTCAGCATATTTGACTCTCTGAAGCATGCCGCTTTGATTCACCAGTCAGGAGGCGGAACCGGGTTCAGCTTTTCCAGGCTGCGGCCTAAGAACGATGTTGTACGTTCAACCGGAGGAGTGGCGTCAGGACCTGTATCTTTCATGAAAGTTTTTAACGCTGCTACTGAGGCAGTGAAGCAGGGCGGGGTGCGCCGCGGCGCCAACATGGGAATATTGCGCATTGATCATCCTGATATATCCGACTTCATAACGTGTAAGACTGATACAAAGGAACTTACCAACTTCAATATTTCCGTTGGCATTACCGAGAAGTTTATGCAAGCGGTTGAAGCGGATGAAGACTATGAACTCATCAACCCCAGGAACGGCAAAGTCACTGGCAAGCTCAATGCCAGGGAAGTGTTTGAGAAAATCGTTGACCAGGCATGGCGGAACGGCGAACCTGGGATAGTATTTCTTGACCGCCTCAACAAGGACAACCCCACTCCTGAACTAGGAGAAATCGAAAGCACCAACCCTTGCGGGGAACAGCCTTTGCTGCCCTACGAAGCGTGCTGTCTAGGCTCAATAAACCTGGGCGTTTTCACAAAGGCTGCCTGGGAGGAGGGACTGCAAGCTACTGCCGATCCGGAGGCCTTTATTGATTGGGAAGGCATGGCAGATGCGGTGAGGCTGGCTGTTCATTTCCTGGATAACCTGATCGATGCCAACAAGTATCCCCTGGCTGAGATAGATAACATGGCCCACGGCAACAGGAAGATCGGCCTGGGGGTTATGGGCTGGGCAGATATGCTGCTGGATCTCGGAATCCAGTACAATTCTGATCAGGCGGTTGAACTTGCCGAACAGGTTATGGAGTTCATCGAGAAACAATCGGTTGAGGCATCCAAGGAGCTTGCAAAGGCCCGCGGGGTGTTCCCCAACTGGGAAAAGAGCATCTACGCCAAGAAGGGCATTAGGGTGCGGAATGCCACCACTACCACTATTGCGCCGACCGGAACAATAAGCATAATAGCCGGTGCATCGTCGGGAATAGAGCCGCTGTTCAGCATAGCTTTCACCCGGAACGTACTGGACAACAAGAAACTTGTGGAAGTTAACCCAAGGTTCCAACGTATAGCTGAGGCAAGAGGTTTCTACAGCGATGAACTTATGGAGAAAATCGCTGAACAAGGTACGGTGCACGGTATTGCGGAAGTGCCTGACGATATAAGGCGCGTGTTTGTCACCGCCCATGAGATTACTCCTGAATGGCACGTCAGAATGCAGGCAGCATTCCAGAAGTTCACCCATAATGCGGTTTCAAAAACTGTAAACTTCAGCCGCGAAGCCACCAGGGATGACGTTAAGGCTGTGTTCATCCAAGCTTATAAGCTTGGATGTAAGGGGGTTACCGTTTACCGGGACGGCAGCCGCGAGGAACAGGTACTGACAGTGGGTGCCAAGGGATCTCCTGATTCTGCAGGCTTGGGTGTACACGGTGCCGGAGCTAAGCACGAGGAGACAGACGGGGTACCAGGCCCTGGTAGGAAGGGCAGGGTTAACGGGGTCTGGGGACGGATCAGGCCTATTGAACGTCCTGCTACCCTGGAAGGGTTTACAACTGCCAAGGAAACGCCTGTAGGCAAGTTGTTCCTTACCCTCAACGCCCTCGACGGGCATCCTGTGGAGTTATTTGCCCAGATCGGAAAGGCGGGCAGCGACGTAGCTGCTTTTACCGAGGCGATCGCCAGGCTGGTCTCGATTGGCCTCAGATCGGGCATAGATCCCCAAGAGATCGCCGACCAGCTTATGGGTATCGGCGGTTCTAGGAGCATCGGGTTCGGCCCGAACAGGGTACGTTCGGTGCCTGATGCCATGGGACAGTTTATCGACGAGTATGTGAACCACATACGGAAAAATGAAGAAGAGGTTGAAGATGAAATACACCCGTATCAGGATGAACTGCCTCTGCTTCCTGGCAAGAAATTCAGCCTATGTCCCACGTGCGGTACATGGAACCTGGTCCACATAGAAGGATGCCAGAAATGCCTGGCGTGCGGGTACAGTGAGTGCTGAGGAGGAATATGGCGGCTGCATCGGGACCCGGTGCCGGTGCAGTAGAGTACGGATTCAGATTGCAGATGCATTAGTTTGTGGGGCGGGCAACCGCCCCTGTTTTGTTGCCGTCTCAGAACTATTCCAAAGTCCGCAGCCTGTTGGTCCCGACTGCAGGAGGAAGTGCAGCATTGGTGTCGAATCCTTCCATGATTAGACATGGGGAAAGGAGAAGTTCAAATGCTTAGAGGCATCTTTGCCCCGATTCCGACCCCTTTCATAGACGAAGAGATAGCCTACGGAAAACTTGAAGAGAACCTTGCCAAGTGGGGAGCTACAGGACTGTCAGGGATTGTTGTCCTGGGCTCAAACGGGGAACAACCGTATGTTGACGAAGATGAGAAGGTTGAACTGTGGGCGTTTGCGCGCAAACATTTTCCTGAAGACAAGACGGTCATTGCCGGCACAGGTTGCGAAAGCACAAGGGCAACGGTAAGACTGACCAAGAAGGCGGCAGACGCCGGAGCCCAAGCGGCGCTTATCCTCACACCCCACTATTTCAAAGCCAGCATGAACGAGGCAGCGTTGGAGAGGTTCTACACAGATGTGGCAGATGAGTCCCCTATCCCCGTCCTGCTATATAACATGCCGGGCAATACAGGACTCAACATCACTCCCCCGCTGGTAAAGAAACTGGCACAACATCCAAACATAAAGGGAATCAAAGATTCAGGCGGCAACATAGTCCAAATATCAGAGTTTCTAAGGGATACACCTGATGACTTTGTTGTGGTAGCCGGATCAGCCAGTTTCCTTATGCCTGCCCTGGTTATGGGCGCAAGAGGCGGCATTTTGGCATCGGCGAACGTCATTCCAGACCTGTGTGTACGCATTTCTGAATTGGTCAGCCAAGGCAAGTATGATGAAGCCCGGAGCATACAGAAAAGCATTATCCACCTCAACAGGCTTGTTACGGCCAGGTACGGGGTTGCAGGGCTTAAGGCTACTTTGGACATGATAGGGTATTTCGGTGGAATGCCAAGAAGGCCTATCCTTCCCATCGGAGACAACGAAAAAGCAGAAATCAGGGCGGCTTTGGAAGAACTCAAGGTGGTATGATCCCATAAAGCGGTCCAAAGTAAACAGTGGGAACTGATTAGGCGTATGGGCACTGCAATCAGAAGCTGGCGTAAGCAGGCATTCTGATAAAGGGAGCTAAGAGAGGGAGTTAAGAGGCTTTAATGAAGGGAGATACGCAGGATATGAAACCAAGGAACCCAAAACACAAATTGTTGCTCGGGCCGGGACCCAGCAATGCAGATCCCCGGGTGCTGAGGGCGCTTTCAGAGCCTACCCTGGGCCACCTGGATCCTGATTTTGTGGCGATAATGGACGAAACTACCGAATTGCTCAGGTACGTTTTCGGTACTAAGAATGAGCTTACCATCCCCATTTCAGGCACAGGGTCGGCAGGTATGGAAACGGCATTGGTGAACTCCCTGGACCCCGGGGACAAAGCTATCATCTGCATTGCCGGGGTGTTCGGCGAGCGGATGGTGGATTTGGCCCTGCGTATGGGGATCGAAGTAGTCCGCGTGGATGCACCATGGGGGAAAGCTGTTGATCCTGAAGATGTGAGGAAAGCAGTCAGGCAACATCCAGATGCAAGAATCGTGGCCATCGTGCATGCTGAGACTTCAACCGGAGTACTCCAGCCTTTGGAGGAAATCGTTCAAATAACCCATGAGAGCGGCATGCGGATAGTAGTTGATGCAGTGACATCACTGGGTGGCATGGAAGTGCCTGTAGACAGGCTGGGACTGGACTTCGTGTTCTCAGGCACCCAAAAATGCCTGAGCTGCCCGCCTGGCTTGGCGCCTATCACAGTAGGTGAAAGGGCGCTTGACTTTATCGTAAACCGCAAGACCAAGTGCCAGAGCTGGTATCTTGATCTGTCAATGATCTCAAGGTACTGGGGCGGCGAAAGGTTTTATCATCATACTGCGCCCATAAACATGATGTACGCGCTTAACGAAGCTCTACGGATTATCAAGGAAGAAGGGCTGGAAGCAAGGTGGGCAAGGCACAGGCTCAACCAGAAGGCACTTATTGCAGGGCTTGAGGCCATGGGAATGAGACTTGTGGTCCAGCCTGAGTATCGTTTGCCGAGCCTTACCACGGTGTACTTCCCGGAAGGGATAGAAGACGTACCTGCAAGGATGAAACTGCTCAACGAGTTCGGCATAGAAATCGGAGCCGGGCTTGGCGAGTTCAAGGGTAAAGTGTGGCGCATAGGCCTTATGGGCACCAACTCCACAAAAGCTAATGTGCTCACCTTGTTCGCGGCGCTTGAAGACGTACTTGTATCTATGGGGGCCAAAGTTGCTCCAGGTGCGGGACTGCAAGCTGCTTCGGCAGTGTACAGCGAGACTGAATGAGATACTGAATGAGATATTGAGAAGCAGGATGTCGAGTAGGATTGTAAAGCAGGGCTTGTTAGCCCAAGGTCTGTGAAGTAGGTTGTGTTGTAAAGCAGGTTTAGTAAAGCGGGGTTTCAGTTGGCCGGCGCGATTGCCCGGGCAATGTCATTGAGGTCGTTGGTTAACCGGGCAGGGGGCAGGCTCTTGAGGATGGATGCGCCGTACTGCCTTGTTAGTATGCGGGTATCCAGTATGACAACCGCTCCCCGGTCTGCTTTAGAGCGGATCAGCCGGCCGAAACCCTGTTTTAGTTTGAGCGTAGCTATGGGCAGCGAATAGTGGGTAAACGGATTGAGCCCTTGAGCTCTCCAAAGGGTTTCCCGGGCTTCCATCACAGGGTCTTCAGGGACTGGGAATGGCAGTTTAGCAAGTACTACGCATGAGAGGGCATCCCCTGGAACGTCAACCCCTTCCCAAAAAGAATCCAAGCCCATAAGCACTGCATTTCCGCTTTGCTTGAACTCCCTGAGGAGTGCTTGACGGGGCATGTCGCCCTGGACAAACACTGGATAGCCCTTTTGCTCTATTCTGTCTCTGAGTTTGCTGCTCACTGCCTGCAATGATTTCTTGGATGTAAAAAGCACAAACGTCCTGCCTTGCGCCAGGTCTACTATTTCAAGAACCATCTCGGATACATAGTCATCATAAGCAGGGTTGTTAGGTTGACTGCCCCGGTCATCTTTGGGTATGCATAAGCAGGCTTGATTGTAGTAATCAAAAGGAGAATCGATAACCGCCTCTTCCGCCTCTATCTCCAATTGGCGCCTGATGTAATCGAAGGAGCCGCCGGTAGACAGGGTGGCTGACGTGAGAATGGCCGTAGGCACTGCTGTCCAAAGGTTTTCCGCAAGATACGGGCCGATTTCAAGGGGGGCGCCACTTAGGGTTACATGCTTGTTCCTGCCACGGCCTTCTATCTCCGACCAGTAAACATAAGAATCTCCGTCGCCTTCGAGTGCATTCAGGCTATCAAGCACTTGGGCCATCTCCATGTAACGCCTGGCAAGGGCATTGATATCAAAGCGGTCCTCATCTGACAGGTCCAGGCTTGCCCAGTCTGCAACAACCCTGGACAGGTTGCGGAGGGATTCTGGAATCCTGTCGTCTATACTGCCTGGTTGCTGCAACCTGTACTTGTCCCTTCCCGCATATCGGGAATAGCTACGACTGTACCTGAGCTCATTGTACAAGAGGTCTGGAGACAAAACTGCCAGGGCCGCGTCCATTAGTCCCAGGATGTGGGCTAGGTCTGATTGAACGCGGGATCGTTCATGGGGATTAATCAGTTGCGACAGGGGGTCCCGCGAAATGAATCTCAAGGTATCATCTGATAGGCGCCTCAAGTGGTTATGCCCCACGTTGAAAGTCATGCTGTCCCTGAACACAGTATCCAGGTGATGGGCTTCGTCGAAAACCACCGCCTCGTACCCGGGCAGAAGCGAGGTCCTGCCTGCAGTGTCATCATATATCCGCAGGTTTGCGGCGAAAAGCGCGTGATTTACGACAATTAGGTGACATGATTCAAGGTATCTCCTGTGTCTCTGGTAGAAACAAGATTCCCGGAACGGGCATCTTCCCGACATACACCTCATGCTTTCAGAGCACAGCTCGCTCCAGAGCTGGTTGGATATGTGGAAAGGCAGTCTGTCGCGGTCGCCGTCCCATGAGCCATCGTCAATCACCTGGGACAACGTCTCAAGGATCTTGTCATCTTCATCTGCTTGCACCAACTGCAGCCTGCTCAGGGTCTCCTCATATATCCTGTTCCATTTGCGCAGGCAAAGGTAGTGCCCCCGGCCTTTGAACAAGGCATAGTTGAGCGTTCCCAGATTACCCTCAAGCATCTGTGCAACCAGGGGGATGTCTTTGTTGACCAGCTGCTGCTGCAGGTTCACGGTATATGTAGATACAACCGCCCTCTTGCCGGTTGTGAGGCACCAGCATGAGACCGGAAGCAAGTAAGCCAGGGATTTGCCTACACCTGTGCCTGCCTCCACGAGTAGGTGCTTCTTTTGAGCCAGGGCGTCATGCACCAACAGGGCCATTTCACGCTGCTGGGGCCTTTCTTCAAACCCGGGGATCAAAGCCGACAGGGAGCCTTTGCTTTGAAAGGCATTTTCAATGTATTGATTGTGTGCAAATGATGAAATCGGGTTCAGGCCGGAATCCCCCTTGGTTTGTGTGTATCAGGCACTATTCTATCATGATTCCCGGCCTACTTGCCCCAGGGAATAGTTGTTCCCGGCCAAGTGGTTCTTGGTTTCCAGGTTGGCCAGTTGTGTTTTGTTTTGCTTGATTTGTCATTAGAGGACTTGCCTGTTTGCTGGTTACTGCTCTTGGAATCACCCGGTTTGTTGTTTGAAGGCTTGCCAGGTGCTTTGTTGTTAGAGGATTTGCCCGGTTGTTGGTTGTTGCTCTTGGAATTGTCCGGCTTGTTGTTTGAAGGTTTGCTTGTTGGTTGGTTGTCGCCTCTAGAACTGCCTGATTTGTTGTCTAAAGGTTTGCTAGAAGGTTTGCCACCCTGCTTGTCGTTCTCCTTAGTATTGCTTTTCTTATCTCCATTCTTGGATTTCTGGGCTTCCTTAACTTTTTCGGCCCACTCCTTGGCAAGTTCCGACAGGTAGTGTTTGTCCATTTCCTTGCTCTGTTCTTTTATTTTTTCAATGCCAAGTTTGGGAATGCTGGACCTGAAATCTGCCTGTTTCTTTGCCTGTCCTGGCGGCGCCTTGGGCTTTGTGTCATCCTTGGATTGTCCTGGAGGCTGTTTTGTGTTTGCGCCACCTGTTTGGCCGCCACCTGGCTTTCCGTTGCCGGGCTCCACTGGAACTTGGGATTCTTCAGCTAAACCAGAGGCAGCTTCAAGACTCGTGTCATCATCTCCACTTTGAACTGCGTGTTGGTGAATCCCGGGTGCCTGCATCAGATCTTGCTCCCGGTCAGCATTGTCGATATGATGGGAAAGCGCCCAAAGCATTGCCCGGGCAGCGGAAACCTTCAGCTCCTTGGCGATGTCCCGGGTCTGCCTATCCAGTCTGATGTGATTGATGGTCACTGGACTTAAGGCTTTCTTGGTTCCGGGGCTCTTGGGATCAGAACCTTCTGCCTTTTCAGCGTCTTTCTGTGCCTTTTCCACTGCTTTGGCGGCTTCCTTGGCAGCTTTCTCGGCGGCCTTGGCCGTCTTCTTGGCTGCTTTTTCCGCTGCTTTTTGCACATCTTTAAGGATCTTTTCTTCCAGGCGGTTCAGCGCAGGATCTTCTGCTGAGGGGTCTTCTTCCACAGGGATGATGCCGATTACCACTTCAGGCTGCCCGCATTCTTGTTTGTCCTTGAGTAGGGCTTCCACAGCGTAATCTACCGGTTTCATATATAGGTTGAGCGAACTTGCCAGGCGTTGGCTTTCTTCATCGAAGTATGTGACTGATTTTATCAATCCCCTATCATTTACTTCCAGTTCCATGCTTCCAGGCGAATCAACAAGGTCTATTGTTACCCACGCAACTGATGGCCGTGCTTCCAGGTATTTCGTATATCCGAAGAATGAGGCGCATAGGATCAGCGAAGCCACTGCTGCGATGGGTAGGAGCCGCCTTCTAAGGAAATGAGAAAAAGTGTGCCTGCGGGTGCACTTCCTCATGGTTGAAGCACCGGTGAGGTCGGGCAAAGTGATCTGTTCCCCAACCATGTACACGCTGTTCTTGATTGGGATGAACAGGAACTGCCCGTCAGATGTGAGCACCGTAATTCCGTTCTTGGATGTTTCAACCACCATAGCTTGCCTGGAACGCAACCTAAGTCCCCACTTTCACTCAGTAACTTCAAAATAGATTTCCATGCTCGGATAGTCACCGGACATGGCTAAAGCTACTGCCGTAATATATACCTTCTGCCTTTCTATGGTCTTTCTTGAAACACGCATGTTCTCAGGCACCTGGGCCAGCAACTCATCAATGGGGATTTTGCGGGTCTTGAAAAACAACCGTCTTAACTTGGTGCTTTCAGCGATGCACCTGGCCATGTACATGGCCCTTTCCCGTGCGTCCCTGTGTTTTGGGGTAGCTTGCACCACTTGGCCTATGGTCAGGCCAAACTTATTCAATGTGTCTTTCCAGTTTTCAATGTCGTCCCTTCGTTCCACTGCTGCTTGCCAGTCAGCGGTGGTGTATGTCAAGCAGGAGGGATCCAGGAATCCTTCCCGGTCATTTCTGTTTACACCGGTTGCGTCCATCGTTGAATAGGGTATTTCACGCTGCCTGCTCTGTTTTCTGTAATAATCGATGAGCCTTCGTCTTATAACAGTAGCAGCAAAAGCTAGGAAACCGGGCCTCTTGCTCTTGAACGCATCAATGGCCTCGTTGAAGGCAGAAAGGGCTACACTGGCCTCGTCGTCTTCTCCCAGCACCACGTACCGTTTAACGCTGGAAGCGGCCGTCTTGAGAATGAAAGGTGTATAGTCCCTTATCAGGTCATCCCGTGCATGTATATCACCATCACGGGCGCGGGCCACCCGTGCTTCGACAGTTTGCTCTTCAACTTGTTTTGTCATCTTTAGAGTCAATACTGTATTCACCATGTGAGGTGTTCGCTTCACCTACTTTCAAATCCTGCAACTAGTGTTGGTTACAGTATGAATTACCTGTTATTGGTAGCACTCCGCTTGAAAATCAGTGTGACCGTTCATGAACATAATCGAAATAAGGCCGGTTTTTCTAGGAGAGGGCGGAGATTGACCGGTGCGGCAGAAACTTCTCCCGACAAGAAGGACTTCTTGATCCGGCTATGGTATACATATATATGTAAGAAACATATATATGGCACGAGATTACCGGGTGTGCTAAGAGACCTCGTATATGCGCAGCAATACTCACGTTAACTGCCGGAGAATCCTTGCATCAGGCGGCGACTGCCAGGTGCGTTATCTCCTAAGAACAACCCACAATCCCCACCCGGAACCCAACCGAAAGCAGACGGTTTTCGTTAACTCGGAACAATCCGGCATGGTAGCCGGCATAGGAGGGAGGGTCGATTATGCATGATGACAATTACTGGACGAACGGAGGGGATGGATGTAGGGGCGAACAATGCCAAGACATGAAGCCCAGAGACGGGGGCGAAAGGCACACAGACGACAGGTTTGGGGAAGGCAGCCACAAGCAATCTATCCACAGAGAAGATGTGCACAACAGAGGTATGCACAAAGATGGGAGGCACAAAGACCACTACGGCTGGCACCGCCACGGCCATGCAGAAAATGTGGTACGGCCTGAAAGGTTTATGGAACCCTGTCTCTTGCTGCTCTTAACTGAGAATGTCACTTACGGATATGATCTGATTTCACGGCTCAAAGAGTTTGGGTTTGGGGACAATCAGGACCCTGGCATGGTGTACCGGTATCTCAGGAGGCTCGAGAAGCGGGGCATGATTGAGTCCAAGTGGGATACCACAGGAACAGGCCCTGCCAGGAGGATGTACAAGGTAACTGCTGACGGCAACGAGCTGTTGTCTGTGTGGACCGAAACCATCAGGTTGAACATCCAAGTGCTTCAGCAGTTCCTTGACCGGTATGAGAAGGCAATCCAAGCTAAGAGGTCTGAAGAAGGAATCGGTGATAGTGACGAGAATTGCGGCGACGATGACAACAGCCGCCGGTGAGAAGGTGGCAACGGTGAGAAGGCGGCAACGATGACAACGGCCGCAACCATGAGAAAGACGGCAATTGTATTAACATTGCAATAACTGAAATAATTGAGTACGATAATATTTCGTAAGGCGGTATTATCGGTTACCAAAACGATTGCTCCCGTTGCATAAGCCGGAGGGAGGGTGGCTCTTGAAAGTTCTTCGGAGGCTCCTGAAGTTCGCAGCTCCTTATTGGACCAGGTATATGCTTGCAATAGCATTAGTGTTTGCAATATCTGGCCTTAACTTGCTGGAGCCTATGGTTATCAAGTGGGTAATAGATGAGATACTAGAATCCAAGAACTACACATTGCTGTTGTACGGGGCACTGGCTATATTAGGTGTAGCTATCCTAAAGGGCGTACTCCAGTTTTTCCAGCGTTTCAGCATGTCCTGGGCAGGACAAAAAGTGGTGTTTGACATAAGGAATACGCTATACCGCCACCTTCAGCAGCTGTCTTTCAGTTTCTACGATAAGGCACAAACAGGACAGATAATGTCCAGGGTTACGTCTGATGTGGAGACAGCCCAGAGGTTCTTATCAAACGGGTTGGTTCAGATAATTTCCATTTCAGTTACTTTCACTGCGACCTTGATCATGATGTTGTCCCATCACACAAAACTCACTTTCATGGCAATGATCCCAGTTCCCTTCCTGGCATGGCGCGTGCAGGTGTATTCTACCCAGGTAAGGCCCATGTTCTGGAACATACAGCAGCAGCTTGCGGTGCTTACAGCCCGTCTCCAGGAGAACATTACAGGCCAAAGGGTTGTGAAAGCTTTTGCCAGGAAGGATTACGAGATGGATATTTTTGAGTGCGACAATATGGCGCTGCTTGAGCGCAATGTCAAGGCAGAAAGGTTGTCCGGAGTCAACTGGGCTCTTATGCGGCTGCTTACAGAGATATCCCTCGGCATCATTTTATGGTATGGCGGTTGGCAGGTCATTTCCGGCAGTATTACATACGGAACATTGGTGGCATTTAACATGTGGCTAGGGCAGCTGCTGGGCCCAATTCGCAGGCTAGGTTTTTGGGTAAGTATGGTCCAAAGGACAATCGCTTCAGGTGAAAGGATATTTGAGATCCTTGATACAAAGGCTGAGGTGGACGATAGGCCCGGCGCAAAACCGATGCCGCCTGTACAAGGCAGCGTTACCTTCGAAGACGTAAGTTTCTCATATGACGGCGACCACATGGTCATAGACGGCATCAACTTGGATGCAAAACCCGGGCAGACAATAGCAGTGCTCGGCGGCACAGGTTCGGGAAAATCAACCCTCATAAACCTGATACCCAGGTTCTATGATGTTACCGAAGGCAGGATCCTGATAGACGGAATTGATGTCCGTGATGTCACTTTGGAGAGTCTGAGAAGGCAGATCGGTATCGTCACCCAGGAGACTTTCCTTTTCTCGGCTTCCCTGCGAGACAACATTGCCTATGGCAAGCCAGAAGCCACTGACCAAGAAGTGATGGAAGCTGCAAAAGCGGCGCATATACACGACTTCATCACGAGTTTGCCCCAAGGCTATGACTCTGTAATCGGCGAAAGGGGAGTAGGGCTTTCAGGAGGCCAGAAGCAAAGGGTAGCTATCGCCAGGGCTTTGCTGATGGATGCGCGTATACTGTTGCTTGACGAATCAACGTCAAGCGTTGACGTGGAAACGGAAATGCGGATACAAGAAGCGTTTTCCAGGCTCCTGGAGGACCGGACTGCATTTGTGATTGCACAGAGACTATCTACTGTGAGAAACGCCGATTGGATCATAGTGCTCGATAAAGGCTCCATTGCCGAACAAGGTACCCATGAGGAGCTCCTGAACAAGGGCGGAATATACACCTCGATTTACAACTTGCAGTTCAGGCCGCAAGAAATACTCTTTGAGGATACTGAACAAGCCAGGCTTGAAGACGCAGCAAGTCAAGGAGGTGGAAACTGATGGGACGATTCCATCGTGGTTTGGACGTAGGGAATATAGATCGTAAAGACATCAACTTCTCTCACCTGCCTAAGTTGAAGCGGTTTGTGACTCCGTTCAAATGGTACTTGCTGCTTGCTTTGGCCCTGGCTGTAGCTATCTCCCTCTTAAGCACCGTGGGGCCCCTTCTTGTGCGGAGAGCTATAGACGTTGACATCCCTTCAGGGGATTTCAACGGGTTATCTAAGACCGCCCTGACTTACCTGGGGATCATGCTGTTTATCGAGGTTCTCCATGTTTCCCAGAGATATGTCATGTCATGGACCGGCCAGCACATGCTGTATTCCATGAGGCGGGCACTTTTCAGCCACCTTCAGGACCTGGGGCTTGATTTCTACGACAAGCTGCAGGTCGGGCGGATTATGTCCCGTGTTACCGGAGACGTTGAATCACTCAACCAACTGATATCTTCTGGAGTACTCGGACTCCTGACTGACCTTGTGACCCTCTTTGCCATTGTAACGGTTATGGTGCGGATGAACCTGAGATTGGCGCTTGCCACGTTGACTGTGGTGCCCCTGTTGTTCCTGGTTGTGTGGACGCTCAGGACCAGGATGACCAGGGCATACCGCAGGGTGAGGCGCAGGATTGCAGACATAGCCGCTAATTTGCAGGAATCAATATCCGGCATGAGGATCGTGCAGGCGTTCTCCCGGGAAGAAGTCAATGCTGAGAAATTCAGCGACACTAACTACGAGAGTTTCCAAGCTCAACTGGAGGCAGCGCGGCTTCATGCATTGTTCCATCCCATGGTCGACATTATCAGCGCTTTGGGCTCAGCTCTGATCGTTTACTACGGTGGACTCCGCATGTCCTGGCATGATCCCACAGTTACAGTGGGAACCATAGTGGCATTTCTCAACTACATGACCAGGTTCTTCTGGCCGATTAGGAACCTTACAGAGGTGTACAACCTGATTCTCCAGGCAGGGGTGTCATCTGAAAGGGTATTTGAAATCCTTGAAACCAAGCCCAACGTTCAGGACAAAGAAGATGCGTTGGAACTCGGTGAGATTGAGGGGCACGTTGAGTTCAACAACGTGGTGTTTGGATATGAGCCCGGCTTGCCGGTGCTTCACGGGGTAAACATTGAGGCCAAGCCAAATGAAACCATTGCACTTGTAGGGCCTACAGGCGCGGGCAAGAGCTCAATCATCAACCTGCTGTGCCGGTTTTACGATGTAGACCAAGGCGAGATTCTTGTAGACGGCATGGACATACGGGATGTGACCCTGGAATCGCTGCGGAGAAATCTGGGAATAGTGTTGCAGGATACGTTCATATTCTCCGGCACGGTCCGCGATAACATAAGGTACGGACGGTTGGACGCAACAGACGAAGAAATCGAGGAAGCGGCGAGGATTGTGGGTGCCCACGACTTTATCAGCCGCCTGCCAGACGGTTACGACACTGAAGTCAGGGAGCGTGGTTCCAGGCTGTCAGTAGGGCAGCGGCAGCTCCTGTCATTTGCAAGGGCGCTTCTGGCAGACCCGCGGATCCTTATATTGGATGAAGCCACGTCGTCTGTAGATGCATACACCGAATACCTTATCCAGAAAGCCTTGGAGAAACTGTTCCAAGGCAGGACTTCTATTGTGATTGCCCACAGACTTTCTACCATACGCAATGCAGACAGGATATACGTGATTGAAGACGGTCAAGTGGCGGAAGTGGGCAACCACGAAGAACTAATAGCTAAAGGCGGGCTTTATAAGACACTTTACGAGAAGCAGTTTGCAGGCGCACCGCTTGTTGAAGAACGGGAACACGAAGCAGATACTCTGGACCGTGAAGTCGCCGGTGGCACCAAACCGACCCTGCGTCCCAGACCGGAACATGCAGGTTAACCCTGCCGGTGGACCGGTGATCCGGCTTATCCGGTTGATCTAGGGGCGACATTTGTAAGGCAGTGGATAAAGGAGTAGCCTGGCCGTTTCAGGCGATCTGGTCCGGCCGGGCTATTTTCTTTTCTTCATGAGGTTTCGCACTATAGTCCAGGCCCGGTGAAACCCAACTAACAGGCCAAAGATAAGCCCAATGGGAGTGTAAATCTTGGCCGGACTATCTTTGTCCATCAGGGATCCGATGTACATGCCCAGCAGCGCTGAGCCTACTAAGTTAAAGCCCAGGCTCAGAATCACACTTGCAGCTGCAAGAAATCCGCCGCTTCCTGGCTTCTTCGCCACCATATCACCTGCCTGCCCTTTGTGGGAACCGGTCCTGTTTCAGGCCTGCGCCTGCATTCACAGGTACAGACCGGGGTACAGACCGGCCCATACAGGGTTGTGGAGCTGTATCTTCCTTGTAATTATGGCACACCTGGCAGCTTGCAGAAACCTCGTTGAAGCCTAATCTTATGGAAACACAACTTGATGGGTATAGTTTCATTGCAGCACGATCTCACCGGAAAATGACCTAGCTTTGCCTGCAAGCCGGCAGGTTCACGCCTATAAGAAGGTGTAGCCTCACAAGGCATAGAAATACTTTGGCTGGATAAGGGGAACTTGACGGCACCGCACGGTTCCTGTAGCATTTCGGGTTGACGGACATGTTGAAAGGCGCATGTGGCGGGCACTTGCGAACAACGCGCATGGCAGGCACATTACCATGTGTACCAAGTACTGCTTTGCGTTGTGCGAGGCGCCTGTGACAATGCCGGTCAAGCGCCTTGGTTACAAGGAGGTAGAAAGATGCCTGAAACATACAAGGATGTACAGGTAGCTGTGGTAGGTATGGGTAGATCCAACCAGGCCCTTTGCCGCTACCTCCTGGGCGAAGGGGCTTTGATCACATGTTTTGACCGCAAGACCGTCGAAGAACTTGGCGATGTATATGAAGAGTTCAGCAACAGGGGTGTTAAATGGAGTTTGGGTCCTGGTTACCTAGACAAGTTACCCGGTTTCGAATTCATCTTTCTCACTCCCGGCATGATAAAGCACCAACCACAGGTGATTGAAGCTAAGAAACGAGGAGCCGAGATTTCCACAGAGATTGATCTGTTCCTCAAGCGCTGCAAGGCGGTAGTCGGGGGCATCACAGGAAGCGCCGGAAAAACCACCACTTGCATGCTGGCAAAGCTCATGCTTGAGCAAAGCATGCCCGGTACGCCGGTATTCCTTGGTGGAAACATCGGGCCTGTGCTCATTGAAAAGGTAGATGAGATACCCGAAGATGCACGGGTGGTGCTTGAACTGTCAAGTTTCCAGCTGCATCTGTGCACCAGGAGCCCTCAGTATTCCCTGCTGCTCAACATACGGCCTAATCACCTGGATATTCATAAGGACTTTGACGAATACGTGGAAGCAAAGAAAAACATATTCCGCTTCCAGTCAGAAAGGGACTTGGCGATCTTGAATTACGACGAGATGGAAACCAGGGCTGCAGCAGCCGGATGCCCTGGGCGCGCCGGGTTCTTTTCGTTGAACCGGTATCCGGAAATGACGCCGGGACCTGCCCGTATGCCACTTGCATGGCTCGATGGTGATGATCTTATGTACGATGCCGGCGGCGGTAGTGAAGCATGTGTAATAGCGTGCACACAAGACTTTGTGATTCCAGGCAGGCATAACGTATCCAATGCCCTCGGTGCCATAGTGCTTGCAATGCAGATGGGTGCCAATCCCCAAGGCATCAGAAAGGCTATAAGGGAGTTCCGGGGCATTGAGCACAGGATCGAATTTGTGCGCGAGACCGGCGGCGTAAGGTTTTACAATGATTCCATTGCTACGTCTCCTGACAGGACCATCGCTCTGGTAGATTCGCTCAGGGGTCCCCTTGTGCTTATACTTGGGGGCTCAGACAAAGGGTTATGTTTTGATGAATTGGCGGGGAAGATTGTTGCCAGGCAGTGCAAGACCGTGCTCATTGGCCAGTGCGCGGGTAAGATCAGGCAGAGTATAGAGAAGGCTTGGTCTGAAGCAGGCATGTCCGGGAAACCTCAGATAGCTGAAGCCCGCGGATTGGAAGAGGCAGTCCGCACCGCCTTTAACATGGCAGGGCCGGGAGATTCAGTTGCGCTTTCCCCGGCGTGTGCCAGCTATGATATGTTTTCAAGTTTCGAGGAACGTGGCCGCCTGTTCAAGCAAATAGTCAAGGCGCTATGATTATGGCAAAGATCTAGCAGGGAGCATGGGGCATGACAAAACATACGGGAAACAACAATGTACGTGATACAAGCAATGCACATGGTTCAGCGGGGGGCAAGCCGGGGGGGTTGACGCCAAACCAAGGTGATTTCTTTGGTGACATCCATGCAATCTACGAGGCAGTCAGCAAGCTGTATCCCGGCGCCCGCTCACGTTTGCTTGAGCCTTACAGGGACAACCCTGTAGATGTACTGGTGGCAACCATCCTTTCCCAAGCTACCAACGACACCCTTAGCGGCCGTGCGTTTTCAGAACTCAAGTCTTGCTTTCCCGACTGGGATAGCGTGATTGCTTGTGACCCGTGCGATGTGGAAGCTGCCTTGGCGTGTGGCGGGCTTCAGAGGCAGAAAACAAAGAAGATACGCAGTGCATTGTCAAAATTGAAAGAGGATTTCGGGGAAATAACACTTGCGCCGCTGTTCGACTGGCCCAAACAAGAAGTAATGGAATACCTGACATCCCTCCCCGGGGTAGGGCCCAAGACAGCTGCGTGCGTGGTTGTGTTCGGCCTGGGAAAGCCTGCGTTTCCTGTAGACACTCACATACTCAGGATTGCCAGGCGTTTGGGGCTGGCGGGGAAAAAACAAAGTGCGTCGTCTGTCCAAAATATGTTCGAGAAGCTGGCTCCTGATGAGATAAAAATGCCTTTCCATATCATGCTCATACAACACGGCAGGGAAATATGCAGTGCCAGGAAACCTGCATGCCCGCTGTGCCCTCTCAAAGACATGTGCCGTTATTTCAAAACCAAAATCCACCCGGACAGCCTGCAGGAATCCGGTGAAGGGACTTCCCTGTCACGGGGCGAATAGTGTACGCATAGTTAATTATGCATCACCGGCGTCAGTTGCAGGCGGCTCAGGCGAGTGTTGTTGCTTTAACTTAGATACTTCATTAAGGTCGTATTCGGGTTCGTCCTTGAGTTGTGTGCAGCAATGCGGACATAGCCAGGAATCATAGTGGGTTGCAGCGGAATAGGATATCTGTTTGCACGATGGGCAAAATTTCCAGGGCAACGGATTCACCTTCTATATAGCTGAGTTTGAATACATTTTATAGGAAAAACCGATCATTTCCAATACAGGTGGAGACATATTATGAGCAAATTCTGTCATCTTCACGTACACACAGAATATAGCCTGCTAGATGGGGCTTGCAGGATTCACGAGTTGTGTCAGATGGCCTCCCGCATGGGGATGGAGGCACTTGCCATAACGGACCACGGCGCCATGTACGGGGTAATTGATTTCTACAACGCCTGCTTGGAAGCGGGCCTGCGCCCTATCATCGGTTGCGAGATTTATGTAGCCCGGGGCTCCAGGCTCAAGAAGGATAGGGGTCTCAGGGACGAGCCCTATCACCTGGTGCTCCTGGCCGAAACTGACGAGGGCTACCGGAATCTCCTCAAAATCGTGTCAACCGGATTTCTCGACGGTTTCTACTACAAGCCCAGGGTTGACCTTGAGATCCTGTCTAAGTATTCCAAGGGACTCATAGCTCTCACCGCCTGCCTTGACGGGGAAGTGCCAAGGCTCGTAAGGCGAGGCAGGTTTACCGAAGCCTCTGCCAGCCTCGGGCAATATACAGACATTTTCGGCAAGCACAATGTGTTTCTGGAACTCCAGCGCAATGGGATCGCTGCCCAGGAGCAGGTAAACCAGGGTCTTGTGGAGCTTTCCAGGCGGCACAGGATCCCCATTGTAGCTACAAACGATTGTCACTACCTCAGGCAGTCAGATGCCAGGCACCATGAGATACTCCTGGCAATTCAGACAGGGACCAACATATATGATCCAAACAGGCTGCGTTTTGAGGGAGACCAGTTCTACCTTAAGAGCCCCGGGGAGATGGCAGGGGCATTCAGCGACTTGCCTGAAGCCATAACCAACACAGGGGAGGTTGCACGCAGGTGCAACGTCACGCTTGATCTGTCATCAATCCACTTGCCTGATTATCCAATCCCCCAGGGCGAAACCGCCTCGTCGTATCTGAGGAAGCAAGCCCAGGCAGGCTTGGTTGAACGCCTTGGGGGCCGGGTGAGCCCTGCTAAACAGGAAAGGCTTGAGTATGAGCTCAAGATGATAGATGTAATGGGGTACTCCTCGTATTTCCTCATTGTAGCTGACTTTGTGGGGTATGCGAAAAGGCAGGGAATAGCTGTAGGCCCGGGCAGGGGGTCTGCCGCAGGGAGTTTGGTCGCGTATTCGCTGGGTATTACAGGGATAGACCCGGTTGACCATGACCTGGTGTTTGAGCGCTTCTTGAACCCTGAAAGGGTGAGCATGCCTGATATCGATATTGATTTTCAGGATGACCGCAGGGATGAAGTGATTGAATACGTGCGCGGGAAATACGGCAGCGACAGGGTAGCCCAGATCATCACCTTTGGTACCATGGCGGCGAGGGCAGTCATCAGGGATGTGGGCCGTGCCCTTAACCTGCCTTACGCCGAGACAGATACTATTGCAAAGATGATACCGGCCCAGCCTGGAATCACCATTGCCCAAGCTATAGAGACTGTGCCGGATCTGAGACAAGCCATGCAGCGGGATGAAATCCGCTCCCTTATCGAGACTGCTCAAAAACTCGAAGGGATGCCACGACATTCATCTGTCCATGCTGCGGGAGTGGTTATCGGCAAGGAGCCATTGTGGGAATACGTGCCCCTTGGCAAGACGCAGGATGGGGTGATTACAACTCAGTATCCCATGGAAGCCCTTGAGGCGCTTGGTCTTCTCAAAATGGATTTCCTCGGGCTCAGGACCTTGACGGTAATCCAGAAAGCAACCCGCCTGGCCGGTGAAAGCGCCGGGAAACCCTTGGATATAGAACAAGTGCCGCTTGATAACGAAGAGACCTATGAAATGCTGGCAAGGGGCGAATCCTTGGGTGTATTCCAACTTGAATCGTCCTGGGTGCGTGATTTCCTCAAGGAGATGAAACCCAGGGAATTCAAAGATATCGTGGCTGCGGTGGCGCTTTGCAGGCCAGGCCCTATGGAACAGATTCCAGAGTATATAAGGGCGAGGTTTGGCAAACCCCACTATCTCCATCCTGTGCTTGAACCTGTGCTACGTGAAACCTACGGCGTGATGGTTTACCAGGAACAGATCCTCCAGATCGCCCACAGGGTCGCAGGGTTAAGTTTGGGCGAAGCAGATATATTGCGCCGGGCAGTGGGTAAGAAGGACCTGGGGCTTCTTGTCCAGATGCAGGACAAGTTTCTGGAAGGAGCGATCAATAACGGGATATCCCGCGCTTGTGCCCAGGAAATCTGGGACCTTATCCTCAAGTTCGCCAATTACGGGTTCAACAAGAACCATGCGGCGCCTTACGCCCTGGTCGCGTATTGGACCGCATATCTCAAAGCGCAATACCCTGCTGCATTCATGGCTGCGCTCCTGTCTTCAGTGAGGGGGATCCAGGGCAAAGTCGGTATATACCTGGATGAAGTTAAGCGTCTCGGAATCGGCATTAAGGGGCCCAGCGTTAACCACAGCCTGGTGGAATTTTCGGTTGAAACCACCGGTGACAGTACCGCAATCAGGTACGGGCTTGGCGGTATCAAGAATGTGGGCGAAGCCGTTGCGGCTGAAATCGTGAAGGAAAGGCAGTTCAGGGGCAGGTTTGAGTCGCTTGAGTCTTTCGTGTTCAGGATGGGTAGGAACGTGACTAAGAAGGCGCTTGAGAGCCTCATCAGGTGCGGCACTTTGGATGAGCTGGGTACCAGGTTTGCTCACCTGAACAGGCTTGAAGAGGTATTGAACCAACGGGCAACCCAGCCTGATACCCAAATGTCCCTTTTCGGAGGATTTGAGGCTCCAAGGCGGGAACAGCATGTGGAACCAAGACCGCGTCCTGCTGCCGGAGGGTCAGGTCAGCAGCTATCTTTGTTTTCCCAGCTGGCTGTGTCTTCTCAGCCTGTGTCCGGCGACACTGTGCCCCTTGAGGTAAGGCTGTCGTGGGAGCGGGACCTGCTGGGTATGTATTTTTCAGGGCATCCTCTGGATAAGTACAGGGAGTACCTTAGGAGGCACACAGTATCCCTTGCCGACATCGACGAAGTGCCTGACCGGGCTGAAGTGACGGTAGGCGGAAGGGTTTCATCAGTTAAGAAGATAATTACTAGGGCAGGGGAAGAAATGGCCTTTATCTCATTGGAAGACGAGTATGATTCCATCGAAGTGATAGTGTTCCCCAGGGTGTGGCAACAGGCCAGGGGATTCCTGGCAAAGGATAGGATAGTGATAGCAAGGGGGAATATAGAAGAGCACGAAGGGATCCGCAGGCTCTTGGCACGTGATTGCTATGAGATTGACAGTGCTAAGATCAACGCTGATGCAGATGAGGAATAGGCTTGCGGTTCCGGCCCTGTTTATTGCACTTGACTTAATGGTATCTACCTAAAGATATCCGGTAACAAACAGCGAAGGGAGGGAAGCCCTCAAGTTCCAACCTTTTACGGAGCGCATGGGGCTTGCCTGTGTGGAAAGTTATCTATGTAGCATCTAATTGGAGAGAGGCAGAAGAGATGAAAGACAGGCTGGCGAGGGAGGGGCTCATGGTGATGCTTAGATCCGGTTCCCGGGATAAGCAGTCGGCCAGAAACGTTGAACTTCTAGTGCCCAGGCTTGAAGCCAGAGAAGCTCATTCTATAATCATGCAATACATAGGAACTGCCAGGGTCTAAAGTGAAGATTGGAGTACTGACCAGCGGTGGCGATGCCCCAGGAATGAACGCAGCCCTGAGGGCCGTAGTGAGGCGGGCTTTATCAGCAGGCCACCAGGTCTACGGTATACGCAGGGGTTATGAAGGGCTGCTTAACGGTGAAGCTTTCCCGATGGATTTGGGATCTGTGGCAGATATAATCCATCGGGGAGGCACTATCCTTCATACTGCAAGGTCTGAACGGTTCAAACAACCTGAGTACCAAGACCAGGCGGCAGCATGGATCAAACAAAGCGGCCTGGAGGGACTGGTAGTTATCGGCGGGGAGGGCACCTTCAAAGGGATGGTTGAACTCTGCAACAGGGGTGTCAGCGCAGTAGGTGTACCTGCCACAATCGACAATGATATTCCCCATACAGATTATTCGATCGGCTTTGACACCGCTGTCAACACAGGGGTAGAAGCTGTAAACCGCCTCAGGGATACTGCAACTTCCCACGAGAGGGTTTTCGTCGTGGAGACAATGGGCCGCCACAGCGGCCAGCTGGCATTGGCTGTAGGGGTTGCAGGCGGCGCTGAGAGTATACTTATTCCCGAACTGCCTATCGATCTGGACAATGTGTGCGCCAGACTTGAACGGGGAATAGCCCGGGGGAAAGTGCACAGCATCATTGTCGTAGCTGAAGGCGCTGCCAAAGGCTTTGAGGTCGCCGGCGAAATCGAAAAGTGTATGGGAACTGAGATAAGGGTAACCGTGCTTGGCCATGTCCAGAGGGGCGGGACGCCGACAGCTTTCGACAGACTGCTTGCCTCAAGGATGGGTGCCAAAGCTGTGGACGCGCTTTGCTCAGGGCTTTCAAACGTTATGGTGGCGGTTTCGGGAACAGAGCTCAGACTTGTGCCTCTGAACCAAGTAATAGGTGTCAAGAAAAAAATAGATATGGAAGTCTTCAGGCTGGCAGAGGACTTGGCTAGGTGAACCGGTACTTGATCGATACTGACTGGTACTCATGGAAGCGATGCTACCGTTACCACGGGAGCATGACAATATGAGCATCTGCTTCTGGGAGTGAAAGGTGGGTACAGATGGCCGTCAAGAGGCGCCGCACAAAGATCGTGTGTACAATCGGCCCTAGTTGCGAAGACCAGGAAACCTTGTATCAGATGATAAGGGCCGGGATGGATGTTGCCAGGTTTAACTTTTCCCATGGAACCCATGAGGAGCATGGGATGCGCATGGAAAACCTGAGATGGGCTGCTGAACGTGCAGGAAAGCGGATTGGCCTGATGCTTGACACTAAGGGCCCCGAGATAAGGTTAGGTGAGTTTCAAGGCGGAAAAGCTTTCTTGGAGGAAGGAAGCAGGTTCACCCTGACCGCTGAAAAAATCCTGGGCAATGACGAACAAGCTTCAGTGTCGTTTGCCAATCTCCCGGGGGTTGTGTCTCCCGGCTCGCTGATTCTGCTGGATGATGGCAATGTCCAGCTGGAAGTGATGGAAATAGGCAAGGGCTTCATAATTACCAGGGTGCTTAATAGCGGGTGGATTTCAGACCGGAAGAAGGTCGCCATCCCCGGATCCCGGATAGAGGGGCTTCCAGCAGTAAGCGAGCAAGACAAGGAAGACATCATGTTCGGCGTTGAGAACGGCATTGACTTCGTGGCCGCTTCTTTTGTCCGGTCTGCTGACGATGTGCTTGATGTCAGGCGCGTGCTTGAGGAACTCAATTCCAAGGCCCGGATCATCGCCAAGGTTGAGTCTGTGTACGGGGTAAATGCCCTTGAAGAAATCCTCAAGGCGGCAGATGGCCTTATGGTGGCAAGGGGAGACCTGGGGGTAGAGTACCCGCCTGAGGAAATCCCCGTGCTGCAAAAGAAGATGATAAGCATGGCTAACCGGCTTGGGAAACCTGTCATCACCGCTACCCAGATGCTGGAATCCATGATCGAAAACCCAAGGGCTACCAGGGCAGAAGCGTCTGACGTAGCTAATGCGATACTAGACGGAACCGATGCAGTGATGCTTTCAGGGGAAACAGCTTTAGGCAAATATCCTGTTGAAGCTGTGAAGTTCATGGCGAGGGTTGCCCTTCAAGCTGAAGGGTTTCTTGACCACGAAGTGTTCATATCCAGGTCTAAAGGCACAACAACCAATGTCACTGAGGCAGTGAGCCGTTCGGCAGTGGAATCCGCTATCGCCCTGGGGGCTTCTGCCATCATAACTCCTACAGAGTCAGGGTATACCGCCAGGATGGTGGCGCGGTTCAGGCCGGAAATCCCGGTGTTTGCGGTTACCCCGCACGACGAAACATGCGGTTGGCTCACGTGTGTTTGGGGAGTGGAGACTGTTATGGGACCGAGGATGTCAGGGGCCCTGCCCGGGTCAGGGAACTCAGGCGATGCCGGGGATGTCAGGGATGCCAGGGAGGCCAGGCGTGATTGGACTGGCGGGAACGCAGGCCGGAGAAAGGACAGCGGGGTTTTAGGAACCGCCGGGCGCGGGCAGCTCGGCGATGCGTTGCCTGGCGATGTGTTGCCTGGTGATGTGTCGGATATGGCCATCGATGTACTGCGTGAGAAGGGTTTGATAGAAGACGGGGCCCTTTGTGTGGTTACCAAGGGGGTCCCCCAGGGAGTTTCAGGAACCACCAACGTGATGGAAATAAGGACTGTAGGCGATGTGGTGCTGCAAGGTTCGGGAATCGGGCAGATGGCCGTGTCTGGTAAGGTAGTGGTGGCTGCTACAGGCGAAGAAGCTGTCGACAAAGCTTTTCCCGGTTGCATCTTAGTGGCCCCTGCTACAGACAAATCGTTTGTCCCCGCTTTGAGGAAGGCAGCTGCTCTGATTATGGAACAAGGTGGTTTGACGTCTGACGGGGCGATTGCTGCCTTGCACCTGAACATCCCTGCGGTGGTTGGTGCACGTAACGCCACTAAGCTCTTGAAGAACGGGGACATAGTTACTGTAGACGGGGAGCGTGGAGTGGTTTACCGGGGAGTGGCGCGGGTGAGGTAGCTGTCCCGGGGAACGCGAAGCTTGTTTCATGCAGAGCGCAGGCAAGAGGGCAGGGTAAACGGTTCGCGAAGAAGTAACGAAAAGCCCCTAAAGACGTGGGGTTTACATACAGGGGTCGTCCATGTATAGTGTATGTGGAATTTTAGGTTTGTGTCGTCTTAGACAACACGTATAACAATCTACAAAAGGCGATGAAGGGGAGTAACTTCCCGCCGGGGTCAGGGTGTACAGTTTACACCGGTCCGGTGGGTGGCACTTGCCGTCAGCACGGCGAAAGCCCGGCAGGCCTTCAAAAGTGAGACCTTTATCCTGCATAAGGACGGGATGAGGGTTTTTTTGTTTTCCCGTCCCGGAGATCAGAGGGAGGGGCTTTGAGTGGACGGTTTGCTTTACGGGCTGCTAGCTATGACATGGCAGCAAGCTGTAATGATCGGTGTCGGTTTCGGCCTAATTTACCTGGCTATCGTCAAGGAATATGAACCAGTACTTCTCTTGCCTATAGGGTTTGGCGCGATCCTAACCAATATCCCAGGTTCATCAGCAGTAGGGCCTGGGGGGTTCCTTACCATTCTTTACGACGCGGGAATCATAACCGAATTGTTTCCTATTTTGATCTTCATCGGGGTCGGTGCAATGATCGACTTCGGGCCGCTTCTGCAGCAGCCTGCCATGCTGTTCTTTGGGGCAGCGGCTCAACTCGGTATCTTCCTGACCATGGCCATGGCAGGGCTGGCCGGGTTCAGCCTCAAGGAATCTGCAGCCATAGGAATCATAGGAGCGGCAGACGGGCCTACTTCCATTTACGTAGCCACCAAGTTTGCGCGTAACCTGTTGGGCCCGATTTCTGTGGCAGCTTACTCTTACATGGCGCTGGTTCCCATAATCCAGCCGCCAGTGATAAGGGCGCTCACTACTCCTGAAGAGCGCCGGATTTGCATGCCTGTGTCTTCGGCCAAGGAAGTGTCCAAGACCACCAGGATACTGTTTCCCCTGGTAATCACAGTTGTCGCCGGCTTGGTCGCTCCCATAAGCCTTGCCCTGGTCGGCTCTTTGATGTTTGGCAACCTGATCCGCGAGTGCGGCGTTCTCGACAGGCTTTCCAAGGCAGCCCAGAATGAACTTACGAACCTCGTCTCTTTGCTGCTGGGAATCACTATCGGGTCAACCATGGCCGCTTCTGATTTCTTGCATTCCAGAACTCTCATTATCATCGGCATGGGGCTCTTGGCGTTTGTTTTCGATACAGCGGGTGGGGTGCTCTTTGCGAAGGTATTGAACTTGTTCCTGAAGAACAAGATCAATCCGATGATTGGCGCATGCGGGATATCTGCGTTCCCCATGTCTGCCCGTGTGGTGCAGAAGATGGCTCAACAGGAAGACCCGTGCAACTTCATCTTGATGCAGGCAGTAGGTGCAAACGTAGCCGGACAGATTGCTTCTGTAATCGCCGGGGCGCTTATTCTTGCCCTGGTGAAATGAGATACTGGGAGGATTTCACACGCATTCTAAGGAGCGAGGAGGGTTTTCAGTGGATGTACTGAGGGAGACGCTGCGGATTACCGGCGTGTCTATGGCGACTATCTTCATAATGATGGCAGGGCTGTATGCGGTGATCAGGATATTGATGAACACAGAGCGAAATTAGATGACTTGCTTATCGAGATTGGAGCAGTGTTGCTTCTGTTCCGTGGGCTGATTTCAGATGCAATAGGATTCATATTGCTGTTTCCGGTTACAAGGTTGCTTTTGAGAAGCGCCGTGATACGGTGGATAGAGCGGTATATCTTCATAGATATTTGAAGGAGTGGAAGCCGGCAATGTTCAGAGAGATGAGGAGAATGAAGCAATTATTACCCATGGAAGAGACCGAGGCTGTGATGCATAGATGCAGCAATGGCGTCTTGGCTTGCATGGGTGATGGAGGCTATCCTTATGCGGTTCCTCTCAATTATGTGTACTATGATGGGAAGATCTATTTCCATTCAGCAAAAGCAGGACATAAGCTCGATGCTGTCAACAAGAATCCAAAGGTTTGTTTTTGTGTAATAGACGAAGATACGATTGTTAGCGGGGAATACACTTCTTATTTCCGTAGCGTTATTGCCTTTGGTAAAGCAAGGATAGCAGAAGGCAACGAATACCGGGAAGCTTTTGAGGCTTTAGTTGAGAAGTATTCAGGAGATCAGCCTGAAGAGGCTAAACAAGAAATGATTGACACATGCGACCGGGCGTATATCATTGCGGTTGATATCGAACATATGACAGGCAAGGAAGCTATTGAATGCGTCAGGGCAAGGGAGGAGTCTTAAGTCTGGCCAGATGATCAGGCTCCTGCCTGCCCGAGACATGCTTTAAGTGCTGGATGGATCATGTTCTTATCGTAGAACACTTGCAGTAAGAACCTGGCCCGGGATGCTCCAACGTAGATGTCCGCATGGGTGCAGTTGCGCTTGCCTGCCTTTAGGCCTATGAGAAACACAACGTCAGCTTCCAGGCCTTTGAACGAGCGGATTGTGGCAAACCTGATCGCATTGGCCGGCTGTCTCGATGGTTGCCTTGTGTCTGCCTGGAAGTCTGCAAGGGGCCAAGGACCTATGTTCTTGCGCCCTGCAAGGCAACTGTTCTCCAGGCGGTTAGGTGAAAGGATCAAGATTCTCTCGGGGCGTATACCTTGGCTGACTAGCCTCCCGATCTCCACCTCAATCATCCGCTTCTCCTGGTTAGCGGATTCCCACCCGTGGTATATCACCGGTATTCCCCCGCGGAGCACGGGCTTCAGGTGTCCGGCGGGCACAAACGGCCTAAGCCACTCGCTTATCGGCTCTGCGTTCCTGAGATTTCTGGTCAGCCTGTGCTTGGATACGGGCAACTTCATCAGGTGTTCAGGCGTAACGCCAAATAAGTCCTGGTTAGGGTCAGCAAAGATGTAGAACTCGCTTTCCTCCCGGTCCCTCAACATGCTTTCAAGACACAGCAACCAGTTTTCATGGAAATCCTGGCCTTCATCGACAATGATAGAATCGAACTTAGCTGAGTCACGCGCTGTTGCATAGTAATCGAAACCCATCTCAGGCAGGGTTTTGTCAAAAAACAAATCTTGCTTGTCCGGGTGCTCGGGCACAGACACATGGAATTCTTCTTTGCGAAGCACGTCTACCAGGAAATCGTGGAAATTGGCGCAAGTGACCTCCTGCGGTAGCTGACGCCTGAGGTCTGCCGCAAGGTTCTTGTTGAAGCACGTGAGTAGCACCTGTTTGCCTGATTTCGCCAGCCGCCTGGCTTTTTCCATGGCTAAGAACGTCTTCCCGGTTCCTGCCGCCCCGAAAAACACCTTCTTCTTGTCCAACTCAGTCTCTTCAAGGATGCGTGACTGTTCTTCTGTGAGCACTTTTTCGGCAGTACTGTGGAACATCTGGATTTGGTGTTCCAGTAGTGCGAAAACCTTGAACGAGGGACTGAGCACCTTGTCTATCAGGAAAAGTGTGGCCGCACGGTTAGGCCTTGTATCGCTGGGGAAGAGACCCCGGATCCGGGTGTTAAGGTTATGGAGATCATCGTACAGGAAAATGCTCTTCGGGTCGATATGGTCAGGTAGCACTCCTGAGAGTTTCTTAGTTTCCGGGAAACACAGGGCGGCCCTTATGCGGAGCGGGAATCTGCTTTCGCCTGACTTCTCTTTGTACCGTTCCAGGATGGTCCACATAGCCCTTTGTGCTTGTTCCCATGGGTCTTTGGCCATTGGACGGGTGTGATGGGTGCCTCCACGGGATAGCTTGAATTCGTGCCATTGGCCGCCCATGTATATGATATTGCCCTGCTTAACTTCGAAAACAACGTAACCCAGTTCAGGGTGGACTATGACGAAATCCGCTTCGCCGATAGAGTGCAAATCATCGTGTTCATAAGGAGCGTTGGTCCGGTATTTATATCCATAGAACACCGTGTATTCATCCGGGAGTTCTCTGCATGCAGAATAAAACATGAGTTCACCGTCGTTTTGTACCATTTGTGCCGGCAAATCAGGGATTATTCTTGCCATGGGAACACCTCCCTGTGAATCTGGTAATGTGCTTCTACGATTTGCAGATAATTCCTGCTTGAGCATCT
>DUQH01000126.1 GCA_012837895.1 Candidatus Fermentithermobacillaceae bacterium | reverse complement strand
TCAACAATTTCGCCGTAATCGATACCCGAACGTTCGTTGATAATCGCAGCAAGTTCACTTTGCGAATAGGCAACTTTCCAGCGATAAAAATCGGCCGTTTCCTGATCATAATCGTTCAGCACCTGTTTCAACACGTTCATATCTTGCGTATTGCAAAATGCAGGAGGTGATGTCCGAATCCACTTTTCGGCCTCTTCTTCAATAGTCAAGTCGGGAAGCACAAAATTGTCGTCCATATTATCGGCTTTCCCTTGCAAATAAGGATGAACAATAGGTTCCCATACATTCTCGAAAGTTTCTGTTGCACCACCGCAACACTTATAGAAGCGCGTATCGCAAATTGCTTCTTCATATACCAACACCTTTCCCCGCGTCTCTTCTACCGCTTTCTTTACCAGCTCGGTCGATTGTCTGGTTATTCCTTGATAGCGCTGACAATGATCATCGGCACAAACATCAAAATGAACATGGTCTTCTCGATCATACCAGCGTATGATTTCGTTTTCGGTGCACACTTGTGAAGTGCTTTTCCTGCGATTGTTATTGATATTCTTGTCTTTTCGAACTTGCGCCAGCAACCAACTTCGGGAAATAACGGCATGAGCTTTCAGCAACGATTCGGAAGATGTAGCACTCATTTCCGACGAAATCACGCTGGTGAGATAGTCTTCCAACGAAACAATATTGATGGCGGTAATTCCATTGTCCTCAACAATAAACTTCAATCCGCCCAAAAACCGCTGATCTTCCTTCCGCTCCCAATGAAAATTTACACCAATTATCACCTCCTTCAATATAAAGGAATCGGTATGGACCTCGTAAGGCTCAAACATCATCTCGTCGTAAAGCTCCTTCCCAAAAAGAATCTTTCCCTCGGAGAACACTAGCGAATAATCCCCGGGAGGAATTTCCTTCCCATTCAATCGATAAGGCGTCGACAACGAAAAATCGATTCCGGGTTGCGACAACAAAATGCCTACCTGAATAAAAGGTTCTTTCATAAAACCGGTATTTAAATAGTTGAAGCGTTTGTGACGTAATTTCAAGCAAATGCTCGCCCTGCATTCATCTGCTTTCTGGCCTGCAACTCCCACGTACGAATACGATTCTTGTAAAGATTGTTGGTATTCATTTTTTCGATATCGAGCGAAGCATCGGTATTTCCTTCCCAACGGCGACAATAATACAAGACCTCATAAATTCGTCCAATACGGTAACGTCGCGAAATGTTTAATCCCACTGCATAATCCTCTCCATAACCGGTATTGGGCAATTTTATCTCGCGAAGCAGCGGTGTATAGAAAGCACGCGGAGCACCCAGACCATTAATTCTAAGTGCATTGTTATGCCCGTTTTCCGGGGTCCATTCCCTATGGTCGATAATTCCGGGAGGAATCATCTGCATGTTGAAATCGGTAATCATATACGTACCTATCAACATTGCACAATTTTGTTCATAGAACCCATTGACGATTTTCTGCAATGTATCTTCTCCGCTGTACACGTCATCGCTATCGAGCTGGACAGAAAACTTTCCACATTTTTCATGATGTACTGCCAAATTCCAACACCCCCCGATATTGAGATCGTCGCGATCGGGAATAAGATGAATGAGGCGTTCATCGTCTTTAAATTCACCAATGGCCTCCGTTGTACCATCGGTTGAATGATTATC
>DUQH01000008.1 GCA_012837895.1 Candidatus Fermentithermobacillaceae bacterium | reverse complement strand
TATTTTCTAGCTCCTATCAAAGAGGAACTCTTGTACCGTGGGTTCCTGCTGAATCGTCTGTGTACAATTGTTGGTTTTTGGCCCGCTGCGATTGTTTCCAGCGCGATATTCGCGTTAGGGCATAGGAACCCGTTCTCGGCTTTCCTTTCCGGTATTTGGTTAAGCACGCTCTACTCGCCCACCCTTGGCGGCAGCTTGGTATTTCCGATCATGATTCACATGATCCAGAACATAACATCAAATATGCTAAGTTTGCCCAAAGGTTTCTTCTTCTGATGCAAGTCCACACCCGAAGCTAAGGGGGGCTTCTGCCATGAGAAAGACGTGGTCACCATTACTAAGTACCATGTACGGGAACCAAATGAGCACGGCCATGCCCCGTCCTAACTTCTAGGCATAGCGTATTACAGGAAAGGTTTGACTTACTATCTCCGCCTCTCTCCGTGTGTGAGAATTTGAACCCCCTCGTTCGGGGCATAGATGCTGTGAGCATGCGGCGGTAACAAGTTTACTGTGTGGCCGTAACGTCGGTATTAATCACGAGTATTGGGAGATTAAGAATTACATCGAAATATACAATGAATTCCTCAACACCGCTCACCCGACTGTTGTCCTTAAATGAAGTAATTGATTCAGAAGGAAACGTGGCATGGGAAGGATACATTTATACTGGATATGGTCAGACCAGAGGGAGTGTTGAAGGCAAGACTGCCAGTATAGAATTCCCTGATAGCAAGTTTGGTGTGGTGCCAGCCCTTAGGTACGGTTACTGCCCGGATAAAGAACGGCTTTTGGTGGGCAGGGCCCTACGAATGGGGGAAATATTGGAGTAGGTCGAAAACCGTGGCTTATGACAGATCCGAAAAGGGCTGACCCACTAATTTGGCGGTATCCGATGAGGCATTGCCCGGATACGCTCTTATGAAAGTGTAGTAGTCGGTGTTGGAATAGAGCTGATTACCGGTGAACGTTCCAACGGTGTATACTGGCTCTTCAGGATCGTCATCAATAGTAGCGTAATCCAGATACGCATTTGGAAGATTCGACTCCCATCCCAACCCTGAAGTACCTCGAAGGCCTGCCGCCCAGTGAAGACCATCGTAGTTGTTGGTAACGAAATCATGCTCGTAACCTTCGTTGGACGCGAACTCCAGGACAGACGTGCCTAGCCATGTGAACTCATTGTAGATGCAGCGCCACCCTTCATGGTCGGTATACGTGGTGGCAACGCCGTAGGCTGGAGACCACGCTGCGTCACCTTCCACTATTGTGGTTTCAGCAGATTCCACACTCTCGGCGCGGGGACGCGTTGGCTTTGGGTACTCAATGTACTTGGCAGGTATTGCTCTCTCTCTATCAGTGAACGAAGCGAAATCGGCATGCGTATCCATCTGTAGAGACCTGAGAATGTTCGCCGGTCCTCTTAGCGCGATACCATAGATCGGAACGCCATGTGTCTCCAAATCCAGTAGTCGCTGTTCGAGGTTAGTGGCCCGTTTCGCTGCCTCTCCTTCGTGGAGAGCCAGTACCATGTTTCTGTAGAAATCGCGGACGTATTCAAGTGCGTCAACTGCAGAAAGACCCTGGGGCGGCAAGATGCCCCCGAACAACCGGTGTCTCGCCCGGGTATGTGTAACGCACCTCTGCCACAGCGAGCCCAGGATACTTGAGAATATGTTCCGCTAATGACCCAAGATAGACGGGTTTTGAGAAAGAGAGTGTCGCCGTTAGTACTCTGCCATTCGCCGCAGTGACAACCGAAGTGCCAACCAAACAAAGAATCAGGGCTAAAGAGACATATACTAGTTGTAGATACTTCCTCATTGATACTCCTCCTTTTTAGGGGTCGGAGCTCACGAATGAGTATGGTTACTTCTGCTATCTGACGAAAACGCATAAGTGCGGATGATTAGCCCCAGTGATAACAGAATACAACCAACTACCACACCAAGGATGCCAATCCAGACCTGGAGGGGACCACTGCCAAGTCTATCCAGAGGATAGGGTCCGGATATGATCCATCGACGGCGTTCAGAGTTCTGCATCCACGTAAGAAAAAACAGCACCAGCGCAGGAAGGGACATGCCCATGCCGACAAACGTTGAGCCAAGAAGATCTAGCCCCAGACTACCCACAAGCTGGCCAACCGTGTGCCTGTAGCGGCGATAGGCAGCCCGAACCAACAAGATGCTTCCGCCCAGAAGCGCTAGTATGATAAGCATCTTCCCAACCCTCCAAAAAACCCTGACAATTGATCTCCCCAGCGGCAAAACTGGTACGCACCGAACAGAATAACCACCATAGAGACTTTAGATAGCCGTCTTAACATGATGGGAAACCTCCTAAATCCTTGCGCTCGCTGACTCTTTAGGTAGGTGAGTCATGATGGATATTGCGTAGATGACTGCTGTTCTTCTTCATTAAATTGCACTAAATTTGGAGTATTTTGCCTTTTTCTGAGTTCTCTTGACCTTGAAACCAGCCTTATACTGAGAAAGCAACCCACTTGCTGCGCATTTCCTAGATCATCTCCTTGTTTTCTCTATGTGCCCATGCACAGCACATCGCATGTCATCTGAGAGGCACCTGACCAATTTCAGTGTATAACACGTATGCCACCTCCAGCAACTGCCGACACACGGACCATGAAACCTTGTCGTAACGCTCGGAACTTGGTAATTTTCAGTAGCCCGTTCTGACGAATACTCCGTGCCACTGTTTCTGTTTGGCGGAGCCATTGAAATTCCTGCCAATCCAAATATTGTTTGTCGTTACATACAATCTATGGTTGTCTAGTAAGTTGCCATCCCAATTGCAGCCGCTCAGTGGGCATCGCTTACTACCTTAGCAGCGCTGCTACTGCGTAACCGCAGCATGTTTGCCCTAAGAAGCGTCGCTCTCATTGTGGGGGCGATCCCGGGAATCGCCCTTTAGACGTTATTGGGTCCATCATAGTCATTAGGATCACTGACTATGGAACCAGGGACTTAGTTAGTGCCCTAGTGTTTCTTCCCGTGGTCTTCTCATCGTCAGCACTGTACGATATGTCCTCTGCCCCTCAATGGCTTCAGGTGATTGGAAAGATGAATCCTCTCAGTTGCCACGCAGACTTGCTAAGGGCACTGTGGCTAGATGATAGGGTCCAAGTTTGGCGAATGAGACTTATCCTGGTGTCTCTGTCAACGGTGATCGGACTGTTAGCTTCCCATGCTATGCGAAGAGCGGAACTAGCGTCGGCCCAGCGCTTTTGAGCGATCCTAGTGCGGCTCGTTCTTCCTGGCTGTAACTGTCTGTAACGAAACACAGGCGAACTATGCTCTCAGCAGTCATAAGTCCTTCAAGAGCAGAGGTTGATTGCTCCTCCAAGTATTCTGGCTTGCGAGGGCGATACTTCTCATGAAGAGCGCCACTGCCATTCACGGATTGCAGCTGTTAACAGGAAACATTATGGTCGGGGAGACAGGATTTGAACCTGCGACCTCATGGTCCCAAACCATGCGCGCTACCAAACTGCGCCACTCCCCGACACTCGCTCATTCGCGGTCTTAAGTTGCTCGATAGCTCGAGGGCTAGAGATATTATATGATTTTTGCAGTGCTGAAGCAAATGGATAGGACTCTCCCCTCTCGAATCCCAAATAGACATCCAGACATCCCATTCGTCATTTGCTTCAAACCAACTCCGGCTTGGGATGGCGCAGTCTGTGCACCATTCTTCCGCGGTTTCCTCACATAAACCAGCAAAATGGTGCACCACATGCACCAACCCTTACAGCCCTGACCGCAGAAAGCAGGAAAATGGTACATCATATGCACCAATCATCTCTGCCTTGGCGCCGGATCTTCGAAAAATGGTGCACCGTGTGCACCGTTTTGCCTAGCTTCCGGGCATTCGTCAACTGAAATGGCTCACCGGGTGCACCGATTTTCGCCTTTACCGGAAGAAATCCAATCCAACTGGTGCGTCCTGTGCACCATTCTTAGGTCTTCTCAAGTGGATTGCTGAAGGAATGGTGCATCACATACACCATTGTGAGTGACTTCGATACAGTATCCGATTATAGTGGTGCACCACGTACCCCAATCTGGCTAGATCCCCCGCCGCACGTCGCCGAAACGGTGCACCAGACTCACCATCCCGAACCGTTCCCCAATAAAAGCCTCCCTAATGGTACACCTGGTGCAACAGATGCCCCAAGGGAAATTACCGGAGGGAGCTTGCCACGAACACCGGTTATAGGAATATAAGATCCGCCCTGGGAGGCCGTTGCGAAAGGTCTATCATCGCGATAGAAGGCTGATAGCCCTGCCGTGGGCTATGGAGGCTCCCTGGATTTACGATAAGAATGCCGTCTTCACAGAACACTTGGGGAGTATGGGTATGACCGAACACCGCTACGTGTGCATCCAACTCTTTAGCTCTTTCCACCAACGCCTTAAGGTCCCGCTTGACATTATAAAGATGCCCGTGGGTCAAGTAGATCCTGTAGCCATTCAACACAAGCAGTTCTTCAAAAGGCCCGCGCACCATATAGTCGCAGTTGCCGGCTACCGCGGTAACCTTGCACTTAACCGCCGCGTCTATGTTCTGGGCATCTTCGAAGAAATCCCCGGCGTGGAGAATATGTTCAACTCCTTCTAAATAGGGCAACGCATCAAGTATGCGTTTCCTGTTCCCGTGGGAATCGGAAATCACACCTATGAGCAAAGAGCAACCCTCTTCCTTCCAGATCCTATGCTAAACGGCGCTGTTTCTTTGGTTTCACCCTGACAAGGGTTGTTTGGCCAGTTCGATGCTCAAGTTCCCTTTATTCATCTAACGAGCTCTGGTCCTGTCTTAGAGTCTCTAGCCGGCTATCAGACCGTGACCGTCTTTCTTAGTTGCATTTGTTGCTTGCCTTGTCCGGCATAGCAACATAGATATCACAACATGATCCGTTTTATCGCCGGAATCAGCCCCTGGATAGCTCTCCTCCTGTGGCTGATGGCATCTTTCTCCGCGTCAGACGCTTCCCCAAAAGTCTTTCCCAACTCAACCGCATAGAACAAAGGATCGTATCCGAATCCGTTTGTCCCCCGGAGTTCCGTATGTATAATACCCTCTACACTCCCGGTAGATTGGGCGATTATGCCTGTGGAGTCAGCCAGTGCAATCGCAGCCTTGTACCGGCAGGTGCGCTCATCCCAAGGCACCCCATCCAAGAGATCAAGCAGCAGCTTGTTGTTGTCCTCATCCGACCCGCTTTCCGAAAAGCGGTGCGAATTGACGCCAGGGCCACCGTCAAGTTTATCTACTTCAAGCCCTGAGTCTTCGCCAAGGCATATGTATCCTGAATACTTGGTGCCGGCCAGGTACTTTGCGCCTGCCAGCGCCTTGATCCTGGCATTTTCAGCAAACGTGCTACCTGTTTCCTCAACTTCGGGCAATCCCAGGTCAATTGCGCTTAAGAAACGCCACTTTACATCTGGAACATAATCCGAAAAGATGCGTTTGAACTCGCGGATTTTGCCCTGGTTGCGGGATACGACAACAATAGTCCTTATATCAGACATGCATTCAACCACCATCCCAAGTCAGGAGCGGATTCCCAGTCACTATTCAGCACTCACCGGCTTATGGCCAGAGCCAATGAGCCCAGCAGCAGACCCTAGCGCCCGCTTCTGTATTTCTATCAGGGTCGCAATACCCTGCTGTGCAAGCTCTAACAGTTCCTGCAAGAGTTCTGACGAAAAAGGCGACTGCTCTGCCGTGCCCTGTATCTCGATAAACTCCCCGCTGCCGGTTAAGACGATGTTCATATCGACATCTGCTGTTGAATCCTCAGCGTAGCAAAGATCAAGGATAGGGACACCTTGAGAAATACCCACGCTCACTGCAGCAACATGGTCACGTACAGGAAACCTGGCCCATCCCTCAGTCTCGTTGAGTTTAGCCAATGCAAGCACCAGTGCAACGAACCCGCCTGTTATAGCAGCAGTCCTGGTTCCTCCATCCGCCTGAATGACATCACAATCTATCCAGACAGTCCTTTCTCCTAACGCTTCCAGGTCAACCGCTGCCCGCAAGCTCCTGCCTATCAAACGCTGTATTTCCATGGTCCTGCCCCCGGGCCTGCCACGTGATACTTCCCGGGAAGTCCTTTCCGGCGTGGCTCCCGGCAGCATTGAGTATTCCGCAGTGATCCACCCTGAAGAAGTACCTTTGAGGAAGGGAGGAACCCTATCATCCACCATGGCGGTACAGATTACTCTGGTGTCTCCCGCTTCAATAAGACAAGACCCCTGAGGATACTTGAGATATCCTGGGGTAATCGAAACCGGCCTCAACTCCCCTGGTTCCCGGCCGTCAATTCTCATCTCATGCACCTCTTTACACTGCTCTAACCTGGGCTTTAACCTGGTTCCTCTAACCTGGTTCAATGAGCTATGCTACCCAAGTTACCTTATTGTAATCTCAATCACTTCAAGAAGGGTGTAACTCCACCGCGGACCGCCCGGGTTTCTAGCACGGTCATGAAACAATCAGGGGCAAATTCTTCAATTATCGCAGTGAGCCTTGGCAAGCTCTTGCGGCCAGTTGACACCAGCAGGACCTTCTTCGGGCCCTTCATCCCGTAGCCCGTAAGCTCGGTAACCCCATATCCCGCAGTTCTTAATGCCCTGAGAAGCTCTTCGGCATTTTCATCAGGTGGAATTACTTCCAAAGATACATGGCCGAGTGCAAGCCGTTCCTCGACCATACTTCCAAGCACGGTCCCGGAAGCGAAGCCTAAGCCGTATGCCAGCACTTTCAACGGGTCATCTATGTTGCTTATCACCCTGCCAAGCGCTGTAATATAGATACTGGCTTCCACCAAGCCGATAGCCGCGGCAGGATACCGTTTACCTCTTACAACTAATAACATCCTCACTGTTGAGAGAGTCACATCACATACCCGTGCTAAGAAAATAAGCAGGTATTCAATTAGCACTGCATCTCACCTCTGTCTGTTTGCGTGAACTGCTCCGGTACCCTTGCCGTTTGAAACGGGACTAGACCTCACCGGCAACCATCAGGGCATCCAGTTTCTCCAAGGAGCGCTCCAGCTGGTCAATTTCCTCTTGGGTAAGTTGGGCCAAGATTGATTCTACATAGCGCCTCCGGGCGTTGATAACCTGGCTGATAATGTCCTTGCCTTTTCCAGTTATTGACAATCTTATAACCCTGCGGTCTTCAGGATCGCGGTTCCGGTCCAGGTAGCCGTTTTTCTCCATCCTGTCTATCAAGTCAGTCGCGGTTGAGCACGCCAGGAAAAGCCTCTCACATAGTTCGCCCATCGTAATCCCCGGCTTATCCTTCAAAACCACCAAAGCTAGAAACTGCGGTGTGGTTATCTCAAAGTCGCTGAGTATGTCTCGTCCCCGCTTCTTGATTATAAACGCTACATGTCTCAAAAGGCGTTCGATGCGGACTACAGAACCGGAAAATTCCTCCTTCGGCAATCAGGTCACCTCCTCTTGCCTGGCACTATGAGATGTTTTCAGCTTCAAAGTAAGTCTAAAATTAGAGACTCAATCAGTCAAGAAATCGCCAGAAACTTCTGCACAGCCGAAATATTTACTAGACTGCGGTGTTGAACCTGACTGTCATGGATTCGCTCATGCGGAAAGTAAGGGCCAAGAAACGTGCGGAGAAATATGTGAAGATTTGGTGGAGGCGGAGGGAATTGCACCCTCGTCCGCAAGCAACCAAGTTTCAGTCTCTACGAGCGTAGCTCCGGTACTGTTCTCGCAGGGTAAGCCGCCCCGGAGCGGGCTTCTTTCCCCGCCAGCTCAGAATCGGGTTCCCTGTAAGGTCCCGAGCACCCCCTTACAGGTATCTTCCCTAGTGACGGTAGCTCAGGGATAGGGAAGCTTTCTCCCTGGTACCGTGGCTGTCTAATTAAGCAGCCAGTGCGTAATTTGTATTGGCAGTTATTTGTTTGCCGCTGTTGTGGGTGCGGCACCCATGCTCGCTACTCAAACCCAATTACCTACGTCGAACCTGATTCGCCCCCAGAGCTCATGCAGTCCAACTGCTGCGTCAACAATTCTATCACGTAACCATCAAACTGACAACATATGGCTAATCGAGATAGATGCCTCTCTTCAATACTCCCTATCCCTGCCCCTAAACGCCCGCCGGGCTTCACGCTCAAGGTCCCTTTCCCTGATAGACTCCCGTTTATCATAAGATTTCTTCCCCCGGGCGAGAGCTAGCTCTACCTTGGCCTTACCGTCCCTGAAATAAATCGAAAGCGGTACAAGAGTATACCCCTTCTGGGCCACCCGGGATGCCAGTCTCCTGATTTCTCTTTTGTGGAGCAGAAGCCGCCTTGGCCGCAGGGGATCGTGGTTGAACCTGGCAGCCGGCTCGTATTGATCGATATGGGCATTTCTCAGGAACACTTCGTTCCCTACAAGCTGGGCATAGGAATCCTGTAAACTTGCCCTGCCCATGCGGAGGGACTTGACCTCTGTCCCGATCAAAGCAATGCCAGCCTCGATTACTTCTTCGATTATGTAATCGTGCCTGGCCTTTCTATTTCTAACCACTGTTTTCACATTGTCGCGCTTTTTCATGTTTCCTCCCGCGGACCAACGCAATCCTACAACCCTAATTCCTTGGAAATCCCCTGCATAGCTTCAAGCGCCAGTGATACAAACTCTTCCACTTCGAATCCTAGTTCAGAGCAGGACCGTATAGCGTCGCGGTTCGCACCTCTGGCAAACGCCTTCTCACCCATCCGGTTCATCACAAATTCAGTGTCGATGCCCGCCAATCTCTTACCTGGGGAAATCAGCGCTGAAGCTACAATAAGCCCGGTAAGAGAATCGGCCGAATATAGCGCCTTGGCCATTCTTGTGTCTCTCGGAAGCCCATGTATGTCGCTGTGAGCTTTCACAGCATCCACTATTTCTTCGTCAAATCCAAGCCCGGCTGCAATTTCGGCTGACTTAATACTGTGGAGATGCGGGTTATCTCTAGTCTCATCATAATCAATGTCGTGAAGCAGCCCAGCCGCTCCCCATCTTTCTTCGTCTTCGCCAAAATGCCTGGCCAGCCGCCTCATAACCGCTTCCACAGCAAGGATATGCTTAAACAAATTCTTTGTAGTTACGCGCTTTGACACCTCAGCTACAAGTTCATCTCTGGTCAATGTATCATCCCTCACTTGTTTTACATCTTGGTTCGAAAACAAACCTTCTGAAGCTAACATTCACGCATGCCCTGGCCCTCATTAGGGCTCAGGGCATGGTACATACCGGGATAATATCTTGCCGGCACCTCAACTACTTTGGTTGCCGGCACTGCAACAAACTAGATTACTCACACTGTCTTTGAACTGCTGAACAACCTAAAGTGACACTACCTAAACAGCGACGCAAACACCAGAGCTACTATGCTCATCAGTTTGATCAATATGTTAAGCGATGGCCCGGCTGTATCTTTGCACGGGTCGCCCACTGTATCACCTACAACAGCCGCGGCATGGGTAGGCGTTCCTTTACCTCCAAGGGCGCCTGCTTCAATATACTTCTTTGCGTTGTCCCATGCTCCGCCTGCATTGGCCAGGAAAACCGCCATGACAACACCTGTCACCAAGCTGCCGGCCAACAGCCCTGCAAGAGCTTCCTTACCAAGTGCAAGGCCAACAGCAAGAGGCACCAAGACCGCCAGCAGCCCAGGCACCATCATCTGCTTCAAAGCACTTGCAGTGGAAATGTCCACGCACCGTGCATAATCAGGACGTGCTTTGCCTTCCATAATCCCTTTGATTTCCCTGAATTGCCTTCTCACTTCTTCAACCATCTGGAACGCTGCCTTACTTACAGATTCCATCGTCATCGCAGCGAACAACATTGGCAACATTCCGCCTATGAGAAGCCCGGTAATCACCTTAGCATTCAAGATATCTATGACGTAAAGCCCCACAGCTTGCGAATAGCTGGCAAATAGCGCCAGGGCGGTAAGCGCGGCTGAGCCAATGGCGAAGCCTTTTCCAAGGGCAGCGGTGGTGTTGCCCAAAGCATCCAGTCCATCAGTGATTTCCCTGACACCCGGATCTTGGTGGGTCATCTCTGCAATACCGCCTGCGTTATCAGCTATAGGACCGTATGCGTCGACTGAAACGGTCATCCCTGTAGTGGACAGCATCCCTACCGCAGCCAGAGCGATTCCGTATAGCCCGCCGTACCCGCTGACGTCACCGAACTTGAAGGCCAATAGACTCGCAAGCCCTACCAAAATGAGGGGAGCAGCTGTGGACTTCATTCCTACAGCCATACCCTGGATAACGTTTGTAGCCGGCCCGCTGGTAGACGACTCGGCAATGGTTTTCACCGGAGCAAAATCCGACGATGTATAGTACTCTGACGTAAGCCCAATGAGCACACCGGCTGCTACACCTGCAAACACAGGCCAGAACAGGGTAGATGCTCCTGTGGCAAACACAATAATTCCATACGATACAATTAACACGATGATACTCGATGAAATGGAACCCACCCTCAAAGCTACTGAGGGTTCAGACATCTTTGCCCTGACGAAAAAGGTACCCAGTATAGATGAAAGCACGCCGCCTGCTGCCAGCACCAGGGGCAGCATGACAGCGACCAGCGCCTTGCCCGGTGTGTCCATGACAGCTCCCAAGGCCATGGCTGCCACTATGGAACCGACATAAGATTCGAAAAGGTCTGCGCCCATCCCGGCTACGTCGCCTACGTTGTCACCCACGTTGTCTGCGATGACTGCAGGGTTACGGGGATCGTCTTCAGGAATGCCTGCTTCAACTTTGCCTACCAGGTCTGCGCCTACGTCTGCAGCTTTAGTGTAGATACCGCCGCCAACCCTGGCAAAGAGGGCAATTGAGCTGGCGCCAAACGCAAACCCGTTTATAACTCCCATAGAAGCAGGATCGTTAACATCGCCGAACAGGAAATAGACAAGCCCCAGCCCGGCCAGGCCCAGTCCTACCACTGTCATTCCCATAACGGCCCCGCCGGAAAAGGCAACGTCAAGTGCTCTGACAGTGCCCTTCTTGGCAGCCTGGGTTGTCCTTGAGTTGGCCATGGTAGCCGTAGTCATACCTATGAATCCTGCCAAAGCTGAAGCCACTGCCCCGAGGATAAACGCAATGGCTGTTTCTGGCCTCATCGATCCGGGATTCATGTAGCCTGCGACAAACATGAGAAGTGCAACTACCACTACGAAAACCGCCAGATAGCGGTATTCCCTGCTCAAGAACGCCATGGCGCCTTCGTGTATGGCATTGCCGATTTCCTGCATCTCCTTTGAACCGGGATCGCTGGATGCTACCCGTGAACGGAGAAGCACAGCAAACAATAATGCGAGAATTCCTGCTACAGGTGCTGCTGCCCACCCAGAGCTCATCATGACCCATATACTCCTTTCAAATACCATTTGCCCCGCCGGCTAGCGGCCGGTACAACGGCCTGCTGAGGAGTCTGGTTTCCACCCAGTGTCTAGACGCCTGCAGGCATCATAGCTGCCGGCCGGCAGTCTCAACGCCTCAGGAATGCAAGCGCCAGCGAGGTAACCATGAAAGCTATTGCGAAATACACAGTCAGCTTGGAGAACAGTGATTCAAGCCCTTTCTTTTTCCGGCTTGACATGCCCTCAAGGCCGCCTCCCATGAAACTCAGGCCTGCACTCCTGCCTGGCTGGAGCACCACAACTGCAATCAAACCTATGGTTACGATCCAGTGAAAAACCCTAACGACGGTCTCCACTCAACTCACCTCTCTCCCAAGAACACCTGCCGCCAAACCCGATTGTAACATCAGACTGAGAAGCAAGTCCATAATCGCCTGCTATCCGATTCCTTTGTAAATGGCAGCGGCGCCCAGCTCCTCTTCAATCCTGAGAAGCTGGTTGTACTTGGCTACCCGTTCACTCCTGCAAGGAGCACCTGTCTTAATCTGACCGCTGGAGGTAGCTACCGCGAAATCGGCGATGAACGAGTCTTCAGTCTCGCCTGACCTGTGGGATATAAGCCACCGGTACCCTGCGTCTTTGGCAGTCTGTATCGCCTCTAGAGTCTCAGTCACAGTGCCAACCTGGTTGAGTTTAATCAGGACTGAGTTACCTGCACCTACCGTGATTCCCTTTTCAATGCGTTGTTTCTGTGTAACGAAAAGATCGTCTCCCACAATTTGCACCTTTTCGCCAAGCGTTCTGGTAAGCAGCACCCAGCCTTCCCAGTCATCTTCTGCAAGCCCGTCTTCTATGGATATTATTGGGTAAGAGTTTACCCAGGAAACGTACTTCTCAACCAGTTCACCGGCAGTCCCGGTCCAGTTCTCACCTGCAAGTATGTAACTGCCTTCTTTGTAGAACTCAGAAGCTGCAGCATCAATGGCTAAATAGCAGTCTGCTCCAGGCTTGTAACCTGCCTTACCGATGGCGTCTGTAATCAGTTCCAGCGCTTCTTCATTAGACCTTAGATTAGGGGCAAAACCACCTTCGTCCCCCACTGCAGTGGAATGGCCTTTAGACTTCAATAGGTCTTTCAACGAATGATAAATCTCAGCGCACATTTGCACTGCACCGGCGAAGGTTTCAGCGCCTAAGGGCACTATCATAAACTCCTGTATGTCCACGTTGTTGTCGGCGTGCTCGCCGCCATTAAGGATGTTCATGAACGGCGCAGGCAAGATCCTGACCTGGACACCTCCCAGGTACCTGTAAAGGGGAAGCCCCACCGACTGTGAAGCTGCCTTCGCAACAGCCATAGAAACTGCCAGGATGGCGTTGGCGCCCAGTCTCGACTTGTTCGGGGTCCCGTCCAACCTAATCATGGCATCGTCGATATCTTGCTGGTTCAGGGCATCCCGCCCGATAAGCGCAGGCCCAATCACATCAACTACGTGTGATACAGCTTTGGTCGCACCTTTTCCGCTGAATGCTTTATTCTTATCCCTGAGTTCCAAAGCTTCATATGTTCCCGTGGATGCTCCTGAAGGCACCATGCCGCGTCCCATCGAGCCGTCGCTGAGTATCACATCTGCTTCAAGAGTGGGGTTGCCCCGGGAATCAAGAATCTGCCTTGCTTTGACCTCAACGATAATAGACACTTGAAATCACCTCATTCAATTGATAACAAGACCAGGATTTCAATACAATATGAGGCTGTCCCTGTCCATCTCAGCCGGTTTGTCCAATTCCATTATCTCCAATATTGTAGGGGCAACATCGGCGAGAATTCCTTTCCTGAGCCCCTTCACAACCCGCCCGCTGACCTGGTTATCTTTCGTCACCAGTATGCACGGGACGTTGTTGGAAGTATGATAGGTATGGCCCCCCTCTTCTCCCTCCTGGAACTCAACCAACTCCTCTACATTGCCGTGGTCTGCAATGATGAGAGCTGCGCCACCCCCGGCCAAGACCGCTGGAATCAGTCGCCCAAGGCAGCTGTCCACTACCTCAACCGCCCTCTTGGCTGCGTGGAAACAGCCTGTATGCCCAACCATATCAGGGTTGGCGTAGTTGAGAACCACAAAATCGTACTTGCCGCCCTGTATCCTCTTGATAACCTCATCAGTTACTTCGGGAGCGCTCATCTCAGGTTTCTGATCATATGTAGCAACCTTAGGCGAAGGGATCAGGCACCTGTCTTCACCTGGAAAAGGGTCTTCCCTCTTGCCGCTGAAAAAGAACGTCACGTGGGCATACTTCTCTGTCTCTGCGATCCTAAGTTGCGTGAGGCCCGCACTTGAGATTACTTCGCCCAGGGTGTTTTTTAGGATTAGAGGCGGGTATGCGAAATGCCCCTCCAGTTCTTCTTCGTACCTGAGCATCCCCGCAAAGAAAACTTCAGGATGCTTGGTCCTCGGAAACGCAGTGAACTCCCTGTCACAAAAAGCGTGGCTTATCTGCCTGGCCCTGTCCGCCCTGAAGTTGAAAAACACAAGCGAATCGCCGGTTTGCACTACAGATGCCTCGTAACCTAAGACTGTGGGGAGTACAAACTCATCTGTCTCCCCTTCGGCGTAGGCCGTGTCCAGCGCATCACGCCAATCCCGGGCGGACCGCGCTTTGCCCAGGGTAAGCATGTCGTAGGCAGCTTGCGTCCTGTCCCACCGCTTATCCCTGTCCATGGCATAGTAACGGCCTGTGATTGAGGCTATCCTCCCTGTCCCAAGTCCGGCGATTTTCTCCTCCAAGGACTCAAGGTATATGGAAGCAGATTGAGGGGGTACGTCCCGCCCGTCAAGGAAAGCGTGGACAAACACTTTATCCAGGCCGTGGGTTTTTGCCATTGTTAAGAGCGCATACAGGTGTTCCTGGTGGCTGTGGACCCCTCCGTCTGACACCAGACCCATGAGATGCAGAGCACTGCTATTACGCTTCACATTCTCAATTGCATCCAAGAGCACAGGGTTCTCGAAAAACGCACCCCGCTTGATGTCATTTGAAATCCTGACAAGGTCCTGGTAGACAATCCTGCCTGCGCCTATGTTAAGATGCCCTACATTTGAGTCCCCCATCTGGCCGGGCATGAGACCCACAGCTTCTCCTGCAGCTTCCAGGCAGGTGCTAGGGTACTGCTGCATCAGCTTAGTCATGTTCTCTGTGTTTGCCTGGGATACTGCGGTCTGGGTTGTGCAATCCGAAAGCCCCCAGCCGTCGAGTATAACCAGGACTACAGGTCTAGGCCTTGCCACTTTCATTCCCCCGTTAACAGGCGCTGTACACCTACCGTGGTACAGGCACCGTAATCGCCGGCACCATCAAATTCGGGGGGTGCCGTTACCGCACCCCCGAATACCTCAGCTATCCTGCAAACTCATCCCAGGTTCTGATATTCGCTAGCTCCTGGCTTTGTGCGCCGCTTCAACAAGTTTGAAGAAATCGTTTGGATCAAGGCTTGCACCGCCAACCAGGGCACCGTCGATCTGCTCCTCAAGCATGAACGCCCGGATGTTACCTGGTTTCACGCTTCCGCCATAGAGTACCCTGAGTTCATCAGAGACCCCTTCGCCGAACAAGGCGTCAACTGTCTCGCGGATACTCCCTATTACCTCAGCTGCATCTGCAGGATGAGCTTCTTTGCCTGTGCCTATAGCCCACACCGGTTCGTAAGCTACCACCACTGAGGGGACTTCCTCAGCCTTGATTTTGGAGAAAGCTGCTCTTATCATATCCGAAACCACCTGGTTCGTCTTGCCCTGCTCCCTCTCTTCCAGGGTCTCTCCCACGCATATCACAGGCTTAAGCCCGTGATCCAGGGCAGCCCTGGCCTTCTCGGATACATCTTCATCAGTCTCCCCAAACAACTGGCGCCGCTCAGAATGGCCGGTTATTACAAAGGTGCATCCGGCATCCTTCAACATTGAAGGGGAAACCTCGCCGGTAAAAGCTCCTTTGTCCTTCCAATACATGTCCTGGGCGCCTATATGTACATCTTTTCCGGCAAACACGGCACACAGTGCAGGAATCCCTAAGAAAGGCGGGCATATCAGCACATCTACAGGCATGTCGCCGCCTTCGAACCGTTCAAACAGCATTTGCCCGAAGGCACCGGCAAAAGTGAGAGCTTCGCCGATAGTCTTATTCATCTTCCAGTTTGCTGCTATAAGAGGTTTTCTCATCTTTGACTCTCCTCAGCTGTTCCACTACGTGACTCAATCCTACTCTTGTCCCACCGGCCAATCTTCCACTGGCTTTTTCATACCTGGATCCTAGTTCCCACCTGGGACTTAAGCCCGGTCAACAAGACACTCTATTCCTGGAAGTCTCTTGCCTTCGACGAATTCCAGGGATGCGCCACCTCCGGTGGAAAGGTGGCTGATCTCCCCAGCATATCCTGACATCTCCACGGCTGCAAGCGAATCGCCGCCTCCTACTACGGTAAACCCGTCCACATGGGCGATAGACGCAGCTATTTCAAGGGTGCCTCCTCTGAAGGGTTCCACTTCAAACACACCCATAGGCCCGTTCCAGAAAACCGCTCTAGCCTGGGCGAGTTCCTCCGCAAACACCTTGCGGGTTTCAGGGCCGATATCCAGGGCCATCATATCCCCTGGAACGCCGTCAGGCTCTACCACTTTCACCGGGACCCCAGGCTCAGGCGCGTGAGCTACAACCAAGTCACAGGGAAGCAATAGCTTCTTGCCTGAATCCGTGGCCTTCTCCATGATCCTCAGGGCGGCGTCAACCTTGTCCGGCTCCACCAGGGACTTACCCATATTATGTCCCTGGGCCAGCAAGAAGGTGTTTGCCATGCCGCCGCCAATAATCAGGCTGTCGACCCTGTCCAGAAGGCTTTCCAGTACGCCTAGTTTATCTGAGACTTTGGCTCCGCCTATCACCGCCACAAAAGGCCGCCCGGGGGACAACAACAGTGTACCCAGGGCATTTATCTCCTTTTCCATGAGGAATCCTGCATACCCTGGTATGAACTCAGCTACTCCGGCTGTTGAGGCGTGGGCCCTGTGGGCTGTGCCAAAAGCATCGTTGACAAATATGTCGCCAAGGGACGCAAGCTTCCTGGCAAATTCCCTGTGGTTCTTTTCTTCTTCAAGGTGGAAACGGACGTTCTCTAGGAGCACCAGCTCGCCCGGCTTCATCCCCGTAACTGCCTGTTCCACTTCGTCACCTATGCAGTCGTCAAGCTTACGTACTTCTGCATCCAGCAGCTGCGACAACCTCAGGGCAACAGGATCCAGCCGCAAGCTGTCCACGACTTTTCCCTTGGGCCGTCCAAGGTGGGTTGCAAGTACTATCTTTGCGCCCTGATCCATCAGGTACTTGATAGTAGGAAGAGATGCCTTAATTCGCGTATCGTCTGTGATTTCCGTCCCTTTCATGGGAACATTGTAATCCACCCGGCAAAAGCAACGCTTGTCTGCTAAATCTACATCCCTAATCGTGGCCTTAGGCACAGAAGTTACCTCCTTAACACAACCTTACGGCCTTGTCACACGCCTTTCGCGATAATGTAGGAAATGAGGTCTACCAGGCGTTCACAATAACCCCACTCGTTGTCGTACCAGGCAACCACTTTGACAAGGGTGCCGCCTATAACCTGGGTGGAAATCCCGTCTACCACTGCCGATTCAGTCATTCCCTTGTAGTCTGAAGATACCAGCGGTTCATAGGATACCCCTAGGATTCCCTTGAGTTCGTTTGCAGCTGCAGTTTCAAAAGCCTTGTTCACGCTTTCTACGTCGCATTCCTTAGATACCTGGCATGTGAGGTCGACTACTGAGACAGTGGGGGTAGGAACCCTGAATGCCATGCCGTTGAACTTGCCCTTAAGCTGTGGAAGCACCAGGGACACTGCGCTGGCAGCCCCGGTTGTTGTCGGGATGATGTTGAGGGCTGCAGCTCTTGCCCTACGCAGGTCTTTATGGGGTAAGTCCAGTATTACCTGGTCGTTTGTATAGGCATGGATGGTGGTCATGAGCCCTCTTTCAACGCCGAAATTCTCATCCAGCACTTTCGCCACAGGGGCAAGCCCGTTGGTAGTACACGACGCATTGGAGATAACGTGGTGACTTGCAGGATCGTAGTCTTTGTGGTTGACTCCCATCACTATGGTTATGTCTTCGCCCTTGGCCGGAGCTGAAATAACTACCTTCTTGGCACCGCCTGATTCAATGTGGGCGATAGCTTTGTCCTTGTCACGGAACCGCCCTGTAGCTTCCAGGACGACGTCGACGCCCATGTCTTTCCAGGGGATGTTACGAGGGTCCCTTTCCGCAAAAACCCTGATTTTCTTTCCGCCGATTACAAATCCATCCTGCTCGGCCTTTACATCTTCATCAAGGGTTCCATAGTTGCTGTCATACTTGAGAAGATGTGCAAGGGTACCGGGGTCAGTGAGGTCGTTAACCGCTACTATGTCAATTTCCGCAGCACGTTTGGCTGCCCTTAGAAAACGGCGGCCAATACTGCCAAAGCCGTTAATACCGATTCTGGCCATTTGGAATGCCCTCCTTAGCATTATCTGGTTACTATTATATTTCACTTTACAGCACTACGAAACAGTATTCCCTGCACCTCCTGAATCTTGTACTACGCCGGCTCCCGGTCAATAGGCTGCATTCAGCAGCAAAGCACAATGCCGGCAATGCTTGAAATACCGGTGGCGGCCTTACCACTTGCGGCCTGGGCTACCTACAACCAAACTACACGCAGCCTGACAAATCAGGCGTACTGCAGCCTAGCTAGAAGAAAAGCATTATCCGCCTGCGCTTTGCAAAGGTGGCAACCTGACGGTATCCCACTTTCTTTGCAAGCTGCCGGGCAAGAGATATGTCCCTGCCGACCTCTTCCGGGGTATGGGCATCTGAACCGAAAGTAACGGGGAGCCGGTATTCATAACACCTGCGCAAGATCTCTTCAGACGGGTACATTTCAGCTACAGGTTGGTACAGCCCGCTTGTGTTGATCTCCACGCACAAGTCCGCGTCTTTGATTGCCTTGAGTACAGGCTCTGCGTAGTGCATGATGCCTTCTGGGGGAATTCCTGGGTTAAACAGTTTTATCAGGTCAAAATGGCCCACTACATCAACCAGCCTTGTCCCACAAGCATAGAGCAGCCGGTTATAGTACTGTTCATAGACGGTACTGAGATCCCGCCGCTTGAACTCTTCTTGCAGCGCAGGATTGTTGAAAAGCCAATCCCCGATGTAGTGGACGGACCCGATCACAAAATCAAGCTCAGGCATGTCCAAGGCAAGCTTGAGTTCTTCTTCAGTGTCTCTTGAAAGGTCGAGTTCAAGGCCAAGCTTGAGCTCAACTTCGGGGAAGTATGTGTTGGCTTGGCGTAACGCGGATACCACCCGGCGCGGGGCTAGTTGTGTGTGATCGGCAATCCCTAAGTGCGCCAATCCTTGCTGTGATGCTTCACGGAAAAACGGGATAAGCTCTTCCAATGAGTTCCCGCATTCCCCGTGGCCTAGTGTATGTACGTGATAATCGACTAGCATGATGCCCTCCTAAGATTCCCGTGACCCTGCAATCCACCGGGGTTATGTCAACGTGATCACCGTTTCAGATTATACTCTGCATACCGAGACGTCAAGCAAACACTGCCGGTAAGCAGGGGCATCATGACCTGTACATCACCAAACCTGCAGCTCCCGATATCACAAGCAGCAGCACAGGGTCTACATCAAAGGCAAGGATGGCCACGATTGCGGCTGCCGCTACGATGGCCGGAACCACGCCTGTAACAGATGTAGAGAAAACTGACAGGGCAGCACACAAAATGAGCGCTACCACCACAGGCCTGATCCCACTCAGCATATCCTTGACCACAGGGACTTCCTTGTATTTCAAGAACAGCCTGCCGAGGATCATCATTATGATAAAAGGCGGCAATACCACACCAAGGGTGGCTACAGCCGAGCCTGGTACACCGGCAACTTTGAAGCCTACATAGGTGGCGCTGTTGATGGCGATGGGGCCCGGGGTGCCTTGGGAAATGGCGATGACGTCCACGAACTCGGCCATATCCAGCCAGCCCCTGACATTCACAACCTCACCGCAAATCAGAGGGATCATGGCGTACCCTCCTCCAAAAGCTACAGCGCCTATTTTGAAAAATGATGAGAAAAGATCGAACAGTACTGACATTCCCAAACTTTGCTCCTTCCGTCCGGTTCACCGCACCGGAGCTTTCTCTTTCCTGACCCCTTCCCAGGCCTGGCCGCCAAGCTTCCTGCGCCTCACTGCACCGCAGGTTATCCCTCCTGTTGCTGCAATCACTATTGCCAGGATAGGATTTACTTTGAAGCCCACAAGCAGTACGGCCCCAATCAACGCAAGCACGATATCTTGCCTGCTTCTCACTGATTTTCTGCCTACCTGCCACACAGCAGAAACAAGCAGCCCAAAAATGGCAGGGCGCATACCCCTGAAGATGGAGTCAACTGCCTTAGAGTCCCTGACTCTAAGAAAGAAGGTGGCAATCAGCAGGATTGTCATGAAAGAAGGCAGACTAGAGCCTAAAGTAGCTACCAGGGCGCCTGGCAGCCCTCTCATCCTGTAGCCGCATAAGACTGACGTGTTTATGGCTATTGGGCCAGGCCCGCTTTGGGCGATGGCAAGGATGTCGACGAACTCCTCATCCTCCAACCACTTCCGCTTATCAACAAGTTCTTTCTTTATGAGAGGCACCATTGCCCATCCCCCGCCAAAAGTAAACGCGCCGATCTTGAAGAAACTCAGAAAAATGTGGTTCAGACTTGCGGTCCGGGCAGAAGGCGCCATCTGGGCAGAAGAAACACGGGACACAGGGTTTTCATACTTGCTTTCATCCTTGTTTTGAACACCGGTGCTACCCTGGAGCGACTTGACTGCTACGCCGTTACCGTTATCAGAGTTCATATCCTAGTCCTCCTAAACTTGCCGATCCGTAAAGGGACATACATAGTCATTATATACTAAAAATCAATAAGCCCGGTAGCCCGGGCTCAAGACACAAACCCTTTCTGCCTGCCGGCTGGTATTATGTGAGGTAATCCCTGAGTTTCTTGCTCCTCTGCGGATGCCTGAGTTTCCTCAAGGCCTTAGCCTCAATCTGCCTTATGCGCTCCCTGGTCACTCCGAACTCACGCCCAACTTCCTCAAGAGTCCTGGCTTTGCCGTCATCCAGGCCGAAGCGGAGCCGGAGTACCCGCTGCTCCCGTTCGTTCAGGGTGTCGAGCACTTCTTCAATTTGCTCCTTGAGCAGCATAAACGATGCAGCTTCTGCCGGAGCCAGGGCATCCACGTCCTCAATGAAGTCACCAAGGTGGCTGTCTTCTTCCTCGCCTATGGGGGTTTCCAAAGAAACAGGCTCTTGTGCGATTTTCTGGATCTCCCTTACTCTTTCAGGGGTAAGCCCCATCTCGCCGGCGATTTCCTCTGCAGTGGGCTCCCTGCCCAGTTCCTGCAGGAGCTGCCTGGAAGTCCGCACAAGCTTATTGATTGTTTCCACCATGTGCACAGGAATCCTGATGGTCCTTGCCTGGTCTGCAATGGACCGGGTGATGGCCTGTCTGATCCACCAGGTGGCATAAGTGCTGAGTTTGTACCCTTTCCTGTAGTCGAACTTCTCAACTGCCTTTATGAGCCCCATGTTGCCTTCCTGGATTAAGTCGAGGAACAGCATGCCCCGTCCAACGTACCGCTTGGCAATTGACACCACAAGCCTCAGGTTGGACTCGATGAGACGCTGCTTAGCTTCCTTGTCGCCCATCTCCATGCGCTTGGCCAACTCTACCTCTTCTTCAGCAGTGAGAAGCGGGACCCTTCCTATCTCCTTCAGGTACATCCTGACAGGATCGTCCAAGGCAATCCCTTCAGGCACAGACAGGTCGATTCCAGTGTCTTTAGCCTCTTCTTTAGCTTCAACCTCATCAGAATCACCGGTCCCGGTGATATCATCATCTTCTTCGGCATCTTCGTCAGAAAGAGGGGTAGGCTTAACGCCAACGGTTCCGGCCGGTGCTGTAGCAGTGCTTTCTGAATCCCGCCTTTGGGCATAAGCGCCTTTGGCCGATTGCCGCTCACTGATCACTTCTATACCTAAATCGTGAAAACCACGATAAACCTCTTCAGCCTCAATTTCGCCTATATCGAGACCTTCCAGGGCGTCCGCGATTTCCTTATAGGTCAAGAAGCCTTTTTCCCGGCCTTGGGCAATCAGCTGTTTGATTGCATCAGTGTCTGCTTGTAAATCCTTCAACCCTCTTCCCTCCCGGGGAAATCATCGGGGAAACTGTCAAGACTATCTCCCCTGGTAGACTTCACTTGTCTAAGTAGTTCCTGGTATTCGTTTATTATCGCCATCAATCTCTGCTCGTCTTGCGCTTCTTGAACCAGTTTCATCTCTTCCCGCAATTCGCTCAGTTGGAATTCCTTAAGTCGTCGCACACAATCCATTAGTACGCGTTCAGGACGGTCTACGGGTCCGAATTTGGCGCAGATCTCTGCGATCCAGCCTGAAACTTCATGGTCTTCGGGCAACTTGGGGGAGCTTGCCAAATTCGTATATACTAGACGACACATATTGCCGGCGAAGTCGCTCTCATCAAGATAAGCACTTGCCATCCTTATTAGTTCAGGTTTTTCTACAAGAGCCCTAATAATTCCTTCCTCAGCCCTCTGTCGTCCAAGTGCAATACCGCTGCCATGGACACCATAATCTTCCCTTATAGAACGTGACTGGTTGTCATAACCTGTAGTATTGCTGTTTTTTGGATTTTTATACTCCGAAGCACCTGCCCGTGACCCCCGCAACCTCCGCCTGTATGATTCCACGTCTTTCTCCAAAGATTCTTTTCGCACGTCAAGCTGCCTGGACAGCTCTGATGTGTACACCGAGATCTCGAACTCGCTGTCCAAGGACGCCAGCACCGGTATCATTATGTCCTTAACGTGAAGTTTACCTTCAACCGTTGAAATATCCGCTGACTTTGCCGCCTCCTCGTATATGAACCTAATGTCCGTAGGTGCATTCTCAATCAGTTGCCCGAACCTGCCTCCCCCGTACTTGCCTACAAATTCATCAGGATCTTTTGCGCCTTCGAAGGTAACCACCCTGCTGCGCCCGCCTGCTTCCCGGAACACATCTATGCAACGCCTCACTGCCTTCTTTCCTGCTTCATCCTGGTCATACGCCAGCACCACATCTTCGCACAGCAAAAGGAGCGCACGGGCTTGTTCAACTGAAAAGGCAGTGCCCATGCCTGCAACAACGTAGTCTATGCCATTTTGGAACATGCTGATAACGTCCATGTATCCTTCCATTACACAGACTCTTCCCTTGCTTCTGATGCCGGGCTTAGCCAGGTGAAGTGCGTACAGTTCCCTACCCTTGTGGAATATAGGTGTATCCGGTGAATTGAGATACTTTGGCTCCTCGTCGCCTAGCGCCCTGCCAGCAAAGCCAATCAGTTCGCCCCGGGTATCCCAGATGGGAAACATTATCCTGTTCCTGAAGCGATCGTAGTAAGTCCCTCTCCTGCCTTGGATAGCCAGCCCCGACAGTTCAAGATACCTGACGCCTATACCTGCCTTGATGGCTCCCTGGGTGATGAAATCCCATTGGGCCGGTACGTACCCAAGCTGGAACATGTCGATTATATCGCGTGACAATCCCCGGCCTTCCAGGTACTTGAGAGCTTGTACACCGTGTGCCGAAAAGAGCATCTCCCGGTAACGGTCCCTGGCGAACTCAAGCGCTTTACGGATGCCCGCCGCCTGTGCCCTCCTCTTCTGCGCTTCAGGATCCAGGCTTGCCTTGGGAAGTGGGAGTCCTACCTTCCTGGCCAAGGTCTCAACCGCGTCCTGGAAGCTCATGCTCTCCATCTTCATAAGGAACGTGAAGACGTTCCCGCCCTGGCCGCAACCGAAACAGTAGAACAACTGCTTTTCAGGGTCGACGCTGAAAGACGGCGTCTTCTCCTGGTGAAACGGGCATAAACCCACATAGCGCCTCCCTGCCCTTCTTAACCTCACGTACTCGGAAATCAGGGATACTATGTCGGCCCGTGACCTTAATTCAGTTAGGAACTCTTCAGCGTAGCGCCTTCTGGACACCGTCTTACCTTCTAGCTCCTTCCCTAAACATTCTTTGGGATTTGGGCACAATGTAACCCGTATAGTATTCGACTTCCATTCCGGAATTCCTTCTTGACCCGTGATAATCATTCTGAAGTTACCAGAGTATTGGGCAATAACGTAGGAGTCCGGATTTGTGACTTGCCTGCAATTGTATATACGACCTTTAGAACCAAAAGTCCTATGGAGACGGGAAGGATGTGAGAGGATGACATGGCTGATATTGCGGGCGGCTTCCGGCCCTAGACGCTTCAGGGCCCGGTTTCCCGGGCCCTTTTCCCAAAGCTTTTGCTAGCTTCTACAGGCTCCTTATGCCGGCTCGATCTTGCCTGTCTACTGCTGGCTCCGTCTATGGTTCCCCCTAGCCTACAGACGCCGGGTCTATGGCCTTCGCCTGCCTACTGCCTGCTGAGTCCATAGACTTCACTTGTTTCTAAGCGCCGCCTGTGCAGCTGCAAGCCTTGCCACAGGCACGCGGTAAGGCGAACATGATACGTAATCCAGTCCGGCCTTGTGGAAAAACTCAATCGACGCAGGTTCGCCGCCATGCTCGCCGCAGATCCCTATCACCAAACCCGGCCTGGTATCCCGGCCTAGTTTCACAGCAGTCTCAACCAGCTTGCCTACGCCCTTTGTGTCAAGCACCGCGAATGGATTGTCCTTAAGAATTTTCTCGCCCAGGTACTTGTGGAGGAACTTCGCTTCTGCATCGTCCCTTGAGTACCCGAAAGTGGTCTGGGTGAGATCGTTGGTGCCGAACGAGAAGAATTGGGCGTGTTCTGCAATTTCATCTGCAATGAGACAAGCCCGTGGGATCTCTATCATGGTGCCGACAACCACTGGGAACTCAACTTGCTGCTCTTCCTGGACCTTGGCGGCAACATTCACCACCCGCTCCCTGAGAATCGCGAGCTCTTTAGCCTCACCAACCAGGGGGATCATGACCTCTGGCAACACGTCAGAAATACCTTCCTTAACCAGCCTGGCTGTAGCTTGGAAGATTGCCCTGGCTTGCATCTCGTAGATTTCCGGATAGACTATGCCCAGCCTGCAGCCTCTCATCCCCAGCATCGGGTTCATTTCCTGAAGCCCTCTTGCCTTTTTGAGAAGGTCTTCAACGTGGGATATTTCAGACTGGGGAGCTCCCTTTGCCCTCATGTCAGACAAGGTTCTAATCAGTTCTTCTATGTTGGGCAAGAACTCGTGAAGGGGAGGATCCAGCAAACGTATTGTGACTGGGTAACCCCTCATGGCTTTGAGGATACCGTAGAAATCCTCTTCTTGCATTGGAAGGAGCGTGGCTAAGGCTTTTTTCCTGAGTTCCTCAGTGTCTGCAAGAATCATCTGCTGCACTGCAGCCATCCTGTCGTGCCCCATGAACATATGCTCGGTACGGCACAGCCCTATGCCTTCAGCCCCAAACTCCCGTGCGCGGCGGGCATCTTCAGGGGTGTCGGCATTAGCTTTGACGCCCAGTCTCCGCACTTCATCAGCCCAGCCCAGTACTTCCCTGAAGGACTCTCCCATAATCGGTTCTACCAGGGGAATCTCCCCAAGATAGACTCTTCCGGTCCCGCCGTCTATTGAAATCACGTCGCCTTCCTTGAGCTCTGTTCCGCCTATTACCGCCTTGTTGCCTTCCAAATCGATCCGCAGGGCATCACAACCTACAACAGCCGGTTTCCCCATACCCCGGGCAACAATAGCGGCATGGCAGGTCATTCCGCCCCTGGAAGTCAAGATTCCCTGGGCGTGGACGATTCCCGGCATATCGTCAGGAGTAGTCTCAGGCCTCACAAGGATTATCTTCTCGCCCTTCTCGCCGAGGCTTTCAGCTGTTTGGGTGTTGAACACAACCTTACCTGTTGCAGCGCCTGGGGATGCAGGCAACCCCTGAGCCAACGCTTCAGCGGTGGCCTTGGGGTCAATCGCCCTGTGGAGGAGCCTTGCTACTTCTTCAGGGCTTATGCGCATAACCGCCGTCTCCCTGGTAATCTGCCCTTCATGCACCATCGCCCTGGCTATCTCAAGGGTAGCTTGGGCAGTGCGCTTTCCGGTCCTGGTCTGGAGGATATACAGCTTGCCCCGCTCTATTGTAAACTCGATGTCCTGCATGTCTTTATAATGGTCCTCGAGAAGCTTTGCCACCTGGCTCAGTTGCTCAAACATTCCCGGAAGGTCGGAATCGATTTCCGATATAGGCCTGGGAGTCCTTAACCCTGCCACAACGTCCTCTCCCTGGGCATTCATCAGGTACTCGCCGTAAAGCACGCGTACACCAGTGGAAGGGTCTCTTGTAAACATAACCCCGGTACCTGAATCTGAACCCATGTTGCCGAACACCATAGTTTGGACGTTTACCGCAGTACCCAGGTCATCGGGGATCTTGTTAATACTCCTATATATAATGGCCCGCTCGTTGTTCCACGACTCAAACACTGCCGACACGGCCATTAACAGTTGCTCATACGGGTCATCCGGGAACTCAATACCCGCCTTCTCCCGGATAATCTGTTTGTACGATCCTACAAGCGACTGTAGCCCTTCGGCTGACACGTCCTGGTCCTGAACCACGCCTTCATCCCTTTTGAGTTGCGATAGCACCCGTTCAAACTCACTGTGAGCGATGCCCAGCACCACATTGCCGAACATCTGGATAAACCGCCTGTAGCAATCGTATGAAAAGCGCAGATCCTGGGTAGCTTCATACAGCCCCTTGACGCTTTGCTCATTAAGTCCAAGGTTGAGTATGGTATCCATCATTCCAGGCATGCTTATGGGGGCGCCTGACCTGACAGACACCAAGAGGGGATTGCGGCTTCCCCCGAAATTCTTCCCTGTCTTCTGCTCCAGCCCTTTTATGAAGGCTTTTATGTCTGCTTTGAGAGAGTCCGGGAGTTGCTTGCCCGATTCGTAATAAACTTTGCAAGCTTGGGTGGTGATAGTGAAGCCCGGAGGTACCGGCAGACCTATCCTTGTCATCTCTGCAAGGCCTGCCCCTTTTCCTCCAAGGATTGACCTATGCTCCTCCCCGCCTTCCTCAAACCAGTACACAAGTTTAGCGGCCACTTTTCATGCTCCTCCCCTTGATTATCTCCAAGACCTCATTAGCTGTTTCTTCAACAGCCTTGTCTGTAACATCTATCACACTGCAACCCAACTCGCGGAAGATCTTGTTCGCATAGTCGAGTTCTTGAAGAATGCGCGTGAGATCAGCATAAGACGAGTTTTCATCAAGTCCCATGGCCCTTAGCCGTTCTTTCCTTATCTTAACCAGTTTCTCAGGGCTCAGGGTTAGCCCTATAACCCTTTCAGCCGGAATCTTGAACAGCTCAGCCGGCGGCGGAATCTCCGGCACCAAGGGCACGTTTGCAACCTTGTATACCCGCTGGGCCAAGTAAAGGCTTACAGGAGTCTTCGAAGTGCGGGAAACGCCTATGAGTACCACGTCGGCAAAGGGCAAGGACAGAATGTCTTTGCCATCGTCAGCTTTGACCGAAAACTCAACTGCCTCAACACGTCTGAAATACTCTTCATCGAGCCTGTGCTTCAACCCAGGTTCGAATCTGGGCTCTGACGGGGCAACTGTGGCAAGGGCATCCAACATGGGCCCTAACACGTCTACTGACAGTATGCCCCTGATTCCGGCCTGGACTCTTGCGTATTCCCTGAGTTCGGGTTTGACAAGGGTGTACGCCACAATGGACTTCCTTCTTTGAGCTTGGTCTAGAATCGTGTCAATCGCCTCTTCGCTCTGGACGTACCCGTACTTCCGGACATCCACACCTCCGGCATTAAACTGTGCGGCTGCAGCTCTTACTACAAGTTCTGCTGTTTCACCTAGTGAGTCCGAAAATACGAACACTGCAGGCCTTTCACTCTCCACATGTAACCCTCCCTGTCTGCCTCAAACCTGTGCCAGGCCATACCGCGCCAGGCCAACTGCACTCAAGACCTCCAAGGTTAGTTCTTACCTGTCAGAGGCAGCACGTAAGAAAAATCAGCAAACCTGGTAAACATGTCTGACACAAGGCCCAAGAGGTTGAGCCGGTTTTGCTTGAGTGCTTCATCCTCTGCCATAATCAGCACGTTATCCAGGCAGCTGTCTATGGGAACCCTCAAAGCCGAAAGTTCCTCAAGGTACTCTTCATATTTCTTATTGTCAAACAGCTCATCCATGAGCGCGCTCTTGCTCTCGATTAAATGGCAGAGCTGCTTTTCCGATTCTTCAACAAGCAGCTCCTCAGCCACTTGCCTGCCTTGCGCCTTGCTCCCCAGCACAGAAGTCCTGCGCCATCCTGTGACCACGTTATCCAAATCTTCTGTGCCCACAAGAGCCGCAAGCGCCCGCGCCATATGGGGCAACCTGGCGATCCTGGTTTCGCCCCCACTAATGACACCCCGTATCATTTCTATGGGTAACCCTTGTTCAAATAGAAGGGCCTCCACCCTGTAGAGTATGAACTGCTTCAGGTTGTGGATCAGGGACGCTTCATCCAGGTGCTTCCCTGGTTTGCCTCCCTTAGGTTGCCTGCCAGGCTGCCTGCCAAGCTGATTGCCTTGTTCATCCCGGTCCTGTTTCACTGCACCCACTGCAAGTTCCGCAGTGAACTTGAGCACCTTATCGAGGTTAAGATCGTAACCGTGGGACATGATTATGTTTGCTACTCCTGTTGCAGCCCTCCTAAGCCCCAGGGGGTCCTGTGACCCTGAAACCTGGGTACCCAGGGCAAAAGCTACGGACAGGGTATCAAGCTTATCTGCGAGCGCCACCAACGCACCTGCACCCTTGTGAGGCAGCTTGTCCCCTGCGCCTTTGGGCATGTAATGCTGGGATATGGCTTCAGCTACTTCTTGGTCAGCCCCCTGTGCCCTTGCATAATGACCGCCCATTATCCCCTCTAGTTCGGGAAGTTCCCTCACCAGCAAGGTTACCAGGTCACATTTTGCAAGACGGGCCGCTTCCAAGGCAGGTTCCATTTCTGTGTCTGAGAGCCCGAGACTCCGCCCGAGGTAGGCGGTGATATCCACAAGCCGGTGGGCTTTATTCCACAAGGTCCCGGCCCCGCGCAAGAAGTACACTCCCTTGAGTTCCGGAAGCCTGTCGGCAAGGGGAATGTTCAGGTCCTGGGAATAGAAGAACAAGGCGTCTTCCAAGCGCGCCACAAGCACCCATTGGTTACCCTTTCTCACATTATCCATGCCGTACGTGGCACTGCCGTCACGCACCCCTATAAAGCCTGGAAGCACATTCCCGTCCTTATCCAAGATGGGAAAATACCGTTGGTGATGCCGCATGACAGTGATGAGTACTTCCTTGGGAAGTCTGAGGTATCCCGGGCTGAACCCGCCCCTGAATACTGCCGGATGTTCACATAAGCAGCTAACCTCATCTAACAAGCCTTTGTCGTCCAAGGGTTCCCCTGATATCTCACCTGCTAGGGCCCTTGCGCCTGTGAGTATGATTTCCCGCCGGCGGTTGTGGTCAACTATCACTCCTGCATCTTCAATGGTTTCAAAATATGAGGAAGCTGATGTGATTTCCACATGGCCTGGATGCAAGGTCCGGTGGCCAAAACTGGTGCGCCCTGACTTAACCCCGGCAATCTCAAGAGAAACCGGATGTTCACCGTAGAGGCAAACCAGCCAGCGTATTGGCCTGTACCAGCGCCAGTCGCCTTCACCCCACCTGAGCGGATGAGGGCAATCCATGCCCATAACCACAGAGGGCAGGATTTCCGGAAGGATCTCTTCCACAGGCCTTCCGGATTCATGCTTGAAACCGTAAATGTATTCGCCGCCGGATTCTTCTTCTATAACCGCGTCTGATGGGTCTATGCCCAGCGAACGGCTGAACCCCAGAAGCGCCCGGGTAGGCTTGCTTTCACTGTCGAAGGCTGCCTTCTTGGAAGGGCCCCTCACCTTGGTGGTAATATCTGTACTCCTGGGAGCTAAGCCTTTTACGTACACTACCAACCGCCTTGGGGTACCGTAGGATTCCACACAGTCGAAACCCAGCCTTGCCTTTTCCAGGGCTTCAGCGGTCCTCTCCCTGATGCCCTTGATGGCAGGCAAAAGGTATCGTGCCGGGATCTCGTCAGAACCTATCTCAAACAGCAAATCTTGATTCATTTCTTGTCAAACCCCCGCAGACTCATATACTTATGTGCGCACTGGCGTGTGAGGTTGCGGATTCTGGCAATGTAGTTCTGCCGTTCTGCAACTGAAAGCGCTCCCCTGGCATCCAGCAGGTTAAAGATATGGGAACACTTGAGGGCACAATCATAAGCCGGCCTTACCAGCCCTTTGGCGTTGAGTGCCCCGCTCTCCTCCTCGTAACCGGCAAACTGTTTCCTGAGGAATTCAATGTCGGCAACTTCAAACCCGTAAACCGAGTTTTGCCTTTCTTGATCGAGGAAAATCCGGCCATATGTAATCCCTGGCGACACCTGGATATCCCACACATTGTCTACATTCTGAATATACGCTGTAAGCCGCTCCAATCCGTATGTAAGTTCTGCTGCAATCGGCTTGATCTCCAGGCCGCCCATCTCCTGAAAATACGTGAACTGGGTAATCTCCATGCCGTCAAGCCACACTTCCCAGCCTAATCCTGCGGCTCCCAGAGTAGGTGATTCCCAGTTGTCTTCAACAAGCCTGATGTCGTGATTCCTGCGGTCTATGCCCAAACGTTCAAGGGAATCGATGTAAAGCTCAACCACATTGTCAGGCGGGGGCTTGAGGATCACCTGAAACTGGTAGTAGTGGCCCATCCTGTTGGGATTATCCCCGTAACGGGCATCCTGGGGCCTCCTGCAAGGTTCAACATATGCCATGTTCCAGGGGTCAGGGCCGAGCACATAGAAAAAGGTTAGAGGATTCATTGTTCCGGCTCCCTTTTCAATGTCGTAAGGCTGCCCTATGTAACAGCCTTGCTCCGCCCAGAAATCTTGCAGCGCCCTTATCACATCCTGAAAATAGAGAAACTCGCCCACGGTAATACTCCTTCCCATCACCATGAAATGAAACACCGGGGACGATCCCAAGGCCAGGAGCGTCCCCACTGTTTCATCATCCCCAATGCTTCACCTGTTACTGTCCATTTTCACCAAAGGGACGTTCTATTTCAACAGTCCACGTGCTTAACAACAGTGCCACTGAACCCAAGAGCGCCAGCCAAGGGGCAAACACCGTTGCCACAACACCTATTGTAACAGGTATGTCAGCAACAACGTAATCCCCGCTCCGTACAATGATCCTTGACGCATTCCCCCTGCGTATGATTTCTGACACAGTCCGCACCAGGTCGGGTCCTTTGACCTTGATGATCTCACGCCTGGGAGACGACTTTTCAAGTTCCACCAGGGCTTCGACTAGGTCGCCTGACGCTCTCTCAAGCGCGAGTTTGGCCGCTTCGTAAGTCGCATTGGTCCTTTTCCTGAGTTCATCTATTTTGTACAACATATCATCTTGGTAAGGCATGCTTCCCACTTGCAAATCACCCCTGTACTTGTCATTTCTTCTCATCTTCTATACTTTCCACCAAAGGGGCTGATTTAAGACGTTTATCAAGCAAAAAAGATATATATTTCCGCGAAACCTCATTGATCTCTGTCCTTACCTGCCCCCTGGCTGTTATGTTAGGGCAGGCAACCCTTGGCGAGGCCACGTGGGTGGATAACATCTCCAAAGTCCTGAGGGTTCCTGGCGAAACCTGGATGAGTTCGCCGTAGGCGCGCACCTGGCTTTCTGGAGAAGGTGCACTCATAGCTGCACCAGCCGGTGCGGGTGAAAATATGGCGGGAGATGCGGCGCTAGATGCGCCCTGGCTTCCGGGAAAAGCAGCCCCCAAGGGCATACATGCCGCGCACAGGGCGCCGCCGTCCTTTAAGGAAAAATGCACAGGGGGTTCCTGCACTTTGCTTCCACATGAGACGCAGCGGGAAAACGACGGCGCAAAACCGGCCAGTTTGAGAATCCCAAGCTCAGCCCAGCGGGCAATTACCCACGGATCTTCCTTCTGCTCCAGGCAACCGAGCACTGCCAGAAACAAGTCAAACATCGCACTTGCTCGCTCTTTTTCAGGGAGCACGCTTGCCAGGAGTTCAACCAGATAGCGCGCGTAAATCATCTTTTCATAGTCGTCTATGATCCCAGGAAACCCGTTCCTGACTGACACCTGGGTGACCCGGTCCAGGCTCCGTCCGCGGTAAAGCTGGAACAGCCCGTAGGTAAGGGGCTGGGTGAGCCCCCTAAGCTTGCTCCTGGGCCGTTGAGCGCCTTTTACCACCGCCCTTACCAGCCCTTCCCGCCTTGTGAAAATCCTAGCTATCTTATCGTTTTCCCCAAAGTCGCCCTGGTCCAGGACAATGCCTTCAGACTGGTAAAGCAACTAATTCTCCTCCTGAACAGAACCTGTGCCTGCCTTGCCCGGTCCGGCTGAAACCTTGCTTGCGCCGCCAAGGGCTGTTTCACTAGCTTTGGAACCGGCAAAATGCAATACGCCCCAAAGGGAAGGCAGCACGAAAACCACGACATATGCCAGGAAATAACGCCACCTGTACCTGGCAAACTCCTCAAATACGCCTGGGAGGTTGCCCAGAACCGGGTAGAACACGATAGCACCAATTACAACTGAGAAAACGGCAGTCAGGAGCACTCCCGCCGCAGCCACGTCCTTGATGAGTTTGGCGATCACGCTATATCCGGGTTTCATCAAGTCCACAAGCGACTCTGTAAGCGTGTTAACCACTTCCGCCGTCAACACACCCAGCACAGCCAGGGCAACCATAAACAAGTCGGTCCTTCCCAACCCCACAGCAATACCCGCAGCAAACACCAGGGAAGCAACGAAAACATGTATCCGCATGTTGCGTTGGCTGACGTAGATGTACCTGAGCCCGTCCCAGGCATGGCGGAAGCTGTCTCCAAGGGAACGGGACTGGAAGTCCCGGTGTTCTAAATATTGAGGGCTTTTAAGATCGCGTCTTGCTTCGCCCACATAATCGCCTCTTTTTGAGGGTCATCATGGTCATAGCCAAGAAGATGTAAAGTGCCATGGACTAAGAGCAGAGCTATTTCCTGACGCAGGGGTCTTCCATGGGCATCAGCTTGCCTGGCTGCTGTATCCAGGGATATCACTATGTCGCCGAGCATGTGTGGCATCGGGGATTCGCCTGGTTCAAGATCCTGGCTATCTTCGCCGTCGTCCATTGCAAACGCCAACACATCGGTAGGACCTTCTTCATCCCGGTACCTCTTGTTAAGGGAGGCTATGAAATCATCGCAGGTAAACAGGACAGATACCTGGATGGTTGCCAGGTCCACGCCTTCCCTCCTCAGGGTATAGCGTATCACCCGCGAAGCCAACCTTGCCAGAAAATCCATCTGCCTTGGACTGATTTCAGACTCAAGGTTTGTGGTTACCTCAACTGTCATCTGCTTCACCGGCTCCGTTCTTCACTTGGTCGTTATTTTTCCTCGGGTACTGGATTCTCGTATGGAACAACCCGGACAGTACCTGAACAAAGGTCTCTGCTATGGTATCCAATTCCCGCAAGGTTAGATCCGATTTGTCCAGCTGGTGATCAAACAGCCGCTCCTGTATGATTTTCCTCACCACAGACTCAATGCGCGCCGGAGTGGGCCTGGAAAGTGACCTGGTAGCTGCTTCAATGCTGTCAGCCAGCATCACTATTGCAGTTTCCTTGCTGCCGGGCCTGGGTCCTTCATACCTGAAAGCCCATTCCTCAGGCGGCTTCTCGTCTTTAGCTGCAGCTTCTTCAGCCGCCTTGATGTAGAAGTACGAGGCAAGGCCGGTTCCGTGATGTTCCTTTATGAAATCTATAATCTGCTCAGGCACTTTGTGCTCCCTTGCCAACTCAACGCCATCTTTCACGTGAGAGATAATGGCGGTGGACGACAAGGACGGGCTCATCCTGTCGTGGGGGTTCTCCATGTCGAACACCTGGTTCTCTGTGAACAGGTACGGCCGCCTGATCTTGCCGATGTCGTGGTAATACGCGCCTACCCTGGCAAGCAGGCTGTCAGCGCCTATGGCCATGGCGGCGGCCTCGGCAAGGTTGCCTACCATTATACTATGGTGATACGTACCCGGTGCCTCCAAGAGAAGCCTGTGAAGCAGCGGATGCTCAGGATTAGACAGTTCAAGCAGCCTAATCGGGGTAAGTATGCCAAAGACCGTCTCGAAAATAGGCAGCGAACCCACTGCGAGCACCGCCGACAGGGGCCCATTGGCCAGCACAATAAGCATTTCCCGCCAGACTGACACCTCATCCATAGCCATAGCTCCTGTGAGCCCCAGACACGTGTATGTGACCCCTGCCACTATAGCAACCACAAGCCCCGCCTTAAACAGTTGGGTCCTATTCCAAACCTTTCTCACAGCGAGCGCAGCAGCAAGCCCCGACGTGAGGGCTAACGCTACGTACTTGACCTCAAAACCAGTGAGGACCCCGGATGCAAGCGCAAGCCCTGCCCCGAAGAATGCCCCAAACCTTCTGTCTATCAAAGTGGCAGACAGCATAACCCCGAAAGGTACAGGTGCGAGGAAACTGGAGACTCCGGTCAACACCTTGAGCACGACCAGACTCCCCATGATCACCAAAGCCAGAAGCGCCGTGTTCTTAGGCGTAAGCATCTCTGTGTGGTAGGAAACGAGGTACACCCCGATAAAGCCGCAGAAGATGAGCGCTATGAGGAAAGCGCCTGATATCTGGGAAAACCTTACCCGGGTTCCCATTATGCCGAGTTTCTCCAGCAACACTATGTGATTTTCGGTGACAACATCGCCTTTTCTGACTATAAACTCATCCCGGCGGATTTTGACTGCCTCTAACGAAGCAAGCGCCTGCCTGATCTTCTTTTCAGTCTCTTCCTGGTTGAGGATGAGGTTAGGTTTCATATTCTTTTGGATAAAACCTGCAAGAACCTTGGTGACCTGTTCCGGGACTGAGTCATCGACGAGGAGCTGTGCGACGATATCTTCCTTGCCCTTTTCAAGGTTCTCAGACTTGAGTCCCCTGGACAGCGTGTCTTCCACCAGTTGCTGTGCCTTGTTGACTGCATGTTCCACTATGGCAGGGGAGGTAGCTACAAGCCCTATAATGTCAGGGTCTGACACGTCATCAGGCACAAAAGGCCTCAGTTCCCTCACAATATCCTGGGTGGAAATATCCTCAGTGGAGGCCAAGGTCTGTATCTTCGACAATAGGTCATCAAAAAGAGCGTTTATCTCGTCGAGCACCCTGGGATTGCTGTCGTAGACTTCTGAAACTCCTGCAATAATCTCTGCCCTGAGTGCCTCTGTGGCTGCTTCGTCCACCACTTCCTTGGTAGCCCTTACGTCAATAGGGGAAACTTCGCCTACCTTGAGTTCCACCTGAGGAGGCACCAGCGAAATCAGGAAAACAGCAAAGGTGACTACAAAGGCTACCGCAGCCCATACCAACACATGGCTGTAGGGCTTTAGTTTTTCAGCTAACCCCTGGATATTGTTGTTCTGGTCTTCCCTGTTTTGCCTCTTGCCGTTACCGGAAGACGCTGAGTTATTAATGCTGTTGTTGGGCTTTCCGGGTTTCTCCGTTTTTCGAAACACTGGATTTCTCCTCTTTCCAAGCTTCTTCGTCGAAGTTATCATAAGCCCGTATTATCCTGGACACAAGTTCGTGCCGGACTACATCTCTATCTGTCAGGTAAACCATCTCTATACCTGGGACGCCCGCCAATACAGCCCTGACCTGGTCGAGCCCTGAGTACACTCCCTTGGGCAGGTCTATCTGCGTAATATCGCCGTTTACCACTGCCTTCGAGTTCATCCCTAGCCTGGTGAGAAACATCTTCATCTGCTCAGGCGTTGTGTTCTGGGCTTCGTCAAGAATAACGAAGGCAGATTCCAGGGTACGGCCTCTCATGTAGGCGAGGGGGGCTACTTCGATAAGGCCCCGCTGCATGTGTCTCTCAAACGTGTCCAGCCCAAGGATATCAAAGCAGGCATCGTACACAGGCCTCAGGTAAGGGTTGACTTTTTCCTGTATGTCTCCAGGCAGGAACCCCAGTTTCTCACCTGCTTCAACTGCCGGCCTGGTAAGGATAATCCTGTCCACTTCACGCCGCTTGAATGCAGCCAGAGCCATAGCTACTGCAAGGTATGTCTTGCCTGTACCTGCCGGCCCGACCCCGAATACCAATGCGTTGCGCCTGATTGCATCAACATATTGTTTCTGGCCCGGCGTCCTTGGCCCAATGGTCTTACCCCGGTGCGTGACTATAATAACGTCGTTGTAGTCTTTCAAGACATTTCCTTCCCTGACTGACCTTACGGCATAACGCACATCCTGGGCAGTCACTTTATGGCCTGTCCTTGCCCTGCCCACCAAGTGCTCCAATACTTTCTGGGCATCGGAAACTTTGTCACTCGGGCCTGATACCGTTATGCTGTTCCCGCGGGCGACAAGTTTCACGTCAAGCGCATCCTCAAGGAGAGCAAGGTTTTCGTCATAGGAACCAAACAGGTTGAATGCTTCTGCGTTACTGGATAGTTCAAATATCACCTGATCTTGAGATGGCAACTCTAACTACCAACCTCCGTTTATATCGCCTAGCCAGGGCGCAAGTTCTCCGATTTCCTCTATGGTGCTGGCCACAACCCTCACCAGCACTGATTCTGCATCGCCTGATGTTTCATAGGTAAAGTCTATCAGTTTTGCCGTAGAAGGCAACCGGTCCTCAATGGCTCGTTTTCCTCTTGCCTGAGCCCGAGCAACCGCTTCTTCTATGGAAACTTCTGTCCACTTCCATTGTACTTCAAAAAACACCCTTGTGAATAATTCGACCGCAGACGCTACATCACCTTTTCCAAATACCTTAATTGGATATTCTTCTATTTCGTACCACTCAAACATTGTGCCCAATGGAAACAAAAGGAATTCATTGTCCCCTATCCTGGCCACCTTGACTTCTTTCTTCCTGCTGGTCCTAACCCGCTCCAACCTGGACAAGGGCTCTTCAGCGATCACCTCATACCAGGTCTTCGCCGTGACACTGCCTCTTGCCCCTTGGATCCCCCCTGAGGTAACACCTGCTATCAGCAGGTCGCCCTTCTTAACAGTTTCCCCAGGCTGCACCACAGGCACACCTGACAACACGAGTACTGATTCTACTATCCCGTCCTTCTTTGCGACAATGTCACCCGGGCCGGGCACATCAGGCCTTACTTTCTCTACGATTTCTATTACCGCCAGGGTTCCTTGAAACCTCACATACACCCACGAGATCTCGGGAAATGCAATGGCTATGGCCTGTTGGAGGCTGTGGGTGGAAATATGGCTTTTCCTGGCCCCTATCTTCAGCCCGTTATCAGATGCCACCTGGAGGATATCGCCCCGTGATACTTTGGTATTGCCTTTTACAGAGATGGCCCACACCGAGCCCGACAGCCAGAACAGCACGATAAGGAGGATAGTGCTGACAACGATGAACACAGGCCGTCGCCTTACTTTCCCTATGGTGAAGGGGATTCCGATGCGTTTCACTATCCTAGGAGCGCACATCGCCTTGCGGGCCAGGGGCCGGATTTCCCTGTACTTGGCGAGGGTGGTGGAGAAATAGAGGTTGTTGTCTATGAGCGCGATGTCCCAGATGGGGAAACCTGAACAGACACACAGGTTGACCAGGCGCTCCGGGTGCTTGCCCCTGACCTGCACTCGCACGCTGCCCAGTACATATCCTATCAGCCTTCGAAGAGTCAAACTTGCCCCGCCTCTCTCGGGTTTGTGGTGTTTACCTGCTTGGCTGCCTCTGCCGGCTTGGTCACCTCAGCCGGCCCTTGTTCGTTTGGCCTGGATGAGTCCATCGGCTAACCGTGTTGCTTACAGGACCTATGCGGCCGCTACTTGCCCCAAGGTCGTGCGTGTTACTCCCAGGGCCAGTGCCTAGCCGGCATTTTGAACGTATGCCTACGGCTAAGCGGTGTTCATTTCTACGAACTTGATAATGCCTCGTACCGCCATTTGCTCCTTACCGACTTCCTCGATTTCCAGGTTGTCCCCTGATATGGTGATTTGGCCTGCCCCTACGCCTACGACGATCCGGTCAGGCGAATACTGCATGAGCCCCCTGTGGTTTGATATGAGTACGCCCAGGTCTCCTACGATGACTACCCGGGGAAGGTCCAAACTAATATCCATGGGCAGTTCAAGAATCTCTGAAAGCTCCATCCTGAATTTCCTGCGCATTGCTGACTCTCCCTGTGCTAGATGTTGATGTCAGTCGCCCTGTCCCAGATGTTGACTCACTCGTACTGTGCTAGATGTCGGCTCGCTCCCACTGTGCTAGATGTGGACTCGCTCGCACTGTGCCAAATGTTGGCTCACTCGCACTGTGCTGGATGTCGACTCGTTCGCACTGTGCTAGATGTCGGCTCGCTCACACTGTGCCAAATGTTGGCTCACTCGCACTGTGCTAGATGTCGGCTCGTTCGCACTGTGCCAAATGTTGGCGCTTTGGTAGTTCGAATCCGGATATACCGCTACAAAATAGTCTATGAGTGAACTCTCTCGCACTTTACATGGGTGGGGATGTTTGAAGAGGCTCAGACTGATCGCTTGGATCTGGCCATCATATCTGCTTTACATGGCTGGTCTATTTCCCATGGCTGGGGACGTTTGAGGAGGTTCAAGAGCCTGGTCGCTAGCCCGAGCGCTAGTCTCGCCGCTAGCCTCTTTGCTCATATGGGCAGTCTTCGGGGTCCCTTCCATTTTGCTTTGGGAGTCTCGGGAGGTTAAAGCCGTGGCTCCATATGTTCTCCTGCACTAAGAATAATCGGAACGACATCGAATAAGCAGCTGCTTATTATTTCATTAATAGGTAGAGGTAGCTCACTAATTCACCCATAAATGAAAAAGCCCGGGAACCGGGCTTTCCTTTTTCTCTGTTATCAGCTGTGTCCGCACAAGCGTTCCGGCGCAGCAAGAACAAGGGTGTTGAGTATTCCTTAAGTGCTTACAGGAACGCTGCAGAATCTTAGTAGTCCCGACGACGGCGTCGGTTCCTGCGTGCACGGGCAGCCTCAGCCTTCTTCTTACGCTTTACGCTTGGGCTCTCATAGTGCTCACGCTTACGCAAGTCACGTAGGATGCCTGAACGCTGGCATTCCCGCTTAAAGCGGCGCAGGGCCCTATCAAAGGACTCGTCTTTACCAACCCTGATTTCCGGCAAACGTGATCCCTCCCTCCGCCGCATTTTTCGCTCACTACAGTCAGGAGGCCTCAATTTCAGGATTGCCACCTGCTGCGGTAACCTTAAGAATTGTACACCACTTGTTCTGGAACGGTCAACTTGTGTCACAGCAAGGTGCGGGTAAAGGCAGTGGTCCGTCATGCTGGCGGGGAGTTACAGCAGGAGTGGTGCGCCACATGCACCAATCAAGGTCGTTTTCGGCTAGGAAGTTCGCAAAATGGTGCATCACGTGCACCATTCAGCGCCGATTCCGGCCAAGGAGCTCCCAAAATGGTGCATCACGTGCACCAATCAAAGTCGTTTTCGGCTTGGAATCCTCCAAAACGGTGCACCACGTGCGCCATTCAGCGCCGATTTCAGCCAGGGAGCTCACAGAATGGTGCACCACGTGCACCAATCAAGGTCGTTTTCGGCTAGGAAGTTCGCAAAATGGTGCACCACATGCGCCAATCAGCGCCGATTTCGGCCAAGGAGCTCCCAAAATGGTGCACCACGTGCACCAATCAAGGTCGTTTTCGGCTAGGAAGTTCGCAAAATGGTGCATCACGTGCACCATTCAGCGCCGTTTCGGGCCAAGGAGCTCCCAAAATGGTGCATCACGTGCACCATTCAGCGCCGTTTCGGGCCAAGGAGCTCCCAAAATGGTGCACCACGTGCACCAATCAGCGCCGATTTCGGCCAAGGAGCTCCCAAAATGGTGCATCACGTGCACCAATCAAAGTCGTTTTCGGCTTGGAATCCTCCAAAACGGTGCACCACGTGCACCAATGAGCCGTGAATCCACGAAGGATCGCTGCGAAATGGCGCACTAGGTGCACCAAGTCCTCAAAGTCAGACATTCAAATGGTGCACTACGTGCGCCAATGGCAACAGACATTTGCTTCAGCTACAAGACTGGCTCTAGCTAATCAAGGCTGGCTCTAGCTAATCACGCATCACCGGAAGCACCCACACGCTTAACATGCCTGTAACTAGTGCTCTTCCGCTCCAAGGCGAGCTCAACCAGGCGCTCTACAAGCTCAGAGTAGGGCAAGCCAGACGCTTCCCAGAGTTTCGGATACATACTCACTTCCGTAAAGCCAGGAAGTGTGTTGATCTCATTGACATACAACTCGCCTGTGTCAGGATAAACAAAGAAATCAATCCTTGCTAAACCGCTGCAGCCTGCGGCCCTGAAAGCGTCAATAGCAACCGCCTTCACCCGATCTGCGAGGGAATCCTCAAGCGGAGCAGGCACAACCAATCTAGTCGACCTGTCCAGGTACTTGGCTTCGTAGTCGTAAAACTCTCTCGAAGGAATGATTTGACCAGGAACCGACGCCGCCGGCCTCTCATTGCCCAGAACGCTGCATTCAATCTCCAACGCGCCTTCCTGGGAAGGTTCAATCAGAGCTTTAAGATCATAAAGGAAGGCATTATCAATGGCACCAGGCAGGCCGTTTCTGTCTTTGACCTTGGATACCCCCAAGCTTGAGCCGGAAGCTGAAGGCTTTACAAACACCGGAAAAGCAGCATGTGCGCAAATCTCCTCAAGCACCTCATCCCTCTGGCTTTGCCACTTCCACCGCTCCACAGTAATCGCCGGCACAATGGGAATCTCATGCTTGGAAAGCACCATCTTGGTCGTATCCTTATCCATGCAGATGGCAGAAGCAAGAGTGCCCGAACCCACAAACGGGATGCCGGCCAGTTCCAGAAGCCCCTGCACTGTCCCATCTTCGCCAAAAGTTCCATGAAGCACCGGAAATACAACATCTACGTCTATCCGGGCGCCTCCGGAGGTACGTTGGCCCCGTGCAGCTCCCGGCCCTTCCGGACTATCAGACAACTCATACACATTGGTGCCGTTAACCCAAATGCCCGGCCTCAATGGGTCAGGCAGGATATAGCATGAAGGCCCCAGGCCAACAGTGACTTCTCCGTACCCCTCTTCAAGGGAACTCTTATCAAAGAAACCCACAGCTTCCTCAATGAACACCCAGTGCCCTTCCCTGGTTATCCCCACACAAACAACATCAAATCCGCCCTCTACCAGTGCCCCGAAAAGCGACCTTGCCGACATGACCGAGACTTCATGCTCGCCTGATCTCCCACCGAACAAAACCGCTACCCGCATCACAAAACCTCACTATCCGTTCTCTTCAGAGTCTGTTCAAAGTCTATTCGATGTCTACTAGACGCCTATCGACTGTCCATCCACTGGATGCCGCTGTATATCACCTTCTACATCGGCCAGGGATCCGGCTCCGGAATTTGGTCAGGTGCCATCCACTGGATGCCGCTGCTATCACCGTCTACATCACCGACTATGTGACTGGCTGGGTCACTGCCTATGTCGCCCGCTACGTCACTGGCTATATCACCGGCTCGCATAACAGCCCTTCAGGAGAAGCCTGGTATGCCCGGACGACTATTACTTGTCCCTTGAGCTCGTCGTGCCCGTCGAACCAGGTTCTCACGTAATTCCTGGTGACTCCCTGGAGCCTTCCGTCCCGGGCCCTGTCGTCTTCAACCAGGGCCTCAACTTCCCTGCCTATCAATTTACGATGGAAGTCCAAGGATAGTTCCTTACCCAGGGCAATCACCGCCTTGCTGCGCCTTTCCATTTCCTTCCCTGACACTTTTCCGGGAAATCCAAACGCCAGAGTACCAGGTCTCGGGGAAAACTTGAACACGTGTAGCCTTGAGAACTTAGCTTTCCTGATGACATCGAGCGTGCTCTCAAAATCTTCCTCAGTTTCGCCAGGAAACCCGACTATCACGTCTGCAGAAAGGCCAATGTCAGGAGCCACTCTCCTCACCTGGCTCACTATATCCAAGAAAGTAGCTACATCGTACCGGCGCCCCATCATCCCCAGCACCCTGTCGCTGCCGCTTTGGACTGGCAGGTGGAGGTGGTTGCATACCTGGGGAAACCTCAAGCAGTGGACCAGTTCCGGAGTCACATCATGGGGCTCCAAAGAACTTATCCTGAGTCTGAGCAAGCCATCAATCCCGGTTAGTCTCCGGACAACAGCAGGCAAATCAAGGTCATCGCCATCCAGGTTCTGTCCGGTCGAATCCTGCTTAGACAAGTCCTTCCCGTATAAGCCTATGTGAGTCCCGGTCAGGACTATTTCCTTGTAGCCCTTTACCACGAGATCCCTTGCTTCTTCAATGATAGAATCAAGCGGCCTGGACCGCGACGGGCCCCTGGCATAAGGCACTATGCAATAAGTGCAATAATCGTCGCATCCCTCTTGGATCTTCAAGAACGCCCTGGTGAGGCTTGGCTCCCGTACGGGCGTTTCCTGGAAAACCTCGCCGCTGCTGTAAGGCCTTACATCCACAACAGTCTCCCCGGTTGAAAGCGCTGTCCTGGCAATCTCCGCCAAAGACTCCCTGTCAGGCACACCGGTGATAGCTATAACGCCAGGCAGGTCCTTGAGTTCGTCCTGGGCCACCTGTGAATAACAGCCGGTCACCAGCACCTTGGCGCCTGATCTGGCTGCTTGTCTAATAGCTTGCCTGCACTTGGCGGCGCTCCTGGCTGTAACTGCACAGGTGTTAACCACCACCAAATCGAAGGGACCGCGCCCGGGCGCACTGAAGCCTGCATCATGGAAAGCTTGCTTCAAGAAATCGGTATCATACTGATTGAGCTTGCATCCGAAAGTCTTGAACCCGATTCTTGTTTCCGCCAATGGTTTTCCCCCACACCTTACAATTTACCCAAAATGCCATGTCAGACACTCTGCTTTCACATTATACAGTCTGGGGGAACTAGTGGAAAATCAATGCATGAGTTCGGAAACGGTAACTGGGGTCAAACCTTTTTCCTTGAGCCCGGCGATTATCTCCGGCAGGGCTTCAACTGTGGGTTCAGTTGGATGCATGAGAATCAAGGCCCCGGGTTGTGCGCCTGCGAGAGCCCGCTTCCAGATGGTTTCAGGCGCAGGCCTCCGCCAGTCCACAGTGTCCACAGTCCACAAGATAGTCTGGTAGCCGATTTCCAATGCGTACTCCACTGTGGAATTAGACCATTCGCCGTATGGAGGGGCAAAAAGTTTTGATGGAGCCACGCCTGCGGCCTCAAGTATCATCTGCTCGCCGTCTTTGATGACTGCCTGGAACTCTTCCTTGGGCAAACGCTCTACGTGGACATGGGAAGCCCCGTGATTGCCCACTTCGTGCCCTCTGGCAATAATCTGTTTGAGGAGATCGCTGTTTTCCTTTGCCCAGATGCCTGTGGGGAAGAACGTAGCGGCCGCGCCGTGCTCCTCAAGGATATCAAGCAGTGAAGGAATATATTCCTCGCCCCAATCCACGTTGAACATAAGGCTTACACAGGACTTGTCAGCGCTTCCCCTGGATATAGGCGCCATGACTGCCAGTGACATCTCGCGCTGGTGCATACCAACAATATCAAGACTGACCCCTATCCACAGTACAACCGCCAGAAGCACGCCTATGAGGTATTCTTTCCTGAAAACAAACATGCCCAGACTACCTACCCTGTTTGCTTTTCTGGAAGATTCTATGTGCGATGCAGTCAAAACATGATTGAAGCGGAAAATTGGGCGCTTTCTATCGTATTTTCCCCATTCCGGGGTTCCGGTTCCGGAGGCCCAGGGGACAGTTGCTGACAGGTGGATGGCCTGCGTTCTATGGTATCTCCGTAGTCTCTCAGTAGCTCCCCGGCGTCCCGTCAGCCCGACCCATGAAGCATATGGTCTATCACAATGGCGCACGCGGCTAGCGAAGCGGTCTCAGCCTTAAGTATATAGGGACCAAGGGTTACAGCTTGCAGTCCTCTCTCAAAGGCTGACTCTATTTCCCCGGCGTCGAACCCGCCTTCAGGGCCGATAAATATCGAAACCTCTTTAGCCTGCCCTACTGCTTGTGCCACGCTCTTTGTGATTTCCCGCTTTTCCATGGCCAAGAGGGGTACACCAGGCAAGTCAGTAGAACCGGCAGCGAGCAGATCTGTGAAACGCACCGCTTCCTTGATCTCAGGGATGAACGGGCGGCTTGACTGTTCAGCGGCAGCCCTGGCCAGTTTCTGCCACCTGGCTGTCCTGGCTGCAAGCTTCTTTTCATCCAGACGCGGTACTGTACGTGCAGTCACCATAGGGGTGATTGACGTAACCCCTAGTTCAATGGCTCCTCTCACGACCAGGTCAAACTTGTCGCCTTTCAATATGGCAGGATAAAGGTGCAAAGCGTAGGACAGTTGTCCGGCCTCTAGTGTGCTGCATATCTTACCCACCAACCGCTGGCGGCTCACTTCCAATACTTCTGCCTCGATTATCTCAGCAGGCTCACCTGTTTCAACTACAACGCGAAAGAGCTCGCCCGGCTTAAGCCTTTGGCTCATGGCATGCTTCAGGGTGTCGCCCGTAAGATAAACCCTGGAAGCTGTAACCGCTCCGGGCTCTACAAAGAACTGTGGGGGAGTATTCCTGGATAAGTCTGACACTTAGATCAACCTCTGTTCGGTAAGTTCCGGTACTCAGCCAGCCTCTATGCCCACGACCCGGCATAACTCAACACCCGGCAAAGCCCGCCAGCGACCGGTGCCTGGTACGATTCAGCTATCCCTGTTCCCTCCGGCCGCATCCCTCAGCCTCTGGAAAAACGACCTGTTGTCGCCTATGGTTTCGTCCTGGGAACGGCCGAGCTTCATGATGAGTTCCCGTTCCTCAGATGACAGCCTGGTAGGAACACGTACATTAACCCTTACCATCAGATCTCCCCTGCTCCTATACCTAAGTTTGGGCATGCCCTTGCCCCGCAGGCGTAACACAGCGCCAGGCTGGGTACCTGCAGGAATGTTCAACTCGACGTCGCCTTCAAGGGTAGGTATTGTTGTTGTGCCACCCAAGGCCGCCAAGGGAAAACTAATGGTTCGGTTTAGGATAAGGTCGTCGCCTTGCCTTTCGAATATGGCATGGGGCTTGACAAACACAGCAACGTACAGATCACCGGGAGGACCTCCCCTGCGCCCTGCATCTCCCTGGCCTGCGAGCCTTAGATGAAGCCCTGAGTTAGCGCCAGGCGGGATTGTCACAGTCACAGTACGCGTTCTGGCGGTCTCGCCTGAACCCCGGCATTCTGAACACGGCCTTTCCACTGTCTTGCCTGTACCGCCGCATGTGGGACAAGTCTTCACTGTGGTCATGGAGCCTAGCACGGTGTTGACAGTGGTCCTTACCTGGCCGGCACCGTTACAAGTCCGGCACGTGACCACTGAAGTGCCTGGTTCTGCGCCTGTTCCGTTACATCTGGAGCACGATTCTACCCGGGTCACCTCTATATCCTTATCCACCCCTGAAAAAGCTTCTTCAAGGGTGACCTCAGCGCTCACTTCAAGGTCCCGGCCGCGCACAGGCCCTGTGCTTGCCCTGCGCCTTGCGCCGCCAGTGAAAAGGTCTTCAAAAGAGCCGAAAACATCACCGAAGGGAAACCCGAAGTCGCCAAAATCCCGTCCTGTAAACGGGCCTCCCCCTGAAAACGGGCCGCTGCCCCCGCCGGTTCCAAAAGGGCCGTCAGGGTTGCCGTAAGCATCGTAGTTTGAGCGTTTGGAAGGATCAGAGAGCACCTCATATGCTTCGTTTATTTCTTTGAACTTGGCTTCAGCGCTTGGATCATCTGGATTCCTGTCAGGATGATACTCCTTGGCAAGGCGCCGAAACGCCCGCCTTATTTCATCCTGGCTCGCATCCTTGCTTACTCCAAGAATCTCATAATAGTCTTTGCTCAAAAACCTTCCTCCACAGATCTATGAAATTGGCTGCCGTCTCTGGCGCCTGAATCATCGTCACCTTATTTCTTAGTGATCGTGTCTATCTGCAAGATTGCGCTCGCAATCTCCATAACAGCTTTGAGCGCCTTCTGGTGCCGTTACTTATGATAACGCAGTTGACACCTGGTTCAAACGCTTGTTTCAGGTTTTGTTCCTAGCGGGCTAAGTGCTTGTTCAGCATCTGTTCGCAAAACCTTATGATCGCCACTGCCCTCGGGTAATTCATCCTCTTGGGGCCCAACAGGCCTATCCTGCCCGCGCTCTGACCCAGCCTGAATGTGCCGTACACTATGCTGAAGTCCTTCACTTTGTCCACTTCGTTTTCCTGGCCGATGGTAATAGCCGGATCGGTTGTTTGGGATTGGGTAATTACAATGTTTCTTATAAGAGATCCGTTCTCTATAGCTTCCAACAGGCCTTGAACCCGGTTCACATCCCTGAACTCAGGTTGGTTGAGCAAGTTGGCAGTCCCGCCCATGAACAGTTTCTCAGTCTCACTATCTTCAGTCATGCTGGTGAGGAACTCAGCCACCTGGGCAATTATCTCACTGTAGCGTGACGTCTCTCTCCTGAGAAGCGCCTGTGCCTTAGAATGAACCTGGTCCAGGCTTAGGTTGTACAGATGCTCTCTCAGTATGTTGCTTACGTATTCCATTTCTTCACGGGACATCGGCGGAACGTCTATAAGGCAGTTTTCCACAACTCCCACGTCACTGACTATAACCAAGAGCGCCCTGCCCACTGACGCAGGCAGCAGGTAAATGGCTTCAAACGTTGTGGTTTCATATTCAGGGCCCAGCACAAACGCAAGGTAATCGGTTGCTTCCGATAACGCCCTGACTGTTTCCTTGAGCAAGGAAACCACGTCCCGGATCTTTGAGCGGAATAGCGATTCTATCATGGCTGATTCCTGGCGGGAAAGTTTGGCGTCTGTCATGAGCTCATCTACATAGACCCTGTAACCCCTGTCTGAAGGGACCCTGCCTGAAGAAGTATGCGGCTTGTCGAGATATCCCATTTCCTCAAGATCAGCCATTTCGTTTCTGATGGTAGCGGGGCTTACCCCGAGACGGTATTTTCGCGCTACGGCCCTTGATCCAACAGGAAGCCCAGTCTTGACGTGATCTTCGACTATCGCCTTGAGTATCTGAGCCTTCCTCTTATCAAGTGCCAATTTCGAACCTCCTTTTAGCACTCTTGGGTTGTGAGTGCTAATCACCTCGACGATAGCACGGGAAGGGAAGAAGTGTCAATAGGGGCTGAGCATCAGGAAGAACCCCCGTTTCTGCGCTGCTTTATTGCTCACTGTGTGTTTGCTCTCTGATAAAGTCCCGGATAATCTTGCTCACCGGCGGATTCAGGTCTAATTTTCAAATTCCCCTTGACAAACCTTCCGCGCGGATCTATATATAATATAGTTCCTAGTTAAGAATCCTTCTTAGGAGGTAATTCTTATGGTATGTAAGCCGGAACGCACTGAAGGTTTCCCGTTGCTAGGTGATGCTTTCCCAGAGATGACAGTTCAAACCACCCATGGCCCGAAAAACATTCCCGGAGACTATGCAGGTAAGTGGTTCATGCTCTTCAGCCATCCTGCAGACTTCACTCCTGTATGCACCACCGAGTTTGTGTCGTTCGCCAAGCGGTACGAAGATTTTAAGGAACTTAATTGCGAGCTAATCGGACTATCAGCTGACCAGGTATTTTCGCACATTAAGTGGGTCGAATGGATCAAGGACAACTTAGATGTAGAAATCCCCTTCCCCATTATCGCAGACAACGGCGACATAGCTAACAGGTTAGGTATGATCCACCCGGGTAAGGGCACCAACACTGTCAGGGCAGTATTTCTTGTAGACCCCGAAGGCATAGTCAGGTTGATCCTGTATTATCCTCAAGAGATCGGCCGCAATGTTGATGAGATTCTAAGGGCAATCAGGGCTTTCCAGGTATCAGACGCTAACGGTGTAGCTGTCCCGGCAAACTGGCCGAATAACGAGCTCATAGGCGATTCAGTGATAATACCGCCTCCCAAGGATGAGGAAGGCGCCAAGGCAAGACGCGGTTCCGAGAATTGTTTCGACTGGTGGTTCTGCCATAAGAAACTCTGAAGCGCCGGATGATTCAACGTAAGAGAACATAACTAAGCCGTATTAATACGCTGCCGCAAAACGTAAACCCGTCTAAGGCTTGGTGGAGATGTGAGGACGGCCCCGTTCAGTCAGCATACACATGGCGGGGCCGGCCTCCTCCGGGAACTGCAAGTTGACATAGCAAGGAAAATGCTGTAGGTACCCTACTAGTACAAGATGCAGGTTTCTACCGGCGGGATAGCGGAAAGATAAAGATAAGGGTAATGAAGATTCGGAACAATGCCGAAACAAAACGAGAGGGTATTGTAGGTATTTCGGCAAAGGCCAAGAACCGATTGTTGAGAGGAATGGAACATGAGACCACAAAGCAAGCCAAGTGATAAGGCTGCATTGGCAGTTCAGAAACTGAAAAGCATCGGCCTCCGGGCCACCCCCCAGCGAGTAGCTATCTTGGCGTTTCTGGAGGGTAACACTTCCCATCCATCTGCGGAGCAGATATACGAGGCTCTCAAGCCTGATATGCCTTCACTGTCCCTTGGAACTGTGTACAACACATTGGATGAACTGGCTCAAAGGGGCCAACTCCAGGAACTTGCCATAAGTCCTAACCGTAAGCATGTTGACCCTAATCCAAAGCCTCACTATCACTTCTTGTGCAGAGTGTGCGGGAGGATCTACGATTATCCGGGCCAGCTGCATACCGGAAACCCTTCTGGGGAAGCCAAAGGGTTCAAAGTAGAAACATATGCAGTCTACCTATACGGGACATGTCCATCATGCAGCGAAGAGCGCTCATAGTACCTTTGAACTTGCCTCCCTCGCTCCAAATATGACCGCACTGATGACAGGCTGAAACAGCCAATATCCATTTACAAAACAGAACCCGTTGAAAAGGTGACCGTCCATATTATGGAAGAGCACTTGTGCAAGAGTACTTGCGATAGGCATGTCTGAGATCAAATGGACCCGGTTCTGAGAGGAATAACCATACCCTGCACCGAAATCAAGTTCAGTGTCTATTCACTCAGGCCTTCGCTGAGACTAAGCATAATCCGGATTCTGCTTCAAGGGGGACAAGCAAAATGAGTACCTGGCTGGTTAACTGCAGGCTGATTGACGGTACCGGAAGTCGTCCTAAAGAGAACGTAGCTATCGAAGTTCGAGGCTCCAGAATCGGAAGAATCGTCTCGGGAAATGTGTTCGGAAAAGAGGTAGTGGCCGGGCCACAGGATGAAGTGGTGGATCTAGACGGAAAAACAGTAGTTCCAGGCTTGTGGGACAGCCACATGCACCTTACCTTCTTCATAGATACAAGGCAGGACTTCGCACGTATCCCTGACCTTACCCTAAGGGGTGCGCGGCGGGCTATGCAATTCCTTGCCGGAGGAGTTACTTCATGCAGGGTCTTGGGCGATGAATCAGGAGTGGATTTTGCTCTAAGGGACCTGATCGCCAAAGGCGAGTTCCCTGGGCCGCGTCTATTCACCTCTGGTGAACCTGTTACCACCACAGGCGGACATGCCCATGACAGTTCCGGCATAGAATGTGACGGCCCTTACGAAGTGCGCTGGGCAGTGAGGGAGCAGCTCAAGCGTGGGGTTGATTTCATCAAGATCATGATGACCGGCGGGATAATGGGTGCTCATGAAGGTTTCGGAGCCACCCAGATGACCCCTGACGAAGTTCGTGCTGCCACTGAAGTGGCCCATTATGCAGGCAAGCACGTTGCAGCCCACACAGGAGGCGCTGAGGGCATCGAAATGGCCATCAAGTGCGGTGTGGATACGGTAGAGCATTGTTATGCCCTGGACGAGAGAGTTGCCGGTATGCTTGCTGAATCCAACACCATATGCGTTCCCACGCTGGTGGTTACTGACTCTATACATCTTTACCGCGAAGCAGGCGCGCCTGAATATGCCCTGAAAAAACTGGAACTCGCCAAGGAATACCACCGCAGAGGCTTCCAGTATCTACTCAAGGCCGGCGGCAAGTTTGCAGTGGGATCTGACCTTCCGTCGGCAAGGGTCAAGGGCATTGTGGCCACCGTCAGGGAAATGGAGGTAATGGTGGAACTGGGCGCTGACCCCATGGATGTTATTATGGCTGCCACCAAGGTCCCTGCAGAGCTTTGCGGGCTCATAGACGAAGTGGGCACCCTGGAGGACGGCAAACTGGCAGACTTAGTTGTGGTAGACGGATGCCCGGTCAAGGACATCAGGGTTCTGGAGCATCCTGTCTCGGTGATGAAAGACGGCAAATGGGTTAAGGTAACCAAGGATGCAGAATCGCCTGACCTGGGCGGATGGTAAGCTATTCTGCTCTGCTGCAAAGGAGGACGAGCAAAATGAGTACGCGGCCGGTCAACGGCAGGCCCATTGACGGAACGGGAAGCAGTCCCGAGGAGAACCTATGGACAAATTGGCAGAGTTATTAACCGTCAAACCGCGGCTATTCGAACCCGGGGAGCCACTGTTCTGGAATGATCCTCACATCTCTAAAGGCATGCTGAAGGCCCATCTTGATCCAACACACGATGCGGCCAGCAGAAGGCCAGAGATAATCGACAACATAGTCAAGCATTTGCTGGACTCAGGGGTGCTCACTCCGGAGATGAAACTGCTAGATCTAGGGTGCGGACCGGGCCTGTACGCGGAAAGGTTTTGCCGGACCGGGATTCATGTCACCGGGATTGACATATCTGAACGATCCATTGATTATGCGAAGAAACATGCAGCAGAATCCGGACTGAAGATAGAGTACCGCTGCATGGACTTCTTCGATATGGATTACACCGGAGAATTCGACGCGGTTGTCCAGATATACGGTGAACTCTGCGTGTTTCCCGACTCAAAACGGGATGAGCTGCTGGCATTGACTCACAAAGCCCTCAAACCGGGCGGTGTGTTCGTGTTCGATATCACTACCAGGACTCACCGTATGAAGGCAGGCCTTAAGAACAGGTGGTATTTCAGCCAGGGAGGGTTCTGGTACCCCGAAAGACACCTGGTGCTTGAACAGGGTTTTAACTACCCCGAGGATAGCGTGTGGCTCGACCAGTACATAGTCATTTGCAACGAGGGAGTCAAGGTGTATAGAAACTGGTTCAGGGATTACTCACGGGACTCCGTCAGCAAGGTCCTGTCAGACGCAGGTTTCAGCATCAAACACGTATGGAACGACCTTACGGGCGCTGAGTTCTCGGAAGACGGGGATTGGATAGGGATTGTCGCAGTGAAGGAGTAGGAACATCGTTCCCCCATAATGCGGTGCCGGACGACTCCGCCCCGGCGGCTCCATCCCTGGCGGACGAATCAGGTGCCGGAGGCGTTCTGGCACTTAGTCAGCCCCGGACGGGTGCTTGTGCTGGACAAACACAATACGGCCGCCCAGAGCGACGAAATCCTCCAAGGTCACTTCGACCACATCTACCGGAATGACTTCTTGATACGATTTGCCCTGGAGCCCTTTGCGCTCGGGAAAAAGGGCTCCGTCGAAAACGTAGACGTATCCCCTGTTACTTGCCAGCACATCTCTGAACACGGCGTTGAAAGTGGCCGTCACTTCGCCCGTGTCTGT
>DUQH01000125.1 GCA_012837895.1 Candidatus Fermentithermobacillaceae bacterium | reverse complement strand
TGAGTGCGCTATTACAGTGAGACTGCCTGTAATCGTGCGTGCAGAATGTGTGAAGTCAATGATTACAGGCAGTCTGGCTTTGTGCCCGCCCGTCTCTAGTATTACCCTTGAAGGTTGGCTGAAGTCAGAGTGGTGATCGGATTTCCGGGAAGTGTTATTTCCCGCCCCTGGCCCTGGACCATTTATGTGGATCAGCGAGAAATCCTCTTACCATGTGCGCTGTATCAGGGCTGAAGTACCCGGTGCTTTCTGCAACCCCGACGATGGTAGGCCAGTCTGTAAGCCAAGACACCTTCACCCCAATTGAGCCCAGGGTTTTCTCGTACTCTTCATGGAACCCGTAGGATGCGATGGTGAACACATGGTTTACCTTAAGGCCTGCCCTTCTCAGGCCGTCTATGAAATTCACCTTGCTGCCACCGTCAAAAATCAGGTCTTCTACGAGAACTACACGTGCCCCGTCAGTGAAATTGCCTTCTACCATGGCGTCCTTGCCGAATCCTTTAGGCCTTTTTCGCACATAAAGCATAGGTAGCCCCATTTTCCAGCTAAGAAAAGCAGCGTACGGGATTCCCGCGGTTTCGCCCCCGGCAATAGCATCTATTTGCTCTTCAACTGAAGCTTGGACCAGTTCTTGTAGAAAGCCTGTTGCCTCCTCCCTCTCTGGCACAAACGAGATCAACCTGCGGCAGTCTATGTACACGGGGCTCTTGGTTCCTGAAGTCAACGTGAAGGGTTCTTCGGGCCTGGCTCCCACTGCCTCTATATCAATCAATATCTTCGCAGTTCTCTCTGCTATGTGTTTCCTGTCTATTTGATTAGCCATGACGGAAGCTCCTCCCTATGCTTGTTTTTCAACCTTATCAAGACCTCTGCAAAATCTTCAGGCAAAGGTGCTGTAAATTCATGCCACTCGTCGAAACCATCGCCTAAGAACAAGCCAAGCTTAAAGGCATGGAGCGCTTGTCCGGACATGCCTAGGTTGCGTGTGGCCTTACCGTATACCGGGTCACCGGCCACAGGATGTCCCAGGTATGACATGTGGACGCGGATCTGATGGGTTCTGCCTGTATGTAACCTGACGAGCAGAAGAGTGTAATCGTACCCGAACCTTGTTACGACCTTCCACTGAGTTACTGCTTCCCTTGCCCTGAGGCCCCTGCTTTGGGCCTCATCTATGACTGCCATACGTTTACGGTCGACCGGATGCCGCCCGATTGGCGCATCCACTGTTCCTTGGTCATCTCCTAGGCGGCCCTTGCACAATGCGATATACTCCCTCTTGGCTTTCCTTGTTTTCATCTGGGCTTGGAGTTGTCTCAGCGCTTTCTCGTTTTTTGCAACCACCAGGATTCCGGTAGTATCCTTATCCAGCCTGTGAACAATGCCCGGACGTATTTCATGACCTACTCCTGAAATCTGCGGAAAATAATTGAGGAGGGCATTGGCCAGTGTCCCACGCCTGTGTCCCGCTCCAGGGTGAACCACCGTGCCCCTTGGCTTATTGATTATGAGCACGTTCTTGTCTTCAAAGATGATGTCCAAAGGGATCTCTTCAGGTTCCAAGTCCCATGTATCAGGGGGAGGAATCCTTACTTCAACAATGTCACCGGACTTGACCTTGAGTGAAGGTTTGGTTTCCTCCGTCCCATTGACACTAACCATCCCTTGCTTGATAAGGGATTGGGCTTTTGAGCGGGACATTTCCGGTTCTAGTGCCCGGGCAACGCAAACATCCAACCTTTGGCCCGAAAGGTCATCCCCTACGGCAAAGGTCTCGGCTTTCGCTATCTGAGGTTCAGAATCCTTACTGTATATCACCTGACTGACCTGACCTGTAAGTATGTATGACCAACACGATCCCCAGTATAATGCTGCCTGTGACTATGGCCGAATCAGCTATATTAAACACTGCCGGGAAATGCTTTACATAGATGAAATCGGTCACAGTCACCTGTCTGGCCCTGTCAATAAGATTTCCTAGAGCGCCCCCGGCCACAAGTCCAAGCGCCGGCACCATGACCCTGTTATATGCGCCAAACGAGTTTAGCCTGGGATAGAGGCACATCGCCAGGGCAATACTCACGGCGCTTATGATCATAAACAGCCATCTTGCCCCTGCAAGCATTCCAAATGCGGCACCTGGATTCTCCCTGTAAACAAGTTGGAGCCAGTTTCCAATGATCTGAACAGTGTCGCCAACTGCGAAATTCGATCGGACAAACCATTTGCTTGACTGGTCAAGCAACACAACTACCACGAAAGGGATCCAAAAAGCCAACTCCTCCGCCCTGCTTTCATCGTTTCATGTCTGATACAATACAACTAACCTCTTACAGCATACAGAAGATAAAACACTGGAGGCAAGGGTTGTCTGTGGTCTTGGCGGCCCTTTTGCGGGCTGAAGCTCAATCTGTCCTTATCAGAACCGGGGTGTGTTTGAAATCGCTGCTAACTCAGGGGCGGTTCGTCCCCGGGTTCTTCGTCGTCACTCTTGCCAGGGAAATCCTGTCTCATGACTAGTTCTTCAACAGGCCGCCTGCTAGGCGGCACTACCTCCTGTTTTTCTTTGCATGGAACACACAATTCAGCTTCGGGCACAGCTCTTAATCTTTCAACGGGAATCGGTTGTTTGCAGCTGAGGCAAAAGCCGTATGTTCCATGCCTTATCCGCTGTAGCGCGCCCCTGACCCTTGCTATGTTGGTTTCAAGTCCGTCCTTAAGGCCCAGGTCCTTCCCTCTCTCAAAGGTTTCAGTGCCAAGGTCCCCAGGGTGCTGGTCGTAAGCTGAATCTTCCGCAAGGGATTGCTTTTCGCTCATTGAAAACGTTTTTTGTTTGATGTTTTCCATTCCTTGCTTAAGCCGTTCCAGCTCAGAATGGAGTTTGTTTTCGAATTCACTCACGTCAAAACCAGGCTGTTCAACAGTTGTGTCTATGCCCCATGCTTCGTCTTTATCATTTCTCAATTGCATCACCCTGCCCGTTCGATCTAATATCAAGGTCTTGCCTTAAGGTACTCTTGGATGATCCAAACCAATTCTCCAAGGAAATTGCCGACCAGCGGAAGATTGAGTACAAAACTCCTGGTCAGCACATATATGAGTGTGGCGCCTAACAAGGTAAACCCGACGGCCAGGCCTACCCCTCTTGCCAGGCCTGCTATCAGGTTCACGTGTATAAGGCGCCACGGATGGTTCAAAAGATCTACGTATTCTGCGATTTTTGATCGTTCCAGGGAATCTGAAATCCGCTGTACTGTGTCTTCAAGGCTCCTTAGCCTGCTTTCTCCCGGATCTTCCCCGGCATGCCCCCGCTCTGCTTCCACGTCCGATACCCCGGTTGATGTACATGATGAGTGCCGGAGTTAGTGTTCCCTCTGTACATACGATGAATTCAAGCACAAGATGAGTACAAGCATAGGGCTATAGTCCTATAAGCCAGGGCCATACCCGTACCCGAACCCGGAGTTTTGTCCGGTTTCAGATTCTGCCTCCCTGGCATAGGCAAGGGTTCTTCCCACTATGGTTTGCCTGAGTTTCTCAATCCCTTCAAAGTCCATGTTTGGCGCATAGAATTCTTCAAGGGCGTCGTGGTATTGCTTCGCCTGGCCAATATAGTAGATGCTTGAACTAAACAGTCTTGAGAATTCATCTTGGGCCCGGACGATATATGGATAATGTTTTTCAACTATGCCGTCATCCAGACAGCAATTCATGTCGACTACCCTGTCTTCCCTGCATGGAATGTAAGTATGCGGCTCGATTGATTTGGTCAGGGCAAGCCCTAATTCAGGCACCACCACGTGTTCCACCTTATGAGGGTGCAGGGGGCAGAAGTACGTTTCCACAAAAAACCCCCGTTCAAGGGCTGCTTGGGCTACTTTGTGGAGCAACACTGATTTTCCTGTGCCTGGATGGCCGCATATCACATAGCGCTTCTTGCATCCCGCCACTATTGAGTTGAGGTAGTTTACCATGCCGTCAGGAGTTATGGCGCTTGCAAACAATTTGCGCTGAAACCCTGGCTTGGCTGCCACCTCTATGTGTGCGAAGTTCTCATGAATAATGTGCTCAGCTATCATATTGGCCCTTCCGAAATCCATGGCTTCCATGTAGATCGATTCCCAGTCCTCATATATGATCTGGGCAGCTTTCAAGAACCGGTAAGCACGCCTGAAAACAGATTCAGCTCCTTTTTGAGCCTGCAAGATCTCCTTTTTATGAGCGCGCACTGATTTTTCGTCCCAGAACTCACCCAGCCACACTATCTCATCAACTGCGCCCGGCACCTTGGGATCGACAACATGTGGCCAGGTGCCGTCAAGTATCCCGATACCGATTTCAGGAAATACAACCCCGTCTATTGATCCGTTGTCAGATGAGCAGTGATGCATTTCCACGTTATATCCTCTTTCGACCATGTCCTTTGCTATAGCTCTCATGAATGTGGATTTGCCCACTCCCGGGCCTCCTTTGATCACAAAAACCCTGTTGGCGTTCTTAGGGATGATGTAATCGTAATAGGAGAAGAATCCGTCAGGGGTGTTGTTTCCAGGAAACACCCGTTTAATACCGCCCTTGGTCTGCAAGACCCAGTCCTCCCCTCATAGCTGCCAAAAGCTCTTTGATGTTGTAAACTAAAGGGCGAAGCTTTCAGGATTTGAGGCTTAAGCTTCCTTGGCATACTATGTAAAACTGCCCGGCCTGGTGCCCGGTTGCAGCCACGGTTCCTGCAAGAAGCAGTGACAGCAGGCCGACGGACTTTACGGAGTGGATCAGTTTGAAACACAAAGGGCAAGTATCACGGATACCCGCGCTTACCGGTGCTATAGCTGTTATCATTCTTGTGTTGGGGCTGACGGGCCTGAACGTATTGCTTTCAATCCAGGCTGTAGCTTTGGACATGGAATTCTATGTGTCTCAATGGGCTGAACTTGACATACCAAGGTCTGCAGGGATGTCCTGGGATGACCTCAAACTGGTCGGCAGGACCCTTGTCAGTTATTTCCTGGGCACTCAGGATACTCCACAGGTTACAGTGACTGTAGACGGAACATCCAGGCCGGTCTTCAGGGATAACGAGATTGAGCATCTCCATGATGTGAGGGATCTGTTTCAACTGGGATTCAGCGCGAAGCGCGTTTGCCAGGTAATGGTCCTATTAGGAATATTGCTTGCAGGGTTGCTGCCGGGCGCGGATGGACATCATGACGAGCGCCGGAATTGGTCTTTCCCTGTCTTAAGGATTGGACAGATCGTGTCCAAGTCACTTAAGACAGCTGGTATCTTGTTGCTAGCGTGTACCCTGCTCCTGAGTCTGCCCGCAGCGCTTGATTTCACGCGCTGGTGGACTGGTTTTCACTTAATAACCTTTGATAACGATCTGTGGCGTCTGGATCCGGACACAGACTGGCTGATCAAGATGTTTCCCCAAGAGTTTTTCTTTGCCGCAGTGAAACGCATAGGTTTGTTTTGTGCCTCAATCACTGCAGCTTATATCGCCTTGGGCATTATCTCAGGTTTTTCTGTACGCTATTTCTCCTCCAACTACAGTAAGTACAACTTCTAGATCCTTAATATCGTCCGGGCTTACAGAGGCGATGTCCTCAGACAGGGCTACAAAATCGCACAACTTCCCTGGGACTAAGCTGCCTTTCCTGTGCTCTTCATGGGCACCGTAGGCGCCGCCCATTGTAAACAACCTTACTGCTTCATCCAGTGTGAGTTTTTCATTTGGGAAAAACCCCAAAGGAGGATTACCTTCCACATCTTTTCTGGTTACTGCACAGTAAATGCCCAGGAGCGGGTCCAGGGGTTCCACCGGACAATCGGAGCCGCCTGCAAGGGGTATACCGGCCCTGCGCATAGTGCGCCATGAGTAAGATGACCGCATTCTGGTAGGCCCGACCCTTTCCAATGCCCATCTCATATCTGTTGAGATGAACTTGGGCTGGATGTCAGCAACGACCTTTGCCCGTCTCATTTCACTCATGATATGCGGTGACAGTATTTGCACGTGAACCAGCCGGTGCCGGATGTGGTTAACAGGAAGCCTGGACTGAGCAGAGCTGATTGCCTCTAAACTCACCCTGGCGGCCCTGTCCCCTATAGCATGTACAGCTACTTGCATACCGTGGGTATGAGCAAGGTAAACCTGCTCCCTCAGTTCTTGTTCAGGAGTAACCAGGATGCCGCGGTTGCCAGGGTCGTCAGAATATGGTTCCTCCAAGGCAGCAGTTCTCCCTCCAAGGGAACCGTCGGCAAAAAGCTTAATCGCACCTATCCTGAAGTAGTCGTCGCCATCACCTGTGCGGAGGGGAGTCTTGAACAAATCCTGCATGAACTCCACAGGGATGTCCCAATACACCCTCAGGGGAACCCCTTGTTCCTGGACCTTCCGGTACAGGTCCATGGTTCCTGGAAACCCTGCCTGGCCGTCGTTGGTATGAGCCGTGGTGATACCCTTGGAAAGCGCATGTTCCATCGCTTGCTTCAGCAGATGCTCCATGAGTTCACGGCTAGCAGGCGGTATATGGGATCGCACAAGTTCCAAAGCGCTTTCACGCAAGATGCCTGTCGGGTCGCCGTAAGCATCCCTGTCAATTGCACCTCCGGGGGGATCCTGGGCATCCCGGGTTATCCCTGCAATCTCAAGAGCCCTTGTAGACGCGACAGCAATATGTCCGCAAGCCCTGGTCAAGAATACTGGCCTGCCTCCGGACGCCTCGTCAAGGTCCTTGCGGGTAAGATATCGCTTTTCAGCAAAAACCTCCTGATCCCATCCACGGCCGAGGATCCATCGGCCTTCTGGCATTTCAGCTGCTCTTGCACGAATCCTGGCTTTGACTGCTTCTATGGAGTTTACATCAGCTAAAGGAATATCTTGCAGGGTCAGCCCGAAACTTAGGAGATGTATGTGGCTGTCAGTGAAGCCGGGCAACACAGTTTTTCCCTCAAGGTCGATCACGTCAGGCTTCATACCCCTGGGGAAGGCGTCAAGACATTCATCATAATCCCCAATACGGATAATCCTGCCGTCCAGGGCAGCCAGACTGTCACGGCGCCTCACGTCCCGGCCTGTCACCCAGAAATCGCCGTTAGTGAATACTCTGGCCTTCACTCAACATTCCCCCTAGTTTTCACATGCAAATCGTACACATGCTTTGGCCAGTATGTCAGTGGCGTCTACGACTTCTACATCCAGATCGCCTTGCTTTAGAATCAGAGGAATCTCAGTACATCCTGCGATAACTGCCTGGGCACCGCGTTCGACGAGTAGTTTCCCTTGTTTTAGGATCAAGGCCCTTGCAGGTTCAAGCTTGCCTGCCTTAACCAGGTAAATAGATTCCATTACTTCATCCTGGTCATCCTCACTGGGTACGATTGAACCTATGCCAGCTGCAGAAAGTGCCTTTTCGTAAAGTCCTGTTCTCAGGGTTCCGGTTGAAGCCAGGATTCCCACCTGGTTCACCTTGCCTCTGAGGTAACCGGCTACTTCATCCATCATATGTAGCACGGGTATCCCGATGGATTCCTGAACGTCTTTATAGAAGTAATGGGCAGTATTGCATGGAAGCACTAGGAATGATGCTCCCGCCCTTTCTACGTTCCTGGCAGTCTCAACAAGAAGGGGCCTGGGGTCGGATCCTTGGCCAAGTATAAACGCAGTTCTGTCAGGGATCTTCGGATTGGAATCAATTATGACCCGGAAGTGGTCTTGGTCCTTTTCCGCAGGTGTATTCCTGATGATCTTCAGGTACAGGTCGCATGTTGCCTCCGGGCCCATGCCACCTGCTATTCCGATTACTTTCATGTCACTGTCTCCAATCGTTTCTATTATTTTCCCCATCAAAGACCCGGGTTATATTGTCAACATTCTTGTCGAGCATCTCCAAAGTGGACTGAAGCAGGGTGCGCATTTCAGCCTTGAATCTCATGGCCTTTTGGCGTTGTGCCTCTATTTCCTCATAGGCCTTCTTGCGGACTTCTTCTGCCTGCTGTCTTATTATATCAGCCTGGCGGCGGGCCTCTTCTATTATTGCATCTGCTTCCCTGGCGGCAGATTCTTTGATTTGGTCGGCTGCTTTCTGAGCAAGCACAATGGCATTCTTGAGGGTTTCTTCCAGGCCCTTGTAATGGTTGATCCTGGACTCCAGGCCTGCTATGTTTGCGTGAAGTTCTTCATTTTCCCGTATGAACCATTCAAGTTCTGCCACTATCAGGTCAAGAAATTCATCCACTTCGTCTTCGTTGTAGCCACGGAAAGACCTTGTAAACTCCTTGTTATGGATATCCAGAGGAGTCAATCTGGGAATTCTCGTTGATGTTACCTTGGTCTCCTCTTCGCCCATAGATAGCCCTCCAATTTGTGTTTGTTCTCAGTCTTAGGAGTTCCACGAAGCAGCTTTTAGATCCTGCCGGTGGTGTAACCTGGTGCCGAATAATGCCGTTCCCAGCCTGATCACTGTAGCGCCTTCCTCGATAGCTAGCTGGTAATCAGAAGACATGCCCATTGACAGCTCTTTTAGGTTGTGCGCTGGGATTCCCATACTTAACATATCGTCACGGAGGAGCCTCAAGTTACGGAAATGGAGCCTGGAATCACCAGGGAATTCAGACACAGGGGCAATGGTCATTAGCCCGACCAGCTTCAGTCCTTCCAGGTCAAGGATGTGCCTGGCCAGGTTATATGCTTCGCTTGGCTTACACCCATGCTTGGTTTCTTCCCCGGAAATATTCGCCTGCAGGTAGACTGGAAGCTCGCGCTTCCTGTACTTCAGGGAGAATTTCGACAATACTGTCGCAAGCTTCAGCCTGTCAACTGAATGGACCTCGTCAAAAACCCTCGCGGCCAAGGAAGCTTTGTTAGATTGAAGATGCCCGATCATGCAAAGGGTTGAACCCTCAAATGCCCCTCCCAGGACCTTGTCACGGGCCTCTTGGACACGGTTTTCGCCGAAGTAGGAGATCCCAAGTGTCTTGGCTTCATTAATTGCTTGTGCGTCAAAACTTTTTGACACTGCCAGAATCCTGACTGAGGCAGGATCCCGCCCTGCTTTTTCGCACGCTTCCTTGATGTTATGTTTGATTGTCTCGAACTTGTCTTTAATCACCTGACTCTCCTTCCTTCGAAAAACCTCATTCCGTTAAGCACTATCTCACTGGTTTCACTGATCCCTTGTACTGCCGCCTGATCGCCTCTTATCATCCTTACCTCAACCGGATGGAACACAGCGTAAGTTTTTTGAACCAAGAGGACACCTATCTGTCCGTTCTTGTCTATGAGACTCTTGACAGGCACGATGACGCCTTGCTCTCTACGGGTGATCAGCGAAGCATGAGAAGCCCTGACATACCTGTCTGGTGCCAGGTAATCTATCTCTCCTGAAATCACCGAGTATCCCGGCGGCTTTCCGTCTATGATGCTGGAAATGGTGCAGTACACAGGTGCGTTACTGCCTATTTCAAGCAATACTTTGCTTCCGGATCGGATGTCAGGCCTTTGCTCGGTTTTTACTGTAAGACAGAACTTCACATTTTCGCCTGACACTATGCGTCCTATAAGATCCCCGTAGGCTATCTCCTGGCCGTCTTCAACCCGGTATTCTGTGGCGTCCTTGATTTCACGAGCGAGCACTGAGAGTTCGGAGGCATCCATGGCAGCAAGGTTAGCTTCAGTCAATCGGGAATCAAGGGCTGTGATATCAGCGCAGAAGATGCCTGACACAGGAGCCAGGATCTTCACAGAGGATGATGACGCTATTTGCTGCATCATTTCAACCTGGCTTACCAATTTGGAACGTTCGTCCTCAAGGACCATGAGCTTGGCCCTGTGTTGAGAAAGCTCGTCCACCTCATGGTCAAAACCGTGGTATTTTTCAAGGTAATTGGATGTATCTCCCGAGGCAAAAGCCGTTTGCAAGTTATAGAAGGCGGCAACCGCCCTTTGGTAGCACTCCTGGATTATCCCGGACAGATCTTGGAAAACATCAGCAGTTTGCGCTTCATACATCCGCAGCTGAGCTTGAGCGGAAGCCAGGTTTTCAGACACTGACGCTAGAGCATCTTTGTCACCAATTTCGGCAATAGGGTCGCCAACCCGCACTGAATCGCCGTGTTTCACTGTGAACCGTATAGATCCTGGGGCAGGCGCTGTAAGCACGGTTTGTCCGCTGCAAAAAACCGCGTCTCCTGAGACTCGTTCATCAAGCACCCCTGAGGTCCCCCTGCCTATGGGTACTATTGCGCGCAGGAAAGCGGACCTGATATAGGGCCAAAGCAAAGTCAGGCCAAGCAACATGAAGACCAGTGCAATGGCTGCGTTTCTCATATGGTTACTGAGTTTTTTTCTTCTGGATCGCTTTCTCTTTGCCATACTAAATATGAGAGTATTGCACCCGGTGTCTCAAGTCAAGGAGAGCATAAGCGTCCTACCTGTTTGAACGCCTGAGGTAACGGTCGGAGAGCTCTACAAGGATTACATCTTCACCGATTTTTTTTATGCTATCCCAGGGAATAACGTAATCGTCCCCGTATCCAAAAAGTCCGAAGGCTTTTGATTGGCCAGGCACAATAACAGCTACTATCTTGCCTGTAGAGAGGTCCAGTTCCACGTCGACGATGTTGCCTAACCGCCGCCCGTCGCTTGTGTTGATAACTTCGCGCATTGAAAGATCAGACGCCCGGATCATGGGAAACACCCCTAAATAGTATATTGCCCGGGAGTCTCTGAGTTGTATAAGAAGGCTATCATTTGCGAGGTTCTAAGCTGGTCCGCGCACTCACCTTTGAAGAGAATATCGCTGAGAGAGCCCGTTTGCCTTTCTCCAGCAAGTCAATGATTAGGAATCTCAATTCAGGTTCTACTTCTTTGAGGGATTCTTCGTCTACGAGTATATACCGGTCATTGCCAGTCAAGATGCCTGGCAAAGAGCTCAAGGCCTCATTAGAGCCGTCGCTTCTCCTTACGATATCGATGAAACACATGGGCGGGTACATGATGCACCACCAATTGTCTCCCTTCCCTGCTCCAAGTGTTACCTGCAGCGACTTGTAAAGGCCTGCGGGTAGGAGTACCGGCTCTCCGGACGGCTCCTCATAATACCTGTCTGGGTAGAACTCAATCGCCAGTTTGGCCCTGGCATCGTACACCATCCCAGATTCAGCTAAACACTCACTCGCAGCACGCTCGATTTGGGGCAACAGCTCCTGCAAGATCTTTTCAGCGTGTTCTGCATTTTCTGCGTGAATCAGGTACCCCCCGAATGTGTCCACAATTGAATCCCTGACCCTAAGTTTGACTTCCTGGTCTGCATCTGAATCTGAATTTCCTATTATATGCAATCTGATCAGGTTGGTCGGGGTATAAGCTTTGCGAGTTTCGTAAGCCCGTGCCATAGCCCAACCCAGACCAAGGATAACCCCTGCGATCACTGCCAGCACTATTGCGTCAACAAAACCCTTACTTACCCTTCTTGCCACATTGTGTCCCCCCTTGTCTACAGCGACATATGCTGCTTCATCTGTATCAACGCAGCTTTTTCCAGCCTGGAAACTTGCGCTTGGGAGATTCCTATTTCCTGCGCAACTTCCATTTGAGTTTTTCCTTCAAAAAATCTCATTCTTATTATTGCCTGTTCGCGCTGGGATAATTTCTGTATGGACTCATTTATGGATATTTCCTGAACCCACGCCGAATCTTCCCCCTTTTCGTCTTTCACCTGGTCCATAACGTATATGGGGTCGCCGCCATCGTGGTAGACGGGCTCAAACAAGCTAATCGGTTCTTGTATAGCATCGAGAGCGTAAACGATTTCATCCTCAGGAGTTTTCAGCTGCTCAGAGATTTCCCTGATTGAAGGCTCCCTGCCTAGCTTAGCCACAAGGGCATCCCGGGTCTGAAGTGCCCTGTAAGCAGTATCACGAAGGGACCTGGACACGCGTATTGGATTGTTGTCCCTCAGATACCTCTTTATCTCGCCGATAATCATAGGCACAGCGTAAGTGGAAAATTTTACATTCTGACTTAGGTCGAAATTGTCGATGGCCTTGATGAGGCCGATACACCCTACCTGGAACAGGTCGTCGACATATTCCCCGCGGTTGGAAAAGCGCTGAATCACACTTAGAACCAGCCTCAGATTGCCGTTGACCAGTTTTTCCCTTGCAGTCGGGTCACCGTTTTGCTTGGCAACAAAAAGCTCCCGCATTTGTGATGAGGAAAGGACAGGAAGTTTACTGGTGTTTACTCCGCAGATTTCAACTTTGTACAAAGATGCTTTTCCCCCCGGTTACCAAATTGCCAGTTTTTGTTGAAGTCACTCATAAAAAGTATTGCCTCGATTACCAGGGGTTATACAATGGGGCCTGCCTGTGTTGTGTTTCTACTGCAAATTGATGATGTCTCTCTGCAGTTTTTGCATGATCTTTTTTTCTAAGCGGGAGATGTAAGACTGCGAGATGCCAAGCATGTCTGCTACCTGTTTCTGTGTGCGCTCAATGCCGTCTTTGAGGCCGTACCGCAGGTCCACAATGGTTCTTTCGCGCCAGGGCAGCCGGTTGAGCACCAGCCTGAGGATTTGCTTGTCGTCTTCTTTTTCGAGATCGCAGTAGATCACATCCGGAGGGGTACCTTTAACGTCAGAAAGGCAAAGCTCATTGCCTTCTCCGTCGATATTCAGGGGTTCGTCGAATGAAATCTCAGACTTTGTCTTCAAGGTTCGCCGCAAATACATTAGAATTTCATTTTCAATGCATTTTGAAGCGTATGTTGCCAGCCGTATATTCTTGCTTACGTCAAACGTTGATACTGCTTTTATCAAACCGATTGAACCAATAGACACCAAGTCATCTAAGGGGATGCCAGTGCTTTCAAACTTCTTGGCAATATAAACTACGAGCCGTAGATTTCTTTCAATCAGGATAGATCTTACATCGGGGCTTCCGTCGGTAAGCTGTGACAGTAAGATGCTCTCTTCTTCCTGTGACAGGGGCGGCGGTAATGCTTCAGCACCTCCAATATAGTCTATCCTGCCATGTAAGCCTAACCTGGCGACAAGGCGCGCCCATTTTAGGGAAAGCATCAATCTGAATTCAGTCCATGACATCAGGGTCAAATCAAGACACCTCCCTGTGCGTTCACGAGTTCGGGATGCAGCAAAGCTTGGTAAAGGCCCTGGGGACTCAGGGGTTTGCCCGCAACTCCTACCACGGCAGCTTTCTTGAATCTGCCTTTCTTGCCTGTAAGGTACAAGGCGTCTGGCTTGAAAGCTGGCAGGATTTGTCTGTGGCCTGATACATTGGTGTAGGGAATGAGCCTCAGCCTCTTCCCTACGGCTGATTCAGTCAGCTTTGTGTTGACCAGATCCCATGTAGACAGGAAGAAATGAGACACTTCATGCGGCATAATGTGTTTGAGTGAATCCCAGTCAACCACTATTACAGGCAAGCCTGAAACCGGATCCCTCAAGTCGTTTCCAGTGTCGACCATACCTGTTACCGAAATGCTCTGGCCATCGAGGGATATCTCAACTTGCATAAAGGGAGACTGCCTGAAGGTTGGGAGGTTCAATGCTTTCCACACAAAGCCTGAGGCCGTAACCACAGCCAGGGCAAGAGCCAAGGCCCACCAACGGGCGTTTGTATAATACAAGCTGAACCCCGCTAGCTTGGCTGACCCCCACGTGTTCAGCGCCATAGCTGTACCTGCAACCAGGATGGAACATGCATAAAAAGAAGATGCAAGGCAGATGAATGAAACTCCCCGGATTTCAGGATATGAGAGGGTAACCATTAGCAGGCCGGTTGCTACCCTGGCAGGGAAACTAAAAAGCGGTTGAAGAGGTAGAATGAGAGAAGAAACTGAATACAAGGCACCCAGGCAAGATGTAAAGGCAATCCTCTTGGGCTGGATTGGAGTATTTGTCATCTTCCCTGCAGCCAGGAGTACCACATAGTTTACTATGAGGTTAACAAGAAATAGCACGTCCACATAGATATAGCTCTTCATGCTTCAACACCCCGTATGGACATGGATATTCATGTCTGTCCGGGTTTATTACCCAACCCAAATCATACAGGGGTGAAACTGCGAAATATGTAACTATGTGTTTGCTGCCTAGAACTCTATTTACCGCGGCTTTTCGCGGGATTTTGCCCTTCTGAGAAAAGTGGGGACCTCCAGCAGGTCTCCTGTGTCCACTTTGAGTGACGGCTCTCTTTGCCTGAGCGCCCTCCTCCCAGAGGTGTTGTCAAAACCGGTGGCAATCACCGTTATTTGTATGGTATCTTGGAAATCCTCGTTTATGACAGCGCCGAAAATAATGGTTGCATCGCCATCAGCAGCTTGCATCACGATTTCTGCAGCTTCGTTAACTTCAAATATGCCAAGATCAGGTCCTCCGGTGACGTTCATCAGCACACCTTTTGCTCCCTCTATGGTTGCTTCCAAGAGCGGGCTGGCTATAGCTTGCATGGCAGCTTCCTTGGCTTTGTTTTCCCCATGTGCCACACCAATTCCCATGAGCGCCGAACCTGTGTCCATCATAATAGTCCTCACATCAGCAAAATCAAGGTTGATAAGCCCAGGGACGCACACAAGATCTGATATACCTTGAACGCCGTGTCGGAGCACATCGTCGGCAACCTTGAAGGCATCCAGGATCGAAGCGGTTTGGTCAACCACTTGGAGCAGCCGGTCATTGGGTATGACTATCAGGGTATCTACGCTTTCGCGTAGTTTTTCAATACCTTCTAGGGCAACGGCCATCCTCCGGCGTCCTTCAAACGAGAACGGCTTTGTCACTACCCCAACGGTTAATGCTCCCACCTCTTTGGCAGCTTGGGCGACAATAGGGGTCCCACCTGTTCCTGTTCCACCGCCCATGCCAGCGGTTACAAATACCATGTCAGCGCCTTTTAGGTGCTCAACAATGTCATCCCTTGATTCTTCAGCAGCTTTTTGTCCTATCTCCGGATTGGCCCCTGCTCCCAATCCTCTTGTAAGAGCTTGGCCAATCTGGATTTTGGCCGGAGCCAGTGACAAATTGAGGGATTGAGCGTCAGTGTTGATACAGATAAACTCGACGCCTTTGACACCTGCTTCAATCATGCGGTTAACTGCGTTTGTTCCACCACCTCCTACGCCAACTACTTTTAGGTTTGCATATCTGGGTTGCTCTTCGATCATGGCCACACAACTCCCCTCCCGGTCAGCTATACTTTCTACATTCTCTCTCTATTAACCTCCGCCTTTGGCCGGGGTTGTGCTGTTTCCCCCATCCATTCCTTCAATAAATGTCGTCTAATCCTGCCCAGGTTGTTAAATATCCTCACACCCAGTGCAACTACTGCTGCGAGGTATAATTCTATGCCCAACACATCACCTAGGTAAACAAATGCGGCAGCAAGTACAGCATTGCCAAGGAATCCTGTAACGAAGATTGCGATATCGAAGTCACCTTCCAAACTGGCTCTTAAGCCGCCCAGGGAGGTATCTACCCCGGCAAGCAGACTGACAGCCAGATAACGTGCAAGTATTGCGGGAATCGTCCATGGAATATTAAGCCCGATTATGATGCCGACAATTAAGGCAGCCAAGAGATACCACATTACGATCCCTCTCTTTGAAACGGTTTTGCAAACCTAAAATTGAGTGATCCTGTATAAGCCGGTAGGACAAGCTCTTGTTCCATCTTGATCTTAACCTCGATCCCCCAGAAGGAAAGGTTGTCCACAACTCCTCCGCGCATTTTCAAGGCATTGTGTAATGTCTCAGGATCACCTATAGCTTGGATTTTCAGGGGCGGGGCAAACCTAACGCCGTTAATCATGATGACTGCTCCGGCACAACGGATCTCAGTGGTAGCCACAACCCGCTGGCCGTTTATCGCTATGGCTTCTGCGCCTGATGCCAGGAGTTCATTTACCACGGCCAGCACGTCGTCATCGTGGATGATGAAAAGATTTGGATCCTGTCCGGATGGAACTTCCTTCTTGGCATCATTCATCTCGATGGTGACCCCTGGCCCTTTGACTTCAGTTAGCCCTGCCATAACCCTGGCCTTAAGAAGCGCTTCCTGAAGAACCTTGACCTGGCTTTCACTGCTTTCAGTGGCCACCATTGCTTCAGCCACTTGATCCCTTAACATCCGCACTTCGTCTCTTAAACGATCCCTCTCTTCTTCTGTGGCGCTGAGCAGTAAAGATAGTTCTTCCGCCCGTTGGTAGTGAATGTTTGCAGGCGATGATGGCCGCACTCTGAACTGAGTTGCTAGCATTAAACCGAATAAAACAAAGATGATTGTGAGTGCTACCTGGGAACCACGGCGGACCACTGTAGTCATCTCCCCCTTTCCCTATAGTTTGAGTTTAACTGCATGTTTGTCGAAGCGCAAATCAATATACTCAGCAAGCTGGCCTTGTTCTTCCAACTCGGATACGATTGATTCAAGCAGGCCTATCCTAAACTCACAGTTGGTCTCGTAAGCGCCCATGAACACAATGCAGCCGTCATCTAGTATGAGGGTACATTCTCCGCCTTCAACATTGAGTTCAATCACTTTTTTCTGGGACACGGGGCCCAGGCCTGCTACGATCTTGAGGCCCCATTCGTATTCAGGCCCGAGAAACTGGCCAGGGGACAGAATTCCTTGGACCCCTGTGAGAGCGATAAGATCGCCCAAAACCCCGTCATCCTCTTGGAGTACCCGCCCCTCATCATCGACAAGCCATATTTTGCCTCCTACAGGCGCAAAGACAACCGGTTTGCGCTCAACAACATCGATCACAATTGTATCAGGGAATTTCCTTACACAACGTACCTCTTTTATCCATGGGGAAGATTGGATGGCCTTTTCCATCTTGTCCAAATCCAAGTCGAAAGCATTGGCCGACTTCTGACTGCATCTTGCGATGATCTCTTCGTGAGGGACCCTGTTCGCCCCGTTGATAACATAATTTCTTACAGAGAAGAACGGAGATCTCAGGAACAGGAATATGCTTGTCAGAAAGAAAAAGACTATTACTAAAGACCAAGGTGAATCCCAGCCTGTCCCTTCAATCTTTGACTCTCTTGATCCTCTTGATCTTCTCCGGGTGTTTGCCCTCTTTTGTTTCATAGTACCTATGAGAACCTCATTCTTGCCTGATTATTTCAGCTCCCAGCGCGGCTAGTTTGCGTTCAATGCCCTCATATCCCCGGTCTACATTCTCGATCCCTGAGACAATGGTTCTGCCTTCAGCAGCTAGCCCTGCCAGCACCAAAGAAGCTCCTGAGCGGAGATCGCTGGATACAACGCGGGCACCAGATAGACGTGGTACTCCTTTTATTATAGCAGTTCTGCCTTCTGTCCTGATCCGGGCTCCCATCCTCCCCAACTCCTCAGCTTGCTTGAACCTGGACTCAAAGATAGTCTCGCTGATGACAGATGTGCCCTCGGCAATCGACAGCAAAGCCATCATCTGTGGCTGCATATCAGTGGGAAACCCCGGGTAAGGCAAGGTCTTGAGATCCGTTGGCCTGCGCCTGTTCGGACCTCTCACCCGGAGACCCTTGCCCGGAACCGATATGGTTGCCCCCACTTCCCTGAGTTTAGATGTAACTGCCTGAACATGTTCTGCTACGGCGTTAGTGATATAGATGTCCCCGGCTGTAATAGCTGCTGCTGCCATGAGTGTACCAACTTCTATCCTGTCGGGCATCACCATGTGTTCGCAACCTTCCAGGGCCCTGACACCTTCGATACGGATTACGTCAGTGCCGGCTCCCCGGATTCTTGCACCCATTGCATTTAAGAAGCCCTGCAAGTCCACGATTTCCGGTTCTTTTGCGGCGTTACGGATAACGGTAACCCCGTCAACCATTGCAGCGCACATCATTATGTTTTCAGTGGCGCCCACAGATGGGATATCAAGGTGAATACCTGTACCTTGAAGCTTGTGTGCTTGTGCTACAATGTTGCCATGGGCTTCCTCAAACACCACACCTAGGGCCGATAGCCCTTTCAAGTGCTGGTCTATGGGCCTCTGGCCAATGTCACATCCTCCAGGGTACGACACTGTAGCTTTTCCCAGCTTAGCTACAAGGGGGCCTATGAGGAATATGGACGACCTTACCTGCCTCACAAGTGTTTCATCAACTACTGAGCTTTTTAGGGTGGATGGATCAATATATAGCGACCGGCCTGAATCTACTCTCTCAACCACTGCCCCAAGACCACGTAGGATCTCTGACATCACCCTCACGTCAATAAGATCCGGAGCATTATGCAATATACATGGCGAGTTCGCCATCACCGAAGCAGCCATGATAGGTAGCACTGCATTTTTTCCGCCGCTAACTGCAATATCCCCGCTGAGTCTGTTCCCGCCTGTAATAATGAACTCTGACATTGTCTTCATTACACCTCCGGCAACGGCAACCTGGCCAAGTCTCAACGATTTCTGATCCATTGTACGAAACCACCGGAAAACTGGTTACTCAAGTCGCCAGCAGCTCACTGAGGATGTTATGGGCTTTCCATATGTCTCCTGCACCCAGGGTGATCAATACTGCCTCTCCCTTGCACAGGCCGGCTGCCACACCTGCCGCCTCTTCCATGTCGTCAAGCTCGAACACACACGGGTGGCCAGCTTCTTTTATAGCTTTGCTGATGATACCAGGATCTACACCAGGATCTTGTTTCTCGCCCGGACCGCCGTAGATGCCAGTCACGACAATAGCATCTGCTCTTGAGAATGCACCACCGAACTCTGCGTGGAGGAGCTTGGTGCGTGAATACCTGTGGGGCTGGAAAAGGGCGATGACTTTTGAACCAGGAAGTGTTTGTTTTATGGTGCTGAGTACGGCAGCGATCTCTTTAGGATGATGTGCAAAATCATCCAACAGAAGCACTTTTCCGAATTGCCCAATGCGCTCCATCCTGCGTTTGACTCCCGGGAACGTGGCAAGCTTTTCACATGCAGTTTCCGGTTCTACCCCGGCATGCACCGACGCAGCTACAGCGCCCAGCGCGTTCTGCACATTGTATACCCCTGGCATCTCAAGGTCTAACCGAGCCACATAGCGTCCCTCACGATACACCTGGCTTTTTGTCCCCCATCCGCGTGCTTCTATCTCCCTTGCCTGCCAGACGGCGTCCCGGTGTACGCCGTACGACACTGCATCCAGATTATTTGCTCCCCATTCCCTCAGCAAAGGATCATCATTACACACAATCTGCGTACCGCCTTGCCTTGTCCCGGAAAGATATGAGTAAAACGCTTTTTTCAACGCCTCAAAACTGCCCCAGTAGTCCAGATGGTCGTTATCAATGTTGGTAACAATACTTATTTCAGGATGACATTTGAGGAACGAGCCATCACTTTCATCAGTCTCTACTACTGCAAAACGGCCGTTGCCTGAATGTGCGTTTCCATTGTTTCCAAGATCCCCGCCAATCAAGTATGTCGGGTCTTTCCCGGCTTGTTTCAGGATCCACGCAATCATGGCTGAGGTTGTGGTCTTGCCGTGTGCACCCGCGATTCCTACGACTTGCTTGCCTTCAATAGCTTTAAGCAGCATGTCCATGCGATGAAGTATAGGGATTCCCCGTTTTCTGGCTTCAACTACTTCAGGGTTGTCCTGGGATATAGCTGATGACACTACTACCAGATCAGGATCTAGGATGTTTGCGCTATCGTGTCCGATGAAAACCCGGGCACCCATATCGCTAAGGCGCCTGGTGACATCGCTCGGCTTAAGGTCAGAACCTGTGACTTGAATGCCCTTAGTAAGCAGGATTGTAGCGATACCAGACATACCTTGTCCGCCTATTGCGACGAAATGAACTCTTCTCATATTGCACCTTCTTCTGCTTTCATATCTCATGTGTAATACTATGATCCTGATGCGCGCCTTGGTTATATCAGACGCCTCTTGCAAGGGCAATGAGTTCCCTGGCTATCTGCTCCGCTGCGTCAGGCCGGCCAATACTCATTGCAGCCTGGGCCATTTTCTTGTGCCGTCCCGGGTTATTGAGTATTTGCCTCAGACCCTGTTCCACTTGTTTGCTTGTATCCGGGCCTTCCTTCACTACTACTGCAGCTCCTGCAGTTTCCAATACCCTGGCATTATACTCCTGATGGTTGGCCACGACGTTTGGAGAAGGCACAATCACTGACGGCAGCCCCAGTGCCGTTATTTCTGCAAGAGTCATGCCGCCTGCCCTTGCTAACACCAGGTCACACGCTCTGTATGCCTTTTCCATGTTGTAAACATAAGGCTGTAAGATAATATTTCCATATTTTGCTCCGGCTATGCCCGCCTGTTGCTCAGCGCCTAAGGTAGCTACGGCATTGTGGTAGTAATCTTGCCCGGTTATCAAGAGCATTTGGATATCAAGATTACCAGAGAGGGCAATCTCCAGTGCGAGATCAACCAAGAACCTGGCACCACGGGAGCCTCCCAAGACCAGCAATGTAAATCTGTCTTCCAGCCCAAAAGCAGCTCTGGCTTCGTGCTTTCCCGTAGCTTTCAGGAGGCTGGCTCTTATCGGATTGCCTGTAACTTTGACGTCTGCTGTTCCAGAGAACTGTTCTACAGATTCTTCCCATGCAGTGAAAGTCTTATTGGCAAACCTGGATAGCACTAAGTTGGTCTTACCCGGGATCACGTTTTGCTCTTGAATGGCGCAGGGGATTCCCATAAGCCGGGCTGCCAGCATTACCGGCCCAGATACGTATCCGCCTGTGCCAAACACCACATCAGGTTTGAACCGCCTTATAATGCGGCAGGCATCACCAATACCCAAAGAAGCTGCCCAGATTCCCCTGAGAGCTGAAGACAGGGATTTGCCCCTTATTCCCGACGATCTTATGGCTTCAAAGTCCAGTCCTTCTTTGGGCACCAGGACGCTCTCCATACCTCGGGCAGTCCCTACATATAGCACTCTTGATCTGGGAAGAAGCCGGACCAGGGCTTCGGCCACAGCTACAGCTGGGTATATGTGACCGCCTGTCCCACCTCCAGTCACTAAACATCTCATACCTCCAAAGCCCCCCTACCGGTTGGCATACCGGGAAATATTCAGCAGTACACCTGCAGACAAGAGGCTCATCAGGAGGGATGAACCTCCGTAACTCACAAACGGCAGTGTTATGCCTGTAATAGGGAGTGAGCCTGTGGCCACGCCAATATTGACGACAGCCTGCAGCGTGATTACGGTACTGAACCCTGCAGCTAGCAGGCACGAGTACCTATCAGGTGCAGCCATGGCGGTCCTGTAGCCCCTCCATGCAAGAGTAAAAAACAGCAGTAATACCAGGGCAGTCCCGAAAAATCCAAGTTCTTCGCCAATCACGGCGAATATGAAGTCAGTATCAGGCTGGGGAAGGTAAGACCATTTCTGGCGTGAATAGCCCACACCGGTGCCGAAGGGGCCGCCGGATCCTAAAGCATAAAGCGCTTGTATTATCTGCCAACCAGACCCGGTGGGATCTTTCCATGGATCGAGAAAGGCCAGAAAACGGTTCCTACGGTAGTCCTCAGACATGATCGCGAAGTAAAGAAGGGGCATCGCAGCCAAGCCTAAGAAGGTCAGATGAAAAAGGTTTGCTCCTGCGATGTACAGCACCACTACGGCTGCTCCGGCAATGGTAACTGCAGTTCCCAGGTCGGGCTCGAGCAAGATGAGCCCGAAAGTGATGCCCAGGGCTACAAGGTAGGGCCCAAGCCCTTTGACTAATTGCCGGATTTTCTCCTTGGTGCGGGCAAGATTGTCTGCCAAGAACAGGATCGTGGTGAGCTTGGCCACCTCTGCCGGCTGAAACCCGAGACTTCCAATACCTAACCAACGTCTTGCCCCATCTCTCATTTCCCCAGCACCAGGAATCAGGACCAGGATCAAAAGCACAAGGGACAAGATATACGCATAAGGGATGAGATTCCTGTAGCGCCAACAGTCATAGTTCATCAAGAAGTACATGCCGGTTAATCCTAACCCAGCCCATATGCTTTGCCTGAACAAGTAGTGGTACGGGTGCCCGAAGAATCGGATGGACTTGACCATGCTTGCCGAAAACACCATGATTATCCCAAGGGCAACCAGTGTAAGCACGGTGAAAAACAGGATGTAATCAGGGTCTCCCCTCCGTACAATACCCTGTGCCCTCTTTCTTCTCACTAGGAACCACCCCTGATCTATACATATGCCATTGAAGCGATCCCAAGGATCGCCCCGGCAAGAGCAACAAACCAGAACACATACACAATGCGTTTTTCGCTCCATCCAATCAGTTCAAAGTGATGGTGTATGGGGGTCATCTTGAAAATCCGTTTTCCGAACACCTGAAACGAGAACACTTGCAGCATTACTGAAATCACTTCTATGAGTGGCACCAGCGCTATGAAAGGCAGTATCAGTTCGGTTCTGGTTGCAATCGCGAATCCTGCCACGAGCCCTCCTAAGGCCAGGGCGCCTGTATCCCCCATAAACACTTTGGCAGGATTGTAATTATGCACGAGAAATCCGAGGAGTGCCCCAACTGAAACCAGGGCAAGTCCGGTCAGATTTGAAAGATCCGCCCTGCCTACAGCCTTAGCGTATCCATCAGCTACGAACGCGTAGGCCCCCAAGCTGGCTGCGGCTACTCCTGTCGCCAAACCGTCAAGCCCGTCAGCCAGGTTCATACCATTGCCTGTTCCTACAATCAGCACTATACCCAGGACAGGATACAGTATGCCCAGGTCAAGGAGGTTGCCTGAAAAAGGAAATATGACGCCAGAGCTCCTGTCCACAAAGAAATACATGAACAAGGCCGCGAACAGCACCTGGAGCGCCATTTTCTCCCTTGCCCTCAAGCCCAGGGAGCGGCCCAGGCGGATTTGCCTGTAATCATCGATAAAGCCAATGAGTCCGTATGCCAGCATAAGCCCTAGGATCAGTATCTCCTCACGGGTTGGCCGGGTTCTTTCCAATGCGAAAAACCCGGTGCGGGAAAGAATGATGGCCAACATGAACATGAACCCCCCCATTGTGGGCGTTCCAGATTTTTTCTTATGCGTCTGTGGGCCTTCTTCCCTAATGTGTTGTCCGAACTTAAGCTCCCTCAGTTTGGGGATCAACCAGTAGCCAGATAACGCTGAAAGTATGAATCCCGGGAGCAAATACTGCACCAGTAACTTCAACATGGGTCATCTCCTGTCATGCGATTGTTCAAGTCCAAGAGAAAATCAACCAGCCATTCGAGTTCAAACCCCCTGGAAGCTTTAACCAGACAAGTATCTCCACGCTCGATCAATTCAGACAGAAAACCGGTGGAACTCTCTTTGTCGGGAAACCATGACGATGAAAAACCTTGTGCGGTTGCCCCTTCGTCCCAACCCTGTTTGATATAACTGCTGAGCGGGCCTATTGCCACAAGCGCGTCAGCTTTTTTCCTTGCGTACCTGCCCACCTCAAGATGGGCGGCAGGTCCGTACCCGCCCATCTCGAGCATGTCGCCTAAAACAGCTATTTTTCTGCCCTTTCCCAGCGATTCCAGGAGATCCAGGGCAGCCTCCATAGACTTGACGCTGGCGTTATAGGCGTCGTTTATTATCGTAAGGTGTTTCTCCCTTATCACTTCCAGCCGCATCGGGCTCAAAGAAACACTGAGCAAGCCTTGGGCAATTTCCTCTGCCGAGAGGCCCAGTTCAAACCCTATGGCAATCGCTGCCAGGGCATTTTGGACTTGATGTAGGCCAGGCAACTCTAACTCAAAACAGAACTGCCTGCCTCTGTAGCTCACTTTGAACCGGGTGAAACCACTGTCAGAACTTTCAATATCATACCCAGCACAGTCAGCTTCTGGACTAAACCCGTAGGTGATCAATTTACATTTGGCATGCTTCCCTGCACCCCGTACCATTTCGTTATCATGGCAAATCACTGCAAGGCCATTAGCAGGCAAGCTTTCCAAGAGCTCAGCCTTGGCCATGGCTATTTCGTTGAGACTACCTAATACTCCGATGTGTGAAGCTGAAATATCAGTTAGCACGCCAATCTTGGGTCTTGCAATGCTGCAGAGTTCTCTGATTTCGCCCCTGGCCCTCATAGCCATCTCAAGTACCGAGTACTCATAGCCTGGCTCCATACCCAAGATTGCCAGGGGAAGCCCAATGTGTGAATTAAGATTGCCTGGATTCTTGTAGGTCCTGAACTTCTGATTAAGCACCGCACCAATCAGGTCTTTTGTGCTTGTCTTGCCCACACTTCCGGTGATGCCTATCACTGTCACATCAAGACGGCTCATGTGGAAAACTGCAAGGTCAGCCAGGGCGTCAACAGTGGAATCCACCAATACAAGGCCGAAAGCCTGGTCGGGGATTGCCACGGGACGTTGGACCAACGCCCCTATCGCCCCTTTAGAAGCGGCGGCAGCCACGAAATCATGGCCGTCTGCCCTCTGTCCTTGTATGGCGCAAAACAGCGCTCCGGAAACACCTTGCCGGGAATCAATAGCAACACCTGATGCACGGGAGCAAGGATTGCCCTGCAAGAGCTTTCCCCCTGTGATCCGGGCGATTTCACCTAACGTGTAGTTCAACGCCAAACTCTCCCTTATTCCACAGTTTGCCTGTTTCTGGCTGCGATTGCTTTGGCAGCTTCCTCAAAGTCATCAAAATGAACAGTCCTGTCTGCAAACACCTGGTAAGTCTCATGTCCCTTACCTGCTATTACCACAACATCTCCCTGTTGTGCCAGGGAAATCGCGGTGTAAATGGCCTCCCTGCGATCTTGTATGCGTAAATAAGATATGCCGGCTTTCTCCTCCTGGGCTTCGAGAATCCCCGACTCCACCTGGTCCAATATATCATCCGGGTTTTCAGTACGCGGATTGTCATTGGTTATCACGACTACATCTGCAAGCTCCCCGGCTATCCGCCCCATTACCGGACGTTTGCCCTTGTCACGATCCCCCCCGCACCCGAACACTGCGATCACGCGGTTGTCAGCCACATCCCTTGCGGTCACAAGGATATCCCGGAGGCTTTCAGGGGTATGGGCGTAATCCACCCAAACTGTAAAATCGTGAGTTCCCGGGACCGGTTCTGCCCTGCCCCGCACTGCATCCAAGTCCGACAATGCTTGGGCCACCGAATCAAGCGCCATGCCCATGCCAAGACCCACTGCACTTGCTGCAAGGCTGTTCTGGATGTTGAACATGCCTGGCAGTCTTATCTGCACCTCTTGCCGTTTCCCTTCAAAGCACAAGGTGAACCGGCTATGCCTGGGCCCTGTTTCAGGATCACATGCCCTTATGTCTGCGTTTTCTGAAAACCCGTATGTAATAACCCTCGTCTCCCTATCCGGGATGAAATGCTCCCAATAGGGATCGTCCCTGTTCAGGACAGCAAACGGGGCATGAGGCCCCCGGCCTTGCCTAAGCATGTTGAACAACTTAGCTTTGGCGTCAACATAGTTTTCCATTGTCTGATGGAAGTCTAGATGATCGGTGCCTATGTTTGTGAACACAGCTATATCAAAATTGACATGAGCTACCCTATGAAGCGCCAAAGCATGGGACGACACCTCCATGGCCATGGCAGTACAGCCCTTGTCGACCATCTCCCGTTGCAGGCTGAGAAGGTCTGAAGCTTCGGGAGTGGTGCGCTCGACAGGCCTTATTTCCTCTGCGACGATGTTGTGCAGGGTACCTACAAGCCCGGTCTCGTGTCCCATGCTTTCGAGTACTTGCTTTACCATGTGGCAAACTGTAGTTTTTCCTTTTGTACCGGTTATCCCGGCAACCAGGAGAGTGCTGCTCGGATCCCTGTAGAACTTGCATGCAAGATGGGACAAGGCAAACCGGGAATCCCTCACAACTGCCAGGCCCTTGCCCGGTGGGACCTGGACATGCTCCTCCACCACAACGCCGCTTGCGCCCCTGGCAAATGCATCATGTACAAAGGCATGCCCGTCCAGTTTGAACCCTTTGATTGCTACAAATAGGTAGCCCTCTTGTACATTACGCGAATCATATGTAATCCCTCTTACATGGCAATCACGCCTTAGACCGGCGCTGTCCAACCCTGTCAACAAGTACGATAACAGCATGCCATGCACCTCTGCTTAACCTGAAAACTGGCGCCTGGAGTTCAGTCCCCTGCAGGTGCTTCGCCCACATCCATCCTGAAAGTAGCGTTAACCATAGATCCTTTGGGAACAAAGCTCCCGGCAGGGGGGTCCTGTGATACACAGAAACCCTTCCCCTGGGCGCTTAGGGATAATCCGGCATCCACCAATTTGGCCCTGGCCTGGGTCAATCCTAGACCAATGATCGAAGGAATCCTGACCATTCCCTCCCCTGGTTCTTCCTCATCTTCCGTGTATAATATCACATTTGTGTCTCTCAACACTCTCGCTCCGGCAACCGGGAACTGGGATACTACAGTGGTTCCCAGTCCGTCAATTCTGCCCGACAACCCACTTTCGCGCAGTTCAGCTTGGGCTGCAGCTACATCTTTCCCCACCAGATCAGGCACGATTACTGTCTCCTGTTCAGTCACATCAACCGGTTCTTCCTGAGGCGGTATTTCAAGGTATCGCAAAATGTCCCTCATGGCTGCTGAGAAAACAGGGGCAGCCACGACGCCTCCGTAGTATTCTCCCTTTGGTTCGTCGATCATCACAAGCAAGACCAGCTTGGGATCGTTTGCGGGAGCAAAGCCTGCAAAGGATGCTATATATTTGCCTTCAGCTATTTTGCCGCCTACAACCTTGTTTGACGTACCGGTCTTGCCTGCAAGGCGGTAGCCTGGCACGTACGCAGCTTTGCCTGTGCCGTCTGATACCACCTTTTCAAGAGCGATTCTCAGTTCTTCTGCCGTCCTGGACGAAATCACCTGCCTCACAGGTTCATAGTGCTTGGTTTCCACTACATTACCGTTATTGTCTGTCACTTCCTTGACAATATGAGGTACTACCATGTGGCCCCCGTTGGCTATCGCAGCCAAGGACGAGACAATCTGCATGGGAGTAGTCTGTAGTGTCTGCCCGTAAGACATTACTGCCAGGTCAATCGGCTTAGCGCTTTCCTCAGGGACAATTATCCCGCTGGCTTCGCCTGGCAGATCAATACCTGTGGAAGATGTCATACCGAACAGTTCTACGTACTTGTAGAAATCCTCAGTCCCGGTCCTTTGTGCTATCTGCACAAACCCTATATTGCATGAATTCTGGATAACTTCATAAAACGTCTGGCTACCATGGCCTTCTGTCCTGTGGCAGTACAGCGTGTCCGGTCCCACCCGCATAGAGCCGTCGCAATAGAATGTATCCGCCGGGCTTACAGCGCTGCTTTCAAGGGCAGCAGCGGCAGTTATGGGTTTGAAGGTAGAACCTGGGGGGAACGAGTCGGTGATCGCCCTGATTCTACGGTTTTCAGCCGGGTATTCGTCGTACTTGTTGGGATCGTACTCGGGGCGGATTGCAAGGGCCAGTATCTCACCGTTTGAAGGGTCCATGGCGATAATCAGCCCGCCTTCAGCATTGGTTTCTTTGACTTTAGCCTCAAGTTCGCGTTCGGCTATGAACTGGATCACTTCGTCGATTGTAAGCACCAGATTCTTGCCCTGGACAGCAGGCACATAGCCTTTTTGGGAATGAGGCAGTTCTTCGCCTATAGCGTCTACTTCAACGGTGAACTTGCCTTCGATTCCGCTCAAGGTCCTGTCATATTCGTATTCCAATCCTTCCAGGCCGTCATTGTCTATTCCCACAATGCCCAGCACATGGGCAAGCAAACTGCCCTTAGGCCATACCCGCAAGGACTCTTGGGTAAAGCCTATACCGGGAAGTCTGAGTTGCTTGACCTGCCTCGCGATATCATCGGGCACCTTACGCTTGATCCATTCAAACGCAGTATTTCTGGTCAGGATTGACATAAGCGTGTCGTACTTCATGCCCAAGATGTCTGACAAAGCCCTGGCTGCCTCTGAAGGATCTTTGATCTGGGCGGGGATTGCATACAATGATTCTACATCAATGCTAAAAGCAAGCTCATGGCCATTGCGGTCATAAATAACACCGCGCCTGGGTTGAATGGGGATGTCTTGCATCCTCATATCCAAAGCTTGCTGCCCAAGCTCTCCTGCCCAGATGAACTGGACGTAGATCACACGTACCATTAGAAGCAAAAAACATGCGCCAACCAGGCCCAGTACCGTTCCAACCCGCTTGCGGGCCAAGACCCCCATAGCTATTCTCCTCTGCTATCGCCGGTTATTGCAAGCCTTTGGCCACAGCTACGCTGTCCTTCATAAACTCAGCTATGCGGCTCAACCATGCGAATATACCTTGGGTGGCTGGCTCGGCGGCAGCATAAGTCTCTTCTCTGACAGGTTGGTCCTCTCCAGGGCCGGTATTCACAACCACTGACTTGACCTGCTCGGGCTCGACCATTCCAAGGAGGTTACGTGCTTGAGCTTCTATGAATGACAGCGATTCCATTGATGCTACAGTCCGCTTCAAGTCTTCATTGCGCAGCTTCAAATCGTGAAGGTGTTTTTCCATGCGCCTTACTTCCTGGTTTAGGTGAGCTACTCTTGCAGGCTGGCATACCAGCATTACGCCGGCGATGACAACAGCTATGAAATATATCAGTCCGGCTATTTGTATTGAATAAGTTTTTCTAGGTGCGAATTCAGCATTTCTTATCATCGGCTTCTTTCCCCCAACATCCCTGGCTTTGTATTACCCGTAGTTTTGCGCTGCGCGAACGCGGGTTACGGGCAACTTCGGCTTTACCAGGCCGGATTACCTTCCTCGTTCTAACGAGGCCAGGGCCTCCTGCTTCGATTTGTTTGAAGGCTCTTTTTGCGATCCGGTCTTCCAACGAGTGATATGTAATCACTATGAGAACGCCCTCTGGCTCCAATAAACCAAAACACTGGCGTAGCGCCTCATCCAAGCGCGACAGTTCATCGTTGACCGCAATCCTCAGTGCTTGGAAAGTCTTCCTGGCGGGATGCAAGCTTCTGTATCTTGCCCTGGCAGGTATAGCGCTCTTTACTACATCCACCAAGTCGGCAGTGGTTTCGATTTGGCGCTTGTCCCTCTGTTCCACGATCGCCCGTGCGATTTGCCTGGAAAACCGTTCTTCCCCATATTCCCTGAGGATTCTCTCGATTTCCGCTTCACTCCAATAGGCCATGATATCCCTGGCAGTGCCTTCATCTTGAGGGTTCATACGCATATCCAGGGGCGCTTGGGCCCAGTATGAAAACCCCCGGTGTGCCTGGTCCAGTTGTCTTGATGAGACTCCCAGGTCAATGAGTATAGCGCTTACCCTGGGAACTCCAACCCGCGCCAGGTGCAGGTTCAGTTCCCTGTAGTCCCATTTACTCAAGTGAAACCTGCCCCGGAACTTAGTGCCAAGGCGTTTGCGGGCAACTGCTACAGCTTCGTCATCAATATCAATACCGAAAACGAAGGTGTTCTGTGTGTCAGCTAGTATTGCTTCTGAGTGCCCACCGTCGCCTACAGTACAGTCGACAACCACGCTTCTCTTGCGCTCATTAACAAAAGATAGCACTTCATCGACCATTACCGGTGTGTGATATATGGAACCGTTCAACTTCTCCATCATATCCCCGCTACGCTTTCGGCCAAAACAGAGAATTCCGCCTCGAGGCCTAGCTTTGTCTCTTCCCAAGCATCTTTATCCCAAATCTCAATTCTGCTCCCTACACCTAGTATGAACACGTCTTTGTTAAGGCCGGCGTAGTCGCGGAGATTCTGGGGGATTACAACCCTTCCTTGTTTGTCAGGTTCGGCTTCTGTGGCCCCTGAAAGAAAGTACCTGGTAAAATGCCGTGCATCCTTGCTACTTATCGGGATAGTCTTGAGTTTTTCCATTACTTGATCCCATTCTTCAGGTGGATAAACAAAGAGACACTTGTCCAGGCCGCGGGCAACAATAAACTTGGGGCCCAGAGTCTCTCTGAACTTGGCAGGCAGGGCTATCCTGCCTTTGGCATCCAGGGTATGCAGGTATTCTCCTACGAAATTTGCACCACTCACTTGGGCCACTTCTCCCCACTCTTCCCCACTTGAGTACTCTCTTCGCCATATCTATCGGAAAATCCTTCAAGTATGTGAGAAAATCTAATGAAAAAACCGCCACTTTGCGTGGCGGCAGTAGCAAACCGTCTTGAGGATTGCTCCGGGTTAAGTAATCTCTGCGTGTACGCTGGTCAGAATATTTGAAGCGGCCTCCCTTTCTATGAGAAATGCGTCTGATCCGCATTTCTGACACCTTGAGGTATAGCCGCTCCTTAGATTTCGGGTTTCAGTTCCGGAAGATTGCACTTGGACTAATCCTTGGGCCCCACAAGCGAGACAGATGTACTCTACCATCCTGGGTGGCCTTTCCACTCTTTCAAGCCCCCTTGTTTGGGTGTTTTAGGAATCTTCAGGCATCCTGCTATTCATTGTATTCTTTCCGGTCCGCTAATCTCCCTGCCGGACCCTGAAACTGCCAACCTTTTTTCCAGCTACAAGCCGTTCAATATATATAGTCGGTACATAATTCCAAAACAAAAGCCCTCCTGAGTATCTTGTCCAATCGGCTGAAGTCTAGTCACAAGCCGGGCTTGTCACAAACCAGAGGAGCTTGGCCAAATGCCAAGCTCCTCTTGCTCATCCGGTACTTAGCCGCAAAGGCACTCAGTCATGAGTCCTCTTAGCTTTCATCGCCTTCCTGGACGAGTTCAACCAGCACGCCGAAGGTGCTCTTCGGGTGAATAAAGGCAACCTTTGTCCCATGGGCTCCCGGCCTGGGTTGTTTGTCGATGAGCCGCAGTCCTTTGCTTTCAGCAAGTTTCAGGGCTTCTTCGATGGAATCCGTCTCAAAGGCCACATGGTGGAACCCCTCTCCCCTCTTGGCGAGGAATTTGCCTACGGCGCTTTCTTCAGAAGTAGGTTCAAGGAGTTCCAACCTGCTTTCACCTACAGGCAGAAACGCAACTCTTACCTGCTGGGAAGGAACCTCCTCGATTCCACCTACTTCGAGATTGAAAGCTTCTTTGAGCACGTTCACTGCTTGCTCCAGATCGTTGACGGCAATACCAAGATGGTGGATTTTTTTCAACATACTATCTGCCCCCTTTGGACTCTCTCCAGTCTATCTATACTTCCTGGGAAGGGCGGTACACTCCAAACACATCTCTCAGTACGTCGCAGATTTCTCCTATTGTTGCATACGCTTTGACCGCGTCAACAATCGGAGGTATCAGATTGTCCTGTCCCTTTGCAGCAGCTTCGATATTCTTCAGGGCAGAAGCTACAGCTCTTCCGTCCCGTCTGGCTCTTAGGCCGCGAAGCCTTTCTTTCTGGGCTTCTCCAATAGCAGGGTTCACCCGCAGCAAGTTCTTGGGCTGCTCCTCCTCAATCTGGAAGCAGTTTACACCAACAACCCTCTTTTGCTTGGACTCCACTGCCCTTTGGTACTTGTAGGCGCTATCCTGGATTTCACGCTGCATGAAGCCATTTTCAACTGCCCTTACAGCGCCACCCATATCGTCGATTTTCTCGATATAGCTAAGAGCCCTGGCTTCGATTTCATCTGTGAGTTTTTCTATGAAATAGCTTCCCGCCAGGGGATCGATGGTGTCTGCCGCGCCGGACTCGTAGGCGATGATCTGCTGGGTCCTGAGAGCTATCCTGACTGAGTCCTCAGTGGGTAGAGCCAGCGCCTCGTCCCTGGAGTTGGTGTGTAGTGACTGGGTACCTCCGAGCACAGCAGCTAATGCCTGCATTGTAGTGCGGATTATGTTGTTATCCGGCTGCTGTGCCGTAAGTGACGATCCTGCAGTCTGGGTGTGGAAACGCAGCCTGTATGACCTGGGATTCTTAGCTCCAAAACGCTCTTTCATTATCCGCGCCCAGAGTCTCCGAGCTGCCCTGAACTTAGCGACTTCTTCGAAGAAGTTCACATGGCTGTTGAAGAAGAATGACAACCTTCCGGCGAAGGCATCCACGTCCAGCCCTTTGTCAATAGCTGCCTGGACATATGCTATGCCATTGGCAAGGGTAAAAGCGATTTCCTGTACAGCCGTGCTTCCGGCTTCCCTTATGTGGTATCCGCTTATTGAGATCGTGTTCCAAGACGGAATAGTCTTTGAGCAGTATTCAAATATGTCTGTCACCAGACGCATAGACGGTTCCGGCGGGAAAATATACGTGCCCCTTGCAACATACTCTTTGAGAATGTCGTTTTGAACAGTTCCGTTGAGTTTAGCCGGAGGAACACCCTGTTTCTCGCCGACAGCCTGGTACATGGCTAAGAGGATAGAAGCCGGAGCGTTGATTGTCATAGACGTTGAAACCCTATCAAGTGGAATCCCGTCAAACACAACTCCCATATCCTCAAGCGAGTCAATGGCAACACCTACGCGCCCAACCTCACCTTCAGCCAAATCATGGTCAGAGTCATACCCGATTTGGGTAGGCAAGTCAAAAGCAACGCTTAGGCCTGTCTGGCCCTGACCCAGCAGGAAGCGGAACCTTTCGTTGGTTTCCTGAGCAGTCCCGAAGCCGGCATACTGACGCATGGTCCACAGGCGTCCCCTGTACATGGTTGGCTGGACTCCCCGGGTATAAGGATAATCGCCGGGAAACCCTAACTGAGTCAGGTAATCCCATCCTTCAAGGTCCTCAGGCGTGTAAATCCGCTCTATTGGAATTCCTGAACCGGTCATGAACTGTTCCTGTCTCTCAGGAAACCTGTTCAAAGTTTTTGCCAGAGCACCTTGTTCCCATTTTTCCCTGGCTTCCTTAGTCATGTTTTTCACAAACCCCCCTGTTACGTGGTTGTTACAGTAGACATGAACCGGGGCTTACAGCGCCTTGGCAGCTTCTACTCCTGCAGCAAATGCCTGTTTGTTGAGTTCTTCAGTCCCTTTAGGGACCCTGTCCAGTACTGCAGCGACCGCTGCATCTTTGGGCACTATGCCGGTGGTTTCAACCAAGAGCCCCAGGGCCACAATGTTGGCGGCGATTTCCCGCCCGAGTTCCCTAGCTTTAGCGCTAATAGGGAATTCTATTACTTTGAGGCGCTGGGATTCTGCTTCAGGAACCGGTTTAACATAGGTAGTATCTACAATCACCGTTCCCCCGTTTTTTACCGACTGAAGGTATTTATCAGAAGCTTCCTGGGCCATTACCACTAACACATCTGGATTCTTTACCTGCGGGTAATCGATCTCGTCAGACGAGATTATCACATCGGCCCGTGATGCGCCTCCTCTTGATTCAGGACCGTATGACTGGGTCTGCACAACATTCAGGTCAGTATACTTAGCACCCGCCTCAGCCAGAATTATGCCTGCAGTGATTAGCCCTTGACCGCCTTCTCCTGCAAGGCGAAGCTCCATGCGCATTACTCTCCACCTCTTTGCTGTAACTGTTCGATGAGCTGCTTGTAAACCTCAGTGAGTTCAGTAGCCTGAGCCTTTGTCAGCACTCCAATAGCGAACTTACCTTCCCTTTCTTCAGGGCTCAGTTTCTCCCAGCTGCTAACCGGGACTGAGCGGTCCTTGAACCAGTTCATCATTTCCAAAGGAGTTCTCAGTTTGTTGCGTCTGCCAAAGTACGTCGGGCATTGGGACAGTGCATCCACAAAAGCGAACCCCTTATATGCGATGGCTTCCTTGATTAGATTGGTAAGCTGCCTTGCATGGTATGTTGTGCTGCGTGCTGCAAAAGTACCGCCTGCACCAATCACCAGGTTGCACAGATCGAATGGCTTTTCGAGCATTCCGTAAGGTGAAGTGGTAGCGTAGCTTCCCTGGGGGGTAAGTGGTGAATACTGTCCGGAAGTCATGCCGTAAATATTGTTGTTGAAACAGATTACCGTAAGATCCAGGTTTCTTCTGGCGGCGTGAATAAGGTGGTTGCCGCCGATTGCAGCAGCATCGCCGTCGCCGGTAATCACGATCACGTTCAATTCAGGTTTGGCCATCTTTATACCCGTGGCAAAGGCAATCGCCCGCCCGTGGGTAGTGTGCAAGGTATCGAAATGGAGGTAACCGGGAGCCCTGGCGGAACATCCGATACCTGAGACAACCACAGTTTTTTCGGTGTCGAGTTCCAGCTCATGGATGGCCCTTACAATAGCTTGCGTTACAATGCCGTGGCCGCATCCTGGACACCAAATGTGGGGCATCTTGGCCACTCTAAGGTACTTGTCAATAGGAAGTGCCACCTCAGACCGCCTCCTTCATTGCAGAGAGAATCTCTTCAGGTGTAATCAGTTGTCCTGCAAGTTTGTTGATTGGAATTACCGGTACGCTGTCCCCCATAACACTCTTTACGGGCAGCACCAATTGTCCCAGGTTCATCTCGGGGACGATAACAGCCTTGGGTCGACCGGCCTTGACTTCCAAGAGTGCATCTTCCACAAAAGGCCAAATGGTGATGGGTCTCAGCATCCCTGCTTTTATACCCACGGCTCTTGCATCCCTTACTGCTTTCCTGGCAGATCGTGCAGTTGCGCCATATGCAAATATCACAACTTCGGCATCTTCCAGGAAGAACTTCTCAACTTTACAGAGAGCCTTCTTGTTGGAACTTATTTTTTCGTTGAGCCTCCTGAGTTGCTTCTCGGCAATAGCCGGGTTGCCTGTGGGAAAACCATCTTCTCCGTGGGTGAGTCCTGTCACATGGAATTTGAACCCTTCACCATAGGCAGCAAGGGGAGGTACTCCGGGTATCCTTCCCTGGTCCATGGCAAAAGGCTTGTACTGCTCAGGGGGAACGTTTGGCTTTTCCCTGTCCTTAACTACCAATTCTTCCTTCGAGGGCAGAATCACTTTTTCCCTCAGATGGCCTATGGTTTCATCCAGAAGCAGGACAACAGGTGTACGGTATTCTTCAGCAATGTTGAAAGCTTCTACAGTGAGGGTAAAAGCTTCCTTTACTGATGCCGGGCAAAGGGCCACAATCTCGTGGTCGCCGTGAGAACCCCACCGGGCCTGCATAACATCGCCCTGGGCTGTCGATGTAGGCATACCTGTAGACGGCCCTACTCTCTGGACGTTAACGACTACACACGGGATCTCGCCTTTTACCGCGAATCCAAGGTTTTCTTGTTTGAGTGAAAACCCAGGTCCGCTGGTTGCGGTCATGGATTTCAAACCGGCCAGTGAAGCACCGCAGATTGCTGCCATACTGGCAATTTCATCTTCCATTTGTATGAACTTGCCACCTGCAACCGGGAGTTTGGCCGCGCAGTGCTCAGCAATCTCTGTAGACGGAGTAATGGGGTAACCTGCGAAAAACCTCAGTCCTGCTGCTATTGCTCCTTCTACAACTGCTTCGTTCCCTTGAAGAAGCCTGGCTTGGTTCTTAGCCATTGTTCTCCCTCCTTTTCACAGTGATTGCAAAGTCTGGGCAGTGCATTTCACACATTAGACATCCGATACAGCGGGCAGCGTCTTTAACGGTGGGAATATCGTTCATCTCAAGTACGTCGCGGGGGCAAAACTCTACACACAACCCGCATTTCTTACACCACTTGGAGTTAACCGATACCTCCCATTGCAGTGTCTTGCCCACAGTCAATCGCCTCCTGCTTATAATTGCTTTTTTTGTGCTCCAGTACAGAGGACCTTAACAAGTTCACTGAACCTGCATCAGGTTTGTAGATAAACTCTATAAGCTGGATTCCTTCATCTACCATTGAACCTACTTCTTTGAGCCTTCCGGGAGACACAATTACAGCTTGCTTGTCCTCCAGCAGCCCTTTGAGGTACTGCCGATCCCTGCCGGTGTACACTTCCATTTCAAGTTCCCGTATTCCGGCGAGGGCCATGGACTTTGTTACCCGTTCGGCAAAAGCCTCGGAAATGCAGACCAGTAGCACTTTGGCGCCCTGGGGCAACCTGGCTATCTTGACCACAGACTCAATAACCGGGTCAAGCGCGATTCCCAGGATCTCGTCTTGCCTGTCAGGGAATTTGTTGCACACTTCATCCAGGTGGAAAAAGGTGGTGACTATCAGATCTGCCTTGCCTACAACCGAAGACACGTCCGGATCCTTTTCAAGGTCATCCAGGAGTACAGGTACCACACGTACGCCTGTACCTAACTCGATCTCCCGGGCGAAGTAATCAAGCTGTTCCCTGTTACATTCAAGAAACGCAATTGTCATTTCGCGCAGGGCCTGGTAACGCTGGTCGACGCACTCCTGGGCCAACCCGAGAAACTCGTCGGGGCTCAGCCCCAAAGACAGGGCATTGTCAAGAGCGGCGTCGATGATCTTGACAGCTCTCTCTCGTTTGTGCTCGCCAAGGGCACCGGCAGTCTCTGCAACAAAGGTCCCTCTCCCCTGCCTGGATGTTATGAGCCCTTCGTTTTCCAACTGACGGTAAGCAAGGCTTACTGTGTTGCGGCTCACTCCAAGCCCGGCTGCCATCTGTCTTTCAGTGGGAAGCTTTTGGCCTTCTTTCCAGTAGTTGCACGCTATAAGGTGCGCCACATTTTGCCTTATCTGGAGGTGAATGGGGAGTCCGCTTGTCCGGTCTATCTCAAAAGGTATATCCGTCATGGTCTCCCCTCCAGCAGTATTGCGGCTTGGTATTGCCAATTTGCCTGATTGGATCTCTTTCTCGTTCCTTTTCGATTATATACCAATCTTAGTTATTCGCCAATGCAACTGTGAAATCCTTCACAGTTTTGAAAAAGAACAATCCGGGCTTTTCACCCGGATTGGATCGCTCACCAGGTCCAATATGAGCCAGGTATGTATGACCGGTTTTAGTCCTTTAGTTTTCTCGCCACCCCGGTCTTTAGCACTTCAACTTCTACCTTTTCAGCAATCCTGACTTTGATTGACAAGTCTTCAACTTTAGTTATGACGCCTATCAAACCGCCATTAGTAAGAATCTTGTCGCCCGGTTTGAGAGCGCGTATCATTTCAGCACGTTCCTGCTGTTCTTTCTGCTGGGGGCGTATCATAAGGAAGTACATCAACCCAAAGACCACAACCAACCAAATGAGGTTGCCAACCAGCGGATTAGCTCCTCCCTCTGCTGCCAGAAAAAGCATCAAACCAAACCCTCCTTTCAACACATTTGAAACCCGCCTTCTTCTTTGTTCGACGGACAGGCTTGAACACCTTGTTTATTGGTCACAATCAGAATCAAATCGGATACAGAGCCTCTATTTGCTCCCGAAGTCTTTCAAGCGTGCCGTCAATTACACACTGCCTTATCCTATCCATTAGTCTTTGGAAAAACCAGATATTATGAATTGAAACCAGGGTCCAAGCTAAAGACTCTTTAGCAGAGAACAGATGCCTGATATACGCCCTGGAAAAGCCCTGGCAAGCTTTACAGTCACACCCTTCTTCAATAGGAGCAAACTCAGCGGCGAACCTGGCATTTTTGAGGTTCAAAGGACCGTCAAAGGTGAAAGCCCTTCCGTGCCTGGCATTCCGCGTTGGCAGCACACAGTCGAACATGTCAACGCCGGCCATAACTCCCTCGATAAGGTCTACAGGATGCCCTACACCCATGAGATACCTGGGTTTGTCAGCAGGTAGAAATTCACATGTGTAGTGCATGATGTCGTAGAACTCCTTTTTTCTCTCTCCCACAGAGAGCCCTCCCAAGGCATAGCCCGGGAAGTCCATAGCTGCGAGTTCCAGGGCGCATTGTTTCCTCAACTGCGGGTAAATCGAACCTTGCACAATCCCGAACAGTGATTGGTGTGGTGATATCTCAAGTTGTCTCGAACGGCGGGCCCAAAGCAATGTCCGGTGCATAGCTTCCTTGGCCGCATCGAAGGACATAGGCCATCCGGTAAGGTGGTCAAGGCACATAATGATATCAGCACCAAGGGCAACCTGGACTTGTATAGACTCCTCGGGGCTGAACTTGATGAGGCTTCCGTCTATGTGAGACCTGAACACAGCTTCTTCATCCGAAATTGACACCATGTGCCCGAGACTCATTATTTGGAAGCCGCCGCTGTCAGTTAGAATTGCTCCCGGCCAGTTCATAAACTTATGGAGGCCGCCTGCCGCTTTTACTATGTCAGGCCCAGGACGCAAGAACAGGTGATAAGCATTGCATAAGAGTATCTTTGAACCTGTGTCTCGCACATGGTCAGGCATTAACGACTTCACTGTAGCCTGGGTTCCCACAGGCATGAACACTGGCGTTTCGAATCTGCCGTGAGCAGTCTCGAGTTCCCCAATCCTTGAGTTTCCCGACTGAAAAAGCACCTTGTACTGAAGTTGCGACACATCAAACCCTCTCTCTACCCGCTACCAAATCAGCATCGCATCGCCGAATGAAAAGAACCTGTACCTTCGCTTTATTGCTTCCTGGTAAGCGTCCATCACAAATTGCTTGCCTGCAAAAGCAGATACCATCATGAGCAACGTCGACTTTGGCAGGTGGAAGTTAGTTATCATGCAGTCTACTACCTTAAACCGGTAGCCAGGGTATATGAATAAGCTGGTGCTTGCCTTGCCTGGGAGCACTTTTCCATCGTGACAAGAGCTCTCCAGCACCCTGACTACTGTAGTTCCTACTGCAAACACCCTGTGCCCTGATTCCTTGCACTTGTTTACCGCTTCCGCTGCTTCCTCAGTTATCTCATAACTTTCACTGTGCATTTCGTGGTCTTCAATATCCTCTACTGTTACAGGCCTGAAGGTTCCCAAACCCACGTTGAGTGTCACAGGAATAAGCTCAACCCCTTTGGACGAAAGCTTATCCAGCAGGCTAGGCGTAAAATGCAGGCCAGCAGTAGGTGCGGCCGCAGAACCCGGCACTTGGGCGTAGACTGTCTGATACCTCTCAGGGTCCTCTAGCGGCGTCTTGATATACGGAGGCAAAGGTACGCGCCCAACCCGTTCCAATACATCTTCCCAGTTACCCTGGTATCGCCATGTGATAAGCCGGCCTCCGTAAGGGGTCCTGGCTTGCACTTGGCCAACCAAGTCCCCGACGAAGATCTGTTCACCTGGAGGCAACTTATGTCCTGGGCGGACAAGGCACTCCCACGTGTCCGATCCGGCAGGGTTGAGCAACAGCACTTCCACCCGCCCGCCGGTGCTTCTCCGTCCTATAAGCCTGGCTTTGATCACCCTGGTGTTGTTAATCACCAGGGCGTCACCTGGGTCGATGTAATGTAAGATATCAGAAAATATGCCATGGGTCAGGCTTCTGTTCTTCCTGTCAAGTACTAGTAGCTTCGAACTGTCCCTGTTTTCCGCCGGAGTCTGGGCTATCAGCTCCTCTGGCAGGTAATAGTCAAATTCTTCGGTTTTCATGTTGTTACCACCAAGTCTCAATATCTGTTGAAGGATAGTAGTGCATAAGGATTTGCTTGTAACCGGCGCCTTGTTCGGCCATTGCTTTGGCTCCCCACTGGGACAATCCTACTCCATGGCCCCATCCCCGTCCTTGAAACACAAAGGTGATCGGGCCAGGCCTGCCAGGGCCAATCACATAAGCTCCGCTTACTGCCAATTGACTCCTTCCTGGGTTCCTCATTGTACACTGCTTCAGTGGAACAGCTTGTATGCTTGTGCCGTTGTCAATGTATACTTCGTGGCCGGGGTTGAGTTGCCCGGTGGTTTCACGGCCGCCTCCTCTCTTGAACACAGAAAACCACATACTCTTGAGTTCAAGCAGCGACCGGAATTCGGTTGCCTTCACATTTGCGTTCTTGTTGCCTGAACTTATGCTTGCATACAGCCATCTGCCTGAAGTCCCAGGTTCGCATCCGTGTATCATGTCTATAGGTGAAGCCTGCATGACCCCCTTCAGCTTTTGACTGAGGGTTTCCAGGTCAAAGCATACTTCCCATTGGCTATGGGGCGAGTCGTGCGGCACTTCTTCTACTGCTACAAGATACGGGATGTCTCCACCCCACACGGACCTGGAGCTTTCAGTCATACCTGCCGAATCTGCGTGGAAATATGTTGCAGCGGGCTTGCCCTGATAGGTCAGGATCTGCCCTTTGGTCTCGATGCAAGCTTCCACAGCCCTCGGGTCTTCATGGAGTTTTCCCCGGTAAAGCTGGTTCGACTCGTTTGCCCATATCTTAATGTCACCTGCAGTCGCTATATTGCTCCCGTCACTTAAGGCTCCTTTGTAAACTGCGTAAGTACGCGAAGCCACAGTTTGGGCTTTGAGCGCTTCTTTGGCCCAACTGCAGGGCATCTCACTTGACACTACTGACCACAGGTACTGCTCCAAGTCAACCAGGTTTGCAACCACCAGGGAGCCTTGATCTTCAATGATAACTGCGCTTCCCCTGAACTCCTGTCCTGGGAAACCCGGATTAGGATTACCCTGGCCTGACACTGAAAAAGATGCTGTGGCCGGTTTGCTTGAAGGTGTGATGGTAACCGGCGAAGCTACTTCCTTGCTGTGCAAGACGGAGCTGCCTGATGATACAGTAACGTTAAGGTTTCCACGTCTGGATTCAAACGACACTTTGCCCCCTGCAGGTATTTGCTGCGATCCTTGACGTGTAACCAGCCGGTACTCTTGGGAAAAAGTTAAGGAAACAGAGTTGCTCCTGGCCAATCCTACCAGCACCTTGGGGTTACCGGTACCGGCCTGGGCAACAGCTGTGTACAATAACAAGTCAGTGCTTATCCATAAGGCAAGTCCGACTGCGATTCCTATGGTCACTAGCTGTCTTATCGTCTTCGCAAAAGCCATAGCAAAACGGTAAGGCCCAAGCTCAACAGGATTGACGTCATCAAGGGAAAGTAAAACGTGAAATTCCCCCGTCTTATGACAATGTCGCCGGGTAGACGGCCAAGGCCAAACAGCCTCCCCTCAAGTGAAAACAGCAGTCCAAGAACCACCAGCACAGCCCCTATTATTATCAGCATGCGGCCGAAATCACCCGAGCCTGGCACCTTATCCCTCACCTCCTATGCTAAACTCACAGCCACAATACTTCTGCATGTACATGTGGCTTCCCCTTGCCATTTGCCTGGAACGCAGGTACCCAGGCCTGAGATCCCGGTAGATATGAGGGATCTCATATTCGAGGGAAGCCCTTTCCATGGCTAGCACTATCCCTTCGTGGTCCTGGTAAGGGCTTACCAGCAACGTGGTGGAGAAACAGTCATATCCTCCTGCTTTGGCAAGCTTAGCTGTATGCCTGAGCCTCACGTAGTAACATTCCCTGCATTGGCCTGGTTTTGAAACAGCTTCAACCCATTTCTGGTAAGGCATCTTTACCCGTCTTGTGCCGAGGCCGGCCTGGTTTGCCCACTCAGTGTACGTTTTCCAACGTTTTTCTTCTTCTTCTGCAGGGTAAATATTAGGGTTAAAGAACAATCCGTCCACCGAGAGCCCTTGCGCCCTGAAAAAGTGAAGCGGGAAAGTGGTACATGGCCCGCAGCATGAATGGAGAAGCAGCCTCAAGGATTATCAAAAAGCCCCTTTCTCTTGTATGTGCTGCCCAGAATGTATTCCATAGCTTTCTGCGTAGCTACCCGTCCCCTGGGCGTCCGCTCCAAGAATCCCATCTGCATCAAGTATGGTTCATAGACGTCTTCAATGGTCCCGGCATCCTCGCTTACGCTTGCAGCTAAGGTGGATAACCCGACAGGACCTCCATCATAGTTATTTATTATAGCTGAAAGAATCTTTCTATCCAGTCCGTCCAGGCCCTGTGAATCTATGCCCATGGCAGCCAGGGATTCACATGATATATCCCTGTCTATGACGCCATCTCCTTTTACCTGTGCATAGTCCCTGACCCTTCTCAAGAGCCGGTTAGCTATCCTTGGCGTACCCCTGGCCCTCTTGGCGATCTCCATGGCTCCCGGCTCGTCTATGGAAATCCCCAAAATTCTGGCTGATCTCATTACCACTTGAAAAAGTTCGTCAACTGAGTAATAGTCCAGCCGGAAGGAAATGCCGAACCGGTCACGCAATGGAGATGTAAGAAGCCCGCTCCTTGTGGTAGCTGCCACCAGGGTGAACCGGGGCAGCTTAAGGCGGTATGTTCTTGCAGCCGGCCCCTTCCCTGCAATCCAGTCGAATGTGAAATCTTCCATGGCAGGATACAAAGCTTCTTCAGCTTGATGGTTCAACCTGTGGATCTCGTCAATAAACAGTACATCCCTGTCTTCAAGGTTGGTGAGTATAGCTACAAGATCGCCGGAACGCTCGATAGCAGGACCTGAAGTAATCCTAATCCCAACATTGAGTTCGTTGGCAATTATGTGGGCCAGGGTAGTTTTTCCCAACCCCGGGGGGCCGGATAGCAGCACATGGTCGATGGCTTCTTGCCGTTGTCTTGCGGCTTCAATGTACACCTTCAGGTTGCGCTTGACGCTTTCCTGCCCGATATAATCGTCAAGCACCAAGGGTCTTAACGATACTTCAGTTGTCTCGTCTCCTGGCAATGCCTTGCTTGAAATGAGTTCTCTAGAATCTGGCAAGATACTTCAAAGCCTCCCGGAGTAATGCTTCCAAATCAGATCCGGAAAAAGACCTGGTTGCGAGCACCAAAGCCTCTTCTGCTTCTTGCCTTGAATACCCCAAGGCAATGAGCGCTTCCGTGGCTTCGCCTATTATGTCAGCTTGTGTATGCACAAGAGCGAGTTTGTCTTTTGGAAGCCCGATTTTGTCCCTTAGTTCAACGATGATACGCCCTGCGGTTTTCTTCCCGATTCCAGGCAGCCTTGTCAGGGCTCTTTCATTCTGGGATAAGACAGCCTTGTAAAACTCCATCACCGGAAGGGACGACAGCACCCCGACCGCAGTCCTGGGGCCTACTCCTTGAACCGTCATGAGCATATCAAATAATGTTCTCTCTTCTGGGTTTCTGAATCCATATACTTGCAGGCTGTCATCTCTTACAAGAAGCCTTGTGTACAGATTTATTTGCTGCCCTACTTCCACAGCAGCCAGCAGGCCTGCCGGCACGTTTACCTCAAAACCTACTCCTCCAACCATGACGGTAACGGTGTTCTTGCCTTTTGAAATCAACATACCGTTGAGTTGCGATATCATCTTCCGGCTTACCCCATCTCCGTTTTTTGGCTGCGTACAACCCTTGCGCGAAAAGACCTCTTTATGGCTGCAGCTATTGCCACAGCCAGGGCATCGCATACATCGTCGGGCCTTGGCATCCTGGACAGGCCCAGAATGCTCTTGACCATTACCCCAACTTGTTCTTTAGTTGCATTGCCATACCCTACTATAGATGATTTTACCTGTAACGGAGTGACTTCTTCCAGTGGAAGGCTGCACTTGCCGGCTACCAGCAGGCACACGCCCCGCCCGTGGCCAACGGTAATGGCTGTTTTGGCATTCTTGGCAAAAAACAGCTCCTCGACTGCCATTAAGTCTGGAGAGTATTTGTCCACCAGAGAGGTCAGACTGTCAAAAATAAAGAGAAGCCTCTCAGGGAGGCCTTGATCCTTGGCAGTGGTTATACATCCGTAATCAACCGCAGTGAAATCGTGCCCCCTGGCATCTACTACGCCCCAGCCAACCCGGGCTATGCCAGGATCAATACCGAGAATCCGCATGTGAATACCCCCGTTTTAGGGGGTTCGACAGTTCAGTCTGTGATTCCTTCCAGATATGACCGCACAAGCATGTCAAGGTATTCCGGATCCTCGTCAAATAGGAGGATTCCTTGCCTCAATTGCTCAAGGGTCTGCGAATGCTCAATCAGGGATTCTTCAAACTCCCTGTAGCCCCGGATGATGAACCGGTCGTCAGGGTCTTGCCCGCGGAAAACCACTACGTGTCCCCGGTGCAACTTGATGAGCCTGTAATGGTTGTGGTTGGGACACCAATCGTTTATCACTCTTACGAGTTCAAGTTTGCCGTCCCGCTCTTCCATGGCAGCCCAACCTTCAGACAAGGATGCCAGCAGGGAATCAAGCTGGTCCTTTCCTACGTCTTTTGTGATTGTAGCTGTATCGTTGCATTTGCTGTACTTGGTGACATATATTACTTGGACCATAGACGCCTGAGCACCTGGATCGTTATCAGGGAACTTCCAGCCGGGAAACAAATATCTCCCCAGGAGCAACCCGGCGGCTAGTACCAGTGCAAGCAAGTGTTTTTTCTTGGCGCCAAAGCGATTGAGTTCCATATTCCCTCCCTCCAGGCAAACTTAGGTTGCCCAGGAAGGAGGGCAGTATTCATTATGGCTTTCAGGAACCCTATACGTTGGCGTCTAGGATGTCATCAGGCACATCGAAGTTGGCATACACTCTGGAGACGTCGTCGTGGGATTCTAGAACGTCCATGAGGGCAAGCATTTTGACAGCATCGTCCCGGTCAAGGTTGACGTATGTCTTTGGTACCATGGTTAATTCAGCTGTTTGGATGCGTGCACCAGAGCTTTCCAGCTGGGTCCTCACCTGTTCAAGTTGGCTCACTTCAGTGTAGACCTCATAGCAATCTTCCTCGGTCTGCATGTCAAGAGCTCCGGCTTCTATACACATTTCCAGAGCCTGTTCCTCGGAAAGCCCCTGTTTCTCTATGGCGATGAAACCCCTCTGATCGAATATCCATGCTACTGCGCCGAGCTCCGCCAGTTTACCTCCGTGTTTGGAAAACAGGTGCCTTATTTCTGATGCAGTCCGGTTGCGGTTGTCAGTTGCGGTCTCTACCAGCACTGCAGTTCCTCCGGGTCCATACCCTTCGTAGGTAATCTCCTCGACTTGGCCACTGTCAAGTTCCCCGGTGCCACGCTTGATCGCCCGTTCAATATTGTCAGCGCTTACGTTAAATCCCCTGGCCTTTTCTATGGCCATCCTCAACCTGAAATTGCTGTCGGGATTACCTCCTCCTTCCCTGGCGGCAAGCATTACCTCCCTGACCGCCTTGGAAATCAAGTTTGCACGCTGGGCGTCCATCTTCGATTTCTTACGTTTGATGTTCGACCATTTTGAGTGTCCTGCCAAGACTCATTCCCCCTTGAAAAAGTCAATGCTACGCACAGGGATTGGCGGAAGGCCTCTCTTGTGTCCGCTTTTGTTATGCATCTCCGTAATCCTTGCTTCGACAGCCGGAGGGACCTTCTCACCGCGAAGGTAGGCATCCAGGTCTGTGTATGATAGCCCCATTTCACCTTCGTCAGTCTGTCCTTCCCAAAGCCCTCCTGAAGGTGTCTTCGCCAAGATCCTTTCAGGCACTCCGAGAAACCTCGATAGCTGTCTCACTTCAGTTTTTGTGAGGTTTGCCAGGGGCAGCATGTCTACTCCTCCGTCACCATACTTGGTGAAATAGCCTACGTGATACTCGCTTCTGTTGGTTGTGCCGACAACCACGTAATTCATCATGTTTGCATGGTAATAGAGAGCAGCCATTCTCAGGCGGGGCTTCAGGTTTGCCCGGGCCATGAACGCTGACTTGGCATCAGATTCGCCCAGAATCGAAATGAAACTGTCAAACACGGGAGTCAGATCCAGTACCTGATAGTTGCAGTCAAAATGCTCCAATACGTAAATGGCATCTTTCACATCGGTCTCTGACGAATGGCACGGAAGCACTAAACCCAGGCAGTCTTCCTGCCAGGCATCTTTGGCGAGGGCAACCAGCAACGCTGAATCCAGCCCGCCAGAAACGCCAAAAATCCCTCCTGCCGCACCTGCTGAATCGCTCATTTTCCGCATCCAGTCAGAAATTGAAAAAGCCACCTGGCGGATGTCTTTCACCCTCATCACCTCAAAGCACTGCTTTAAGCACATTATCCTCCAGATAATTCCCGTTGTGAAGAGGTAGTTGCCAATTCACCTGGTATCGTAGGGAAACATGAGGTAAGTGTCGGGCACTTTTCCTGGGATGAGTACTGTGGCAAGGGGTATATCAATTGAAACGTGGGTCTTGGATGAGATAAGCGGGATTATCACTTGCAGCGTATAGATAACCCTTAGGTGCAGGCCATACTTTATCTGGTTAATCCCTGTCACTTCAAAGGTGTCCATAACCTGCACGTTTACATGTCCAAAAGGAAACATGGTGACTTTGATTTTGGGCCCTTTTGAAGCGAAAATTTTCGAACTCAGAGCTTGCCCAAGGGGGATGCGGACTTCGAACCCTTCAAGATCCTCTATAGCCTCCTGAAGGATAGCCAGGGATTCAGCCTGTATTTTATTGAGGTCAGAGGTGTTGGTCTGTACGTACAGGAGTTCCCCTTCAGGGCCGACGTGAAAATCCAGAAGTTGCTTGCCTTGGAGCAGCGAATCTACATGGGAGTTTACCGCCTGGCGGATAGCTTCGTTAGCTATGGCTGTAACCCGTGATTCTGACACAGCTATCAGGGTTGGGATAACGCTTCTTTCCACCGAAACAAACAAGAAGAACGCCATACAAAGCCCTATAGCGGTTGCCACAGGCCACCTAAGGCGCTTTCTCCTGTCAAATAACCTTCTGCCGAAAATAATGAGAAGCCCCTTTCACAAAAAGTAGCCTCTCATTGTTATGCTTATATTTACTCTAAAGTTCGCAGAAAACCAAAATCTTGCGCTACCTCACGCTAAGCTTGCAAATCCGCCGCTTGCCTACTTGAAGCAGCATACCGTTTGTCACCTTGATCAAAGCAGACGGATCGTCTTTCCTCTCACGGTTGACCCTTACAGCACCGCTACTAATCAGGCGCCTGGCTTCAGATGAAGAAGGTGCCAGCCCACACAATGCAATCAGTCTTGCCAGCCCTATTTCTTCGCCTTCCGTAAGGTCCTTCAGGTTCACTGTTTCAATATCATCTGGAAGGTCATCTTGCCTGAATACCTTCAAGAAGTTTTCTTGTGCAGTACTCGCCGCATTCATCCCATGGAATTCTGTTACGATTCTCTTTGCCAGTTCCATTTTCACGTCCATCGGATGACGTCTACCTGACTCTATATCACGCATCATGCCCTGCACCGAAGGCTTGGGTTCGGCCAGGACTAACTCGAAATAGTCGCCCATTACGTCATCGGGAATGGACATCACTTTCCCATACATGTCATTGGGCTCATCAGTGACACCAATGTAATTGCCAAGGCTCTTGGACATCTTTTCTTTTCCGTCGGTTCCTACAAGAAGCGGCATAGTCAGCGCTATCTGCGGTTCCTGCCCGTAATGGGGCTGTATGTCCCTGCCCACCAGGAGGTTAAAAGTCTGGTCTGTCCCACCAAGCTCCACGTCAGCGTTGATGGCAATTGAGTCGTGCGCCTGGGCCAGTGGGTACAAGAACTCGTGGATTCCAATGGCCTGTCCCTCCGTGTATCGGTTATGGAAATCATCCCTCTCAAGCATTCGGGCCACAGTGAACTTGGAAGCCAGCTTTATCAGTTCCCCAAATGTAAGAGGCGACAGCCAGGATGAATTGAAAACTACATGGGTCTTGTCAGGGTCGAGGATTAACGTGGCTTGTTCATGATATGTACGGGCGTTGGCTTCAACTTCTTCCCTTGACAGTTGCCTCCTGGTCTTTGACCTGCCGGTGGGATCCCCAATCATCCCAGTGAAATCACCGATTACAAAGTATATCTCATGGCCCAGTTCCTGAAATTCCCTGAGTTTCCTCATAACCACCATGTGGCCAAGGTGGAGGTCAGGGGCACTGGGGTCCACTCCCAATTTTACTTTCAGAGGCTGCTGTTTCTCCAGGGAACGCCTTATCTTGGCCCTAAGTTCTTCCACGGTAACCAGCATTGCAGCCCTCTGGCTGAGCAACTCAGTTTGGTGGTTAACTGCATCTTCCAATTTTCCCAAAGCACTAACCCTCCTTGGGCTTTTCGTTTGATTATACCATTCGCGGCAGACCTCAAGAAGCCAATTGCTGAAAATGGTATAATGTTGACACCTTATCAGTGATTTTTTCGTCTGGTAACATGGGAGTAGCAAGCGTAAACGCATAAAGAGATAATGTAGCTGACATACAACAGTGCAGGTGAGCCGTATGGCAACCGCTGGAGGTAGTGAGTTATGGCAAAAAGAAGACGCAGGCCCAAGAAGGGCGTCAGGGCCCTTGAGGCGGTAATATACCTTTTGTTGGGATTGGTTCTCGTGGGAGCCGGTTTTGCAGCTGCAGTTGTAGTTTCGGCAATACGGGATCTCCCGGCACTTGCAGGCCTTGAGCCTGAGGCGAGCGAAATATCGATAATATATGACCGTAACGGAGACGTATGGACTGAGCTCAGGTCAAGTGAATACCGGATCCCCGTCTCCGTCAACGATATGCCCCAGCACCTGATTGATGCAGTTCTCGCTGCTGAAGACCACAGGTTTTACAGCCATCCCGGGTTCGACTTAAGGGCGATCATGAGGGCTTTATATCAAAACATCGTAGACGATTCATCGCTGCAAGGAGGCAGTACTATCACCCAGCAGCTTGCCAAGATTGCCTTCCTTGAGTATGACAGGACCCTTAAGCGAAAAGTCCAGGATATCATAGTTGCTGTGCTCATGGAACGCAAGTACACCAAGAAGGAAATCCTGGAGATGTACATCAACCAGATTCACTTTGGCCGCGGGGCACATGGGGCTGAAGCAGCGGCAAGAGCGTACTTCGCCAAGCCTGTTTCTGAACTAACAGTGGATGAAGCAGCTTTTCTGGCCGGAGCCATAAGGGCGCCTTCGTACTACGGGGACAAATCAAACCTTGAGCAAGCAGTAAAGAGGCGGAATACAGTGCTTAACCAGATGGCCGAATACGGGTTTATCACCCAGGATGAGGCTGAGGTTTACAAGAGTAAACCGCTCAACATTATCGATCATGAACCTATGGTAGTTACAGAAGGCGGCTACTTCCTAGACTTCGTGCTGGAGCAACTGCTCTCGCGTTACCCGGCAGATTTGGTATACGGAGGCGGCTTACGTGTATATACAACATACAACCCGGCCGCCCAGAGGGCTGCAGAGGCGGCTATAAGAGAGGTGCTTGATCCTGTCTTCCCCTATAAACCCGGAGAAGACAACATTGAAGCCGCCACAGTAGTGATGGACGTCAGGACAGGTCACCTGCTTGCCCTTGTAGGCGGAAGAAGGCACGAGGGTATGCTGGGATGGAACCGTACAATTGATGCAAAACGCCAGCCCGGCTCTGCTTTCAAACCCATTTCCGTATATACACCTGCCCTGGAAATGGGCATGGGCCCTTATACAGTGATCGACGATTCGCCTGTGACCTGGGTAGATCCCACCACTGGTGAAGAATTCTCGCCGAGAAACTACAGCGGCAACTTCCAAGGACTTGTCACGATGAGAAAAGGTGTAAGGGAGTCTCTAAACGTAGTGGCGTGTAAGGTTCAGGATATGGTCGGCCTGAGAACCAGCCTTGAGATGTCTGAAAAACTTGGAATTACTACGCTTGTCAAGACGCCTGATTCAGGAGGCCGATCTGACCTTACCAGATCCCTTGCGCTTGGCGGGCTTACTTACGGGGTCACTCCCCTGGATATGGCAGTAGCTTTCAGTACTATAGCTAACCGGGGGATTCAGGTTCAGCCTTTGTCAATACTCAAAGTTGAGGACAAAAATGGCAATGTGTTAGAAGAGCACAGCGTAAACAGGCAGATTGTGATTTCCGAAGAATCGGCATACCTGATGACCAGCATGCTTCAGGACGTGCTTACTGTAGCCGGGGGAACCGGGCAAGCCGCCTATTTTGGCAGGCCGGCAGCAGGCAAGACAGGCACTACAAGCGACTGGAAAGACGCATGGTTTGCAGGATACACCCCTAGCACTGTGGGTGTGGTGTGGATGGGCTATGATCACGAAAAGACAATGGCCCAGTGGAAGATCACCGGCGGGAGCTATCCTGCGAGGATCTGGAATGCAATGATGAAGGTTATCACTGCAGATATGCCTGTTGAAGATTTCACCAGGCCAGACACTATAGTGGAAATCCAGGTGTGCAAGAAGTCAGGGTTGTTGCCCGGCCCTTACTGTCCTGAAGAGGACATAATAACTGAACTGGGAGTCAAGGGCAAAACACCTACGTCAATCTGCGATTTTCACCCTGAAGGCATGCCAGGTGATTGGCCTGGCATCTTGCAGGATGATCTCCCTGAACACGGTGATTCGCCTGGTGAGGAGTTTGGCGATCACCAAGGGGGAATGTAGCACAGCATTCAGGCCGGGGCCTAGTTCCTCAGTCTTGCAATAGTAACGCCGGTACCGCCTTCAGACGGCTCGCCAGGGCGGTAACCGGCGATATATTTCTGCATTGACTGGAGGTACTCTTCAACAGCTTTACGCAAAGCGCCTGTACCTTTACCGTGGATAATGGTGATCTGTGGCAAAGATGCAAGGAAAGCATCATCGATATATTTGTCCAACGTCATGAGCGCCTCTTCCCTTGTCATACCACGCAGGTCCACCTCTGCGGATATTTCCAGGGCTTTGCTTTGCTCCTTCCCAAGAACTGTGGAGGGCATATGGCCTTCCGGGATTTCTTGTCCGGCCCTGGTTAACCGGTTAGCTTCAGTTCTGAGTTTTAGGTTTCCTATTTGCACTACTACGTCTTCCGGACCTGACACTTCCAGTATGGTACCGGGCTCTGAGAATCCTGAAACCTGAACTTGCATGCCTGTTTTCAGCTCCTCTAACCTCAGAGGCTCGCCCTTGGGAATCTCTCCTGCCCCATCAGACAGTTCAGCTTGGATTCCCGAAAGCCTGGCACGGATCTCAGAAGCCGCCGCATGGATATCCCCAGAGCTCCGGCGCCGGCTTTCTTTTATGTCCCTTAAGGCCTTTTCAAATTCAACCCTGGCCCTGGAGATGATTGATTGTGCCTCCCGCCTGGCATCCCCTACAATCTTTTTCCTTTGGGATTCCAGACTCTTTAATCTGTTCTCGTACTCTTCCCGCAATCTCTGGTAAAGCGCGCTGTCCATAGCTGCTTTTTCCGCCTCTACCCTGGCTTTCTGGGAATGAGCTTCCATGTCAGCGATAATATCTTCTAACCTGGCTACGTCCTGGGGAATGAGTTCTCTTGCGCGCTCCAACACGTCATCGTCCAGGCCTAACCTGCGTGCTACCAGAAAAGCATGGGACCTGCCAGGCCTTCCTACAACCAGCCTGAAAGTAGGCACCATTTGGACACTGTCCCATTCCATACTTGCATTGGCCATTCCATCAGTTTGCTGGGCTACTGTTTTGAGCTCACCGTAATGACTGGTGACAACACATAATGCCCCTGGCTCGTGGAGCTTCTCAAGGATAGCTTGCGCCAGGGCAGCTCCTTCCCTTGGATCAGTACCGGCGGCAAGCTCATCGATGAGCACCAGTTTACCCCTGCCTGACACGGCCAAAATTTGCTTTATGTTTGTAATATGAGCTGAAAAGGTGCTCAGGTTTTCTTCAATGGACTGCTCGTCCCCTATATCGCATAGGATCGCCTTAATGTCCCCGATTTGAGTCTTCGGATCGCAAGGGCACGGCATCCCTGCCAGGGCCATTGCAACCAGCAGTCCGCAGGTCTTCAAGGAGACTGTCTTGCCACCCATATTTGGCCCTGTCACAACCACAGTCCTTACACCTGCTTCGTCCAGGTGGATATCAAGGGGGACAGGGTTTCCTTTTAGAAGCGGATGCCAGGCTTTAACAAGGGATACGGTAAACCTGTCTGTCAATGTGGGAAAACACCCATTCCACTTGTGGGCAAGCCTCGCCTTAGCTACACCCAGGTCAAACTCGGCCAAAGCTTCAACGCCGCCAAGCAGTTCCGGACCCACTTCGCCCACCCAAACAGATACCTCATTAAGAATTCTTTCAATTTCATCCCGTTCAAGGAGTTCCAGACGCTTTACTTGGTTGGCCATTTCAAGAAGCTCAGAAGGCTCCATAAACACAGTGTGTCCTGACGCCGATTGGTCATGGACTATCCCCTGTATTCTTGAAGCGTGTTCCTGCCTGACAGGAAGCACATATCTTCCGTTGCGGATCGTCACTATCGGCTCCTGAAGATATTGGGCAATGCTGGCTTGGCGTGTCATCTCTTCAGCCCGTTTTCGTAGCTTTTCTTGAGACTCCCTGTACGATTTCCTTATGGAATACAGTTTAGGGCTGGCCGTATCTTTTATCACACCTTGCTCATCAACTGTTCCGGCAAGCTTGTCCTTAAGTAGAGGTTGGTCGGGCAACCTCTGCCTTAATTCATGAAGCTTCCCAAACTCTTGGTTGAGGCGTCCTATCCAGGCAGAAACAGTGTCACAAGCGACCAGCAAGTTGAGCACATCACGCAGGTCATGCGGTGTAAGCTGGCCGCCTTGCATAGCTCCTGTTACCTTGGTCCTTACATCCCTCACCGGCGGCATAGCGGACAGAGACGTTTTCAGCATAGCTTCAGCTATTTCCCGCCCTGTTTGTTGACGTTTTCTAGCAAGATGCGCATCGGCAGGAAACGCCTTTCTTGCAAGCTCCTTCCCCATAGGCGTACTGGCTTGCGATGCAAGCATTTCCTGGATCTTCTCAAACTCCAATAGTTCAAGGGTCTTATGGTTCATATCTGCTTTCCAAAATCCTCCGGATTTCTCTTATGGTTTCATCCCTAAATCGTGATTTGTACAATTCTCTTAGCTGCGTGCGGATTCCGTATGATGCCCTTTTTCTTTCTTTTTCCGGAAGGTGAGCATGCTTGGACATTTCCTGGTTCAGGAATCGTGTGGCGCCCTCCGGCCTTTCTACAAAACGCCCGATTTCTTTCCCAGCCTCATCGAAGAACACAAATACAGGGATTGTCCTCCTGCCAGAGGTCAGGTATTTGTCCATGACATCCAGGTTGTCGTCCCTTGAAAACACCAGCAGGTGAAAGCACGGATACGATGAAGCTAATTTGGCAATAATGGGCAGATTCTCCATACAGTCTGAGCACCATGATTCTGAAATGGCCAGGATCTTTACCGCCCCAGGCGCCAGTCTAGAGCACAGCCCGGTGAAGAAGGTGTGATCTTCGTCTCCTACAGTGATTTCACCAAAGTTTTGTTTCATGGTTGGCACGTTCATGTCAGCTCTTTCAAGATACTCGTCAAAGGAAACGGCCCTCTGCAACCATTCGCTTTCAAAAGACATGGATAAACACCTCTCCCCTTATCCCTAATCAAACTTGGGCCAACCTGGCAACTTTCTCCTTCTTAGCGGTGTGCTGATTTCATTATACCTTTTTCTCAACCGCTGAGATGACAGAGCCATTATATCGTCAATCCGTGAGAGGTTGAAAGCATCAATATCCTTAACGGTCAGAGGCCGGGTTTCTTCTTTGAAAATCACGGATACTTCGCCTGTGGGCTCAAGCACTGCCAAAGCTACGTCTTCTACCCGCTCTACTCCTTTTTGGCGGAGCACTATGTGAAGGTCTGACAGGGATACCCTTTCCCTCTTGCGGTTATCATGCAGTATCTGCCCGTTTACTACCAAAGGGGTTGATGTGCCCTGGGTCACTTTTTCAGCGCCCCTCCAGTGCAGGTTTATGACGCTTAGCAAATATTGAAGAAAAGAGAGAATGAGAATGGGTATGATCCCGTTCCACAAACTGATGCCCTCGTCTTCCAGGGGCAAGGCTGCAGCTGAGCCAATGATAATGATAACCGTCAAGTCGAAAGGGGCAAGCTGGGCTATGGATCTCTTGCCCATGCCCCGGACGGCAATCAGGGTAATCCAAAACATTGCCACAGAGCGGAAGATCACAAGCTTCAAGCCGGCAAGATCGGGCAACGTATCTACCTCCAGTGTCTTGTCATGTGGTCTATTGGTTAGTATGGCTCTTCAGCGCATGGTGAATGCTCTGCTCAAATTGCTCCCGGTCCCGCGATCCGGACAAGTATTCTTCAATAGCCTGGGTAACCGCCAGGCGCACCTGCTTTTTCTTGTCATATTCGAGCCAGTCGTCTATGCAAGCTCCCGAATCAAGAAAGCCTCCCATGAGCCTCACCCGTTCTTCCTGTGTAAACCCGCTTTCTAAATCAAACAGGGGAATATCTGACATATAAGCAGGAATACACCCGATTGCCCGGGCTGCCCATCTCCCCCTGTTGACGGCAAGCAGTTGAGCAAGGCCCACTGCGTGTTCAATTGTCTGCTCGTCACAATCCATGATTACATAGCCAGGCACTGTGAAGTAAAAGCTGGGTACCCCATCAGGGCTATCCATAGGCATCATCAGGGTGTCCGGGCCGGTTTCTGATAATCTTATCCACTTGAACAGGTGGGGAGTCACAGGGTACATCATGTTTATCCCGCCTTGTTCCCACAGATCGAGCACAGGCTGTGAGCAAAGCCCGTAGCTTTCTCTTACCCATTCCACATAAGTGCATATACCTTCCGCGGTCCACCCCAGATTTCTGAAGTCTAAGGCCGAATGCAGGAATCCTGGAGAAGCGGATAGGTAACCGGTTTCACCCAGAGAATTGCCTGAACCCGCCCTCTTGGCGGCGCACAGCCAATGGACATACGACGGAATTCCCATGAGCTTGCCATCGTGCACCCAGAACGATGCAGCGGCTTCCAGGTAGTCATCAATCCGGACCAGTTCAGTGAGGTCTTGTGTGCCCACTCCTACAAAGGGCCATTCTGTTGAAAATACCACAGACGGGATCTCGCCCTGGTAGTTGCCCAAAAGCAAGTCTTCAATCTCTTGCCTTGTCTTGAAATCAAGTTCTACCGTGATTCCCAGATTTTCAGCGTAGCTTTCGGTCACAAGGGATGCAAGTTCTGAATAGGGAGACGCGCCGGGAAGATGAGGTTCCTTTGCATCCCATACGACAATCGTGATATCACCTGAAGGTATTCTAGATGGCACGGGAGTGTGTGCTTTGCACCCGGTTAATAGCACTGCAGCAAACAAAACAAGGGCCGCAGCGGTTCTCCTTTTCATGCTTCTTCCCCCTACTGTCCCTCAACTTGGAGCAACACAAACACGTCCCTTGAGGCCCATCCCTCCCTTCCCAAACCGAACACTTCCCTGACCTCCTGGACAGCCTGCTCAGTAAGGGGGCCATACCTTCCGTCGGTCGGACCCGCGTCAAATCCGAATTCACGAAGCGCTTCTTGAAGCCTGACTACTTCAGGCCCTATAGTCCCAGGTCCAAAAGGCTTGCCAAAGTCAAGGGGAGGCCTGTAACCCGCGATTACCACCCTTGTTCCTATGGGAACAAGTTCGTACAGTTCTTCAATGTCCTCATTGAACATCCGCACACAACCCAGGCTTGCATAAGTGCCAATTGACCAGGGCCTGTTGGTTCCATGAATCCCGTACCCTCCCCAGGGAACATCAAGGGCCATCCACCTGGTCCCGAAAGCGCCTCCTGACTCATACCCCTTATCCATGATCTTCCATTCACCAACAGGGGTCAAAGTTGCCCACTTGCCCACAGCCACAGGGTAGGTCTTCCATACCGAGCCGCCTACCCATACCCTAAGTTCAGCTACTTCAGTATCTACTTCAAGGTAGATTTCCCCTTCAGGCAGTGGCTTTGAGGCGGCAGTGCTTGGCCTGGACACCCCCACAGAAAGCGCTTTCCACGTAGTTTGACCCACAATGCCGGTAGGTTCCAACCAGTAGCTTTCTTGGAACGCTTTTACTGCCTTCACAGTCTCAGCATCATAAACCTCGTCGAGAGGCCCGCTGTAAAACCCCAGCTGTACAAGGCGTACCTTAAGGTCGTACACATCATGCCTGGTCACAGGCGGGGTTGCAGGGATCAAGGGATCATCTGTCTCGTGCAACCTGAGCATTGCAGGGGCTTGGTGCTTCACCAAAGGTCCCATGGCGAGGGTGACAAGCAACATGGTGATCAACAAGCCAGACTGGGGCTGCCTTCGTCGTGCTTTGCCCGGCAAGCTGGGACACTCCTTCACATAAATCCTCAAGGTAGAGTATGAGCGGGCTCAGCAAATTATGAACACAAGCTATGTACTTGGCTTGTGTTGTCTCTTATGACCTCAGTACGGCCTTGTAATCTTGCCTCAACTTATCCATGATCCTATCCCTATCCTCTGCCAGCTCCTCCTCTGTCAAAGTCCGGTCTTGTGGCTGGTATACAAGCCTGAAGGCCAGGCTCTTGTAGCCTTCTGGGACAGGCGGCTTTTTCCATACATCAAACAAGGTTACCGCCACCAGGTGCCGGCCGGTCTTGCTAATGGAATCGATTACTTCTCCGCCGGATACGTCTTCAGGCACGATCACTGCCAAGTCCCTTTCCACAGGCATGAATCTGGACGGGGCAACTGACTCTGCAGGCGTCACCATTGACAGTAACCCTTCCAGGGAAAGCCAGCATGCAGTAACACTCATGGGAAGGTCCAGGCGCTTTAGACAGACAGGATGCAAGTCGCCGATTTCCCCTATTGTTGACATGTTAGCTACGATCTTGGCTGATCGTCCAGGGTGGAACGGCATACCTGCTTTAGGCAAGTACTTGACGTCAGCTACTCCAAGCAGGCTCATGAGGCTGTCTATGACCCCTTTCATACGGTAGAAACCGGATTCTTCCTGCCCGCCCAACCATGTTTTGGGCCTGAGAACGCCGTATGAAACCAGGCCAATCTGTCTTGTTTCAACAGGAAGAAGCTCCTGTGACGGAAAGAAAACCCTTCCTATCTCCCATGCAAAAAGCCCTTGTATCCCGGACCTAGTGTTTGAAGAAGCTACTTTCACAAGGCCGGGTAAAAGGCTGGTCCGCAACACTGATTCCTCAGAAGATAACGGGTGCTGCAGCCTCACCGGATTTCCCCTGGGGTCGTCTGGATCCCACCCCAGACTGGCCAAGTCCTCAGGATTCACAAGTGAGTTGGTGACACACTCCAGCCCGCCGTGGGAGGCGAGAAGATCTCTTATTTTCTCCACATGAAGCAGCCCGGGATCTGTGATACCCCCAGGAACTGCCCTGGATAGGTCTCCAGTGCCGAGATTGTCATATCCGTAGTGCCTTGCCACTTCTTCAACAAGATCCACTTCCCCGTGAATATCTACACGCCTCGGGGGCACCACCACTGAAACCGAGGCGTCCTCAGTGTGTGTTCTCATGTCTTCAACTTGGAAATTGATCCCCTCAAGTATATTCTTGCATGTCTCAGGCGAAAACTTGGTTCCTAGCAGCCTTTCCACAATCCGCATATGAAGCACAATCCGCTTAGGTTCCACGTCCAGGTAGTTAGTCTCTGCATATCCTGGCACAGGTGTTCCTCCTGACAAGTCTGCTATCAGGGTGGCTGCCCTTTCTGCTATGGCTGCCTGGGCAGTTGGGTCAACGCCCTTTTCAAACCTGAGGGCAGCTTCAGTCCTGAGCTTGAGTTTTTGGGAACCGAGCCTCACCGTGAGAGGATCGAAATATGCAGACTCAATGAGCACCTTCCGGGTGGCTTCAGTGATTTCAGTGGCCTTGCCGCCCATAACCCCCGCAATGCCTATGGGGCCTGATGCATCGGTAATCAGGATAGTGTTCTCAGGTAACTCCCGGTCGACATCATCGAGGGTGACAACTCTTTCGCCCGGGCTGGAAGATCTCACGATTATGGTCTTCCCTTTTATCTGGTCTGCATCAAATGCGTGAAGAGGCTGTCCTGTTTCCAGCATGACGTAGTTGGTCACATCAACGATAAGGTTAAGCGGCCTTTGCCCTGCCAGCAGAAGGCGCCTTTCCATGTTTACAGGCGAATAGGCAAACCTTACATCTTCTATGACTTTGCCTACATACCTGGGGCAAAACTCAGGCTGAGGCAGGTCAATCTTGAATTCAGGGTCTCCCTTGTGGTCTGGTTCCGGCTTTTGACTCCCATGGGTGTCTGCCCAATTCCACCTGGCAAGCACCTCAGGCAACTTGAGAGACCTTTTCGCTAGCGCCGCAGCTTCTATAGCAATTCCGAGAATTCCAAGGCAATGGGAGTAATTGACGGTAAGGTCGAGTTCCATCACCCAATCATCGAGTTCAAACAGTTCTCCCGCGGGAATGCCCAGGGCAGTGCCTGGCGGCAGGAGGATAATGTCCTCAAACGGCCTTGGAGGCTGTCCTGTCAACAATTCATTGGTGCACACCGCCATTCCCTGTGATGCTACACCATCGATCTCCTTCAGTTCAATCGTCAGCCCTCCGGGAAGGGTTGCGCCTGGTTTAGCTACCAAAGTGATGTTTCCTTGCTTGAACCCGGGGGCTCCGCTTACTATCTGCAGTCTCTCAGTACCTGTGTCAAGCAGGCCGATCTTTTGGCCGGGATTCCTGGGATGGGGCTTAACATCCAGTATTTTTGCTGAAACAACCGAGCTAACACCGAGTTTTTCGTGTGTAAGCTCCTCCACGTTTATTCCTGCCATGGCCAGGCGGTGTGCCGCCTCTTGGGGATCCCACGGCAAGTCCACATACTCGTTGAGCCATGTCCATGGTACTCTCATTTCAACTCATGCCTCCTGATTGTAGCAATAACTAAAGCCCCCGGAACTGCGACAAGAATCTCTTGTCGTTGCCGTAGAGAAGGCGTATATCATCAATTCCATACTTCAGCATCGCTAGCCTATCCAATCCGAAACCAAAGGCAAACCCGCTCACTTTGTCAGGATCATAGCCGCCGTTTAAGAGGACCTGGGGATGGACCATCCCCGCACCTGCAACCTCCAGGTATCCTGACCCTCCACATACTGAGCAGCCTTCGCCCCTGCAAAACACACACGATATGTCTACTTCGCATGAAGGTTCGGTAAACGGGAAGTAGCTTGGCCTCAGGCGTATCCTCACATCCTGGCCGAAAAACCTGTTCATAAGGGTGGAAATGACTCCCCTCAATTGCTTGAAGGTAACATCAACATCAATGGCTAACCCCTCAACCTGGAAGAATACAGGATGATGGGACGCATCAGTCGGGTCCCGCCTGTATACCCGCCCTGGAACTATGAAGCGTACAGGCAGCCTGCCTTCCAGAGCCAACATACCGCGTATCTGGCCTGGCGAAGTATGTGTCCTCATGAGGGTGGTTTCGGTCAGGTAAAACGTTTCTTGCATGTCCCTTGCAGGATGCCCCTGGGCAATGTTGAGTTTTACGAAGTTCATCTCATCAGTCTCAGTTTCGCGACTCTCATAGACTGTAAAGCCCATGCCTGACAGTATCGAGGTGATTTCCCTCAGGGATTTTGTAAGCGGGTGCAGCCCGCCAACCTCAAAATACTCCCCCGGCAAACTCACATCTATAGCATCCCTAAGGAGGCTTTGTTCCAGTGCCTCCCTGTCAAGTTCATCCTTTCTACTTGCAATCATTTCGCTGACTTTGTTTCGCAAGGCGTTTACGGCTGCTCCGAACGCTGGCCTTTGCTCGGGAGCCAGGTTTCCGATATTCTTGAGCAAGGCAGATATTTCTCCTTTCCTGCCTAGGTACTTTATCCGGACATGCTCAAGTTCACCGGCTGTGGATGCTTCGATGATTTGTTGAAGGATCCGGACTTCCATTTCAGCCAAATTATGCTCCATGTCTGAAGCGCAGGGTTATTGCGCGACCAACCTGCGCCTGTTTCCCCCCTTTTGCATCTAAACAAAAAAGCCTTCATCCTCTCGGACGAAAGCATCAACTTCCGCGGTACCACCGTGGTTGGCCCTTATCCGGGCCCACTCTTGTTCTCCATAACGCGAAGGCGCGCCGGACCTACTTGGCGTTTTCAGCCCGGGAGCTCCGGAGCGAATTCGATCAGCTCTTGTGCATTTGGAAAGCTCTCAGCCACGGCTTCCCTTCTCTGTATACACTACTGATCCACGTTCTCCTTCATTGCCCTGCACTGCTATTTAGTTATCACGGGCGCCTTGGGTTCTCCCGTTGAGCTTAAGGTAATGCCGGTAAAGCAGGTAAGCCAACACTGAACCTGTCATCTCAAACATTGACCAGTACATATCTGCAATATCCGTGGCTCATCCCCCGCTTCCTCGCGCTTTCGTGTATTATACCACGAGTAGCGGGGACCTCAAACATTACTCCCTGTCCTCTGCCGCACAGCTTCATAAAGTAAAGCAGTGCAAGCCATGGCAGCGTTCAAAGACTCAATCCCGCCGGGCATGGGGATAGTCACGCATTCTCCTGGCCCTTCAAGGATTTCCTGGCTTAACCCACGTGCTTCATTTCCCAATATCACTGCGCAAGGTGAACGGAAATCCGCTTCCCAAGGCATCATCCCGTCCCTAGGCGTTGCCTTGTACATGAGTTTTCCTGAATCATGAATCTGCCTGAGCAAGGCGATACAGTCTTCTTCATAGAGTACACCGGTGCTGAAAATCGCACCTGCTGACGCCCTGATTGCTTTTGGCGAGAAGGGATCAGCGCTCTGCCCGCAGAGAATCACGCTGGTTGCGCCTGCACACGCGCCTGTCCTTACCAACGTACCAACATTGCCTGGATCCTGGATATCCACGCCGACAATGTCAAGATCTTGTGCCCAGGTATTGTCCGGCCGGCCCCTGGCAAACCGGAAAGGAAATCTCAATAGACCTAATACGCCTTGGGGAGTTCTTGTGCCGGACATCTTGTGGTAAAGCCTGCCGGGTACTACAAACACTTGGCAGGAGCAATCGTGTTCATCCATGGCTTGGCGGACCGTGTGGGCCTTCTCAGAGTCTGCAGACTCCTCAGCAAACACCAAGGCCTGAAGTTCCACCCCGGCCTCTACAGCAGCCAGCACCACTGACGGGCCCTCAGCCACAGTAAGGCCGGTTCTGTCTCTTTCCTTCTTTCGTGACAGGCTCCTTATCAAGCGCCATGGTACGTCTGGATACACGCTTTACCTTCTTTCGCCGCAGTGTTACTGAGTAGAACCGGCGGCTTCCGCCTGGCTCCGGGCAAGATCCACCAATTCGGAAAATGCTTTTGCATCTGACACTGCAAGTTCGGCCAGCATCTTGCGGTTAATGTCTACCCCGGCCTTCTTCAAGCCGTTAATGAACTTGTTATATGACATGCCATTCTGCCTGGCAGCAGCGTTAATCCTAGCTATCCACAGTTTCCTGAACTCCCGTTTTCTTTCCCGCCTATGGATACGGGCGTAATTCAGAGCTTTCATGACAGCTTCATTGGCAACCCTGAATGACTTGGAGCGCTTCCCGTAATATCCTTTTGCCAGCTTCAACACTTTCTTGTGCCTTTTTCTCGTAACAACTGACGACTTGACACGAGGCATCGCTTACAACCCTCTTTCTTCAACACTCACACTTGGAGTTTTCATGTATTTGAAACTTGGTTTACTTCTTGTAGGGAATCAAAGTCCGGATTTCTTTTGCGTACACCTTGTTGATTGCTGTATCTTGTCTCAGCCTTCTCCGCCGGGCGTGGCCTTTGTGCTCAAGTTTGTGCCCATGGCCCGAACGGTAATGCCTGATCTTCCCTGTTCCTGTCACAAAAAGGCGCTTCTTCGCCCCGCTGTGGGTTTTCATCTTGATTTTCTTGGCCTTCTTAGCCACTTGTAAACTTCCTTTCTGTCCCAGTTGTGTAATGCTACTGCTCTTGGGCATTTTTCTTGTTGCCGGCCCGGTCCTGGGGCTTGGGCACCAGGATCATGGTCATATTCCTTCCTTCCATCCTGGGAGCTCTCTCCACTTGACATACGTCTTTGACCGACTCTAAGAGCCTCTCCAAGACCTTCTGGCCCAGGCTCACATGGGCAAGTTCCCGGCCCCTGAACATGATGGTAGCTTTCACCTTGTCACCTTGCTCGAGGAACCTCCTTGCGGCCCTGGCTTTTACGTTGAAGTCATGGTCGTCAATGGCAGGACGCATCTTGA
>DUQH01000052.1 GCA_012837895.1 Candidatus Fermentithermobacillaceae bacterium | reverse complement strand
TATGAAGATAAAATGACTGCCTTCGAGTTTTGTGTGTCTGCATCGGGAAGTAAAAGCGATTATCTTCGTTCCGAGAGTACAGGCGAAGACGAAAGCTGGGATCCTATTTGGGAAGTCAAAACTTCCATAGCCAATGACGGTTGGCATGCCGAGATGCGCATTCCGTACTCGCAACTCCGTTTTGGAAAAAAAACGTCTTATCATTGGGGATTGCAGGTGGTACGAAACATCTACCGGCATCAGGAACTCTCTTTTTGGCAGCCCATCGACAAAGCATCTTCTCAATTTGTGGGTAAATTCGCAACACTCGAAGGAATCACCCATATCTCACCCCGAAAAGATGTCGAAATCGTTCCTTTTGCACTTTCGCAACTCACGCTGAGCGAAAAAGAAGAAGGGAATCCGTTTGCTACGGGCAAAGAAACTACGGCCTCGGTTGGCGTGGATGGAAAGATCAGCTTATCCAACGATATTACCTTAAATTTTACCGTTAATCCGGACTTCGGCCAAGTAGAAGCCGACCCTTCGGAAGTAAATCTAACGAATTTCGAAACCTATTTTGTAGAGAAAAGACCTTTTTTTGTAGAAGGGAGCAACATTTTTCATTATCCTTTCGACATTACCAACAACGAACAAAATAAACTTTTTTATTCCAGACGTTTAGGTCGTGAACCCCACATTACATATGAAGCCCGCGAGGGCGAAAAAGTAAAGCATCCCATGCGGACGAATATTCTGGGAGCCGTAAAAATTTCGGGAAAGACCCGCAAAGGAACTTCGCTGGGCATATTAAATGCTGTTACACAAAAAATGTATAGTAAAATCGATTTCAACGGTGAGCGCTCATCCTATGCCGTGGAGCCGCTGTCAAATTATTTTGTGGGAAGATTGGAGCAAGATCTCGACAGCGGAAATACGATTGTCGGAGGTATGCTTACGGCCACCCATCGAAAAATCGATGAACCCCAATTTAGCAAAATTGCCGATGCCGCCTATACCGGTGGATTAAATTTCACGAAATACTGGAACGACAAAGCCTATTTCGTTACCGCACGTTCTTTTTTTAGCCATATCAGCGGCTCACGCCAAGCCATCGCGACATTGCAGCAGTCGTCCGCCCGCTACTTTCAGCGCCCCGATGCCGACCATGTTCAACTCGATACCACCCTTACCGTTCTCAGTGGATGGGGCGCATCGGTAAATGGTGGAAAAATAGCAGGGCATTTCAATTTTATGGGATTCAGCAGCTGGAGCTCTCCCGGACTCGAATTCAACGATATCGGATTCAAACCCGCTACCGATTATGTTTTGAACGGTTTATGGGCTGCATACAAAGAATGGACACCCAAAGGCATTGTCAACGAATACGAGATCAACGGCTCCTTATTCGTTGTTAACGATTTTTCAGGTAAAATTACCGATCGGGGCTTGGAATCCTATGCTTTCGTTCGGTTTAAAAATTATTCCCATATTTCTTTAGGATCAGATATCAACCTCAACGGCATATCAACCACCTTACTTAGAGGCGGTCCCTCCATCAAAACACCCGGTTTCGTAAATAGCTGGTTCCATATTTCGTCCGACAACCGACGCAAATTTCAGGTAGAGTACAACATGAGCAAACAGTGGGGATTCGAAAACTCCTCACACTCCATTTCCTACGGATTGGAACTTACCTACAAACCCGGTCCGCAGCTCTCCCTGTCATTATATCCGCAATATTACCGATCGACCAACCATCAGCAATATGTACAAACGGTATCCGGCAGTGAGCCTGTTTATATCTTGTCGTCTATCGATCAGTACATAGCATCTATGTCGGTTCGCATCAATTTAGGCATCACTTCCGACATGTCGCTGCAATTGTATGCTCTCCCTTACCTGTTTGCAGGCGATTACTACGATTTCAAAGAAGTTGTGGATCCCTATGCCGATAAGTTTGCAAACCGTTTCCGTGTGCTCGATTCCTACGATTACCCTGATCCCGATTTTCATTTTCTGCAGTTTCGTTCCAATTTGGTTTACCGGTGGGAATATAAACCGGGATCTGTGCTCTATCTGGTGTGGTCGCAGGGAAAAACCGTTAAAGAACAAGGCGGTGAATTTCTTTTTGGCGATTATGTTCGCGATCTATATAAAGCAAAACCCCAAAACGTGTTTTTGGTTAAACTGTCGTATGCCATAATCTTTTAATCTTTTTGCGGGGACTGAATTTTTCTTTCTTTCAGCACAAATCGAAAATTATCGTGTACATTTGCAATACCAACCCCCAAAAAACCGAAAATTATGCGCATAAAAGACATTCTTCAGGTAATCGAGCAACTTGCTCCTCCTGCCTTGCAGGAAGATTTCGATAACGCCGGCCTGCAAGCGGGCGATGCCACTCGCGAAGCAACGGGCGCACTTCTGTGCATCGATGTAACGGAAAACGTTAT
>DUQH01000069.1 GCA_012837895.1 Candidatus Fermentithermobacillaceae bacterium | reverse complement strand
TGTGGCGGCATCCAGCCACGTACCCAGGCGGGACTGTGATATAAGGGGTACGTCTCTCCACAGTTGTGATGATAGGTTCCCGCTCCTCAACTACCTCATCAATTTCCCACCCCAAAGCTTTGCCTATGAGCATCAGCGACTGCTCAAACCCGATATGCCCCACTATTTCGCCGGAGGCAAGTCCCTGCTGGAACTGTTCCGGAGTCGTGCCAACCCCCTGGGTTCTCATTACAGTGCTGCCAAACGGGGAAAGGTCGTTAACCCTTTTTCCGTGTATATGCTCTACATCCATGCAAATCCCGGTTAGGGATATGATCAGGGTATCCAGTATAAACCCTGGATTAATCCCTGTGCCCAGCACCGTCTTGCCTTTTTGCCTGGCCAAACGGTCAATCTTATCTGACAACTCTTGAGATGCCGCCCAGGGAAACGCCATTTCTTCAGCTATTGTGATTACATTGGCGTCATGTTCCAAAGAGATCTCAATCCCAGCGAATACTTCCTTGACGAACGATGCAGTGCTCTGAAGCACAATGTCCGGTTTTGACTCAAAGGCCTCTTCTACATCTGTAGTCACGATAACCCCTGTGGGTGCCTTGCCGATGACCTCACCCAGGTCCTTGCCTGCCTTAGTAGGCCTGCTTGCCACAGCCGCTACTATCTCTACATCCGGATTTTCAAGGAGCATAGAAGCCATCCCGCTTCCCATGGCTCCCAAACCCCATAGAAGAACCCTTGTCCTATCGTCACTCTTACCCATTCCTCTACCCCCCTGATAGTACTTAGTAAGCCATTTCAAGCCAGGAATTAACCAACCAATAACAGGCAGTTCCCTGGCCAATGTTGTACTTTGAGATGCCCCTTGTCGCGAGAGTCAATAATCCGGTCTATCGTTCATTCATTCTTGAATAATCCATGGAATTCCTTCTTCTAGGGAGGTGATCTTACGTCAAAGTGATTTACGGCACAAACATGATGCCAATCACATAAGGAAAGGGGGTCATTGGGAGGTAATGAATGCGAATACCGCCTCATATATGCATGTGACTAGTTTCTCCTGGTACTCGTCTGAACCCAATAGCATTTCCTCATCAGGGTTGGACAGGAAGCCCAATTCGACGGTGACAGCCGGCATTTCAGCGTGGTTGAGGATGAAATGATCCAGCCTTGCGGATATCTCCCGCTCTGTGTCAGTGGATTTGACCAGTTCGTCCTGGATCATCTGGGCAAGTTTCTTGGAATCAGGGTGTTTTGAAGCATTGTAAAACACCTGGGCTCCTCTTTCCCACGGGTCGGTGAAAGCATTACAGTGAAGTGAGAGGGCAACCGTTGCCCTTGACTGTTTCATCAGCTTTATTCTGGCGTCTACATCGCTCACATCAGGAGTCTCAAGGTCATAGTCCCCTGTGCGGGTGTAAACTACCCGGGCCCCGTTGCGTTCAAGCCTGGATCCGAGAAGCAAAGCTACTTTCAGAACGATCTCTTTTTCTGTATAGGTTTGCCCGCAAGCCCCAGGATCGATGCCGCCATGTCCAGGGTCTATGAAAACCACCTGGCCTTCCAAGGGCCTCACCGCAGTAACCGGCATTACTCCCCTGGAAATAACAATACTGAGCAAGAGTGAAACTGCCAGGACTCCCAATACACCTTTTGGGGGTACCTCAAAAAGGGGCCGGCTTCTCCGCCTGCCCCTTCTTCTCCTGGTTCTCCGCATCCGCAATTCCTCTCAAAACAGCATACTACAGGTAATCTATACCCATAGATCGCCAAATATGTCTAAGTATATTAACGTTTTGAGAATTGTGATGCCTTCCTGGCCTTCTTGAGGCCGTATTTCTTGCGCTCTTTCATACGGGGATCGCGTGTCAGGTAACCTGCTTTCTTCAGGATGCCCCTGTAATTGCCATCTATTTTCAGGAGGGCCCTGGCAACACCATGCCTGGTTGCCCCTGCCTGGCCACTAAGGCCTCCTCCCTCAGCGTTGACATAGACGTCAAAACGTCCTTCAGTACCGGTTAAACGCAAAGGGGAGACTGCATGGGCCTCAAGCACTCTGTCGCCAAAATACTCAGTAAGCTCTTTGCCGTTTATAATAAACCTGCCTGTGCCCGGCAACAACCTTACTCTGGCCACTGCATGTTTCCGCCGTCCTGTAGCAAATACTTGCTCCACCTCAGTTCCCTCCTTGCCAAAACTCAGGTTTCTGTGCCTCATGGGGATGATTCGGGCCCCTGTACACGAAAAGGCGCTTGCGGAGCCGCCTTCCCAAGCGGTTCTTGGGAAGCATGCCCTTAACGGCAACTTCTACAACACGTTCCGGGCGCTCTTTCAGCATTATCCTGTAGGGAATATACCTGTCGCCACCGGGATAGCCCGAATGGGTGAAAAATATCTTCTGCTCCGGCTTCTTGCCTGTGAGCAGTACATCTTTCGCGTTTATGATGATTACGCTGTCCCCCATGTCCACAGACGGGGTAAACGTAGGTTTGTGTTTCCCGCGCAGCAAGGTGGCGGCCAAAGACGCTATCCTACCCAATGGTTTACCCTTGGCATCAATGATCCACCACTTCCGTGGAACTTCCCCCGGCTTGGCCATATACGTTACGCCCACTGTCACAACCTCCTTATGCCGCCATATAAGCAACATTCATTCTAACTTTGTGGATTTGCCCGGTCAAGAGAAACTCACCTTTTCAAGGCACAATCCCTTGCCTGGAACACATTGCCCCACTTTGTACTTGTTTCCTGACTCTGCCGCCTCAAGGGCTCTCCTTACCGTCCCAGGCGGCAGGTAGCCCCTACCTACATCCAACATGGTTCCAACCATAAGCCTTATCATTTTGTAAAGGAAACCGTCAGCGGTAACCCAAAACTCCCACAGCACGCCTTTCTGGCCGTCTACTTCCTTTTGTACCCATGTTGCCTGGGTCACGCCCCTTACGGTAGTCTTGGCCGAAGATCCCAAAGCCCTGAAATTTGCAAAATCATTTGTGCCTTGGAATCCCGCTGCTTCGTCCTCCATCAGCCGGTAGTCAAGATGGCCCGGGTACCACAGCACGTACCTGTGGGCCATAACCGGCAGCCGGTCCCCGCGCCAGATCCTGTAGCAATAGGTCTTGCTCACTGCATCCTTTACAGGGTCGAAATCTAGGGCAACTTCCTCTGCCCAATCCGCTATAACGTCGTCAGGCAGAAGTCCAATCAGGCCCTTTGGAATCCTATCCGGAGGGATGGAGGAAACTGTGTCAAACGCAACTACCTGACCCCGGGCATGAACTCCTGCATCGGTCCGGCCTGCAGCTCTTACCCTGACAGGATGCTTTAACAGCTTCCCCAGGGCATCCTCCAAGACCCCTTGGACTGTAACTACATCCTTTTGTCTTTGAAACCCCGCGTACTGCGTACCGTCATACTGTAAGTGTAGCCTTACCCTGGTTACTTCACCCATGAGAACGCACCCACTGTCAAACTGTGCCCCTTGGAATCACCGGCCCAAACCGGACCCGGGTATAGACTACCAACGCTGACATAACAATTGTAAGGCCAAGGGCATAATAGTCCTTGGCAGACAAGCTCAGTTGCCTCATCCTGGTCCTGCCCTCGCCACCCCTGTAACACCTGGCTTCCATGGCCATAGCCAGCTCATCGGCCCTCCTGAAGGCACTGACAAACAAAGGCACCAGCAAGGGCACCAGGCTCTTTGCCCTTTGGAACATGTTACCGGATTCAAAATCAGCTCCCCTGGCCATCTGAGCTTTCATTATCCTGTCAGCTTCCTCCAGCAGGGTCGGGATGAACCGCAAAGCGATTGTCATCATCATTGCGATTTCATGGGCAGGAACCCCTATCCTTGAAAAAGGCTTGAGTATGTCTTCAAGCCCGTCAGTTAACTCAATAGGAGAGGTGGTCAGGGTCAAAAGGGACGTGAATATTATCAGGATGATAAGCCTCAGGGCTATGAACAAACCTTGAATCAAACCAGGCAACGTTGCTTTGAGCGGGCCAATCTGAAATATTGCATGACCTGGCGTAAGAAACAGGTGCAGCAGAATTGTAAAACTCATTATGAAAACAATTGGCCTGAGCCCCCTGATCAGCACCTTCCAGGGAATCCTTGAAAGAGTCACTGCAAGCACGGCGAAGGTGCCTGTAACGGCAAACGCGTAGAAGTTGTTGCCCACAAACAGTATCGCCATAAAAATGATTGATATCAGTATCTTTGCCCTAGGATCCAAGGAGTGCACAAATGAACGGACAGGGTAATACTGCCCCACTAATATCCCGCCTGAAATCATACAGCTCCTGCCACCCCTTTTCTCCTCAGTTCCTTGACTATCTCAGCGTGCGCCTCTTCAACTGTAAGCACGTCGTTCCTGACTGCCCAACCCCGCTTACGCAGCTTTTCCATGAGCACTGTCACCTCAGGGGGCTTGAGCTTCATGGACTCTAAGAACTCCCGCTGTGAAAACACTTCCCTTGCAGGCCCGTCGGCTACCAGCTTGCCCCTGTCAAGGACCATCACTCTCTCGCATAACCTGGCTACATCGTCCATGTTATGAGAAACCAGGATAACAGTCATCCCGCTTTCATGGAGCTGCTTTATGTTGTCCAGTATCTCAGCCCTGCCTTTGGGATCAAGCCCCGCCGTAGGCTCGTCCAAAATGAGCACCTTGGGCTGGATCGCCAGGATGCCGGCAATGGCTACCCTCCTGACCTGTCCCCCTGACAGCTCAAACGGGGAACGGGACAACAAGTCACGGTCTAACCCTACCAGCGTGCAAGCTTTCTTGACCCGTTCCTCTGTCTCTGTTTGGCTAAAGCCCAGATTCCTCGGTCCAAAAGCTATGTCATCGTAAACCGTCTCTTCAAACACTTGCTGTTCTGGGTATTGAAATACCAGGCCTATCTTCCGCCTGATTTGCTTCAGGCTGACACCTTTTGACCAGATGTCGACACCGTCGACGATTACATTGCCGGCTGTGGGCCTGAGCAAGCCGTTTAGGTGCTGGATCAGCGTTGACTTACCAGAGCCTGTGGCACCAATAAGGCCTATGAATTCACCGTCGTCTACCCGGAAATCTATGCCGGATATAGCTGTTACTTCCGACGTGGTCCCTTTCATATATGTATGGGTTAGATTCCTGACTTCAATCGGCATAGTTCATCCACCAGTTCATCAACGGTTAATATGCCCGGATCTATGTTCACGCCAGACGACCATAAGCGCCGGCTGAGTTGTCCGACAGGGGGCACCTCAAGCCCTACCTGTGAAACCCGCTTCCACTGGCCGAAAACTTCCTTTGGTGTTCCGGCCATCACAATTTCGCCTTTATCCATCACGATAACCCTGTCAGCATAAAGCGCTTCGTCCATGAAGTGGGTTATATGGATAACGGTAATGCCCATTTCTTCGTTCAAGCGTTTTATCGTCTTCATTACTTCTTCACGGCCTGAAGGATCGAGCATAGCTGTGGGCTCATCAAGGATTATGCACTTTGGCTTCATCGCCAGGATCCCGGCTATCGCTACCCTTTGCTTCTGCCCTCCTGACAAATGGTGGGGGGAATGGCGGTGGAACTCCTCCATGCCCACACTCTTGAGAGCACCTGCTACCAAGGTCCTTATATCCCCCGGTTCAACTCCCAGGTTTTCAGGGCCAAAAGCAACGTCCTCTTCAACCACGGTAGCTACCAATTGGTTGTCAGGGTTCTGAAACACCATCCCGGCACTGCGCCTTATCTCCCAAGTAAGTTCAGGATCTTTTGTGTTCATCCCGAAAACCCAGACGTCACCTTCATCAGGCAGCAAAAGAGCGTTGAAGTGTTTGGCTAGGGTGGATTTGCCTGACCCGTTAGGGCCTAACACTACGACAAATTCTCCTTGAGAAATCTCAAGATCCGCCCCAGCCAACGCCAAGACTTTATCAGACTCGTCCACCTCGTACCTGAAAACCACGCCTTCCGCTTCGAGGCCCCTGGCTTTTTCAACTGCCGTCATGCTCAACCCTCTTACCTATCCGGCTGGATAAGTTCGATAATAGCCATGGGTGCCCCGTCGCCCCGTCTTTGGCGGGTTTGGATAATCCTCGTGTAGCCGCCTGAGCGATGGGCATATCTGGGCCCGATAGTCTCGAAAAGCTTAGTTACCACATCTTCCTCAGAGATATAAGCTAAAGCCCTGCGCCTTGCAGCCAGGTTGTCCTTTTTCGCAAGGGTAATCATTTTTTCACATATGGACTGAGCCTCTTTCGCCTTCGTCAGAGTGGTCTCTATCCTTTCCTGCTTCAAAAGTGACGTTACCAGGCCGCGAAGAAGTGCCTTGCGTTGCGCTGATGGTCTGTCAAATCGAGAGTAACCCACTTCGTTTCCCCCTCATTCATTCGTCTTCCAGGCGAAAAGCCAGCCCCAGTTCAGCCAGCTTGCCCTTTACCTCGGCAAGGGATTTCTTGCCCATGTTCCTCACCTTGGAAATCTCTGCCTCGGTCTTCTGAACAAGCTCACCCAGGGTATTGATGCCTGCACGTTTGAGACAATTGAATGCCCTCATTGAAAGTTCCAAGTCTTCAACGGGCATTTCCAGCAACTTGTCAAGTTCTGACTTTTCCTCAGGTTCTTCTTCTTCCTGGGAATCCTGTTTGACCCGGTCAGTGAAACTCTTGAAAAGCTCCAGATGGTCGATGAGGATGCCGGCAGCCGTTTCAATAGCTTCGTCCGGCCCTATACTCCCATCTGTCCATACTTCCATGATCAACTTGTCATAGTCGGTCCTCTGACCTACACGGGTGTCTTCCACCTGAAAGTTAACCTTTGTAATAGGCGTGAACCTTGAGTCAATGGCAATAGTTCCCAAAGGCAGATCGGGTATCTTGTTCTCTTCAGCCGTAACATACCCCCGGCCGCCTTCTATGGTGAGTTCCATGTACAGCGAGCCGCCCTCGTCCAGTTCTGTAATGTACACATCAGGATTTCTGATCTCTACATCAGGATCAACCTGAATATCCCTGCCTGTGACGGTTCCCGGGCCCTCTTTCTCAATTCTTGCCGTCTTCATGCCCGGGCTGTACATCTTAAGTACCAAGGACTTGAGGTTCAATATTATCGCCGTTACATCTTCCCTGATGCCGGGAATGGCGGTGAACTCATGAAGTACCCCGTCTATCCTTACCCGGGTCACTGCTGCTCCTGGCAAGGATGATAACAGTACGCGCCTGAGCGAGTTCCCAAGTGTAACACCGTATCCCTCTTCCAGGGGCTCGACTACAAAACGGCCGTATGTCTTGTCAGGCGACATCTCTTCGCACTGTATTCTCGGCTCGATTAATTCGAACACTTCATAAAACCCCCTCTTGTTGACGCAAATTACCGGGGTAGATTACTTAGAATAAAGCTCAACGATCAAACGTTCATCAACCGGAACGTCAACTTCATCACGCTCAGGCAGTCTTAGGATCGTGCACTTGAAGTTGTGAGGATCCAGTGCCATCCAGGCTGGCGCAGTATGGTCCTCGAGATACTCTGCCAAGCCTTTGAACCTTTCCATCCGCAAAGACCTGGGCCTGACGGCAATTTCTTGCCCTGGCTCTACCAGAAATGATGGGATATCCACCTTACGGCCGTCCACGGAAACATGTCCGTGATTCACTATCTGACGGGCTTCAGCCCTGGATCTGGCGAATCCGGCACGGTATACGACGTTGTCCAGCCTTCTTTCAAGAAGCTGCATCAGGGTTTCGCCTGTGACTCCTCTTGCTTTGATAGCTTTCCTGAAATATTCCCGGAACTGCTTTTCGCTTACTCCGTAGAACCGCTTTGCCTTTTGCTTTTCCCGGAGCTGCAGCCCGTACTCGCTCGGCCTCCTCAGCCTTCCGTGCATTCCAGGAGGTGAAGACCGTTTCTCAAAAGTGCATTTTGTGAAACACTTCTCGCCCTTAAGGTATAATTTCTGACCTTCACGCCTGCACAATCTGCAAACAGGTCCTGTGTATCTGCTCATCGTTTGCCTCCCTCATACTCTGCGTCGCTTTGGTGGGCGGCACCCATTGTGGGGAACAGGAGTCACGTCTTTAATGACAGTAACTTCAAGGCCTGCAGCCTGCAAAGCACGTATTGCCGCCTCCCTGCCTGCACCCGGTCCCTTGACACGGACTTCTACTTCCCGCATTCCGTAATCAATGGCCTGTTTAGCTGCATCTTCTGCTGCCATCTGTGCAGCAAAAGGTGTGCTCTTTCTTGAACCCTTAAACCCCTGTTTTCCTGATGATGCCCAGGATACCACTCCGCCCTGAGTATCGGTTATGCTCACTATTGTATTGTTGAAAGTAGACTTGATATGGGCTATGCCCTTCTCCACAACACGCCTGTCTCTTCTTCTGACTCTTTGTCTCCTTCTAGCCAAGACTTATCTACCCTCCCCCGACGTCATCTCTTCCGCCTGACTCCGACTGTCTTCTTGGGACCCTTTCTAGTACGGGCGTTGGTTTGGGTTCTTTGCCCTCTGACAGGCATGCCCCGCCTGTGTCTGAGGCCCCTGTACGTACCAAGATCGATCAGCCGTTTTATGTTAAGCTGCACTTCAGCCCTGAGATCGCCTTCCACCTTGTAGTTGTTATCAATGAAGTCCCGGATCTTAGCTACCTCTTCTTCAGTAAGGTCCCTCACCCGGGTGTCCGGGTTGACCCCTGTAGCTTCCAGAATGTGTTTAGCCCGGGTACGCCCGATACCGAAGATGTAGGGAAGGGCAGCCAGCACTTTCTTATCTCTTGGTAAGTCTACGCCAGCTATACGAGCCATTCACGTTTCACCCCCTGTTAACCCTGTTTCTGCTTGTGCTTTGGATTAGAACAAACCACCATAACCCTGCCGTGCCTTCTGATAATACGGCATTTTTCACATATCTTCTTCACAGAAGATCTCACCTTCACCTAGAAAACCTCCTTCAAAAGGAAGACGTCCTTTGCACCTATCTAAGGCGACGGACAATCCTGCCGCGGGTCAAGTCATATGGGCTGAGTTCAACAAGCACCCTGTCTCCTGGAAGAATCTTGATGAAGTTAATCCTCATTCTACCGGAAATATGTGCAAGCACCTGGTGCCCACCCTCGACTTCCACCCGAAACATGGCATTGGGAAGCGGCTCTGTTACCCTGCCCTCAACCTCAATGCTGTCCTGCTTCGGCATGCTATTCCCCCTCAGTTATAAGAAAAGTGTATCCTCAAACTACCAATTTATACCACAGTAAGGCGGACCGGTCCTTTTTCAGTAATGGCCACAGTGTGCTCAAAGTGAGCTGACCATGAACCGTCCCTGGTAACAACATGCATATCAGGGAAGGTTACCACTTCTGAACGTCCGGCGTTTACCATAGGTTCAATAGCTATGACCATCCCCTTGCGGAGTACCGGCCCCCTGCCAGGCCTTCCGAAGTTCGGGACTGTTGGGCTCTCGTGCATGGATCTTCCGACCCCGTGCCCGGCGTAATCCTTGACCACGCTGAACCCATGCTGTTTCACATAGCCCTCTATTGCATGGCCAATATCCCCCACATGGACTCCTACCACTGCTTGTTCAATTCCCCGTTCCAAAGCTTCCCTTGTAACGTCAATCAGTTTCAGGGCCTCAGGAGAAACTTTCCCCACTGGGAAGGTTGCCGCGGTATCTCCGACAAAACCCTGATAGGTGGCACCCACATCAATCGCTATGATGTCACCTTCCTCCAAGACTGTATCCCCGGGCACCCCGTGGACCACCACTTCATTCTTGGAGGTACAAATAGTGGCAGGAAAGCCATAGAGCCCTTTGAACGTGGGCAAAGCGCCTTTGCTTCTTATGAACTCCTCTGCAGCCCGGTCAAGCTCAATCGTCCTGATTCCAGGCCTGACCATGGCGCCTAGCCGGAGCAAGCACTCCCGGGCGATCTGCCCGGCCTTGGCCATAATAGCTATTTCTTCGTCAGTTTTCAGGATGATCATATCTTATCTCTTCCCTGACAAACCTTTTTCCTCAAGGGACTGGACTATCCTCTGGAAAACCGAATCTAAGTCTCCACAACCATTTATAGATATCACAATTCCGTCACGATTGTAATACTCAAACAACGGTTCGGTTACCTCATGGTAGATCTTGAGTCTCTGCTTAACTGTCTCTTCATTGTCGTCCTGCCTGGTGATTAGGGTTTCACCGCAGACGTCACACTTGCCCTCTGTCTTGGGCGGGTCAAGCTTAATGTTGTAAGGCTTGCCGCAAGCTGAACAAACCCTTCTGGTTCTTGCCCTCTCTAACAACTCTTCTTCAGGAACTTCCAGGTTTATCACCAAATCAAGCCCGTCGTTCCTGGCCCCCAGGATCTGAGCCAGGGCTTCAGCCTGGGCAACATTCCGTGGGAACCCGTCAAGCACAAAACCGTTTGCCGCTTCAGGCGAATTAATCCGCTTCTCGATGATTTGCGTGGTTACATCGTCGGGTACCAGCCGTCCTTCGGCCATTATGCCCTCAACCAGTCGCCCAAGCTCGGTACCCTCCCTTACTTCCTGCCTGAATATGTCGCCTGGCGCTATGTGCATCAAGTTGAACTTCTCAGCTACCATTTTGGCCTGTGTTCCCTTGCCTGCGCCCGGCGGGCCCAAGAATAAAAGCTTCAATCTAATCTCCTCACTTCAGGAACCCTTCGTAATTACGCATCACAAGTTGAGCCTCGATCTGCTTCATGGTCTCAAGCGCTACACCCACAACAATCAGCATCGAAGTACCGCCCAACGCCCTGAATCCGGGTAAGCCCGTTATCTTGACAACGAAGTTGGGCAAAATGGCGATAGCTGCAAGGAACAGCGCCCCCACAAAGGTGATCTTGCTAACTATTCTCGACAGCGTGTCGGCAGTAGGCCTGCCGGGACGGATTCCGGGAATGAATCCCCCGTATTTCCTCATGTTATCCGCGATATCATACGGATTAAACACCATGGATGTATAAAAGTAAGTGAATCCGAATATCAACAAAGCAAGCAAGACCGTGTACCATGGATTCGAATAGTCAAAGAACTCCTCCAGACGCCTCGCCCACTCCGCCTGTATGAACGATGCTATGGTAGCCGGAAAGGCCAGGAGTGACGACGCAAAAATCACGGGAATCACACCGGCCTGGTTGATTCTAAGGGGAATGTGGGTTGAGTAACCGCCCATCATCCTTCGCCCTACAACCCGCTTAGAATACTGGACGGGTACGCGCCTTTCCCCTTCGGTAACCCAGATAACCAGCAGCAGGGTAACCAGGGTGATGGCTACCATGGCCAGCACATTGTACCACTTGGTTAGCCCCAGCCTCAGCGTGAAATACAAGCTTGCTATTTCCCGGGGCATTTCCGAAACTATACCGCCGAATATGAACAGGGAAATCCCGTTGCCAATGCCCTTTTCAGTGATGAGTTCGCCGAGCCACATCAGGAATGCGGTTCCGGCTGTAAGGCTTAGTATTGCCTCAATCAGCACCCAGGGCGAAGTTGAGACAAGAGCTCCCTGTGAGCGGATGCCAAGCGTCATACCGGTAGCTTGGATTGCTGCAATAATCACAGTGCCGTATCTGGTGTAACTTTGCAGTTTCTCCCTGCCGTCTTCGTCTTTGGACATTTCTTCCCAGGAAGGTATCACCATGGTAAGCAGCTGCATTATAATTGAGCTGTTAATGTATGGGTAAATCCCCATGGCAAACACCGAGTAATTCCTCAGAGCGCCGCCTGAGAAAAGGTCCATGAAAGCAAACAAGCTTCCTTCCTTGAACAGTCCGGCAATCACTTCCGGAATAATGCCGGGTACCGGCACTGCAACCCCTGCCCTGAAAACAATGAGCAGACCCACTGTGTACAGGATCCGGCTACGCAGATCGGGTATCCGCCATGCAGTCCTGAACGTGGATATCATCCTAAATCACCTCGGCTTTGCCGCCGGCAGCTTCAATTTTCTGTTTCGCGCTGCCGGAGAACGCATGTGCCCTGACAGTTAGAGCTTTATCGATCTCACCTTCACCCAGGATCTTCAGGTAGCGCGCATTCCGCCTCAGAAGTCCGGCTGCTTTCAACTCCTCAGGCCCTACATCGCTGCCTGCGTCAAAAACACCTATATCACCCACGTTTACAACGTCATAAGTGATTCCAAAGATATTCTTGAAGCCGCGTTTTGGGATACGCCTCACGAGTTTTGTTTGTCCGCCCTCAAAACCCGGCGGTTTTGTGCCGCCTGATCTGGCCTTCTGGCCTTTATGCCCTTTTCCTGCAGTCTTACCAAACCCGGAGCCAATACCTTGCCCTTTACGCCTAGGTTTCCTCACAGAACCCGGAACCGGGGAAAGTACCTCATGCAAGTCCATCCGGAACGACCTCCGCTTCTTCACCTTTGTCCTTTCTTCCTACCAGGCCACGTATCTCAGCAATCTCACGTGCGCTGCGAAGTTGCTTTAGAGCTTCCATGGTCGCATATACCACGTTGTAAGGGTTTGAAGAGCCCAGGGACTTGGCCAGAACATCCTGGATTCCCCCAAGTTCCATGATTGGGCGGACACCCCTGCCTGCAATGATACCTGTACCTGGCGATGCCGGACGCAGAAGAACCTTGCCCGCACCGAACCGCCCTATCACTTCGTGGGGAATGGTGGAGTCATTCATGGGCACTTCGATAACATTCTTCTTAGCATCCTCAATGCCTTTTCTTATGGCATCAGTCAGATCTTGCGCCTTGCCCAATCCGGCTCCGACCTTGCCTTTGCCGTTTCCAACCACTACGAGAGCTCTAAAGGTACGCCTACGCCCGCCTTTGACAGTCTTAGATACCGGACCAAAAGCGACCACATGGTCCTTAAACTCCTCCTCGGGCCGGCCCCTTCTGCTGTCCATGGTAGAATCATCTCTTGACAACAAATAATCACCCCGCA
>DUQH01000092.1 GCA_012837895.1 Candidatus Fermentithermobacillaceae bacterium | reverse complement strand
TTAAGTGCAATGTCTTTGTCTATCTCGGATTTTAGGTCGTAACCCGCAGCCATCAGGGCACGCCAAACCAGGTCGGTACATACACCTTCGCTTTCCGGAGGGTACCCGCCTTCATAGTAGGCGCTCTTGTAGACGGGGCGCGCTTCGACCTGTGCCCGCGCACCGTTGACTATGTCCAGCGAATCGTCTGTTCCGTTGGCATTCCGGTCGACGCCTGACAGTACCTGTTCCACTTCAAGCCTCGGGCGCAGCGATAACACAAGTCCCCGCCTATATCCGTATGAGACTGCTACCACAAAGCAAGCAATGATTACTAGGGCGCCCAATACAACAGGCCACTTGCTGATGGGTCTGGGATATCTTGTACGGATTCTCTTTCGTTGTTTACTCATACTCAGCCTACTCATACTTGGTCTACACATACTTAGATAGACTTCTGCCCCGTGCCGCATGTTCCTTCCGTTTGTTGCCTGTTCATGTTGAGTACTGTTCGCGTCTTCCACCGTCCTGCGCCCTCTGGCTTTTCGTCTTAGCTCGTCACGCCCCTGCCATGAGCCTTACGACAGCTGCCGATCCATTGTCAGCCTGCACACTTCTTACGCCTGTGGGGCAAACTACCACCAGATACTTGTATCAAGGAGGGTGAACATGCAGCAAACGCAATATCCGCGCCTTTTCCAGGAAGGCAAGATTGGGAAATTGACCACCAGGAACAGGCTGGTTATGCCTCCTATGGGCACCAACCTCGCCCGGGAAGACGGTGAGGTAACCGATACCCAAATCCGGTATTACGAAGAACGAGCCCAGGGCGGTGCTGGGATGATCATCGTTGAAATCGGAGGTGTAGACCCAGGCGGCAGGGCAATTCCCAGACAAATCGGTTTGTGGGACGACAAGTTCATTCCGGGCCTTTCTAAACTCGCGTCTGCAATCAAGAATGCCGGCGCAGTCGCGGCAATCCAAATACATCACGCGGGACGGCAAACCGCGACTGTGATTACAGGATCCCAGCCTGTAGCGCCGTCACCTCTCCCGTGTCCCGTTAACCAGGAAACTCCCAGGGAACTTACTATTGACGAAATCAAAGGTTTGGTGAATGCCTTCGGTGAGGCTGCAAGACGGGCATTTCAGGCCGGGTTCGATCTTGTTGAAATCCACGGCACTCACGGATACCTGGTAAACCAGTTTCTGTCCCCATACAGCAATCACAGGCAGGATGAGTACGGAGGCTCTTTTGAGAACCGGCTCCGGTTTGCATTGGAGGTCATACAGGCGGTAAAGGAAAAGACTGCACCGGATTTCCCCGTTTCCTTCAGGATGAATGGGGATGAATATGTAGAAGGCGGCATTAAGCTGGAAGAAGCAAAGGAAATGGCCAAGCACTTCATCGATGCAGGGGTTAATGTGCTCCATGTATCAGCAGGGGTTTACGGTTCGCCGGCTCCTAACGTTCCGGTAATGGGAACTCCTCCCGGACCTCTCTTGCACCTGGCAGAAGGGATCAAGAGCGTGTCGTCTGTTCCGCTAATTGCCGTGGCCAAAATACATGAGCCTGACTTGGCCGAGGACGTGCTGAAAGAGGGTAAAGCGGATTTCATTGCCATAGGGCGGGGGATTATCTGTGACCCTGAATGGCCCAAGAAGGTTCAAGAAGGCAGGGTAGGCGAGATAAGAGGCTGCATCACGTGCAACCAGGGTTGTATTGACAGGCTCTTGGCTGAAGCCGGCAGCGCATCTTGTATTTATAACGCCAGGGCTGGGCGGGAACTCCAATTCCCCATGGGGGAAGCCGGCCATAAGAAGAACGTTGTGATTATCGGTGGTGGGCCTGCAGGCATGGAGGCTGCACGCACGGCTGCCCTCAGAGGGCATACAGTCCATCTTTTCGAAGAGACAAGCGAGCTGGGCGGCCAAGCCCTTTTGGCATCTGCAACCCCTCATAAAGGCGAATTTGCGGAAGTAGTCCGGTATCTGAAGCATGAAATTGACAGGCTCAAAGTCAATGTTCACCTTAACACCCGCGCTGACGCCGGTACTGTTAAGCAGCTTAACCCCGATACAGTCATTGTTGCCACAGGCGCCCAGCCCTTGGTTCCGGATATTCCGGGTGTCGACAGGCCTAACGTAGTTCAAGCATGGGACGCTATTTCAGGCAAAGCGACGCCTAGCGGCAAGGTGGCGGTTATCGGCGGAGGGCTGGTCGGGTGCGAGACAGCCGAACTCCTGGCTGAGAACGGGTGCCAAGTTGTGGTGTTTGAGCTGCTCAAGGACATAGCTATTGACATCGGGCCCTCCCTGCGGACTGTATTGCTTGAGCGCCTCATGAACAATCCGAGAATCAAAATCATCACCAGCGCTGAGGTCAAGGAGATAGGTGAAAACTCAGTTGTGGTTGTGAGAGAGGAGGGGCGGCAGGCAATCCAGGGCATAGATACTGTGGTGCTGGCTGCTGGGGCAACACCCAGAAACGAAATAGTAGAGGATATCAAGGCGACCGGGGTTGCTGTACACGTCATCGGAGACGCCCTGGAACCACGGAAAGCTATAGACGCAATACACCAGGCGTTTGAGACTGCGTATGCGCTATAGCAGGCTGGGTTTCGGAAGACTGTTTGCCCGGTAGCCTGCTGGTAGTCTGCCCAGTGGTTTGCCTAGTAGTCTGACTGGTAGTTTTCGTGGCAGTACGCTTGGGAGTTTGCCCTGTGATTTGTCCTGTGGTTTGTCCGGTAGGTGGTTGTTTTGTTGCGCGCTCCGGGGGTTTCCCTTGCCGTTCGCAATGCGGTTTGACCTGAGATTTGCCAAGAGGAGTGGCCTTACGCTAGGCCACTCCGGCTCCAAAGAAGTCCCGGCTCTATCCTGGTATTGCTCTTTGCCGTCACAGTCCCAGAAGCCTGAAAGGTAGCAAGATGAGCCAACGCAATATGTGAAATACACTGCTTACAGCAAACCCAAGGAGCTTAAATGGCAGCACTATGAGCCATATAATGGGATAGAGCACTAAGAACAAGAGCGCCACAGGCCAGCTTAGCACGAAAAGTATTACCCACAGGAGACAACTCACTTGGCTTCACCTCTGTCTTCAAAACTGATGCCGGTACCTGACAGTACAAAGCTATTCTCAACTAGGACTACAACCAACCAGGAATGATTTGTGTTTACAATTGCCGCGTTTCCGGTTGACCGGATTTTCCACTAGCACACTAATACTCTCATACGTACATGGGTCACAAAGGTTTCAAACTGTTCCTGGTTTCCGTAATGCAGCCCATAGATGGAGTTTTCCGCCTTGTGGCTTAAGGAGTCGGATCACGGGCGCTAACGGGAGCTAATGGGGGCTAATGGGAGCTCACTGGAGCTCACGAGAGCCGATAGAAGCTCACGGGGGCTAGTTGAAGCTCAGGGAGCTGATGGAAGGAGGATTAGACCCCAAGATTAAAGAAACCAACTAGAACTTGCTGTTATCAAACAGTTCACCGCGTTAGGTGAGGAAATAGGGGGCAGATGATTATGGAGACTAAC
>DUQH01000083.1 GCA_012837895.1 Candidatus Fermentithermobacillaceae bacterium | reverse complement strand
TCATTGTATGTTTTTTTAAGTGTTTAATTGGGCGGCATTGATCCTGGATCCCTAAGAAGTATTTCATTTCGAAAAATGAACAAATCCCCACATTTCGGGACGATGCATGTCTACAACTCCTTGAGGCGACCATACCCAATTTTCTTCCGGTAAGATCTTGCCGGATATCGGATCTTTTTCTTTGACGTATTTGCCGTTTACAATTGTGGTATGCCATTCCACGCGACTGAAATTTACCCTCCATTGATCTCCGACCGCCGGTTTCCTGTTGCCGTTCAATTCTGCAAGCACATCGAGCGGGAAAGCGATTTCCACATACCAGGCCTTGTCTGTGTCTGAAGGATCGTTGATGGTGCCGTCGATGTACACTGCCGACCGCAGTCCTTTGGCATCGTAGCCGTTGAGTGCGGGACCTCCTTCACGATAGGGTCTCACCAATAACAGATCCCAAATGGTATTGAGAGCGTTCATTTCGAATTCGTAATACAAATAGGTGTCGCCATCGGGGTCGATAAAAACTTCGAAATCGTTGTCATGAAAAATAACGGCATCCCGTTGTGTAATGGTGCCTTGAATGTGAGGTTCTTCCAGATAGGCCGCTACGTAAAAATAGTGATCGTCCCAAAGCATTTTTACCCGTGTATCGTAAGTGGGTTTTGGAAAATCTTTTCCGCGAATATCTTGAAAAGATGCTGTCCAAGGGGCTTTCTCCCAACATTCGTCATCTAAAATTCCGTCGATTTGCGGTGCGCTTGTCGTGTAGTGACATTCATAATGCAACGGGGCGTCGTTGGGCAACGGTTCACCGGTAAAGCTGCTGCTCAAGAGTTGGAGTAAGGGGATAAGGATCAGTTTCATTTTCATTTTATTTTGAACGAATGATGATTAGTCGCGATTGATTCGGTCTTTGTGAACCAATACGTTGTCGACATAGATTTCCACAACATACCTTCCTTTCGGCAAATAACCGATATTGTATTCGAACGTGCCCGATTTGAAGTCGGTATATTCGTGCGTTTCGACGGGAATCCCGTCTGCAGTGAACTGCACGCGTAACTTTTGGGGTTTTTTGAGAAAGGCGTCCAATTCCAATTTGTCTCTTGTGCGTCGCGGATAAATGAAAAAGGCGTTTTGTGAAACGGTGGAATCCAATTTTGCTTCAGGAGTGGCTTTAAATGCCAGGAATTGCCCGTTTCCGCAATCGCTGATGAAGTGATGCAAAATATTCCCTTCGGTATCGAGGAAACGCAAATAACCGTATCCTTGTTGAGGTTCAGCCCAAAATTCAAGTCCATCGCCTCCCTCGTCGGTCAATTCGAATTCATACAATCCCGGCTTCAAGTGTATGGTGTCGGTATAGAGCATGTCGGGCTTGCATTGTTGCGGATTTCGTCGATAAACCGTATCCTGCTTTTCGTTGATGATGAAGAGAAGGTTTTCTTGGGGTTTTTTGTTGGTTTTGTAAGCTACGACGAAATCCAACGGAAGCGTTTTGAGCGATTTGAATGTAGAACGCATTACGTTATCGGGAATCCATTGGTCTTTTTTACCGTTGGGTTTTACCAATTCGACTTCAAAGACATTTTCTCCTTCGTCGAATTCGATGGGACCGGGAAGAACAAGGGTGGTTTCTTCGTAAAAGTCCAGATGGCCTGTCCACTTGTACGATTTGCTTTTAAATCCTTTGGTACCGTATTTGATTTCGACTTCTTTCAGCGGCTCGCTTCCTACGTTTCTGAATCGGATTACCGGCCGGAAGACGGAAGGATTGTACCTGCCATAGAGTTGTTTGGATGTTGGGGCTTCGATTTCTTCCATTGCCACATCGAAACGGCGATTGGGTTGTTTGTATTGAATAAGATAGGCAGTTATGGCTTCTTTCCCGTCAACTTCTCCTATGAAATCCACATAAGGCATCATATCGATATCGATAAGGCTTTCTTTCGGAGAGGCTTTCACATCATAGCAATCGGGGTTTTGCAGATCTCCCGGACACCAATGGCCGCGGT
>DUQH01000055.1 GCA_012837895.1 Candidatus Fermentithermobacillaceae bacterium | reverse complement strand
ACCCATTTGGTTGTGTCGTCATATCCGGCTTTTACCATAGTTTCGATAAATTGCATTCCCCTGACACCATCTTCCACTCCCGGGAAATCAAGCATTTCGGGTGTAGGTTCTTTACCATCCATTTTAGTCATTACCGTTAATGCAAAGTTTCGGTAAATATTGGCAAAAGCTTCTATATAACCTTCGGGATGGCCGCCAGGAGTGCGGGTATTATGAAGCGCCGCGGGACTGTTCATGTTTGTGCCCACGCGCAGTACTTGCAAGGGTTTGTCTATCCATTTCACAATTAGGGAATTAGGTTCATGTTGCAACCATTCCAGCCCTCCTTTTTCGCCATAAACTCTTATTTTTAAGGCATTCTCTTCTCCTGCAGCTATTTGACTTGCCATCAAAACACCTGTAGCCCCGTTATCGAAACGCAAGAGAGCCGCACCATCGTCATCTAGTTCTCTGTTTGGAACAAAAATATTAAGATCGGCACATACTTCGGTTACTTTTAAACCGGTAACGTATTCCGCTAAATGGTGGGCATGAGTACCTATATCGCCCATACATCCCGCTTTGCCCGAACGTTTTGGGTCTGTGCGCCATGCAGCTTGAATATTGCCTCGCTTTTCGACATCGCTCGCAAGCCAACCCTGTGGATATTCCACATATACTTTGCGAATTTTTCCCAACTCTCCACCGGTTACCATATATTTGGCATGTTTTATGGCAGGGTATCCTGAGTAAGTGTGTGTAAGAGCCAGAACAAGTCCGGTTTCCTCAACTTTTTCCTTTAACTTCACTGCTTCTTCGAGTGTGAACGTCATGGGTTTTTCGAGTACCACATGAAATCCATTTTCCAGTGCCATTATGGCCGGTTCAAAGTGGACAAAATTGGGTGTGACGATCGAAACAAAATCCATTTTTTCCCCTTCAGGAAGTTCGGTTTCTCTTTTAAACATTTCTTGATATGTTTCATATACACGATTATCAGGCAAATAATAAAGTTTACCCGATTCTTTTGAAATTTTTGGGTTCACGCTAAAACAGCCACAAACAAGTTCAATTTGGTTATCAAGTAAAGCCGCGTGACGGTGGATAGCGCCAATAAATGCATCTGTTCCTCCACCAACCATTCCCATTCTGAGTTTTCTATTCATTTTACATAGTATTTATATTGATGATAAAAATGTTGTTTCTAAAATTAGTAATTCTTTTTACAGTAAACAACTCACATTATAAAAGAAACTTAAATTCGATAAATTTCTTAGAATATTTTTATTTATATGCAAGTTTTCATAATTCCCTAATCCAGATATTGCGAAAACTTACCGGATTGCCGTGATCCTGCAAAACAAGAGCAGCAGCTCCATGTTTTTCGACGGCATATTCGGGGATACCGATATAAAGTGTTGGTCCACGAAGTTTCACATGATTCTGCACCAATACTCCGTTATGTATTACGGTGATCATCGGTGGGGTAAAATATGTTTCATCATCCCTGAACCGTGGTGCCGTATAAATAATGTCGTAAGTCTGCCATTCGCCCGGAGCTTTGCAGGCATTTACCAGCGGAGCATATTGTTTGT
>DUQH01000037.1 GCA_012837895.1 Candidatus Fermentithermobacillaceae bacterium | reverse complement strand
TTCTGGTACGCTGCAGAAAGAGATCTCGCCAAAAAGCGGCAAAAGCCCTATCATCGGTTTCAATAGCTTTGCTTGCCCGTCGGGCGCTAAAGAGCAAATACTTGTGGTAGGGGCTTTGGTTAGTGACAGCGCCACAGTTCAAGAAAATGCGACCAATATTAAAGACATCACTTCGGGAGTTGTTCCACGGAGTTGCGGTCAAAAGCAAGCCCCTTACATTCTTGGGGGAGTGAGCCTTGATAAAGGTCAAATTCCTGTAAAGGCTTGTCCGGTTGTTTTTTAGTCCCTGGTGTGCCTCATCCACAACGATAAGGTCATGGTGCAGAAACTGTCTTAGGTTTGTAAGTTGCTGCCTGGAAAGCCACTCCTTACCTATAAGCTGATAACGCGTCCTGGGAACCCCCACAATATCCAATTCATTGATCCACTGGTCGTGCAGTTTAGCCGGAGCGACGATCAGGGCTGACTCAGAATCCATAGCCATAAGCGTAGCCGCAGCGGTACGAGTCTTACCTAAACCAACGCCATCACAGAGACATCCGGTGCCAAATAGCTCCAAGCGCAGCTTCATTTCAGAAACGCCTATGGCTTGGTGTCTGTACAGGGTTTTCATGAAGGATCCTTCTATTTTCTCTAATTCCCTTGCCACAAAATGGCGTGCGAACACTGCATAGGTGTCTTTGGGATGTGGATAGTACACGATTAAATCACTAGGAGTTGGAGCGAACTCGTCGATGATGTGCAGCAGGTCCTCAGAAAAGTCTTTTACCTCGTCACTCTCCCATACTTCCATGAACCATCGGCTCAACGCCCCAAAGTTGTCCTGACTCACAGTATTAAGCTCTGTATTACCCAAAAGCCCGCTCTTGGAGAAGTTGCTTGAGCCCACAATGGCAAAGCCATCATATGGATTCTGCCGTCCCTGCGATCGATATAGCAAATATGACTTCGCGTGGAAATAGTTGGCGTCTCCTACGTAAACCCGAACCTTTACTTGACCCTGGGATATCCATTCGCTGAACCGCCACGCTACTGCCGTTCTAGAGTCCTCAGCGCGCATAGCCCTGAGTTCCTCAATGATGAAATCCTCAGCTGTCCTAAGCTCATGGCCTTCTCTTAGCATTTCTGCTGTGACATGAGTTGTTCGGCTGCCCATCAAAATGCGAACCGTTCCACCAGCGTCAATCAGCTCCTGCAAGGGTTGGTATACCTGTTCGAGGCCGCTGAACAGGAAGTAACCCACCGCCATATCCATTTCCTTCGCCTCCGGAAGGAGCGCAGTGAAAACCTCAACCATACTGATATGGCGGTTGTCTATGACGCGGCCATGCTCATGAAAAAGCCTGTGTGCTAAACCGGGCATGTCAGTGTTCCCTCCTCTTTCAGGGCATCAAACTGCTCGATAACTCCTTGGGCTATTCTTTCCACCTGTTCCCAATGAGCCGGCGATTTGAAGGTAGACAAGACATAGAGGAACTCATCCCTGGACAACCCGTAGATGTCGGCCACATAGGCATCGATCTGATTCTGAATCAGCTGGCGCAACTCAGGATCAGTAACGCCCGCGCTTATACCCGCTGCCCGCGCTAGCTCATCGAACTCAGGTGTTGTGCAGATCAAAAGGGCCGCCCTACGCATCAAATCGTCAAAATGCTTGTCTCCCTCCGATAACCGAGGCACGGGCAGTTGGTATACAAGGAACATGCTGATGTTAGAATGTGTTTTTCTGCGCAAGGTGAAATCCACCACAAACGAGTTGAGCAGTGAGGTGATGACCAGAAGCTCCCGTGATGAGCAGTTCTCCCGTAACCTGACTCCTTGACCATTCTTGGTCCATCTGAATGGAATTGCTGCGATAAGACTGTGGCCACAATAGACTTCCTTTGGCAAAACGGTTGCAATCATGGTCCGCCTATTGGTGCTGCTAGCTATCGCGCGATAGGCTATTCGATAATACTCAGAATGAAGCCGAACCTTCTGCCTAAGCTGCCTTTCACTGCCAAACAATCTCCGGACTGCCTCCTCAACAGGCACGCCTGTCTGTTCACGCGCCCATGTTCTGATGCGTTTGAGCTCTTTGTCAAATAGCTTCTTCTCTCCGTCCCGTCCTATCGAGTACCGTGGAGAACCATGAAGATGTGTAAACTGTTCCATCATTTTCCCTTCGAAGAGTGTCTTCCCCTTCCCGACAGGGAGGAAGAAACAGCTGTCGTTAGTCATATCGAACTCCCTGATGAATTCCACATTCCATTTACCAGGTATGAACTCACCTAAGGCCGGCCACCTAGCCAGGTTGGCCATGATGTCTAGTTCTCTTCCATCGCGAAACTCCATAACTGACCAGGTGTCGGGTGCCAGCTTCTTCACTGTGTCCACCGAAATGGTCATGAACAAATCTCGTTCGTACAGGTCCTGAAGGTCATGGCGGTAGAAAAACGCGTCAAATTCACTTGTTGAACCGCCTTTTTCGAATAACAGGGCGGCAAACTTATAGCTATTGTGAACCGCGGGAAAAATCCCTAGCCTGTTCTCGAAACCAGCGATAGTGGTAAGGCGGGTTTTGCCGAATAGCATCTGGCGAAGGGCGGTCGAACCTTGGTCCGTATATGTGTTAGCCGGAACCAAAAAGCCGCAGCGGCCTCCTCTTGCCAAGAGCTGGAAAGCCCGTTCCAGTGAGACTTTATAAAGATTGATATCGGTCCCTGTTAACCTGCCGTTCACTACTGTTCTCTGAAAGCTGTAGTGGCCTGATTCCAGGAAGTACTCACTTCCCGCTCGATAATAGCCGCCAAGCCATTCCCAACGCTCCTTAACGTAAGGCATCTGCTTGAACACCTGCTCCATTGCCTTATCTTTTTCACGTTTTGGCAACCTGCGAAAGCCGTCTACAAAATCTTCAAAAAACTCATCCGAGTTGGGCTTCCAAATCTCCCATGGAGGATTTCCAACGACCACCGTAAAGCCAGGATTGTCTTTCAGGGTCCCGTCCTCATTAAAGAAGACTTCCGGGAAGTTGATCTCGATAGCCTCTGGACACATAGCCTCTCGGTACTCACCCAAGATCTCTTGCAACCTTTCGCCGATACGAACCTGCAGCTCCCTCCGTTTGGCCCGCAGCTGCTCATACAAGTCTTTGGTACCGCGTTGAACGTCCGCTTCAC
>DUQH01000124.1 GCA_012837895.1 Candidatus Fermentithermobacillaceae bacterium | reverse complement strand
TGCGTTCGGCCCATGACAGCCAACTAAAAGCGAAGCGGCATTTGGCCTCTAACTTGAATAGCAAGATAAACCGGATCGAGCAGGAGTTGGATATTATCACAGACGACGATCTCGGCAAGCTCGAGAATAAAATCATCAATTATAACGAAAAAATCATTGAGCGCGACAAAAAATCCGACGAATTAGAAGCGTTGAAAGAAAAAGAAAAAGCACACACTCATGCACAGAGCATAAAAGACACTTATCAAACCTTGATACAAAGTGCACATAATCAAAAAGTAGGTTTCTCGTTGTTGTTGCTGGCAGCCATTGTGTTTATGACAGGGTTGACAATTTCGTTTGTCACCCGCCATTATATTTTGGGATCCGTTTTAATGCTAATAGGTTTTGGCTGCAGCGTGTTTTTTTCTTACCACCTGCGAAAACGATTGAGACATAAAGTCCACAGTGACGAATTGGAAAAATTGGAAAGCGATTTCAGGGAAAAATTCGATACCGAGCTCAATTTGGCCGGCCTCGATACTACCATTAAAATGCTCGAAAAAGAATTGGCCATCCAACAGCGCGTGCAGCATGAGCAAAGCGAATTGGAAAATGTCGTCAATGGATTACGGGCAGAGATAGAAAGTGGACTGTTTCAACTCTTTTCCAAAACGCTTGATCAAGAGAAGTGGAGAGAGGCTTTAAATGAATTCAAGCAGAAAAGAACCGCTCAAAAAACGGAATTGGGAAAATTGGAAAAGCAATTGGCCGGCCTTAATGTAGATCCTTCGGATTACTGTTCGGATGATCCGGGCGAAGAATATAGTGCACAAAAATTATCGGAGTTAGAAGAGAATTTGCAGAAACTTAAAAGTTTGGAAGAGGAAAAACGACGAATAGAGGCGCTGCTGAAAAGGAATGAAGAGGAGTTGAAAGAGGTGTCTGGGCAAATTTCCGAGGAATTTTTCAATTTAATCCACGACAGGGTGGAGGAGGACGATTGGGAAAACAAGCTAAAAGAGCTCATCAGGCGAAATGTGAGCCTTACAAAGGAAATCGACACTCTATCCGGCGAACTCACCGGTCTGGGCGTGAATCCTGTTCTTTATGTCGAAAACGATCCCGGTATCGCATACGATGCCATCAGGCTGTCGGATATCGAAAGAGAAATCCAAGAGTTGGAGGATAGATTAAAAGCGTTGGAAGAAGAAAATAGGGCGTTCAAAGGCGATCTTGCCCAACTTGTCGATGCTTCCATCAACGACGATTGGAACACGATCATCGAAAAATTGTATGAAAAGCAAAAAGATACGTTGGAACAATTGAAAGAAAAAGAAGCATCGATATTGGCCGGCATATTGGTTCATCAGACTATCGACGAATTTCAAGGCAAGGAAGACGAACGCTTGCAAGCGACCATCAATTCGCCTGATTTCTCTCGCACCTTATTCCATATCACCGGCCGATACGATAAGTTGATACCGTATGGAGATCAGATCGTGATCGGCAGCGATATGGGCGATTTCGATATGAGAGACCTTAGTACGGGAACCAAAGAGCAAGTGCTTTTTGCGCTGAGGGTATCGTTGGCAAAAAAAATACTGAACGACAGCGCCTTTTTCATTTTTGACGATGCTTTTCAGCACAGCGACTA
>DUQH01000109.1 GCA_012837895.1 Candidatus Fermentithermobacillaceae bacterium | reverse complement strand
TTATCAATGATAGAGTAGTTATGCCTTTTAGAAGACCGAATAAAAACCGTTTCATTGACCATTTTCATAAGAATCTACCTCCCCGATAGCAACTAAATATTGGTGTACCTCTTCCTTAGAAAATCGCCAATACCAACCCTTTTTAGTTCCCCTAATTTTACCCTGCTTCATATGCAGGTAAATTGTTTGAGGAACCCTATTAGCCAATTTCGCAACCTCTGGCAGGGTGTAGTAATCTTTCATTTTTATCCCACGCTTTCATAAGTATTTATAATATTATTGTATAATAAAATCAGACAAAAATCAAGGGCGAGTACTAGAAAGGGGTGCTACCACCCCTTTATTCACTGCCTTTGCATCGCCTTTACTATATCCTCAACCTGCTTGTCCACTTCTCCATGAACATCTCTCCATAAAGCCTCACGCTCCGCTGGCAGGTTAGCGTCCTCTGGAATCTCTCTTCTTTCTACAAATTCGAAGGTATAGAAGCTTTCTTTGATTTTAACGCTAACCCTACTATGCGCCTCAATAAACACTGTTTTACCTTTAATTTCTGGCATTATTTTTCTCCTTCTCATTAGACTCCTCATTGAGTAACCCTGCAATCATTTCTGCAAACCTTTTATCAGATAACTCTCCCGCAAACCATTTTTCAACGAGTTCTCGCATCCTACTCAAGACAATATCAGGTTTCACATTAACCCACCTTCTTTTCTTGTCTGATCCGCAGAGTAACAACTTCTTTTTTAATTTGGGCTTGAGCCAATGCAACCGGGCTAATAAGCCCATTGTAAAGAGCTGTTTCCAAGGCATCCATGTCAATATATTCCCTAGTCTTAATAATACCCTTAATCCCAAGTTCTTTAATCTTCTCTATCAAAACATCTTCCATAAGGTCAACCCGTTCTGATACAGAAACCTTGGCAACCAATCCATGAGTAGCAAATTCTGTGATACCTTGTTCCGCCATAATTTTCTTAATTTCCTTATTAGCCTTGTCCGCAACCTTCTTGTGTTTTTTCACAAGTTCATTATGCTCATAATACAGTGGAATCAGTTCGTCCAATTTAGACATTTAACAAAACCTCCTTTAATTATTATATAGAGATCGGGACAAAAGCCTAAAAGGGTTCTTAATTATTTTTTAGACCTTTTTTCCCATTCAGCTCGTGGAATACGCTTTCTGCGGTAGTTCCAATTACCCATAACTCCTTTATTACCCCTGGGAATCCAAGCCTGGAAAGCTTTTAACTGTTCAACATCTTCTTCTTTCCACATTCTTTTGCCTCCCCTTCCACGCCTTATAAATGGAGGTAATCCTGGGCAATCCTCCGGAATTTCCGAATCCTCAGCATTATACCATCCATACCAGTTACTAATTGTCAGTGGAGATACATCCAACTCCTGTGCCACCTTATTAACGGATAACCATTTTTCTTGCATACCTCTCTACCTCCCATATTGATTTAATCCTGCCATTCAAACCTAACAAACTCACATCGCCACACCTAATCACTTCTGGATCTAGTTTTTCGATATCAACTATGAATTCCACAATGTTCCCGTTGATAGGGACATATTGGTTCATTGAATCAGTGTGCTTATCTTGTTTGATATCTCCCACAATAGCCTTGATTCGTTCCCCATCCTCAAACTCAATGAGTAACTCCTTACCCACCTCGTCTGCATAAAAAGTGCCTACTGCGACTAAGAAATGTTCACCAATTTTTCTGAACCCCCTCCCCTCTGTCCACGCCTGTTCTTGTAGCTCCCATTGCTTAGAATTTTTATCAGTTATTTTGCGATAATCCATGTAAGTTTTGAATTTGCCATCTGCTTCTTCTGGTAGGTCCAACTCATTGTACACAATGTATTCAATTTCAACAAATTCTGGCTCTGTGCAAATAGTAGCAGGATCAGCTTTTTCGCTCCCTAAAAATGATACACTTAATATGATTATAGCAAACAGTGTAACGATTAAACTCCGTTTTCTCATTTTGCTCCTCCTTTAACTAAGTAGATATTCAAGTATTTCCCGCTTGTTCGTGTCTGGTAGCTTACCATCTACTAATAAGTCGGCCATGACCCCTTTTTGATAAATCAGTTCTTCAATCCTTTCATCAATTGTTCCCTTGGTTACTAGGGTGATGATTGTTACATTGGATTTGGTGCCGATTCTGTGTGCCCGGTCTTCTGCCTGTTCCTTGTTTGCCCGGTTCCAGGGGCTATCTAAGAATATCACTGTTGACCCTGCGGTGAGGGTTAACCCCGTGCCCATGGCTCCCGTTGTGCCCATGATCACTTTGCATGAATCGTCGTTCATAAATTTATTCTGCTCTGCAACCCTATCCTTGGTTTCTCCTGTGATAACGGCTGGATTGTACTTTTTTAGCCTTTCAAACGTTGGGGTGATCATATCTGTCCAGTTGCTAAAAATGATAACCTTATCTCCACTTTCTACTGCGTCCTCAACAAGCTCTTCTAGCCGGTCAAGTTTTGCACTCTCCTGAATATCACTGCTTAGGATACCCGTATAGCCCGTAGCTTGCCGTAGTCTGATAAGTTGAGCTAAAGGATTCGGGCTTAGCGCAATTTTGTCAATGTTCTTTCGTATCGACGTTAAAACCTCGTCATATATCTTTTCTTGAGCCGTGCCCATTTCCACGTACTCCGTGATATACACTTTCTCCGGAAGGTCTAATACGTCTTTCTTTAACCTGCGAATCATGATTGAATCCAAAACGTTCTGTAATTCAGCTAAATTCTTGTATCCCACAACCTGATACCCTCCATAACCACCCATGACTGCGTATCTGTTCTTGAATTGATAAAAGTTATGTTTTTCATACCCAAGCCATTTTAAGGGTACATACAGGTCAAGGGGGCTGTTCATTAAAGGAGTTCCTGACATGGCAACCATTATGTCTGCCTTAATTTTCAAAAGACCTTTACCTTGCTGAC
>DUQH01000098.1 GCA_012837895.1 Candidatus Fermentithermobacillaceae bacterium | reverse complement strand
CCAGGCTTTTCTTGTCATTAAGCTGTATGGATTGATGTCAATTTTTCGGGATAGCTCATTCCGGACCCTGATGTCGCCGTCGTCTGTGTTCTGCATCAGGTGAATAGTCATAGACGAAATGAGTTCGGCTATTTTGTGGGTTGCTATCTTTATTTCCGGGTTGTTTGACAAACGAGTATAGCCCGGAATTGCTAAAGTGTCATAGTCATTCATCAAAAACCATTCTAGGGCCGTCTTCGGTTCTGCTCTCGTCTTTTGTCTACTTGATTTAAGCCAGTCTAATAATCCCATCTATTCACCTCCCTGCAGCCATTTTTTGGCTGTGCCAGATTTGGCTAAATTTTTGAGCATTTGCATACAAGCAAAAACAGAGGCGTCAAATAAGTCGATCCTCTGTGTAGGTAGCACTTTCTCGTATTTCACTGCATCGTCCACCTGTTCTATAGCACGAACGTTTTGAACGCAATATTCGTAAGCATCGCTGTGCAAATAATAGAATTTGCAGGCCTTCACTTTCTTTTCAATATGCCGGAAACCTTCAGACTTATAGTGGTAAAGTTGCGGCGTATCTTCTATCCGGAAACTTGCTCGTTTCATCTCAAGGAAAAACTCCCGGCCAAATTTCCGGTCAAAGCCAACCTGTTTGATGTTAAATCCCTTCTTCCGCATATCAATGAACCATTTGACAACCGTCTGGTGGTCTGTAACCGGAGAATTGGTCATCGTCAGCCAACCGTCATCTTGCCAGCCAAAGAGCGGAATATTGTCCTCTTCCGCTTTCGTATGGGCCGCCACAATGGGGAAAAAGGCATGTGTAATGGCTATGTCTACATCCCCGTATGTCCCGTATAGCGCAGTAGCGCAAAGGTCATGCAGTTTGGCAAGGTCAGCCCCGCCATACCACTCAACCGGCAGCCTGGCTAGCTGCTCGATTGTCCAGTTGTACTGCCGGTCTGACTTCCGGAATTCCTCAATATTGAAATAAGCCTTCATTGCCGCGGTATAAACGTTGAGGCTCTTACTAAAAAAATCTTTCCTCTGCTGAGGATCGTTTTGGGCCTGAAGTGCATCATTCATAATATCTTCAGGTCGAATTGTCACCCCGTAGTTCGGGTTGGCCTTTTCATGCTCAACCGGGTTCGTATAGTCCACATCACCGTTTTCATCCTGATCGGCCTTGGCAATAAAAATAAAATAGGCTTCATCCTTGACCGTGCCATTTAATATCTTGAGACAATACTGCAATCGCTGGTAGCAGAATGAAGTCATATCATCGCCAGCAGTGGTAATTCCTATCATCAGTTTGTTAGTGTAGGCTTTCATGGCCTCCTTGATGATGTTGTACTGCTTGGGTGCTTTGTACGCGTGAATTTCATCCGCTATCGCTATATTGCAATTTAAAGAATCCTGTCGGTCCGGGTTAGCGGCCAGTGCCTTGATGTATATTGAACCGTCCCCTAAATTGCCACTGATGCTGTGTTCCTGGTTGTTATCCAGAACTCGGAAGTTGTCACGTTCCCCCAGCTCGTCCAAATTAAACAGGATAAAGTTAAAGCTCTGCAGCGACTGTTCTAGCGCTGCGCCCACTATATAGCACTTGGAACCGGACCGGCGTTCCAGCAGCCCCAAGGCCCAGGCCAGTGCGGCCGCAAACCTGGTCTTTCCATTTTTCCGGGGAATAAAAATAAACGCTTCTTTGAAGCGCCTAATCTTTGTTCCCTTGTAGTAGAACCCCACCAGATTATATATAATAAACTTTTGCCAGGGCTCCAATAAAAACGGCTCACCTCGCAATGGTGAACCGTCTAATTTTTCCCCCTGGTCGTGAACAAACGTTTTTTCAATAATGCCAATAACAAATTCCGCGTCTTTAGAGTTGAATTCGTAATCAGGGTTTTTCAGATCATCCAGGAATCTTTGACAGCACTGGATCTGCTCCTTGCAGGCAATTTTCCTGCCTTCGACTATTGATCGGGCATACTCCATCGCAAGGTCAAGGTTCTTAGGTTTCTTTTTCAAGACTACTCAGCGCCTCTGCTAATTTGGACTTATGATTTACTTCAGCCGTTACAGTTTCTAAGGATTTTGGGTTTAGGCAAAGCCGGTCGGAGTATGCCAATATATCTTTCCTAAGAGCCTCAAGGGTTGCTACTATCGGCGCCTTCTTAGCACCGCCTTGCATTGTTACAACTTCAACCTTATAGTCACCGGCCACAAATTTTTCTGTCAAAATACCATACTGTTCAACTAACTCAGCGTAAATGCTAATCAACCGGTTATATTCAGGCTTGTAGGTGCCAAGTTTTTTCATGTCCGTAATTGTTGCACGTTTGACGGTTTCTTTTGTTGGTCGTCTTGCCACCTCCTCACCCCCAAAATTTTTTCTGGAAAACCGCGCTATTGGAACGGCCTCCCCCGCCCGGTCCCCGGAGGCCAAAACCTAATCCTCTAGGGAGGGGGGGATATCCTGTCTACCCAGCTCTGGCCAAGAGCGGTAAGCGCTCCGTTATCTCTATCATGCATTTTATTATGGCACGCATCGCACAAACTTAGCATGTTCCAGGTAGCCCACTTCCACTCTGGATACTGCTCCAGCGGGTATATGTGATGCACCGTTGTCGCTTGTGTTGTCTTGCCGTATCTCTTGCACTCCCGGCACAGATACTCGTCACGTCTGAGAACTGCAGCTCTCTTGCGTTCCCAACGCTTAGTCTTGTAAAGCCTCACCGCAACACCTCCCGCTTGTGTACCGCCAGAGCTTGGCGGGATAGCCGGATCACCTCCTTGGATTAAGCACACCCTCGATGTCCCATTCTCCTTTGAGTGCTCGGTCCAACTCCTCCTCAATGTACTTCTTCAGGTCCTCGTCCTTGGTGTTGCGATAAATAACTCCCAAAATGGCTAGTACGTGTTCAAAGACATCGGTGTCAGTGATGCTTACCGATACTTTTAACACCGTTCTTTCTTTCGGTTTAGCTTCGGTCACAAAACTCACCCCTTTTTTAATACGCCAGCCCCCACCCCCGCCGCATAAATCGGGATGTAGCGGCCCCACTTGTCCTCTTTAAGCCATTGTTTTCCGTGCAACAAAAAAGCCGGAGATTTTCCCCGGCTCTCTGTTCACTTTACACAATACCACAGATT
>DUQH01000142.1 GCA_012837895.1 Candidatus Fermentithermobacillaceae bacterium | reverse complement strand
TTTGCCATTCGCCGATACCCTCGGGCCAGAAAATCTTTGCCCGGTCGTCCGGATGATAAGATGGCCAAACATAAGCGGCAATATCATACTGCATTGAAATTTCCCGGTTTGATTGGGCAAAAGAAATGTTGGTTGGTATCAGCAGGTGAAAAACGGCAGTTAAAGCGATAAATTGCAATTTTTGATTTTTCATTCAACAAACATGTATTACATTCAAATTCAACAATCGTCCTAATTTCTTTATTTTTTCGGCTATATGCCCCACGCCGATGGCGCAATGATGTGCGGGTCCCTGTTTTGACCAACGATCGATAAATTCTTTGGCGCTGAGTGAAAACCTGTATCGACTGTTGGTATTCCCGATTTCCAATACAGGTCCCGGTACCGATTCTCCTTCGGCTACCAATAAGAATACCTCATCTTTCCCTTCTACGACCGACAGTAAGGTTACCGGTCCGTGTTTGACGGTCATTTGAATGGATAATCCTTTACCGGGTTTTCCATGATAAACCGGTAATGGAACCAGTTTTACCCTCCCTTCGGCAATGGCAAAATGTGCAGGACCATCGTGTCCGAGATACACCACATTGTCTTTGAAGTCGATAAGATAAAATTCCGAAAAAGAACCTCCCGCTCCAAATTCCGCCATAATTTTCATGGCTTGCGCGTTTTTTACTTCACATTCGCCTGCCACCGGAATATTTTTCCCGGTAAGCAGGGTATTGCCCGCAATGACTGAAGTGACGATATTTTCATATTCGTTTCTCGGTTGACCTTCGTAATAATAAGCCAGGGAATCCAGTTGGTGAGTCGTTACCAGTTTGTCGAGAGCAACCGACGTAAGGGCAGCGCGTTCGATTTCGGTGGGATCGCATTCGGGAACTACATCAAAAGCGGTATGAAATTCGGCAATCTTGGCATTCAATTGTTCGGTTGTAATTTCTTCTCGATATTTTTTCAGCTCACACATTTCCAGCATCTCGAAGTGGGTGCCGAATACAGTACACTGTTTCGTAAGATCGGTATACACGTCGAGCATTCCGCCATAATAATGTCCCAATATTCCCATACGATTGTTGCGTAGGGCTTTTGCCACTTTGGCGGCTTCAACCCATTCTTTTATCTCGTCCCATGTCTTTTCGTCGTGAAGATGTCCGGTAACAATATCATATCGAATATCGGCACGATTGAAAACCCCTGCAATTTCGGGAACCGAACAGGCCTGACAATGTTCCAGCCAAACGCCTGTCATCTTTCCCCTGTCGTTTAGATGATTAAATTTTTCGTAATCGAATTGCGGAACAGGTTGAAGATTGAGCAACACAACGGGAACTTTTACTTTCTGCGCCACAGGTAAAACGGTTGATGAAAGTGCATAGGTGGAAATATACAGAAATACCGTTTCTACATCTTGTGCCTTCAGTAAATCGGCTGCTTCCCTTGCCTTATACGCATTGTCTATCATGCCGGCATCGATAACCTCTACACCGAAACTTTCAATTTTTTCTTTGATTTGCCGCTGATATTTTTTCAGGTGATCGAGTAGTCCGTCAAACTGACCCCAAT
>DUQH01000056.1 GCA_012837895.1 Candidatus Fermentithermobacillaceae bacterium | reverse complement strand
TTGCCATATGCATTTCAATAGTAGGGGCGTCAATATAAAAGACGAATCTACCACATATAAACTAACCGTTCGTTGCGTGAAAGAATAAAGCCGGCTTTATTCTGCTTATTTTTTACCGATAAACGAACGGTAATGTGCCATTGAAAGGTTGAAGGTTGACAATAAATTGGAATCCTTTGGTAGGAAGAATAGGATAGGAGCGACGATGAATCGTGCCGTGGTTTTTTTGCTTTTGCCGTGGTTAGTGGGGTGTTCGCATGAGGAGAGTATCGAATGGCAGCAGATGCGTCGCACGGTGTTGGTTTATTTGGCAGGCGACAACAGCCTTTCGTCGGAGGTGGTGGCGAAGCGTACAGCGTTGGTTCGGGCGTGGAGGTCGGAGATCGAAGGTCGGTTGCTTATCTTTACCGACCGGAAGGGAAGTGCTCCTGTGCTGGAACAAGTGAGCGAGCGCAATGGATTGCCGGTTGCGGATACGTTGCGTGTATATGCCAATGGCAATTCCGCATCGGGAGATCTCTTGCGCGAGGTGATTGCCGACATGCGGTTGTTGGCTCCTGCGCATTCCTACGGTTTGTGGCTTTTTAGTCACGGCACGGGTTGGCTTCCGTCGGGTTTTTTTGAAAATCCTTACGGTACGGCTGAATCCGAAACGATGCAAGTATACCCTGAAGCTTATTGTAGGTCGAATGTTGCAACACGTTCGTTTGCGCGTGATGGCCACTGCGAGATGGAAATTGCCGACTTGAAGGCGGCGTTGCCCGATGGACTCTTCGACTTTATCGTATTTGAAGCTTGTTTCATGGGAAATGCCGAAACAATGTATGCCTTGCGAAACAAAGCACCTTATATGCTGGTTTCACCCACTGAAATCATTAGCCCGGGTTTTGCTCTCCTTTACGATAAAGTTTTGCCAAAGCTTTATGAAGAAAAAGCCGATTTGCAGTCGGTGGCCGAGTTGTTTTATCGCTACTTCGATGTGCAGGAAGGGGCATATCGCGGTGCGGCAATTACGCTGGTGAATACCTCCGGCATGGCGTCGCTGGCCGACGTCTGTCGACCGATATTGCAGCGCATGGTATATGAAAATGCAACGGATTCGACCAACCTACCATTCGCGTTGGTACGCTTGTCTTCACCGGATTCGTTGCATCCCCTCGACCGCTTGAACAAGCACCTCTTTTTCGATTTTCGTCACTCTTTTTCCCTTATCGCCGATCCATACGAAATGAAGGCGATTGATGCTGCTCTCAAACAAGTTGTTGCGTGCTATTGCCATACGCCAAAGATGATTTCCGTTTCGCTTGAAAACACCTCCGGCTTGTCGGTTTATGTCGAGCAGCCCGACTTGAAAAACCTTAATAACCTTTATCGGAAGACGGAATGGTGGATAGACCTTGTTGGTCGGTGAAAGTTGGTATTCACCCCTCAGGTTACGTATCTGTTTCGGTTGATTCATGCGACCGTGTCGCAAACCGTTTATAAATGTGGGTTTTGTATAAAAATTGTCGGGATGACTGGATTCGAACCAGCGACCACACGCCCCCCAGACGCGTACTCTAAACCGGACTGAGCTACATCCCGAAAAGCGAT
>DUQH01000079.1 GCA_012837895.1 Candidatus Fermentithermobacillaceae bacterium | reverse complement strand
TCAGGTATACACATCTGTCAAGGGCGGGTGAACTGAAGCTTTGAAGGAACTCCGCCCACGAAGTAGTCATGTTATCACCGCGCTTCTTGTGTCTGGTAGTAGGAACTATGCTTTGTCTTGGCCGGTCTCGCACAAAACCCCGTCTTTAGCTCACTGCATTTTCCAAGAAACATACCCTGGCGGAGTTTCTATCCGGCATGGCTTCAATGCGCACCTTCACGCCCAAGGGCAAAGTGGCGTTAATTCCGCCATGCCCTGCAGGCACGTTAGTTATACAAGGCTTGCCGGTTCCCAGAAAGTATTGCTCTAACAATTCATCCACGGTAAACGACGGCCTTTCCGGATCAGGGTCGCAGCCGGTAAAACTCCCGATAATAAAGCCTGCTGCGTCGCGTAATTTCCCGGAAAGCTGGAGTTGGCACAGCATCCTGTCAATCCTGTACGGCTTCTCACCGACTTCCTCCAGAAACAGGATTTTGCCTTTGGTATCGATTTCCCACCCTGTGCCTATTGTTGAAACAATCAGAGACAGGTTGCCCCCAATAAGCCTGCCGCAAGCCTCGCCTGACTCAAGAACTTCTAGTCTTGCTGCGTCCGGAATGTGTTCTTTGGAGTCTTCTTGTCCTGCGGATTCTGCTGCACCGGCCCTGTCGCCATTCAAATTGTGAGCATTTTCTTGCTCACTCACAGGCAGCTGCAAGTCACCTGGCGGCCACAATCCGAACAGGACTTGTCTCAATATATCGCTGTTATATTCCCTCATGCGGGGCCCCCAAATCTCTGCAACCGGACCGTGGAAAGTAATGAGATCCGCTTCCTTCCAGAAGGCCAGGTGTAGTGCTGTAATGTCTGAGTATCCCAGCAGGATCTTCGGATTCTCTCTGATAGCGTTGAAGTCCAGGTACGGAAGGATACGCATGGCTCCATATCCTCCCCGGGCAGCGATAACTGCTTTTACCTCGGGATCCGTCCATGCCTCCATAAGGTCGCGCGCCCGTTCCTGGTCAGAACCTGCGAGGTATCCCCAACGATGCATAACTGAAGGCCCAAGCTTGACCTTGAGCCCAAGGGACTCAAAGAAACGTACCCCACGCTCTAGGGATTCCCTGCCTACGATTCCTGCAGGCGCCACAATAGCTACCGTATCTCCCTGCTGCAGAGCTCTCGGTTTTGGCGGTTCTGTGTTCATCTTCCTCTCCCCTTTTGCTAGTTGCTTTTCGCCGTATCTCAACAGGTGCTCCGGTTTCGACCACTTGAACCTTAGTAATCTTCATCCCATTGATCATTATCTCCTGCAAGAGATGCTGCTCCATTGTAAACGGGAGGTATTCTGCCCAGGGATAACTGGACCAGGGTATCATGAACAGTCCGACAACGGCAAAAGTCACAATCTGGAAGAATGACTCACCCATGGCCGTTTCCAGCGTTGATGGTTCATGCATATGTTGCCTGTTATTGACACAGGATAACAGTAGCTGTTGAATTATTTCTGGACAGGCTGGAGAGAGTCCGGAAACCCTTGTGTTTAGATAGGTGTACTTAGCTGTTAGTAACGGAGGATAACTTGTTTGGAACTACACATACTTGAGCATTTGAGCGAAGTACTAAGCGAAAGTCTGAGCCACACAGTGCTGATGCTGCCGTTCCTGTTTGTAGTTTTCCTTGTTGTTGAAGCAGTTTCCCACAGGACATCGTCGCCTAAAATAGGCAGGGCCTTTTCCCAGCCCTTTCTAGGTCCGCTAGCTGCTGCCCTCCTTGGGCTGATTCCACAATGCGGCTTTTCAGTTGCAGCCACCACCCTGTTTGTAGAGGGAGTAATCCCCATGGGGTCCCTGATATCAGCTTACATATCAACTTCTGACGAAGCCTTGCCTATCATGCTGGCTGACCGGACAACGATGCCGTGGGTATTGCCTCTCATCCTCACCAAGGTGGTTTGGGGCACTGTGGCAGGAATATGCATAAATGCAGCAATATCATTGAGAAACAAACCTGCAGCACACGTAAGGACCGGCTCACCCACGGAACACGTCCGGTGCAGCTGTGAGAGCGCGTCTTCCCAGTGTGCCCATCAAGGTGCAATTGGGATTGCATCTCACGCCGTGTCCCGGGCCTTGAGAATCGCAGCTATGGTGTTTGTGTTGTCTGCCGTGTTCAATCTCATAGGACACGCTGCACAGGGCAGGATTTACACAGCACTCTCGCGCCAGGGACTACTTCAACCGGTGGTTGCAGCCGTAGTCGGCCTGATTCCTTCTTGCGCCACCTCAGTCGCGCTGGCCGAAGGTTTCAGGGCCGGCATATTGTCATTCCCATCTGTTGTGAGCGGCCTTTCCGCCAACTCGGGCCTCGGCCTTCTCATACTGGTTAAGGAATCTCCAAACAAGACCGAGGTCGTTACAGTGGTTGCCCTGCTCGTCTTCGCCGCGGTGGTGGCAGGGCTCTTGGGATCAATCATATTCCCGCCCGGTTATCTCACAAATTAGCTTATAACACTGAGAACCGGAAGGTAAGCAAGAATCGTACCAGATGCCGCAGCCAGCATCCGGTTATTGACAGGGCATCTCACATGTACTCCAACATATTGAGGGCGTCATTTAGTATTTTCTGAATGTCTGCAATCATCACCAGGATCCGTTCCTCAGCGTTAAGGAAGCGCTGTACCGGACCGCGCATATTGACCAGTTCCTGTGTTTTTGCAAACTCAGATTTCAAGTCTTCACCAGGTTCTTTGCCTGTAATTGCGGCACTCTGGATCATGAGTTGTTGCTGCCTGTACTTCTTTAGTATAGACAATGCTGATTCGTTTCCTTCCAGGGCACTCCTGGCCTTCTGATACTCCTTGTATTCTGAACTTTCCTTTAGTTCCCTCGCTAGTTCGTAAGCTTTGTCGTAAACAGCCATAGCTTCGTACCTCTCCTTCCCTAACAGTTCTCATGTACCTGATTTCATGTATCCGGAATTGTGCAGACTCCGGGTAACCCATTGCCAAAGCCTATAGATAGCTCTTATGAATGAACTTTCGCCATCTGGACCGGGATTCCTCCGCTCATCAAGTCGCCTGCTGAAATGCACAATCTAAGCACAAGGTATCGGGGACAATTTCTAAGAAGACCAATCAGCAGCAAGTTGGTAATATGGATTCCAAAGGGGATTCGAAAGCCGGGTGCGAACACTTGATGTAACACTTGCGGATGCCAGATACAGGTTTGAGACACCTGGAAAACGATATGAGAAGTAGTGCCGGCAAGCGGCGTTAAGGAGTGTATATGATGCTTATGGGACTCAGAAGGCAGGTACTGGACGTATCGGTGCAAGTATATCGAACCCAAATGGCCAGGGGAACTTCAGGAAATGTGTCTGCCCGGGACCCTGAATCGGGGATGATTGCCATCACACCGTCGGCCATCCCATATGAACGTCTACAGGAAGAAGACATTGTGATCATAGATCCTAACGGTGAGCTTGTTTACGACCACCAACGGCCGTCATCTGAGACTCCGATGCACACGTTGGTCTACCGGGAGCGTCAGGATGTAAACGGTATCGTCCACACCCACTCGTTGTACGCAACTGTGTTTTCGGTGCTGAACAAAGAACTGCCTGTAGTTACAGTGCCTATGGCAGCTTTCGGGCCGGTGCCGGTTGTACCTTTCCGCTTTCCTGGCTCCCAGGAGCTGGCTGAGGAAGTGGTCCGGTGCCTTGGATATAGACAAAAAGCGGTCTTGATGCAGAACCACGGGGCTCTCTGCGTGGGCAACACAGTGGAAGAGGCACTGGAATGTGCCATCTATACAGAAGAAGGAGCCCAGGTTAGCTACTTAGCTCTCCTGGCCGGAGGGCTCAATCCAATTCCCGGCCGGTACGTGTCTGCCATAAAAGAAGCTTCACAAATCTGATTCCCATCGCGGCAATCATGGGCTAAGATAGTACCATATACTTGCCTAGTGCCATCTGACGCGCCAGGCAGAGATATCAAGCGTTGAAGAACCGGAGGAGAAAACCGTCATGGCAGCAATACAGCGCAGTAGCACCGTGTACAAGCAACATGGCAGTAAGGTGACACCAGGTATCGCACTAAGCAGCGGAGGAGCTTTGGGCTTGAGTCATATAGGAGTACTCAATGCTTTCACCTCGGCGGGAATCAGCTTCCCAGTTATAGCCGGTACCAGCATAGGAGCGATAGTGGGAGCTGCATATGCCTGCGGCACGCTGAAACTGGCTGAAGAAATGGCGCTGTCCATTACACGCCAGGACATGCTGCGCTGGGTAGACCTGCACTGGAACGGAGGGCTTCTCAAGGGAGACGCGGTTGAAAGGATCCTGCGGAAACTCACTGATAACCTCACCTTTGAAGATCTGCGGAGCAACGGGATTGACCTGATAATCGTAGCGTGTGACCTCAATGCAGGTAAACCTGTCTATATTTCTGAGGGAGACATTGCAAGGGCTGTCAGGGCAAGCATATCTATCCCCGGGGTGTTCGTTCCAGTGGAACTCAATGGGGATACCTTGGTGGACGGTGGCCTTGTAGACGGCATCCCGGTGAGCATACTTGAAAAGCTGGGCGCGGGCTTTACAGTTGGCGTAGATTTGTCAAGCACTAATGACATGTGGCACAGGGCAAAGCTAGGTTTTGTGGCATCTGCGCGGACTGCCGACCAGCTCTGGGAAAGGGTCCGGGAGATCTCAACAGGCGCAGCAAACGCCGGTTCGCGCCAACTGGAGAAATACCACCAGGCAGTGCGCCGTTTTGTGGCCAGCACGCTGGGTGTTTCAGCTGCAGAAGCACCAGACATTCCCGATTGGAACATCAGTAACAGGGATGCAGCAGCTGCACGGCAGAAAGCATCAGGTCCTGGTGGGACCGGCACCAATGACACTTCTCAAACTTCCACTCCGGTTAATTGTCAGACTGCAAACAACGGATCCACCCTGGACTGGGTAGGCATAAGAGCCATCCTTCAATCTACAAGCATATTGGCGCGGAAGTTAGATGTTGAACATCAATGCTGCAATACACCCCCTAGAGCTGACATTTTACTGAAACCCGACATCCGCCCTTATCACGCCCATCAGTTTTACAAGGCAAAGGAACTGATTGAAGCCGGGAAAAGAGCAGCTGAGGAAGCATTAGGGTGCAGTTGGGCTGAAATGATACGACGCTCTTGAGCCAGTGACCTCCATGTGACTCCCCAGCACATAAGTATGCAGATAGAGCCAATCAGTAAAACCTTGGCTCTTCGCTACTTATCAAGAAGGATTTAGGTATGACTGGGTAGGATAAATATCCCAAAGTGGTCTAACCACTTCTTGTGCTGTGGAACTGGCCTGACCATCTAAGCCAGCACATAGAGGAAGAACTTGCAGGAGGTACTGGAAATGAGAAGAGCCTGTGTATCCATCTTTCTAGTTGCACTAATGCTGTTTTCCACGGTCGCGCCGGTCTTTGCCGGGCCACAGCCCGACACTA
>DUQH01000058.1 GCA_012837895.1 Candidatus Fermentithermobacillaceae bacterium | reverse complement strand
TAGTGTCGGGCTGTGGCCCGGCAAAGACCGGCGCGACCGTGGAAAACAGCATTAGTGCAACTAGAAAGATGGATACACAGGCTCTTCTCATTTCCAGTACCTCCTGCAAGTTCTTCCTCTATGTGCTTGATTGAATGGTCAGGCTAGTTCCACAGCACAAGAAGTGGTTAGACCACTTTGGGATATTTATCCTACCCAGTCATACCTAAATCCTTCTTGATAAGTAGCGAAGAGCGAAAGTTTTACTGATTGGCCTTATCTGCATACTTATCTGCTGGGGAGTCACATGGAGGTCACTGGCTCAAGAGTGTCGGTGATTTTGGATCAAGAAGTGCGCCGCACTTTTCTTTGACAGACAATGAATATCGCCGGGCATACGCGCTGGCGAAACTCTTACTAACGAAGAAGAGTTTGAAAAGGACAAGATAACCGTATCACGAACCCAACTCTATTCTGGTATTATTTCATCCCAACAGCACCCCAATGCTTGTTCCGCTGCCTTTCTGCCGGCCTCAATCAATTCCTTGGCTTTGTAGAACTGGTGGGCGTGATAGGGACGGATGTCGGGTTTCAGCAGAATGTCAGCTTTGGGAATGCTCCCACAACCTTGCTGCTCAACATGAAACTTCCGCGTCAATATGCTTGTAGATTGAAGGATGGATCTTATGCCTGCCAAGTCCTGGGTGGATCCGTTGTTTGCAGCACGACTTATATATCGGCTGGAAGCTTGAGAGGTGTCATTGGTGCTGGTCCTACCAGGGTCCGATGCCACCTGCCGTGATGCTGCTGCATCCCTGTTACTGATTTCCCAATCGGAAACGTCCGGTGCGTCTGCAGCTGAAACACCCAACGTGCCGGCCACAAAACGCCGCACTGCTTCTTGGTATTTCTCCCATTGGCGTGAACCGGCATTCGCTGCGCCTGTTGAGATCTCCCGGACCCTTTCCCAGAGCTGGTCGGCAGTCCGCGCAGATGCCACAAAACCTAGCTTTGCCCTGTGCCACATGTCATTAGCGCTTGACACATCTACGCCAACTGTAAAACCCGCGCCCAGCTTTTCCAGTATGCTCACCGGGATGCCGTCTACAAGGCCACCGTCCACCAGGGTATCCCCATTAAGTTCCACGGGAACGAACACCCCGGGAATGGACATGCTTGCCCTCACAGCCCTTGCAATGTCTCCCTCAGAAATATAGACAGGTTTACCTGCATTGAGGTCACACGCTACGATTATCAGGTCAATCCCGTTGCCCCGCAGATCTTCAAAGGTGAGGTTATCAGTGAGTTTGCGCAGAATCCTTTCAACCGCGTCTCCCTTGAGAAGCCCCCCGTTCCAGTGCAGGTCTACCCAGCGCAGCATGTCCTGGCGTGTAATGGACAGCGCCATTTCTTCAGCCAGTTTCAGCGTACCGCAGGCGTAAGCCGCCCCGACTATCGCCCCTATGCTGGTGCCGGCGATAACGGGGAAGCGGATTCCCGCCGAGGTGAAAGCGTTGAGTACTCCTATATGACTCAACCCTAATGCACCACCGCTGCTTAGTGCGATACCGGCTGTCAAATCCTTGGGTGGTATCTTACATCTAGTGCTGCTGTGCTGCGTAGTTTCCATGACAGTTCCTCCGGTTGTGCAAGCATACAGATTATCCTGCGGTGTTAACCACTGCTCTATCTTACCATAATTGTCGCAGCCGGAATCACATTTGTCTCAAACGAATGGAAGCCCCCGGCCCGGTTAGAGCGCTTTGCCACTTTCAGCGGCCTTTTTCATAATAGCCACGTATTTGTCAGGAATGGGGGTCAGCCCTTGTGCCACAAGAGCAAGGTAGCTTACCTGAGCGCCTTCCTCTGTGTAAATCGCACATTCCAGCGCTTCGCCCAAGGTCCTGCCGACGCACAGGGCTCCGTGGTTCTGTAAAAGCACTGATTTGCCTGTAGAACCGAGATATCGCACCACTTCATCGGCTAGTTCCCGGGATCCGGGGAGACGGAAAGGCACAACGCTCACAGGCCCGAATGCAGCCATGGGTACAGTAACCACAGGCAGCTCCTTGTTCAGCACCGAAAATACCGTTGCATAGAGTGAGTGGGTATGAACGATACCGTTTACATCCTGCCGCGCCCGGTAGACAGCCGTATGCATGGGGGTTTCGGACGATGGCCGGTAGCGGCCGTCTACAAGCTCACCTTCAGGGGAAATGACCACAATGTCAGAAATATGCAGGGAATGATATGGTACCCCTGACGGGGTGATAGCGATCATACCTGATTCAGGGTCCCTCGCTGACACATTGCCTGAAGTCCCCCTTGCCAATCCCGCACCTTGTAGTTGCATAGATACGTCGAGCACCTGTTGTCTCAAATCCTCCAGCATTTCATTCACTCCTTGAACAACACTCTCACCGGTCTGCCTTGCTGACGCTTGATGAAGCGTCCAGCAACACGAGTCCAAATTACAGTTCGCATCTAGTCTTCAAATTCCCTTTGCTGACTGGATACCCGATTTGCTGCCACTTGCACTTTCGACATCAGGCTTGTTACCCTTTATGACGATGAAGGCAGCTAAGGCCACGCCTCAGCGCAGGGATCTTGGTTAAGGTGGCGAAACTGAAATCAATGAGAAGATCCCTACGCTTTAGTATCGGGAACTTGCGCAATCCCGAATCCTGGAAGCCGCATAAGAGAGATCTATCAGGAGAGAAGGAGAGGAACGTAGGAATGGCAGTCTACGACAAAGCTTACGAACTGGCAAGAGAACTCAAGCAAAGCCCAGAGTACAAAGAATATCAGAAAGCAAAGCGCGAAATCGAAGGCAATGAGTCGGCATTATCCCTGCTAAAACAATACAGACGGCAACAGCTTATGCTCCAGGGCGCTGCCGTTACAGGCACAGAACCAGACGAGAACCTAAAAGCCGAGTTTGCAAAGACACAGGAGCTGGTGAGCATGCACGGACCGATACAACGCTTCTTGCAGGCTGAGGAACGGGTTCTTGTCATGATTGCCGACATTCAGAAAATATTAAACGATGCACTAAACATGCTGGATTATATGTAAGTTCTACTGCTTACGAGGGGTTTGACCGGAAAGCGCCAGGCCAACGCCTGCCCACAGTTCTGCCGCCATAGCCCCGGCTTAGTTGTTTAGGAGATATTCGGGCGGGGAAATCATGGTTCCCAAGAGCCCGGCTACTACAGCGGCGAACAGAAGCAGGATAACTACCTTTATGACCTCGCTCTTGTTTTGGGATTCCTTGGCCAGTATGAGCAACCCAAGGCCTGAGTTGGCCGACAGGCCGCTCACAATAGCCGGAAACGATAGCAAGCCCGCCCGGAAACCTTCTGCCAGGGCAACCGATGTGGCACACGACGGAATCAGGCCGATAACCGCCGCAACTACCGGCTGCAGCAATCCAGGGCGGGAAAGCACTGTGTAGATTCTGCCTTCGGCAGCGTGTCCTATGAAGTTGAACACCGCAGAAAGCACAAACACCATAGCTGAGATTCTCAACGCTCGCGACAATGCGTGGGATGCGATCTCTACGGGGCCTGAGTGAGCACCGTGCGGAGATGAACCGTGAGTACAACCGGTCTCACATCCGCATGGACGCGTTTCCGATTGTGCTTGAGTCTTAACGTGCCCCGCCGGCTTCTTTTTCAACAGTACAGCTGAGTTTATGCATATTCCGACCACGGTACCCCAAACCAGCTTTGTGACGATAAGAGGCAGTACCCATGGCAAAGTGGTCATGTCAGCCAGCATTAACGGCAATGCTTCGTCAGAGGTGGAGATGTAGGCAGATATCAGCGATCCTACCGGTATCATTCCATCGAGAAACAGTGTGGTCGCTGCGACAGAAAACCCGCACTGGGGAATCAAGCCAAGGATGGCAGCGGCCAACGGGCCGAGAAATGGTTGGGAAAAAGCACGCCGCACTTTCGACGATGCCGTCCTGTGGGACACCGTTTCAATCACAAGGAAAACTACGAACAAGACGGGCAGCATCAGCGCCGTATGAGTAAAGCTTTCGTTTAGAACTTCCCTTAGAAGTTCAACCATGTGCGGTTTCAAGCAAGTTATCCTCCGTTACCAATGGAACTCCGACTGTCTAACCCCCATGAAAGGTGCGTTTTCCGGATCGGTTGTGGATTACTACCTGTCTTCAATTCCATTGAACAGCTAGTCTCATTTTGTGTAAATAACAGCCAATATATGCATCAACCCTCAACATCGGAAACAGATTCTCATGAATGTACAACGTGAATTTTGGACTGGGGGCGGGGCAATAAAAGAACTTGAACTGTGTATTAACCTTTTCAAGTACGACGTTGACACTGTTAATACGGTGTGCAAGAATGACACTAAACCTTGGGAAATTGAGGTGATCTTGAATGCCAAATCCAAGGTACGGGGATAGCAGTTGTTATCTTGAGGTTCAAGGCCTGAGAAAGACCTTCATCGGCAGGAAGCGCAAAGTGGAAGCTATCAAGGACATCTCGTTTTGTGTGGCTCAGGGAGAGATGATCGGTTTTCTCGGCCCAAACGGAGCAGGCAAGACTACCACCATCAAATCGGTTCTGGGTCTGGTAAGACCCGATTCAGGCACAATCACGGTAGACGGCATCGATTGCGCGGGAAATCCCAGGGAAGCTGCAAAGCGTATGGCAGCGGTGCTGGAAGGGGCCAGGAACACTTACTGGCGCCTGACGGTCTGGGAGAACATGCAGTTCTTCGCCGGGATCCATGGAGTTTGTGCTGCCAAGGACAAGGAGTATTTCGAGTATTTGCTTGAGACCCTAAGACTTCAGGATAAACGGAATACGGAGGTAAGAAACCTTTCCAGCGGTTACAAACAAAAAACCGCTGTTGCATGTGCGCTTGCCAAGAAGACCCCGCTGGTGTTCCTGGATGAGCCGACCTTAGGGTTGGACGTGGAATCGTCGTATGAGCTTAGGGCTGCCCTCAAGCGTCTACAATCAGAAGAACAACGTACCATTGTAGTGTCCAGCCACGACATGAATGTGATTCAAGATGTTTGCAACCGGGTGATCATCATTTCCAATGGCAGGGTGGTAGCTGATGATAGCATCGATGACCTCCTGTCGTTGTTTAGGACCAGGAACTACAAAATTGTAGTATCTAAGAACGCTTATATGCAGCACCCGGAGTCACTAGTAACTGAGATTAGCCAAGGCTTCTCCCAGGCAGACATAAACGAAACTCCTGACACGGTAGAAATCGCTGTCGGGTTCACCAACCCATTTGAGATTTATGACCTTATCAAGACATTAAGCGATTTTAGGGTTGCCATTGAATCCATCACCCAGGAACAAGTGGATCTCGAAAAAGCTTTCCTGGAAATCGTAAGAAGGGAGAATGGCGTATGTGGCTGATTGCACTTAAAGCCTCATGGCGGCAGACGTTTACCCTGCAAATAAGGTATCTGTTTAACTTCCTTTCGGCGATAATCACCATGTCACTCGTGTTCTTGCTCATGTTTTACGGGGTCAGGGCAGTGGGAGCAGGCGCACTGGACCTCGGGGGAACTCTTGACGGCTTGTTTACCGGGTATATTGTCTGGATGATAGTGCTCAACGGATACCAGGACCTTGCCTTTAACGTAGCCACCGAGGCCCAGACCGGGACCCTGGAACAACTCTATCTAAGCCCGGTGGGCTACAAATGGTTGGCCTTCTTCTCGGGTAGTCTGAACGCTTTGATAAGTTTAGCCATGATCTCCGTCATAACCGCGATTATGGTACTCACAACCGGTCAAGAATTGCACCTTGATATATTGAGCATTCTCCCTGTGTATATCGGGGTATACATTCAAGCGTACGGACTAGGCTTTGTCCTTGGCGGTCTGGCGCTTATGTTCAAACGCATCCAGTCATTCTTTCAGGTTGTGACTTTTGGCGTAATCGGGCTGTTCATGATCCCGTGGTCCAAGTATCCGTGGGCCAAGTACCTCCCGTTTACAATGGGACAGCACCTCTTGCAGGAGATAATGATGAAGGGGATGAAGCTTACAAAGGTTCAGGGCGGGCACCTCGCTGTGTTTGCAGTTGTCACAGTTGCCTGTTTCGTTGTCGGCTGGGGATTGTTTGCCCTGGCCGAGAAAAAAGCGAAATCCATGGGCTTACTGGGACAATACTGAAACCCGGGGAGAAAGGTGTGGAAGTGCTCGCGTCGCACTCCCTGGAGTTTCAGCGCCCCCCTTGTCTTAGATGATGCATCAGGCGATATATGGTGGAACGGAACAAGCAAAGGGGAGAGGGAAATGAATGCACAACCGCTGAAACCACAGGCTCTGAGGCGGGGAGATACAGTAGCTATAGTGGCACCTGCCGGAGTTGTTGGGAAACAATCATTGGAACGCGGGATTCGCTTCTTAGAGTCCCTCGGGCTCAAGGTCAAGGTAGGCCCTTCAGTGATGCACCGTTGGGGCTATCTTGCAGGGTCTGACGAAGCGCGGGTGCGGGACCTCATGACCGCGTGGACGGATCCTGACGTGAAGGCAGTTATCGCCGCCCGGGGCGGATATGGAGCCATGCGCATTCTTCCGTACCTTGATTTTGAAGCCATCAAGCAAAATCCAAAGATGCTACTGGGATATTCAGACATTACGGCGCTTCACCTGGCCTTCTGGAAGGAAGCACACCTAATAACTTTCCACGG
>DUQH01000031.1 GCA_012837895.1 Candidatus Fermentithermobacillaceae bacterium | reverse complement strand
GCCGATGTTCACCATCAACATGAATAAGGGGATGACCACTACCTGGATGGGAACCAGCATCGTGGCCAAGAGGATCCCGAAGAGGACTCTTTTACCTGGAAACTCATATTTGGCAAAAGCAAAGCCAGCCAGCGAGCAAAAGAACAGGTTCAACACGGTGTACGTGGTCGCTATGAACAGTGTGTTGAGAAAAGCCTTCTGAAACTTGCCTTCGGCAAACAATTCCTTGTAGTTGTCCAGCGTAGGGTATTTGGGATAGGGATCCGGAGGATAGGTGAACATGTCTCCGGTGTCCTTGAGGGACGACATCAACGTCCAGTAGATCGGCAACAAGATAAACCCCAAATAGACGATGAGCAGTACGTATTTAGCGACATTGGCGACAGTCTTCTTTACCACAAGTTTCCACCTCCCAAATGGCTCGAGATCGCTCAGCGTGTCCCGCGAGTTCTGCCCCAAACGGTTTCTAAAAAGCGTTATCTCCCGAAAACTTCAGCTGCAGGATGGTCAAGACACCAATGATCACCACGAGGACATAAGCCACAGCGGAGGCGTAACCCAAGTTGAAGAACTGGAACCCTTCACGGTAGAGATACATGACAATAGTGTAGGTGGACTGCATAGGCCCCCCCTTTGTGAGTATGTACGGTTCAGCAAACATCTGGAACGTACCGATGGTGGACAAGATAAAGATGAACAGGAGAATGGGTTTCAGAAGGGGCAGCGTAATCCGCCAAAAGACGGTGAAGGCACCAGCTCCATCAATACGCGCTGCTTCGTAATACTCTGGAGAAATGTTCTGCAACCCCGCTAAGACAATGACCATATTATAGCCTGACCAGCGCCAGATCATGAGAAGAATAATTGATAGCTTGCTCACGTCGGGACTAGTAATCCACGGCACAGGATCCAACCCTAGAAACTCCAGTATATAATTGAACACACCATAGCGGAAGTCGTACATCAAGATGAACATGACCGCGACGACGACCAGCGAAACAACGACGGGCATAAAAAACACCGTCCGGAAGAACTTGCGAAACACCACTGGCCTGTTCAGAAGCACGCCTAGCACCACGGCGATAGCAACCATGATTGGCACGCCCACTACAAAGATAAACGCAGTGTTTTTGAGGGAGGTAAGAAACAGGGGTTCGCTGATCAGTTTCCGGTAATTGTCAACACCGATGAATCTCGGCTCCGACAAACCATCCCACCAATGAAGACTCATCCAAAAGGAATGGACAATGGGAAACAGCATGAACACTGTGTAAAGAATAAAAAAGGGGGCGATGAACAGGTAAATATCCCACTTCTTTAGGATAGCTTTGAGTAAACCCTTGCTTGATGATGTATTCATCCGAAGTCCTCCATCCTCCGTTCCCACAAATTGCTGAGCGACCCGAGTCATTGAGGGCAGCCGTGGATCCGGCATGCGGATCCACGGCCCAATCCTTCGGCAGTCAAATGGCCTTAGGGCTGTTCAATACCGTAGTTCTTCAGGTTGTCGATGATTTTGACCTTTGCCTCGTTGAGTGCTTCTTCGATGGTAGCGTTGCCGAGTAGGATGTCCACTAGCGCGGCATTAACCACATAGTCATCTTCGGGCGATGTAGGCATATAGTAGTACAGCGGGATGTCTTTTGCCTGGTCTGCCCAGATCCTCATGGCCTTTTGTCCACCGAAGAAAGGATCTGCTTCGCCAAAGATGGGGCTCTCGTAGGCCGGGAAGAAAGCAGGGAAAACCCCAGAGTATTCGTAAATCCTGATAGGCCCTTCCGCGGTCAGCAGGGAAAAGCGAAGGTACTCCCAGGCTAGTTCCTTGTTCTTAGACTGTTCGAGGATAGCTACAGTGGTACCGCCTTGGTTACTGGTCCGGACACCACCGGGTTCGAAGGCCGGCATGGGGGCGATTCTCCACAGGCCTTCCGTCCGAGGCACCTGGGTCTTCAGAATGCCGCCGAACCAGGAAGCTCCAAGCACAGCCGCAATATCGCCAGACTCTAGAGCGGAGAAATACCCGGGCTGCCTGTATTCCGCATCTGTGAAAATGAGCCCTTCGTTGACCATGTCCAGCATGAGCTGGGCCGCTTTTCTGCTCGGTTCCTCTCCCAGCAGGACTTTACCATTGCCATCATAGAAGCCGCTGCCCAGCTGATTCAGGAGCGTGCGGTAGTAATAGAAGCAGAGGGTATCTGGGGCAATGTAGTCCCAGCCGAAGAGATAGTACCCGTGCTCCTTCAATACACGGCCAACTTCCAAAAGCTCATCCCAGGTTTTGGGGAAATTCTCCGGATCGGGGTCGAGGCCGACTTTCTCAAAGATATCGGCTCGATAGTAAATCACCGTTGGACCCACGTCGTAGGGAACACCATACTGGCGTCCATTGGAATAGCCCTCGCCCCACTTCACAGCAGGGAACTGATCCCGGTAGGGCTCCAGCTTCTCAGTGAGGTCTACCAAACCGCGACCCGCGTATTGGTTGGAGTTGACACCTTCCAATGGTGCAATGTCGGGGCCGCCGCGGCGCGCAGCCATCGCGGTGAGCAGCCGCATGTGGTGTTCCTTATGAGGTAGCTCCACCAGCCTAAAAGTAACGTTGGGATAGATTTCGTTAAATGCCTCTATGTTCGCGCTCAAGGCTTTTAAGCTTTGCGACCAGCCCCAGATGGTGAGTTCGGCCTTAATGTTGGTAT
>DUQH01000099.1 GCA_012837895.1 Candidatus Fermentithermobacillaceae bacterium | reverse complement strand
TCCTCCTTAGCATTTAGAACATATAACGGCCCCGGAGCCCCTTCACCGTTCCAGCTGGTGGATGAGTTGTACCATAGAAGGGTTTTGATACCCTTCTCTTTAGCGTATTGTATTGCATCCTTCACATCGCCTCCGTTACCCATTTCGTTCCATTTCCAGTCGATCAGGTTATAGGGCCAGTTCATCTCCTCGGCTAAATCGATATACTTCTTAACAATTTGATAATCATTAGATCCGTTATTATAAGCCCAATATATCCACGAAACCGGTCCCGGTTTTATCCAGTCGGTATCGCTCACTACCGAAGGTTCTGAAACATCAGTAACAAGAGTTGATTCCACAATATCAGCCAGACTGCCAATAATAATTACTCTCCAGGGAGATTCCCATGTTCCCGAAAAGGGGAGTGCGTTATCAGCTAAATGTACACGATACATTGTGTGATCATCAGTATTCATCAGCTGCGAACCAGACTGGTTGCGTTGAATATTTGCCTCAGTAATAAGTGCAAAAATAGAGTCCTGCGGCTCTAACAACGCTGGATAGGTCCAATGGAAGTTCCCTCTGTTACGATTCGATTCCCGATCAGGCAACCCGCTGCGTGTAAGCGAATAGAATCCCTCGTAATCTATACGATAGGGCTGAATCCACCGCTTCACACCCTCAGCAATCGGAAAGACAGTTCCCTCCTCTGTTATTTGCTCTCCGTCAGCCACGCTGCTGAAACGATATCGAAAAGCTACACCATCATCATAGGTTCGTATAATTAAATCTATCGTTTCATTATTTTGATTTTCGAAGCTATATACTTTTTCAACAGCATGATTGATGCAATTAGCTCTCTTTCCTGTAATCATAGTATACTCGTCAACGATTTCCACCGCAGGTGAGATAGATACAAGCCTCAAGCTGTCAGTCAGGTTTTGTTCCGTTGTTTTAAAACCTGTAAGTAGGTTGTCAAAAAGCAAATGAACTTTATCACTCTCTTTATAAGAAATTGATAAGGAGGGCTGTCCGAAAGAATTTTCCTCTGCGACATTAACCTCAACCATAATCTTTCCATTTGGAGAAATATGTTGAGGTTTCTCGTTAGTGCAGGAAGTTAAGAAAGCAACAAACAATAAGGAATAAAAAACTTGTCGCATAGTAACTCTTATAATAAATTAGTTTACATCTATTTATTAATGAATAAAACTCAATTCCTATTTTACTTGTTCAGAATTGAAAGCATCTGTTCCGCATAACGTTCACCCAGCATTTTATATCCTCTTCTTGAGAAATGGAGTCGATCCCGTCCCGCTTCACAATCTGCAGAAGAGATAACATAGCTGTTAGGTATAACCTCCGGCAGTGTTTGGATGATCTCATTCATTGATGCGCAAACACCGTTCTGATTAGCATGAACAACTTCGCCGACAAGCAGTGGTATAGAGTTGGGAGCCAGTCCTATATCCTCAAGCAGTGAGTCATATACTTTTTTAACCTTCAGAGGCCACTCCTCATCTCCGGTGTTTGATTCGCCCTGATGCAACAAAATTCCCTTAATAACGGCTCCATCTTCCTGAGCTATACGAGCCATCTCCACCAGACGTTTATATGGGTCGCCATCATACTCAGCCACCATATTTTTCAGCCAGTCTGCCTCGCCCTTAACATATTCCTGAAAATTGTCTTTGTCGAAAAGCTCAATTTTGCAGCCGCCAACAGCTACATTAATTACACCCACCCCGATGTTAGAGGGTAGGGCATCAACCATAGCGCGTCCGAAAAAGTCAGCCGGTCCTATACCTGTGTAGCAACGTACAAGGGGCGGAGTGGCTTTATACCACTCCCCTTTTACTCGCCCCAGATTGGGGCAGTCAACTGCTTGTAATACTCTGAATCGGCTATCTACATCCGGCTCAAATTCTGGATTAACACGTACATGACCCTCCATGTTTGATTGCCCCAGGCAGAGATATACATGCATCTCCTCCGGCTCTTTTTCAAACTTAACCTGGTATGTTTTAACTACTCCGTCGTAGTCAAAAGCAATTTTCGCAACACCTGTTGGCGAGTCAGCCTGTGTAATGCTTATCTTTACTTTATCATTATCAGATGAAGCAGTTACTGTTGGTGCAACAGTTGCACTATACGGCAGACTGTATGTAGTTTCGTACAGGTCATATTCGGTAATTCCATTAGCATTTGTAGATCTTACTGGTGTTTCAGGCAACACTAACTCTTCTCCGTCTACAGAGATTGAGATTGTGGGAACCACCCGAGGAGCAATTTCAATCTTGTTTGAGCTAAATCCGAGTCCAATCAGATCGAAAAGCTCAGTTGATTTTGCACCTTCTGCAACTAAAAATATTGCATGCTTCTTATCGAGGTGATCAACAAATTCAGATACATCGATGGTAAACTGTGTACGCTCCTCTGCTGAGTTTGCAGGTACTACAACTTCACCTATTTTAGTTCCGTTCCAAGTTTCATTATCCCATGGACCGTCGAGCCATACGTTAACCTTGAACGACTCAGATGTTTTTGGTGTCAGGAATAGATTAAATGCTGTCTGGTTTCCCTCTTTTGTTCCTTCAAAAGCCTTTATTCCTTTAGTATCTTTATCGAGTCCGCCAAAACCAAAGTACTTATATCCTATTATATTGCCATCCTTTACAGGACCAACTGTCATATGATTGTCCCAAATATCCCACGAATCTTGTTGGAGACCGATATCTGAGAGATAGCATGCATAACCGGCAGAGTAGTATTTATAAGGATCGAGTCCGAAGATATGAAAACCTTCTGAAGTGACTTCCGCTCCGGTATACTCCATTCCATTGTTGTCTTTCGCAGTCCAAACATTATCTTCTGCGTATGGGTCATAACCTGTTATGGTTACCGTTCCCCCTTCAGCAACAGGTTTTTCATCCCACTCTACTTTGATAGGAGCAACCATAGGCTGACGCGCGAAGCCGAAACCCCTTGGAGGTCTGTGGTAAAATACGTACCATTGATCGTTAATTAACTCTATACTGCCATGTGTGTTATGACCGCCATTGGTTGTTTCAAGAGATGAACCATCTTTGTTTACAACCGGAGCACGTGAATCTACAAGTACACCGCCACTTCTCCAGGGACCTAAGGGTGAGTCGCTTACCGCATAGCGTAGCGTAGAGTTTGAACTGCCGATACCATAATCAGGTCCTGAATATCCACTGAAAACCGTAACATATTTGTTCCCTACCTTACGAATAGAGGAGGCTTCGAAAAAATTAAATGTAGTCAGATCCTCATCAGGATAAATTTGCGGATATTCTGTTCCCTCAGGATCGCGAAGTTCACCATATCTTGAACTGGCAGGAATAAAGTAGGGAATTATTTCTGTTCCCGGTCTTACTGAATACATTGTGTTCTGGTCCAGTTCAGCTGCCAATGATCTTTGAAAACCCCAGTATCCGTATGCTCTAAAGCCAATCTCATAATCGGGGTCGGCAGGATCGGTTATATATTCTATATAAATTGCAGGGTCAAAACCAAGTATACTGCCTTCTACTGTATTTCTTCCATCCTCAGTGAGGTTAATAGGAGTAAACGGTCCGTCGGGGCGGCTCCCTTTGGCTACCATAGCTTCTCTGCCGGGACCGCGGCTATGTGGATATAGGTAGTATTCCTTTGTTCCATCCTTTCTTATAACCTCTACCAGATCAGGAGCGTACATAACGTCCCACTGATTATCAACATAATAGGTGAATATCGGACCTTCGTCGCGCCACTGGCTGAGGTCTTCCACAGGTGCTGACCACATTCTGATGTCAGGACCGCAGTAGCTGGTATATCTTAAATCGTGTGATCCAATGATGTAAGCACGATATTTACCCGGATTATCCGGATCCTCAAAAACGCGGGGTTCTCCATCCGGTAAATGTTCCCAGAGGGGTAGATAAGGGTTACCTGCTCCATAGTGAACAAATTTCTGTTGTGAGTCACTCTGAATTGAAGATTTGTTTTGTCCCAATCCTACTGATGCGTAAAATAGAAACATAGCGATACAAATTAAAAAAATCTTCTCGCTTCTTGATAAAGATAGTAAATTAGTCATCTATAAGTTTTTTAAGTTTATATTATTTCTCTACCGGAAAAATTATTCTGTAATTACCGCTAAGATGCATATATGCAAACAGTTGTAGAAGTCCGTCGTAATATGCATCGAAGTAGCCGTCTTCATAAGGCTCATGTCTGCTGTTCCAGAAATGATCCACAAACTCTTTACTCTTTTCGTGTGAGCAAACAAGTGAGACCGCAGCTGAACTTGCCACCAGTCCCAGTGAATGGCGCAACTCCCTGTATCCGCCGGCACCCAGAATTTCTGTCACATCAGTGCCGTCCACATTGTACTGATCCACAAAACTCTCCACCCCTTTGCTATATAGGAAATTCTGAATCTTGTGACCATATTCCTGTTGCCACTCCTTATCCTCACAAGCCCAGGAGTAATCGAGAGCAATATTCAAAGGTACTCTCCATGAGTCGAAACGAAAAGCATCACCAATTATGCGGCCATTGTTAAGCAGTGAGCCGTCGTAATTGCTATAGTCGGGATTTAACCCTGTTTCAGGATGAATTGCTTTATGCAGATATTCGCGACTTTTTACTGCGCACTCCCTCCAGTAATCGGCTCTTCCATCTTCTGCCCATAGGGCCCAAACTTCGTAAAATGCGGGAACATGATAGGATGGGTCTGTGCATCCGGCACCAAAGCCGGTCGGCACAAATGTTATAAGCTGATGTTCCGGATGAATAAGCGGTGTTACGCCATTTTTGCCCGTTTTCTCCATCGAGCTGTCTAAAATAAACTGCGCTTCCGACAGATAATCTATGTCGCCATCATTTCCCCAAAGGTTAGACGCAAATATTAGAGAGGTTATATAATATAATTCGCCGTCTGAAGCGGGGCCGTATGAGTTTGGAGTCCCGTCAACTTTACAGCTCCAGCGGAAATATCCTTTCATAGGACCATCCTGATGCTGCATGTAATGTTTAGACCACCTCCAAAGACGATCGAACATATCTTTGTTATCTCGCTGTACAGCAATCATCATACCATACGACATCCCCTCGGTGCGTACATCGTTGTTCTTTATATCGGAGATATATGCCATCGAATCTCCTACTTCAAAATATATTTTATTCTCTCCTTCAAATAAATTAAAGTAGACCTCTTCCAGTCTGTTATCTATATCACTCTGATTGTAACCCATCTCGGCAAGGAGGTTGCGGTATTCGCCCGTTTCGAAAGCTCCTTTATCCCAAGGTTTCAGAGATGATGAGGTGCAATTTGATAGCTGCATAGAGCTAAATAACAATATTAAATAAACCAGTTTTTTATTCATATAACATGATATGCAGTAAAGTTAAAACTTTTACGTTGTTAGTTTAAATTGTTTGTCAAATAAATATCCTTTATAATTATAGGCTTTCCGCCCCGCGACCAGAATCCCATAATATAAATATGAGAGGGATCTACCTTTACCTTATTATCACCTTTAACCATATTGTGAAGGTCGATTTCGACTCTTCGTGAATCTCCAAAATCATACATGGCAGCATCAGACCAGTAATTGTTTTCATCAAATAGTCTGAACGAGACACCGGAATCGTTGTCGTTTCCGAGCTCAACAACCAAATATTTGTATCCCGACAGATCAGTGCCGTTGGCATACTGCCATCCGCCGAAACCATATTGGCCTGTAATTAAAGTCTTTGTCTCCTCGTCAAATGATCCCTTTTCCCAGATTGATGGGTTAAACATCTCATTGGTAAGAGGAAAAGTTGTTGCATTAACAGTAAAGGTAAACTTATAATTATCACCGTTAGGAGCATTGTAAGTGGCAGTAACAACCGCATCACCGTCTTTAAGCGCACTTAACGTTCCTTTACTGTCAACAGAAAGTATTGAAGGATCTGAAATTTCAAAATTGGTATCACCTGTTACATATTTGGCGGAGCCATCCGAAAAAGAGGCTTCAACAATAAGATATCTGCTTCCTCCTGTTAATATTTGAATATGTTCATCTACCCCTAAGATTGAGATCTTCTCCAGATCGGCGTCAACACCCTGGCTGCCCATTGCATATTCGTTATACCAGTGATAGGTTGGCCATGGACAGGCCTCCGGATCGTTAAGGAATGTATATTGTCCCGGTATACCTTCAACATTTTTAAATGCAGCCAGATGGTGTCCCTCGGTGAATATCAGCCAGCTGACATTTCCTGTCATGTCTGCTATATATTTGAAGTTTGCCCCAAAACCGGGTCCACCCACAACACCTGTAAAGCTTTTTCCCCAGGAGGAGTCATATTTTTTAGGCGCCCAATCCATTTCGGTTACCATTATAGGAGCAAAATCAGCAACCGGTTTTACCTGTGCATCCCAACCACGTTGAAAGCTTTCATAGCCCCCACCCATAGTGCCTCCCAGTTCGGGACTTGCCTCTTCAGTGTCGCTTCCATACCATCCGGGATATACATGCACAGCATATCCGATGTTTCTTCCTTCAACCGGATTGTTTGCAAATCCGCTGTAAGAGGATTGATAAGCGAGCCCGGGAACCCATATAATATTATCGGCATGAACTCTTATCTTGTCAACAATACTTTGACAAAATTTTTTCATCTCATCAAAATGACCCTGTCCGCTGCTTGCATAAGTGCCGTCAGGTCCCAGTATATCTATCGGTTCATTTGCCAGTTCAAACATTATATCCGAGTTATTTTTGATTTTCGGATGTCTGGCTACTATAGTCCATACCAGCTCAAGAAACTCATTGTAGTCGTCCCCCACAGCAATTCTTCCGGGACTCACTCCGGGCGGGCGGAGTACTACATACATTCCCTTGCTGATAGCATACTCAGCCATCGGTATAAAAACCTCATCCAGGTATTTTTCAAATCGAGCTTGCGAAAACCGTTCATGCCCTTCATAACGGACACTCTCCTTGGTAGGATCATCACTCCAATAGGGGTCCATATGCATTCTCACGAAATTCATTTTCCACCCGGCAGCCATTATCCCGTCAATAATGCCCTTGTTATATCTCAGGCAACCTGCAACATCGTAATTACTCCACTTGGTGCCCTGCTCATTAAACCAGGGACTAAAAGTTTGCGCATATCCATGCAGATTCACAATATTGCCCGATTCATTTTTTAAATACCTTCCCTCAACACGAAGCACTGGCAGCTTAGATTCTGCCTCTTCAGTTATGGGAGGGACAGTAGGTTCTTCTTCCTTTTCTTCAGGAATAGTCTCTATTTCATCTGAGCATGAGCCAAGGGCAAATGCGGCTAAAATAAAAAGTATAAAAAGTTTTTTCATAGCTAAAATTGGAAAAAAGAGGCTGGATACTAAATTCTCCGGCCTCCTTTTTCATCTAAAAAACATTAATATTAATTTCCCGATAATCCATCAGCAAATCCTGCATATGTATGTTTGCGAGTTTGGAAACCTTCGGTCCATAATCCTACCGGCTCTCCACCTCTCCAGCTAGATTCAGCTGGACTGTCTGCCGGGCACCAGTGAGTAATACCTGCCTGTTGGTTTGGCGGAATAATTTCCAAATACTTCTTAACAATAAACTTATAATAGTCGCTCATAGCTTTGTGCTGCTCTTCGGTTACATCGCTGGTAAGTACAGAAACACCATCCTCGTCTACAAGGCCCATGTCGAGCTCCGTTACTACCACCAGTTTACCGGTAGCTGCCATCAACTCGAACATTCGAACCACATGAGCCTCTTTACGTGCCTGAATTTCCGGATCCATATAGCAAGAGACATGCATTTGGGTACCGATACCATCTATCACGGTAACGCCATCAGATTCCCAACGCTCAATCCATTTTATCAAGCTTTCCAGTTTCTGATTATTATCCCAATCAGACTCTAAATTGTAGTCGTTTATAAACAGCTGGAGTCCTTCCGGTCCATGCTTACGTGCAGATGCAACAGCAATTCTTATGAAATCGTCACCAAGATAATCTCTCCAGTAGAAGTTATTCTTGGCATC
>DUQH01000068.1 GCA_012837895.1 Candidatus Fermentithermobacillaceae bacterium | reverse complement strand
TATATTGCTCTATTGCTTAATTTCCAGCAAAGCTTCAAGTTCCTTAATCTTGAGAGTTAATTTCTTGATGGTCTCTGCTTGGCGCTCAACTAACTCCATTAACTCCCAACACGCCTTAGAACATCTCGTCTGCCTGTTCTCCCTCATCTTGCTCCACATCCCTCACCTCAAGTTCCACCAAGATATAGTCACCTTTATCAACAGGTGGTTTTTCAAAAATCGCCTGAGTTTCTTGGTCGTATTCTGGTAAAGGAGTCCATTTTACAGGCTTTGCGCCCCTTGATGCTTCTGGGACTAAGCGCAACTTCCCATCAACTACAATCCCGTATCTTTGCATTACAACTAATCACCCTCCTTGCCTCCCCCACGCTAACGTGAGGTTTGCAATACTTATTGTAAAAATAATGGCTATCACTGTGTTTCATCCAACCCCAATAAGACACGACGGCCTGGGCGTCCCTTAGTGTTAGATAGTTCTTCTTTCCTATCTTCGCAAAACGCCTGCGGATGCGTAAGGCATTGCGCCTGCGCAAAGTTGTTTTATCTCTATAAAATCTGTAACCCAAAAAGTCTATTGGACGCGAGTTAGCTAAAAACACTTGCCAATTGTCTTTTACATGCAAACCCAACTCAGCTAACTGCTTCTCGATTGCAGGTCTAGCCCTGTGCAACGTCTTTTTGTTGGGTCCGAGTAGTACCAGATCATCTACATATCGCATGTAGTAAGGTATTTTTAGCTCCTGTTTTATAAAATGATCCAACCGCTCCAAAGCAAAGTTTGCAAACCATTGGCTTGTATAGTTACCAATAGGCAAGCCTTGTGCGCTGTCTATTATTGTGTCTATCAGCCACAACACATGTGGATCTTTTATCTTTCGCCTAAATTCATTTTTTAGTGCTTCGTTATCTATGGACGGATAAAATTTAGCTATGTCCATCTTTAGACAATACTTGGTCCTCCTGTAATCTGTATCCAGCCACCTGCGCAAGTGCTTGCGTCCGTAATGAGGCCCTCTGCCTGGCACACTGCCGCAACTGTATTTATACATGCCCCGCATCATGACGGGTTGAATTTGCAAAATCAATGCCCAATGAATAACTTGATCCGGAAAATATCTTGGTTTGTGAATAGTGCGTATTTTACCGCTAGAGTTGTCTGTGATTTCCCGGATAATATAAGGAGACGGAACGTATGTTTTGGCTGCTAACATTTCTAAAATTTTTTCAGCATATATATCGGTGTTACGCAAGATTGGAGCCACAAGCTTATGCTCCTTTTTCTTTTTAGCAGAAAACCAAATTGCAGCTTTAATATTTTCGATTGTACATACTTTTTCCCAAATGTAACCAACCCTTTTCAATCTTACAAAAGGACACCTCGCTTCTTATTAGCCTCAAGGCCCTTCGAGAGTAAACCTACTAAGCCTTGCTCTTTTCGGCATATTTCTACCAAGCGGTAAGGAGAACGGAGTGCAAAAAATGAAGCCTTTTATTCTAATAAGAGTCCGGCCGCCAATGTTCACGTTCGAGTTCGACGAGGAGTTGTTCAAGTTCCAGTACGCAGGGCCAGAATTCGAGCCATTGTTCCAGTTCCCGCCGACGTGGGCGACCCGTGCACCCCAAGCCCCTGTGTATTCTACTTTCACTAACTGGGGGTGGTCCCCCAGACCCCCCTAAAGAGGTTTTTTAAGAAGCCGGCCGCCAAAGTACACGTACGAGTGCGACGAGGAGTAGTACAAGGACCAGCACGCAGGGCCAGAACGCGAGCCATAGTTCCAGGACCCGCCGACGTGGGCGACCCGTTGACCTGTAGATTGATAGTAGTAGTCAGAGTAATATGTGGTAGAAGAGCCGCCGAGTTCTACAGGAAATTCTGCGAATGGGTAATCTGGATCGAACCCCATTTCCTTGGGATAACCGTTGGCGTCAGCGTTTACATAGCCTAACACTTCGTACGCCGATCCAGCAAACTGATTGCTGGCATATTGATCTGCGTCTTTACACACCCATGCCTGATGGTCATTGATGTTTACACCATCAACCCACTGCCATAAATCACCATAAGGCGACTCAATACCGCGATAG
>DUQH01000096.1 GCA_012837895.1 Candidatus Fermentithermobacillaceae bacterium | reverse complement strand
TTTGTCTTTCCCATGGCCATCGATGTGGGTATTACCATGGCGGGGGCGTTCAACGGCACCGATCAGGTAAATATCTATTCTGTGAACTTCAGCGCCCGGGACAGCTTTTCCTTACAGGAACTAGTGCCCAGCGCAACCCAGAAATGGTCCAATTACATCCGCGGTGTCTGCCAGCAGTTTGCTCTGCTTGGTTTCGAGCTTAAAGGCCTGGATCTTGTTGTAGAAGGGAATGTACCCCAGGGGGCGGGCCTTTCCTCATCTGCTGCCCTGGAAGTTGCCGCGGCGGTACTCCTTGATGCCCTCCATGGCTGGGAGCAGGATCGGGTGGAGCTGGTAAAGCTGGCTCAACGGGCGGAAAACGACTTTGTGGGCGTTGACTGCGGAATTATGGACCAGTTTGCCTCCATGATGGGGCAGGAAAACCACGCTCTCTTTTTAGACTGCCGCAGTCTAGGCTATGATCTGATTCCCCTTCCCTTTGAAAGGCAGGGCTACGCGGTCGCGGTAGTAAACAGCAGGGTGCAGCGGGGGCTGGTTGATTCTGAGTACAATCTCCGCCGGGAGCAGTGCGAAGGGGCGGTGGAGCTCTTGGGGAGAGAGCTTTCTGGTATAAAATCACTCCGGGATGTGGCCATGGAGCACCTGCCCTTGGTGAATGGGCTGCCGGATGTTCTGGCTAAGCGAGCCCGCCATGTGGTTACTGAGAACAACAGGGTTTTAGCAGGCATTAAGGCGCTGGAAGCTGGGGATCTTGTCCAGTTCGGAGAGCTCCTTACCGCCTCCCATCTGAGCCTGAGGGATGATTTTGAAGTGAGCCGGAAGGAGCTGGACCTTTTAGTAGAGCTTGCTTTGGGCGTTCCCGGTGTTCTAGGCGCCCGCATGACCGGTGCCGGCTTTGGCGGCTGTATTATCGCCTTAGTGCCTGAGCGGGCCCTTCGGGAGTTTAAAGAGCGGGTTTTCCAAGGTTATAAAGAGGAGACTGGCCTGGAAGCGGAAATTTATGTCTTTAAGCCCGCGGCTGGGGCTGGCCCCATACTTTAACGGTGAAGGCGAGGAGGAAATCCTCTCGGGTTTAGCGAAGCGGCGGGAGGAGAATACAGTTTCAAGGAGGAGTTTAGTTGCGGATTATCAAGACCAAGGACTACGCAGAACTATCTAGGGAAGCATTTAAGGTTATTAAGGAGACCTTGGACAAGTACGAAGAGCCTGTGATCAACACCACAACCGGGGCAAGCTACGACGGCACCTTTGAGCTCTTGGTTGAGGCCATTAACTCCGGTGAGCTGAAAATCGACCATTCCATCTGGTTTAACCTGGACGAATACATCGCTCCCCGGGAGGCCAAGTTCACCGTTTACACTTATATGCACAAGAAGTTCTATGACCTGATCAAAACCAAGCCCAAGTTTATTGGTCTTTTGGATGGCAGTGTAAGCGATGTGCAGAAGGAAATCGACCGTTTCAATGAGATCTTAAGGAAATATCCCCGACACCTGCAGATTGTGGGCTTGGGGGTAAACGGCCACTTAGGAGCCAATGAGCCGGGGACCAGCTTCGATTCCAGGCTGTTTTTGGCCGACAGCCACGAATCCACCATTCAAAGTACCATGCAGTACCAGGGGTTAACTAGGGAAGAGGCGCCTACCCAGATGATCACCATGGGCCTTGCGGACATTATGGAAGCGGAGCATATTTTAGTCGCTTCCAGCGGCGTGCGTAAAGCCCAGGCGGTGAAGGATACGCTGGAAGGTCCCATCAGCGAGGATTGTCCCGCCTCCATTTTAAGGAAGCACCCCAATGTAACCTTTATTATGGATGAGGCAGCAGCTTCTCTCCTGGAAAAGGAGTATTAAGAAAACCCAAGCGAGGTGTCTACATGAACTCGGCAAAGTATGTTTTGGGCCTGGACTGTGGCAGCGACTCGGTGCGGGCCCTCATTGTGAATGCAGCAACGGGTGAAGAGGTGGCCAGCGCTACCTCTGCCTATAAACGCTGGAATCAGGGGCTGTACTCCGATGCTGCCCAGAACCAGTTTCGCCATCATCCCCAAGACTACTTAGACAGCTTAGAAGAGTGCGTTCAAGGTGTGCTGCACAAGGTCTCGGGCACGGTAGTGGAAAATGTGGTTGGCATCGGCATTGATACCACAGGCTCCACCCCAGGCCCCATAGATGTAGAGGGCACTCCCCTGGCTTTATTGGATGAGTTCAAAGACAATCCCAACGCCATGTTCATCCTTTGGAAGGATCATACTGCGGTGCAGGAAGCGGCGGAAATCAACGAGCTGGCCAAAACTTGGGGTGGGGTGGACTTTACCAAGTATTCAGGTGGAGTCTATTCCTCCGAGTGGTTCTGGTCGAAGATTCTGCACACCCTGCGCGTGGATGAGCAGGTGCGGGAGGCGGCCTATTCCTGGGTGGAGCTCTGCGACTGGATTCCCGCGGTACTCACCGGCACCGCCAATCCCCAGAACATGAAGCGCAGCCGCTGCGCGGCGGGTCACAAGGCCATGTGGCATCCAGAGTGGGGGGGCCTTCCCACCGAAGAGTTTCTAACCAAGCTGGAGCCGCTCCTTACAGGTCTAAGGGGTCGTTTATACCAGGAAACCTACCGCGCCGATGAACTGGCCGGACAGTTAACTCCAGAGTGGGCTCAGCGTCTGGGCCTTCCTGCTGGCATCGCTGTTGCGGTGGGCGCTTTAGATGCCCATATCGGCGCAATTGGCGGCGGCATTAAAGAGCATACCATGGCCAAGATCATGGGCACTTCCACCTGCGATATGATTGTGGCCACTAAAGAAGAAATTGGCACTAAGCTAATCGGGGGAATCTGCGGTCAGGTGGAAGACTCTATTATTCCCGGTCTGGTGGGCTTAGAAGCTGGTCAATCTGCCTTTGGAGACGTTTACGCTTGGCTGCGGGATGTTCTCTTCTGGCCGGTGCGGACTTTAGGGGCGGAGTTGGGAATAAGTGAGGAAACCCAGCAGAATCTCTACAGCAAGATTTTAGCTAGACTCACTGAGGAAGCAGCTCAAATCGATCCGGAAACAACAAGCGTTTTGGCCTTAGATTGGCTCAACGGCAGGCGCACTCCCTATGCGGATCAGCTGCTCAAGGGGGCTTTGGTGGGCTTAACTTTGGGAACAGATGCGCCCCGCCTGTTTAGGGCCCTGGTGGAAGCCACCGCCTTTGGCTCCAAAGCGATTATTGAACGCTTTAAAGAGGAAGGTTTGGTAATTAGGGACGTGATCGCCCAAGGCGGCATTCCTGGTAAAAATGAGTTTGTGATGCAGGTAACTGCAGATGTGCTTGATATGCCCATTAAAGTGGTGGCCTCGGAGCAGGCCGGGGCCCTGGGGGCAGCTATTATTGCCGCGGTGGCAGCAGGGGAATACGCCACTATCCAGGAAGCGCAGGAGGTTATGGCCAGCGGTTATTCCAAGGTTTATGAGCCCCAACCGGAAAGCGCGAAGCGTTACGAGCAACTCTATCAGCACTATCTCAAAGTTGGTGAGCTTTTAGAGGGGCAGCTCCGTTCACTCTAACAGGCAGGTAAAAGCAATGCGGCTGGCAAGTGCCAGCCGCATTTTAGTTCCCTTATCTATAAACTTCGTTATGCCATTTTTCGATGAGGCGCTCCTTTTCCTGGGCTGCCCATTCATCATCCTGCTCGATGGTGTTGATTTCGCTGATGGGAATGGCACCGGGCATGAGGGGCACATCAAAGAAGGGCACCACGTTGGTCTCGGCATAAAGCGCCGCCGCCCGGGGTGTGAGAGCCCAATCGTAAAGCTTCTTGGCGTTTTCCAGATCTTTTCCGCCGGCAATCAACGAAATGGACTCGATCATATAACCTGTTCCATCTTCTGGGAAGATAATCTCCACCGGATAGCCTTCTGCAATCAGGCTTGCTTGGTCATGGGCATAGCCGATGGCCACAGTTGCTTCGCCCAGGGCCACGTTTTGACTTGGCGCAAAACCAGAGCGGGTGTACTGCTGGATGTTTTGATGCAGCTTCTTCAGGTATTCAAATGCCTCATCTTCGCCCTTCATCTGCACTAGGGTGGCAATGACGTTGTAGGCAGTGCCAGAGGCTGCCGGGTTGGCAATTTGAATTTCGCCCTTGAATTCAGGCTTTAACAGGTCGTCCCAGGTCCTGGGTGCTTCAATGCCCAGCTCTGCTAGGCGCTCAGTATTCACCACAAAGGCCAGGGCGGCTACGAAGATGCCGGTCCAGTGATGGTCTGGATCCCTAAACTGCTCAGGGATGTACTTGGCATTGGGCGATTCGTAGGGTATGGTAAGACCCTTTGCTTTAGCTTCAATATGGCCTAAGCCCACGCCCCCGTACCACATGCTGGCCTGGGGATTCTTCCGCTCCGCGTCCATTCTGGCAGTTGCTTCGCCGGTGGAAAGGCGTACCCATTCCACCTTAATTCCCGTATCTTCTTCAAACGCTTCAAAAAGTGCCCGCGCTAGTGGCTCAAAGGAGGTGGAATAGACAACCACCTTTTCTTGGGCCAAAGCTAAGGAACCCAGGGCAAGCACCAGGATCAACGCAAGGCTAAGTGTTCTTTTCATAAATTGGCCTCCTCAGATTAGTCTGCTTCTCCACTTTGCTGCTTCAGATTCTGCCTAAGCTTGTTCCTCTCCCTCCCCTGTTTCGTTCATGTTAACGCCCGAGTGTTTATATAATGATTCCCTAAAACCAGTTTGGTTCCTGCTCCATTTAAGTTTTGCTGACTGTCTTTGGTATGAGTCAATAGATATCGGGTTCGATCAAAAAGA
>DUQH01000127.1 GCA_012837895.1 Candidatus Fermentithermobacillaceae bacterium | reverse complement strand
CCGGTTTCTTCTTCAGGCACAGGTACGTGCTTTTCAAGTCCCTCATTCACTGAGGTCCTTTCGGTCACAAGTTGCATAGGTTCTCCACAACACACCAATTGCCCGAATCCAGCGTGAACTACTCTGACAATATTGCCGCACAAATCACACTTGTAGACTTCATTAACGTTTGTCATTTGGATTACCTCCAGTCATACATTTGGTGTTCCTTGAAGAGGGATATCAATACTGATTCTTAGTTAATAATCTTTCTATGTTATAGTTGCACGAATGAACACAAGAAACAAGTGCTCCGTTAAGCCCATTCGTGTAAAATCCAATAAATCGTCTTATCGAGAAGGGGCTTGCTAGCTCGGCTTCCGCATGACGCACAGGCCATGTCAACCGCAATAGCAAGTCACGCACATCAAGACATGCCGTAACGAGGTCGGCCATGACAACGTTCCAAGCACGCTCTTAACGGCTTGGCGCCGATATATTCCACGGCGTTACAGGTCAAGAACCAAGTCCTGTCACACTGGAAGTTCAAACAGTTCACGGTCGAATTTTGTCAAAGACTCGCAGCCATTCCCGGTGAGAAGCACCATGTCTTCAACCCGTAGATATGCTTTGCCCGGATACCAAATCTTTGGTTCAATGCACATAACCATACCGGCCTCAAACACTTCTTCCGCCCTATTGTGGAGCCACGGCCGCTCATGCACATCTATACCGATTTGATGCCCCATAATGCCTGTATCCCAATAGTCCCGGAGGTACTTGCCGAAGTTATGCTTTTCAAGACTGGCAGTCAGGATCCTGAAAGCAAGGTCCATTTTCATCCCGGGTTTAACGGTCTCTAAGAGATGACAGTGAGCTTCCTGGAGGGCTTTGTACGCGTCAGCGATGACCGGTTCCGGCCGCCCGCAATAAAACGCGCGTCCGAAGTCGGAACAGTACCCGTCCACTACATACCCAAAATCAAAGGTGACGGCTGTTCCCTCTACTATGGGTTGATCATGGGGGTGTCCGAAAATCTCTTCTGAACCTGGAGCGCCTGACCTTACGCATATACAAGCCGGAGAGAAAGCCAAATCTGACAAACCGCGATCGAGTGCATATTGAACTAACAGGTTTTCTATATCCCTGGGGGTCGCACCCGGACGGATTGCCGGTACAATGGCTGCCATGGCTTCATCGGTGAAAGCTGCTGCCTTACGCAGGGTGGCAATCTCATCTTCATCTTTTATCTTCCTAAGCTGCTCACCGTAGTGTTCTCCGTCCAGGATTTCAGCATCCGGACAGACCCGGGCAACCACCTGTTTGAGATAGGAGTTGCAGCTCTCCCCGCATGCAATCCGTTTTCCTCGCACATATCCACCTAACACGTCGGGAATCCGGTCGTAGAAGCAGGTTTCCTGCTGTATAGGGATATGCTGCATGTCCTTTGCCCGCTGATAGGTCATAATCAAGACCGGTTCGTCTGAAGCAGGAACATACAGGATGCAATCAGGCCTGTTCAAAAAATGGCCGGCATCGCCGCCTGAATCGAGCTCGTCAATGTCTATAGACGGGCCACCTGTTTCCGGAGTTCTTTGCCACCAAAAGGAAGCGTCATTGAGAAAGTACTGCAGGTTGCCACTTGTCGCGTACAAAACCCCATCTACATCATTTTTTTGAAGAAGGCCCTGTAACTTGTGTATCCGGTGATTCACGATATCCCTCCT
>DUQH01000061.1 GCA_012837895.1 Candidatus Fermentithermobacillaceae bacterium | reverse complement strand
TTGTACAATCCACCGGAACCTACCTGTGCACCTACGTCTACCCTTGACGTATCCCAAATCTGTACCTGAGGTGTGCCCCGCAGGTAAATGCCGGCATCGGGTTCGGGTCCGGGAAAAAGTTTCCAATCGACCAGGAGCTCGAAATCGCCATATTGCTTAACGGTACAGAGGTTGTTGAAGCCCTTGCCGTCGAAGACGATGGTTCCATCGACCACTTTCCAGTCGTTGAAGGCTTCGCGATCGGCTTTGACTTGAGCCTCCGCCAATTCTTTCTCGCTCATCTTGGCACGAGTGATGGGATTGCCCACCAGGCCTTTCCACCCTTCGAGATCCTTGCCATTGAAAAGCGATACGAAACCGCCTGTGGTAGGATTTTCCGACAAATATTTCCGAATGGATTGACGCTGATAATCGGCATCGGGATTATTCAGTGTTTTGCTCACTTTGTTCAGTATGGCAGTTGTTTCGGAACCTGCAAACGACGGGTTATTGAGGGCAATGTTCATGGCTGCCTGTGCTGCCGATTCGCTCAACACGGGATCATCCATATAAGGAGCGACAAACAACATGGCCTGATACATGTCGGTGGTGCCGAGCAAGCGCAGGATGTCGTTTTTCTGTTTTACGGTCTGTGCCATCTCCATGGCATTGCGCAGAAAAAGATATTTTACCGCACCGGTCTTGTTGGACGATGCCACCTTTTCGATAATGGCATCCACGGCTTGAGTAATTTCTTCCTTATCTTTGCTGCTTCGGGCAATATCTTGCAAAGCATATACGGCATCAAACGATTTCCATTGTTTGATCGCATCGAAAGCAGCCTGTTTGTTTTTTCCCGTTTCGGTTTGATAAGCTTTTATAATCAAATCCAAAGCCTGTGGGGTGCCGCTGTTTGCCAACGCAACATAATATGCATATTTTTTATCGGAAGCATTCATTTTTTCCATCACTTGTTTCATTTGCTCTTCCGGAGAAAGCAACGACAAAGCAGCATTCACGGCTTGTTGAATGGATGCGAGATACCGGTCGTCGGTTTGTTCCAATAATTCGAATAGTTCGGGAAGATTCTCTTCGGTTACCACATAACAAAGGGTTTTCGCCGCTTCGGTTTTTACGGGCTCGTCATCTGTAAACAGTTGGTTGTAGACCAACCGGTACCGATCGTGCAGCCGTCGATTTGCTATCAATTGCAGCACAGCAATCTTTCCCTGTTTGCCGCAATCGTCAAAAACCGATGACAACGCAGCAGAAATATCCCCTGCATAACCTGCCAAAGCCTCTTTTGCCAACATTACGGCATTTTCGTCGCTACTTTTCAGCAAACCGACCAACGAAAGAAGTGCCGGTTCTCCACCTATCTTCGACAGGGCATAGACAGCCGCTTTCTGCACGTCTTTGTCCGATATATTCAGATAATCGGAAAGGTGCGAAACGGCGGGGGTCACTTTTTGATTCCCGATCCAATAAAGAATGGCAATTTGTACATCGGGCGACGCTTTCGGAGACAACGACTTCAGTATAAGCTTCACTGCCTTTTCATCATTATGATAAGGGTAGGAATTCAATACTTGAGTCAGATAGACGATATTGCCGTCCTTCAATGCCTTTTTCAACAAACCGGTCTTATCCGTTGCGGGAAGGGAAAGCAGCAATCCTGCGGCAGCAGCCTTTAGATCCTGTCTTTGCAACTTTGTTGCCCGAGAAAGGAATTTCTCGGCTTCTTTTTTCACAAGACCGGGATCGCTCTCGGCCAACCGATTCAACAAAGCCAAATATGCAGCCGTGGGATTGGCTTTTCCATAAGCATATTGCCTTTGTTCGGCAGCACTTTTCAACGGTTTTAAAGAGGCTTTTGTTCCTATTCTGCCGAGGGCATCGTAAAGTACTTTTTCCAAATCCCCTGAAGGATTGTTGCCCAACAATTCCAGCATAACGGGTTCGGCTTGCGAATAATCGGTTTGTGCCAACGCATTGACAAGGGTTGTTTTCATCCGATCCGTATCGGCTGCCGAAAGAGCCGAAAGGAGGGCTTCGGCGGCCGCGGGCGT
>DUQH01000026.1 GCA_012837895.1 Candidatus Fermentithermobacillaceae bacterium | reverse complement strand
CGCTTTTTGCCGAAATCCAGGTGTCTGACAGCGGCCCGGGAATCCCTAAGGAAGACCTCCCGTTCATCTTCCAGCGCTTTTACAAGGGCAGACACGCCTCGAAAGACAGCGTCGGGATAGGCTTGGCCATGGCTAAAGGGGTGATAGAAGCTCAAGGCGGCACACTAAAGGCGGTTAGCCGGGAATACGGCGTCCTGAGCCAAGGCGGCACAAACGGTACATCCGGCACACCCGGAGCATCCGGTGCTGTCGAGGATTTCCGGGAAAACTCCAGGAAGGATCCCCGGGAGAATTTGACAGTGAATCCGGGAGAGGAGCCAGCAGAAAGTACAAAGCAAAATGGCATAGGAGATGCCCAAGGCAAGCCTAAGCAGGTTCCCCCGCTAGGCGGGGCGCTGTTCATCATTCACCTCCCGGTTTCCCCAGCGCAATCGGGGGTCCGCGACACAGTTCCGAAGAGCCGGCAACACAATCGCTTCGAAGTTGCCTCAACAGGGTCAGACACCGGGCCGGATTTCCACGACATTGTCACCGGATAGTCACTTTCAGCCGGTAGACTAAGAGCGGAAGTCCCCGTAGTACACCTAGCATGGGGGACCATCCAGAAGCGTTTGAGAGCAAGAGGAGGCGCATACACAAGCATCCTGAGCGAGTCCCGGCGCACGGGCACATGCGGGATACTAGTCGAAAGCATGCACAGGTATACAAGCATATGCGGTTTCATGGAAGACCGTTCAACATGCGGGAGTACACGGGGAGACTGAGCACCGGGAGAAAGGGGTTGTCTATCTTGGAGATCCTTCGGGTTGAAAACCTGAGCAAAGTATACGGAAGCGGGCCGACCCAGGTAAGGGCCCTGGACAGCGTAAGTTTCACTGTGGACCAAGGAGAATTTGTGGCCGTGCTGGGCCCTTCAGGCTCCGGCAAGTCCACCCTGCTCCACATCATAGGCGGGGTCGACAGGCCTACATCAGGCAAGGTGTACATTGAGAACACCGACATCTATGCCCTGGATGAAACCAACCTGGCCATATTCCGCAGAAGGCAGATAGGGCTCATCTACCAGTTCTACAACCTCATCCCTGTGCTAAACGTTGAAGAAAACACCGCCCTGCCCCTCCTCCTTGACGGCAGGGAGGTGGATAAGGCCCAACTGGACCGGCTGCTAGCCAAACTCAACCTCACAGGTAGGAGGAATCACCTGCCCAACCAGCTTTCAGGAGGCGAACAGCAGCGGGTGTCAATTGGAAGGGCGCTCATAAGCAATCCGGCGCTCATGCTCGCCGATGAACCCACAGGCAACCTGGACAGCGCAAACAGCGCAGATATCGTAAGGCTCTTGCGCCAGGCAAATCAGGAGCTCAACCAAACCCTTATCCTCATCACCCACGATGAAAGCATCGCCCTTCAGGCAGGCAGGATCATGTACATGCAAGACGGACGGATTGTTAGGGACGAGGTGATCCGCCGGTGAACATCATGCAACGTTTCACCCTTCGCAGCATGAAAACCAATAAGCGGTGGACTATCGTCACCTTGATAGCCATCATCATATCGACAGCCATGATATCCGCAGTGTCCACCCTGTGCGCATCCTTCATGGAACTGATGCGGAACACCGCCATAGCCGAACTGGGCAATTGGCATTTTATGATTACTGATGTACCCGCCCAGGATGTTGCCGCCCTGGAACACTCGGGCTTTGACGGGCAAATCGCCCTATGCAGGCAGGCAAAATTTGCCCAGCTGGAGCGCGTGGCCAACTACAACAAACCGTATCTCTTCATCCTGGAGTTGGGACCCGGCGCAGAGCTAAACTTCCCCGTGGAACTGACCGAAGGACGTCTGCCAGAAAACGAGAATGAAATAGCGTTGCCTGAGCATTTGGAAACTCACGGGGGCCTCAGGTACCGGATCGGCGACACTATTACCTTGGAAACGGGAAAACGCATATGCCCCCAAGGGTTTGTGCTTGAATTTACAGACAGCTTCCGCCATGCATCCTACCAATCAGAAGGCGAGACCTTTATCCCCGAAACGCCCCGGACTTACACAGTAACCGGGATTTTCAAAAGGCCTACCTTCGAACCTTCCTGGTCGGCAAGCTACACTGCGATTACGTTCCTGGACACCCAGGCGCTGGGGCCAAAGGACACGGTATCGGCACTGTTCCTCGCCCGCAGGGCAAACCGGGGGTTGTTTGAAGAAGGCAAAGAGTTGGCGGCGAGGATAGGGCTTAGGGAAAGACAGGTCAGGTTCAACACCAACCTCTTACGCTACAGCGGCATCTTTGCCGGCGACAGCACCCAAGCCATGGTTTACACCTTTGCCGGGGTGTTTATGGCAATTATCATCGTGAGTTCGGTATCTGTGATATACAATGCTTTTGCCATATCGGTGTCGGAGCGGATAAGTCAGTTAGGAATGCTTGCCAGTGTAGGCGCAACCAAGAGGCAGAAGCTTAACAGTGTTTACTTTGAAGGTCTTGCTTTGGGAGTAATAGGCATTCCCCTGGGCATCCTGTCAGGGATCGTAGGCATAGGAGTCACCCTCAGGGCAATCCGCCCTATACTGAACGACGTGATGCAGTTTGCAGCTCCCCAGGGGCTCGCGCTTTATGTATCCCCCGCTTCGGTCATCGTTGCTGCCGTCTTGGCGGCTATCACAATATTCATCTCCACATGGAAGCCTGCCCGGGAGGCTTCGAGGATCACGCCAATAGAGGCCATACGCCAGACACAAGAAATCAAGCTTACGCCCAAGACAGTGAGAACTTCCCGGTTAACCAGGGCGGTTTTTGGAATCGAAGGGGATCTTGCCCTAAAGAGCCTCAAGCGCAGCGGCAAAAAGCACAGGGCTACGATAGTGTCGCTTACCGTAAGCTTGGTGTTGTTCCTCACAGCGTCATACTACGGCCAGGAGTTACGCCAAGGGGTAGGCACTGTTTCCATAGGGCTCAACGCCGATCTGTGGCTCACTTACAACAATATCTCAGAGGAGCAGGCGACCCAACTGAATGACAGAATCAGGGCCATCGAGGGCGTATCCGAAGCAGTCGCAATACAGGCAGTAGAAGGATACGTGGTGGTTGAAGCCGGCAGGCTTACTTCGTTGGCCAGGAACTATGTTGGGGAAAACACCGGAGGAGACGGCCGGGCAGTGCTCAACGCATCTATCTACTGTTTGGATGACGCAGGTTTTGAGGACTACGCAAGGAATCTTGGGCTGGACCCCCAGGAATTCAGAGATTCCCCAGACCCAACGGCGATCGTGATAAATTTCGGCAGGACCCAACTGGGCAAACGGGGCACAGGCGAGATCTTGGCAGAAGAGCCTGGCGAAACCCTGGAAATTAGCCTGGATCCATATATGCGGGATTCAGAACAACCGGCGCCCGTTATGGAACTCACCGTGGGCTGTCTCACTGACCGAAGGCCCCTCGGGGTGATTATCTCTCCTATGAACACTGTTTCCATAGTTGTCAGCCGGGAAGTGTTCAAGGGATTCCCTGACACCTGGAAACACCTGGACTCTCAAGGCAATCCTGTGTCTCAATACCTCTATCTCACAGCAAGCGACCCTGATTCTGCGGAGATAGCGGTTCACGAGCTTGTCAAGGACGCAGACATCGGCATGGATTCCGGCGGAGCAATCCATGTATTCAACATGGCCAGCCACGCCCGGAGGGAACAAGGCATACTCCTTGTGATGGGCGTGTTCATCTACGGGTTTATCAGCCTTGTGACCCTTATCTGCATCGCCAATATCCTGAACACAGTCACCACCAACATCAGGCTCCGCAGGCGGGAGTTTGCCATGCTCCGTTCGGTAGGCATGACGCCTAGGAGCTTCAACCGGATGATAGCTTTCGAAAGCATATTCTACGGACTAAAGGCCCTGCTTTGGGGGCTGCCCATAAGCGTGCTTATTGCATGGCTTCTGTACCGCTCAAGCCAAGACGTGTTCGCGTTTGGGTTTGCCCTTCCATGGAAAAGCTATGTGATAGCTGCCATAGCTGTGTTTGTCATCGTAGGCGCAACCATGCTTTACTCAACTATGCGGGTCAAGAAAGAAAACATCGTGGATGTGCTAAAAAGGCAGTTTGTGTGAGACTAGGCCGGCTCCGTACAGGGGCCGGCTTTCATCTTTTTTCATATGAGTCACGTGCAAAGCAGCGAATATCCGGTGAGGCAGGACCATCTACGGCTAGACTCACCTGCTGCGGAGGGCGTCAACCACAGCGGCGACCGTAGATTCGCAGTCATACTCCGCACATGAGTCTGGAGGCTCATCATCCTCCGCTGACTCCCGTTTAGTGTTGTACACAACCCCGACTGAGGTCATGCTGCCGGGTGGGATCTGACAACTGCGGCATGTCAACTTCAAGCCGGTCCAGGTATATTTCAAAGAACAAGCCGGCAAGCTCCCTCCTGCTCACATGCCTCTTGTTGCCTTCAACCATCCGGGCAATTGCAATAGCAAGGGCCATCTTGTAGGTAGAAGTGTTCTTACCACGCTCGATAATGGCTCTGAAGGAGTCCACCGTTTCTGGAGGTGTCAGCATTGTACACTCCCCCGCTACTTGTCACCTGTCACCGCCTAGACTGACTCCTAGACTGACTCTTCACCCAGGACAAGGCCTTGCACGCACACCGGCGCAAGCCGTCATATGTGTGGGCCCGTAAACCGTCAAGAAAGGTTTCCACGCATCTAATCGTAGTTCCTATCCGTCAATAGCAGGTTTCTACTAGTACACCCTCTTCCCAGGTATTACACCCCTGACGCCGCCTCGGGGATTATCTATGTCACCTGCGTATCTCGGTATTAGATGCACGTGAACGTGGAAAACAGTCTGTCCTGCTGCGCTACCGCAGTTGATTCCTACGTTGTAGCCGTCTAGGGCCATTTCCTCGTCAAGCATCTTCTTAGATCGATCAAGAATTTCGAGAACCGCCCGCTTTTCTTCCGGCGTTGTATCGAAGAAATCGGCCACATGCCGTTTGGGAATAATCAGCATGTGCCCAGGGGAAACAGGGTACTTATCATATATGGCAAAAGCCAGTTCGTTGGAAACCACTGTCTCTTTCGGATTGCAGAAGGGGCAATGCATTGTTATCACACCTCTTATCCAAGCCATCTCTCATTTTATGCCAACAACCCTCTGAACTCAATCAGACCGGTCATTGAAGGATGCAAGGGTGCACCACGTGCACCCTTGCTCCAGGTTTTCTGTGGGGGACCGCCGAACATGGTACACCGGTTGGACCAATCGTCCATGTCTTGAAGCCAGGATGGTACACCACGTGCGCCATTACTACAGGTTTTGCATGGGCAGTGAATCTGCTTCGAATTTGGCCACCTATTCCGCCCAACTGGTCAAAAACTTACCATCCCGTCTGCATGGAGGCTCATAGTGGTTCCGATTTGACCAGTTCAGAGCCTAAACTGGTCACACATTTACCACTTCGCGCCGGCACCTGGTCCCTAGTTAATCAGTTTCCCTTTCCCAGAGGCTCAGACTGGTCTCAGATTATCCAATTCCGAATCTGGCCTGGTTTGAGATTGACCACTTCCACTGTAAACCTGGTCCCAAATTGACCAATCCAGCCCTCGATAGTTGAGAGCTGGTCTGGGATTGTCCAGTTCGACTCAACAGGTGGTCTGAAACCAACCACTTCCGGCTCAAAGCTGGTCCCGAATTGACCAATCCAGCCCTCGGTAGCTGGGAGCTGGTCTGGGATTGTCCAGTTCGACTCAATAGGTGGTCTGAAACCAACCACTTCCGACTCAAACCTGGTTACAGATCGACCAACCCGACCCCCGGCAAACCGGAGATGGCCTCGAATAGTCCAATTGGGCTCAGGACACGGTCCGAAGTTGACCGGTTGCCGCGAGAATCTGGTCAGGAATTGATCAGTTCGTCATCGGGCAAACCAAAACCGCTCTCCGCCTGGCAGCGGATTGACCACATGATCCCCCTGAAACACCATCATCTCCCAAGGCCGGAGGTCGGTTACGTCATATCCCTTCGGGACCTCGCCTGAGTGATCCACGGCACCTTACGCTTACTTGCCGCAGGATGCGCATTCTATACGCTTTTGAACGAACTTCAGAAAAGCGTCTGCCTGTCTCTCAAGGTACTTGCGACTCTTACTGAGGGTCACCCTGCCCTCACTGTCGACCTGTTCCTGTATGTAAGGGATGTTAGACGCGGTTTGTTCATAACATCTGCATCCAGGCAGCTCAGGAGGGTAACCAGGTGGTCCTGGGCACAGGCCATGGCATGCATACCAATGGTAGTCCCACTTATGGCGCAAGGTTTCTGGCGATAACAGGAGGCTCCTTGCCGACCGGAAGGGACAGCCAGTCGATGAGGTTCTTGAGGACGCCCGGGAAGTAGTGGTTGTACTCGGGTGTGAAAAACCAGAGGCCGTCTG
>DUQH01000122.1 GCA_012837895.1 Candidatus Fermentithermobacillaceae bacterium | reverse complement strand
GTATGTAATGAATGTGGTTACTATAGAGGAAAACTCGCTATTGAAAAAGAAACCACAATATAAATTTTTCCAAAACAAAGCATAATGAAAAAAATCCCAAGAAACACATGCTTTCGAGGGACTTTTTTCTTATCACATCAACAGCAAATCAGGATGAATGCAGTTATTACCGGAATTGCGGCAAGCATTCCCGACTATATTCTTACTAACGAAGAATTGTCGCATATGGTCGACACAAGCGATGAATGGATAACAACCCGGGTTGGGATTAAAGAACGACGCATACTGAAAGGCGAAGCCCAAGGCGTATCGGTTTTGGCATCAAACGCAATTGCCGAGTTGCTCGATAAAACCAACACCACATCCGAAGAAGTTGATACCATTGTATTTGCCACATGCACACCCGACCATCTTCTCCCTTCCACTGCCTCCATTGTTGCCGAACAAAATCACATCAAAAACGCCTTCTGCTTCGATATGGAGGCAGCATGCAGCGGCTTCATCTTCGGTCTTGAAGTTTGCAACGGACTCATTAAAACCGAGCGATACAAAAAAGTGATTCTGGTAGCAGGTGAAAAAATGTCGGCTATCGTAAACTATGAAGATCGCAATACATGTCTACTATTTGGAGATGCTGCTGCTGCCGTAATGATTGAGCCCTGCGAAGAAAATATCGGTATCATCGATGCCATTCTACGAGCCGACGGAGTGGGATACGAACCGCTTCAAGTGAAAGCCGGAGGCAGTAAATATTCTGTTACGCACGAAAGTATAGATAAAAAAGAACACACGCTCCATCAGGATGGGAAAGTTGTTTTTAAATATGCCGTATCCAATATGGCCGATGTTTCACTGAAAATCATGGAGAGAAACAGCCTCACTAAGGATAATGTGGATTGGCTGGTTCCTCATCAGGCCAACATGCGCATCATTGATGCCGTGATACAACGCACCGGGATTCCGCGTGAGAAAGTGATAATCAATATCGAAAAATATGGCAATACCAGCGCAGTAACCATCCCCTTGTGTCTATGGGAATGGGAACATAAGTTACGCAAAGGTGATAATATTATCCTTACGGCTTTCGGCGCCGGATTCACATGGGGTGCCGTTTATTTGAAATGGGGCTACGACGGAAACCAAATAACATAAATATGAAATCGATAGTTACCTTATTTTTTTCTCTCTTCTTATCGGCATTTTTTTGCGTTCAGGCAGCAAAAGTAGATACTGTTGTCACGCAAAGCCAAAAAATGCAAAAAGACATAAAAGCCGTGGTAATCACACCCGACTCATATGCTCGTCAAACAAAATTTCCCGTACTTTATCTTCTTCACGGATATAGCGACCGATACGACGGCTGGATAACCAAAGTACCTGTCATAAAAGACCTTGCCGACCTTTACGATATGATCATCGTTTGTCCTGACGGTGCTTATGGAAGTTGGTATCTCGACAGCCCGATCGACCCCGATTTTCAATATGAAACCTACATCGCTGACGAACTGGTCAATTGGATTGATAAAAACTATCGAACCATCCCATCCCGATCAGGCAGAGCCATTACCGGTCTGAGTATGGGAGGTCATGGCGCATTATACCTTGCTTTCCGCCATCAGGATATTTTCGGCGCAGCCGGCAGCATGAGCGGAGGAGTAGACATCAGGCCCTTCCCCAACAATTGGGATCTGGAAAAACGATTGGGAAAACAAAGCGAATTTCCCGAAAATTGGGAACAGCACACCGTGATAGGACTGTTGCACCTGCTTACTCCCAATTCACTTAAACTTATCATCGATTGCGGAACAGAGGATTTCTTTTATGAGGTCAATAAAAAGTTGCACGAAGCGCTTCTTTACCGCAACATTCCTCACGACTTCATCTCCCGTCCCGGTGTGCATAACTGGGAATATTGGGGAAATGCCATAAAATATCAGGCCTTATTTTTCAACCGGTATTTCGAAAAAAATAAAACGAATCGAGTAGGGTAAAGATAGGATAATATTCTTTTATCCCATCTTTATCCCTCTCACAGAACCGTGCGTACGGGCCTCGTACACGGCTCCTGTTAAACCTTATTCAGCACAAAATTATAGTACTGAT
>DUQH01000143.1 GCA_012837895.1 Candidatus Fermentithermobacillaceae bacterium | reverse complement strand
CCATTGAGATACCTAAATTGGCTGACTGGACCTGCCATCTGGCAAGAAAGATAGTCAAGCACTATGGCTAGCATTACCTGGTAATTGCTTGCCTGCTGAAGGATTGCACATACCCACTGGGCCCTAGGTGCTCTGCGCCTTGGGCCAGCGGCCCGCAAGGGAGGGGACCTGCAGAGCGGTTCGCAAGATGGCAAGCCACTATGATGGATAGGTGTCTTTAGGTCTTAAGCCTCTTGGGTTGCTTTAGATTGATGCTTGGGCGTTTCCTCACAGGACAGGAGGTGAAGCGGGCAGGGCTGATGAGCTAAACTGCGAATTGATACCTGATGAGCTTTTAGCGGCAAAAAAAAGGAGGCTATGCAAGTGAAAAGAGTTTTGAGCATACTTACAGTCGTTTCTTTAGTTCTTTTCGCCTCTGTTTCCGTGTTCGGTGCTGTGCCTCAGAAAGTGGCCTACATCGTGGAAAACGCCTTGGGCGATCAGGCCTACTATGACTCGGGCCAAGACGGCATCGACCGCATTAAGGAAGCCTACGGCATCCGCACCACCACCATTGAATGCAACCTGGACGCTGCGCGCTATCCCCAGGCCATGCAATCCGCGGTGCAGTGGGGCGCCGAGGTAGTGTTCCTCTTCTCCTATGAATCGGAGGACATCCTCAAGCAGTATGCGGACATGTATCCCGATGTGATCTGGGTGAATCTGGACACTGTTGTCAAAAACAACGCGGGCAACATCACCAGCATCGTCTTCGTGGAAGAGGAAGCCGCCTTCATGGCTGGTGTAACTGCGGCTTTGATGACCACCCGTACCGACATTCCCGGCATCAACCCCGCGAAAATTGTCGGCGCAGTGGGCGGAGATGACCATCCCATCATCCATGGCTTCATCTTCGGCTATGAAAACGGTGCCCACTACGTGGATCCCGAAGTAGAAGTAAAAAGCGTGCTCACCTTCAGCTTTGCCGACCCGGTGCGCGGTAAGCAGGCCGCCAACCAGCTTTTTGCCCAGGATGCGGACGTGGTCTTCCAGATCGCGGGCCTAACTGGCGCGGGCGTTCTGGAAGCTGCGAAAGAACAGGGCAAGTACGCCATTGGCGTAGACAGCAACCAGAACCACATCCAGCCTGGCCATGTGGTCACTTCCGCCTTGAAGAACTTCGGCAACGTAGTCTTTAGCACCTTTGAAGACATCGTGAACGGTACCTATGTGCCTGGTGAGACCAAGGTATACGGCTTGAAGGAAGGCGGCGTAGGGCTGGCCATTGACGAGTACACCGAGGAGATCCTGCCAGCGGAGATCATCGAAGAGATTCGGGCCATTGAAGATAAGATCCGCGCCGGTGAGCTGACCATCGAAAGGTATCCCGGGCGTGTCCAGAACTAGTGGTTGAAGCACAATGAAGAATCACTGCGGGGGGGGAGGCCCGGCCTCCCCCCGCGTGGGAAGGAGCCTGCAGCCGTGCATAGTGATTTTATCCAGATGCGCTCAATTGTAAAGGTCTTTCAGCCTGCAACTGTGGCCCTGGATGGTGTTTCGGTGGACATCAACCAAGGCGAGATCCATTCCGTCATCGGGGAAAACGGAGCCGGCAAATCCACGCTCATGAAGGTGCTCTACGGCATGGTGGCCCCGGACAGCGGCGAGATCTATTTTAAGGGCCAAAAGGTGAACTTTTCCTCCCCCCGGGATGCGGTGAAGGCCGGGATCGGCATGATCCACCAGGAACTCATGCTTATACCTTCCTATACCATCTGGGAAAACGTGGTTCTGGGCGCCGAGCCTGCCAACCGCTTGGGCCGCCTGGAAAGCAAAGAGGCCCGGGCCCAGGTGCAGGCGCTGGTGGATGAATATGACTTGGGGCTGAGCATCGATGAGCGGGTTGCGGACGTTTCCGTGGGCGCGCGGCAGAAAGTGGAGATCCTCAAGCTCTTATACCGGGACATTGATACTCTGATCATGGACGAACCCACCGCGGTGCTCACTCCTCAGGAAATCCGTGAGCTCTTCCGCTGGGTCAGTCAAGCGAAAGCCGCGGGCCGAACCATCATTTTCATCAGCCATAAACTCGCTGAAGTGCTAGAGATCTCCGACCGCATCACTGTCATGCGCCGGGGCAAGACGATCACCACCGTGGAAAACAAGGGGCTAGATAAGTCCTTCCTGGCCAGGGCCATGGTTGGTAGGGACGTTGTCTTTTCGGTCAGCAAGCCTCCGCAGGAGCCGGGCCAGACCATCCTTGCAGCAGAGAATCTCCACTACACCGATGCCGATGGGCAGAAAAAGCTCGACGGGGTGAGCCTCAAGGTGCGCCGGGGTGAAATCGTGGGGCTTGCGGGCGTGGAAGGTAACGGCCAATTCGAGCTGGTCCAAGCATTGGTCGGCCTCATCCAACCGCAGCAGGGCAGCATCAAGCTCAAGGGCCAAGAGATCGTTCCTCTACCCATTTCAAAAAGACGCGAGCTCATGAGCTATGTCCCCCAGGATCGCAAGTCTTGGGGCAGTGCCCAGCCTTTGAGCCTGCAGGAAAACGTGATCATGACCCACCATATGACTAATACGGCTCTTCAGGGCAGGCTGCGCTGGATGCTCAGCCGCAGGAAGACCCGCCAGCTGGCCAATACCATCAAGGAAGAGTTTGAGGTGGTTGTGCCCAACATCGATGTGCCGTTTTTCGCCCTTTCCGGCGGCAACCAGCAGCGGGCCATCGTGGGCCGGGAGTTCATGCTGGACAACGATTTAGTTATTCTCGATCAGCCCACCAGGGGGCTGGATGTAGCCTCCATCGAGTACATCCAGGAGAGGACCCTGCAAAAGCGGGCAGATGGCCAAGGTATCCTGCTCATCTCCACCGATTTGGATGAGCTGTTCAGCCTCTCGGACCGCATCTTGGTCATGTACCGGGGCCAGATCGTGGCGGATCTGCGGCCGGAGGAGACCAGCCCGGAGGAAATTGGTGAGTACATGCTGCTTGGAGCCAAAGGGGGCGACAACGAATGAGGCACAGGCGGGTTATTCTCTTTTCCCTATTTGGGGTAGTTATTGCAGTGACCGTTGGACTGCTGCTCCTTTGGGCCCTGGGCTACTCCGCTCTGGAAGGGTACGCGTACTTATTGGAGTATAGTCTTCTCTCGCGGACGGCGCTCTTTTCCACCTTAAGCCGCGCCGCGCTCTTGGTTCTGCTGGGTCTGTCAGCATCAACTGCCTTTGCCAGCGGCGCGCTGAACCTGGGACAGAGCGGCCAGTTTCTCATCGGGGCCATGGCGGCAACAGTGTTTGGCCTCTTTGTGAACCTGCCTGCATTTTTGCAGATACCCCTCTCTTTGGCAGTTGCTGCCCTGGCAGGGATGCTCTATGCCAGTATTGCGGCCTTTTTCAGGCGCCGCTTCAACATGAACGAGCTCATCGTCACCCTCATGCTCAATTTCGTGGCGGACTATTTCACCCAATTCCTCATCGCTGGGCCCTTGTTTGAGGAAGGCAGGCAGTCACCTGCTTCACCCGCGATCAATGCCAGTGGCTGGTTCCCTGTCTACAAGGGCTTTGACACAGGCATTTTGGTGGCGCTCTTGGCGTTCATCCTCATTTACCTGCTCTGGAACCGTTCGAAAACAGGCTATGAGTGGACAATTATGGGTCAAAACTCCATCTTCTCCCGCATTGGGGGCTGTCCTAACGAAGAGAACTTTACCAAGGCCATGCTGGTGAGCGGGGCTCTTGCGGCCTTGGCCGGGGCCCTGGTGATCATGGGCGGCATCCAGCACCGCTTTATGCCTGGGATCAAGGCCAACTACGCGGATGATGGCATCATGATCGCCATTGTGGCCAACAACAAAGTAGTGGCAACCGCCATATATGCCATCATGTTTGCCATTATGCGTACGGGGGCCATGGGTATGGAGCTGGAGACCGGGGTGCCCCTGGAATTCGTGCACGTTCTGACCGCCATTACCGTGCTTTTTGTTGTGGCTAGCAGGGAATACAGCCAGTACCTAATTGATCGTTTTTCCGCCTTCCTGAGGGCTAGGAGGATCAGTTCCAGAATTGAGGATTACGCGGGGAGGGACAGCAGTGGGTCTATGGATTGAGATTTTGAGATCGAGTATTCTAGCGGCAATCCCCATTGCCTTAGCCAGTTTGGGCGGCGCCTTTACTTACTACACCGACGTGTTCAACGTTGCCCTGGAAGGTATGATGCTGGTGGGCGCTTTTCTAGCGGTCATTGGCAGCTATTTCACGGGTTCTTGGGCCATGGGGCTGTTGGTGGGTGCCCTGGGGGGGTTGGTCATCGGTATTATCTTCGCCCTCTTCGCGGTGTACATGGGTGCAGATCATTTCGTCACGGGCATGGCCCTCAACATGTTCGCGGTGGGTGGCACCACCTTTACCCTGCGCCGCTTGTTTGGGATCAAGGGGGCCTTGGTTTCCTCCCGGATTGTGGGTATTCCCAGCTGGAACATCCCTCTGCTTTCCAAGATCCCTGTGCTGCGCGAGGTCATAAGCGGCCATCCCTTCGCGGTGTACATCGCCCTGCTTTTGATTGCCCTGTCCCACTACCTCCTCTTTAGGACTAAGTGGGGCCTGAGACTGCGGGCCGTGGGCGAGGATGCGCAGGTCTTGGACTCCTTAGGAGTGAGCTCCCGGCGCATTAAGACCTTATCCATCCTGGGCTCTGGGATCCTCTGCGGTTTCGGCGGTGCCTTTTTGTCCCTGGGTTATGTGGCCCTCTTTGCGGAAGGTATGACCAGCGGTCGGGGCTGGATCGCCCTTTCAGTAATCAACGTGAGCCGGGGCCGGCCGTGGGGGCTGCTCTTGGTTTCCCTCGTCTTCGGCTTCTTCGAAGGATTGGGCATGAGCCTCCAAGGCATGGGATTAGCCCCCCAGTTCCCCCAGATGATCCCCTACATCATAACCATAGTGGCCGTTTACGTGTATTCCAGAAGGGAACGCAGGGTGAAGGCAGCGTAAGGGAGGGCTGGCCTACATCTTTTTCCGCGAAACATCTTTACAAGTAGATGCGCGTAACACGAAAGGAATGGTGTCCATGAGTTTAGCTGATAGAATCCTGGGATCACTGGTGGCAGCAGGCATGGGAGATGCCATGGGCGCTCCCACAGAGGCCCTGAGCAGAGTGGAAATTATGGAGCGCTACGGTGGTTATGTGACAACGTTTCTGGCGCCTGCGCTCGGTTCCTATTATGCGGCGGATAACATCGCGGGAGAGATTACCGATGATGCCAGTCAGATGTATGAGATGGCGCAGGCCATTATTGAAACGGGCGGCGAGCTCACGGTGGAAGCGGCTGCAAAGGCCCTGGTGCGCTGGGCCCAGACCCATACCAAGTTCTACCCCAGGGATGCCGGTCCCACCACCCGCTTTGTCATTCAAGAGCTCCTTGCGGGCAAGGACCCGGTGGAGGTGGGCAAAACGGGCGGAGTGTATGGCCGCGGCGTTTCCAACGGAGCTGCCATGCGGGTGGCCGCTGCCGGGCTCATTCATCCCAGTGATCTGGATGGGGCCGTTAAGACCGCCATCGCCATGACCGCGCCTTCCCACGGGACCCAGATCGGCTATGCGGGAGCCTGCGCCATTGCCTGCGGTATAGCCCGGGCCTTGAGCGAAGATGCCAGCGTGTTCAGCGTCCTGCAAGCATGTTTCTACGGGGCCAGGGCTGGGGAGCAGTACGGTATGGTGCACGGCCGGGTGGCGCCAGGCCACAGCGTGATTCCCCTTTTGGGACAGGCCATCAAGGTTGCGGCTGAGGCTGAATCCATGGAGGATGTACTCATCCAGATGGAGCGGAAAGTGGGCAACCACGGGGATATCAATGTGAGCGTGCCCTGCGCGGTGGGGCTTTTCGCCTGGGCAGATGGGGATCCCATGCAGACCATCATCGCCGCCACCAACGTGGGGAACGACACCGACTCCATCGCCTGCATCGCGGGATCCCTCGCCGGAGCTCTGAAGGGTTTCAAAGCCATCGACCAGGAGCTCTATCAGCAGTTTAAGGCAGCCAACCCGGCCTTTGATTTTGAGCGGGTGGCCCAAGATCTCTACGCCATTGCCAGCAGGAACTTGGGCGCGGGGAGGGCAGACCTTGTTTGACTATGACTTTGTGTCCTTGGGCGGTTATGTTCTAGATCTTTATATACCCGTTCCGGAATTTCCAGTGGAAGCGGACCGCACTTACCGTGTCTTGGGCAAAACGGTTGAGCAGGAAGCGGGAGGATCCGTGGGCAACATCACCATCATGGCCAGCAGGCTGGGTCTTAAGACGACTACCGTGGCTTATCTGGGCCAGGACCCCTACGGACGCCATATCCACGACACTCTGCAGGCTGAGGGTGTGGATGTGCGCTACCTAGAATTTAGGGAAGACCTGTACACGCCCTTGGTGGTGGTGCTCAGCGATGCTAAGGGCAAGCATTCCTACGTGACCAATCTTTCTCATGGGAACATCAGAGAATTCCCCGACACCTGGAAGGAGGCCATCAAACGCTCCCGCTTGCTTTACGTCTGCGGCTATTCGCTGCTGGATGAAGGCGCTGCGCACAACGTTTTGGAGGTCATGGGATTTGCCAAGGAGAACGGAGTAAAGGTGCTCTTTGACCCCGGAGCGCTCATTGGGGAGCTGCACCGCCTCCCAGAGGCTCTTTTCATGAGCGACATTCTCATCCCCAACGAACAAGAGGCCGTGATGATCAGCGGGGGGCAAGCAGCTCAGGATGCCATCAAGATCCTGCATGAGCGGTTTGCAAACGATCTTACCGTGGTGAAGTTGGGCCCTAAGGGGTGCCTATTCATGGGAAAGGGAAGCAGAGAGGTAGTCCACGTTGAGGGCTTCCAGGTCGATGAGGTGCTGGATACCACAGGCGCAGGTGACTCGTTTGCCGCGGCGGTGGCAAAAGGCTTTCTGGGGGGTCAGCCCCTGGAGGAAATGGGCAGATTTGCCAACGCTGTGGGAGCAGCCGTTGTGCAGAAAGTGGGTTCGGGAAGTAAGCTGCCCACTCTGGATGAGATTTTGGAGGTCATGGAGAACGTGCAGAGTAGAGGATAAGCGAATCCCCCGCAGGCTTGCCCAAATAGGTGAGGAGGTGGGGGATTCTGTTGATAGCTTGCAGGCACTCAAGCTCTTCTTGCTGCACCGCAATATCCACGATGCTCTAAAGCAGTGTGAAGTTCGCCCTGGAAGTGAGCGATCAATTTATAAAGGGCGAGGTCGTTTATCACGAGTTGTGGGGCAACCTGCTGGGGGATCTCAGGCACCTTTTTTGCCCCGGCGTCTAGCGTGCGTACCAAAAGGGTATGTCTTTCAGGTGTGGAATATAGACGCAGCATTACTGCCATCTGTTTTGAGTGTGGCTTCAACTCTGTCCGGTCCTTTTCCCGGGCCTTCAAGAACAGCTACGGTATTTCTCCCCGTGATTATAGGCGCCTGGGTTATACTCCCGTAACAATGTCCATCGCAGAGATTATCGAGAAGTTCGCCAGCAAGCTGAGGGGTGGTATCCTGGTCCATCCTAGAATGATCAAACAAGGAGCCCTGCTTATCGCAGGTGTTACGGGTACGGGCGATGGGAGCAGGACGGCGGAGCTGTGGCAGCAGTTTATCCGGCTCTATAAGCAGATCGGTTTTGACAACCAGCTGTCCGTTCTGTGATGAAAGGTTCCGAGGGGATAGTGAAAACTCCATAGTGGAGATCTGGATTCCCCTTGAACCCCTTGGCTGATCTGGTCCATCAGACAAACTCATCCAGCAGGGTGTAGAATTTCATTTTCGCCTGGTCAATATCTTTCAGGCCGTAGGTGTGGAAAAAGAGGTCCAGCAGCTGCGGTGCACCGTAGCCGTTGTACTGGAGGGATCTGACTGCCAGGGCGAGATCAACGTAGCGGTCGGCAACCCCGGCCCGGCCCAGGTCAATAAAGCCGCTGAGCCTGCCATCTTTGAGAATGATGTTGGGCAGGCAGTAATCGCCGTGCGTGAAAACAAGGTCTTCGCTGGCGGGCTTAGCCGCCAGCAAAACAT
>DUQH01000076.1 GCA_012837895.1 Candidatus Fermentithermobacillaceae bacterium | reverse complement strand
TGTGGTGTTTCCTATAACCACTCAGGATATCACCCCGTACGGAAACGGCATATATCATCTAAACAGCATCCTTCAACCGTGTACGGTCACCGCTGCACCGGTGGTGGGAGTTGCGATTACAACCGAAACCGCCGTGCCGGGATGTGCCACCGGGGCAAGTCACGTAGTGGACATTGAACAAGCGGTCCGTTTCAGCATCGAAGTGGCCAAGCAGTTCGGAGTGGGCAAGTGCAAGTTCTGCGATGAAGCAGAGTTCCAAAGGCTGGTGGAGTTGTACGGGCCAATGACCGTGCTCCAAACCCATGGTTCGATGGCCGAAGACCTGTAGACTTCGCGTGGACTCGAGCCCAAAGGCCGGACCGGTGTGTCGAATCCCAGTCCGGCCTAGGCAGTTTCCTTGATTCTTGCATCCCTTCCGTGGCCTTGGCCTTCAAGACCTTGATGGAGTTCTTTCTCAGCGTTCTTTGATATGATTCGGCCAGGCTTGTGGTTTCAGGGGTGTCCAAGTTGGAAGATGCCTGCAGAAGCTCTCTCCAGAAAAGGGGTCAGGCAGTGCAAGTCGCATTGTGGCATGGTCTGCGAAGGATATTAGCTGAAGTCCCTCGAGCGAATCTCAGCGGCCTCCCCAGTAGATGCCCTTGAGTTCCTAGTCCATCATCTCCATCCGGAGTCTCGTTGGTCACATATAGCACAGCATCTTAAACCCTGTGCTCCCTCAAGTTAATGAACGGATAATCCTCGCCTTTACAGTCGCGTGAGATATCCCCTACAATGGATATCCTGAGTTTTGTGATAACCAAACCTCTTCCGGCGCTATGTCACTGCCTTCATTCATGGTATCTCCTGGCTTTGACCGGTTAGGTATTCGCCGGTCTTCTCATCTGAATGCTTCCCGGAGAAGGGTACTTGTGTCGTATAATAGTGATATTGGCGCTTCCAGGGAGTTAGCTTAAGAGAAGGTTAAAGAATTGGCTTTTCCTACAGAGGAAAGCAAGCTCAGCTGCAGAGTCAGCAGTAGAATTGGATAACGTCGGAGCATTGAGAGGAGGAGACTCTATGAAGGCAGACGCGTTCAGGAAATTGTCCTGGGGATTCATGTTCGAAATGATTGCTTTCAGGGTGATGGGGATTGATATACTGCCTGACATTATAGGCTTTATCTATTTTGGAGGGGCTTTGGCGATCTTGGCTGCGGAGAATGAGCGTTTTGCCAGGGCTAAGAATCGTAACCTGATTCTCCTGCTTTTCTCTGTCCTACAGATATATGAACCTCCGGTCCAAGAGAGCGGGGTCCATTTCTATGGAGGGCCGCTGGCACTTACACTCGGCATAGTGATATCAATCTTGGCGTTAGTGCATGTATACGATATCTTCATGGGAATTAAGGACATGGCAGAAAAGGCGGGAGACCTCGCCGTCGCTCAGGAGGCAGATTCAAAGTGGTGCCAATACCTGGCGCTTCAGATCGCAGTCGTTTTCGGGTTCATCCTGGCTGCTCTTCCTGCACTTGGAACCGTTTACCTGATCGGCCTTTTTGTAGGTACAATAGCGCTCGCCATTAGCATAGCGGGATTCATGAAAAGGTGTGAGGATAGGTTGGGCTGAAGTCCGCTTGCCCAAAGAGGAATGACCCAACCGTTAAGGGTGAATGTGTCAGAGTTGTCACTGTAGATGACATGCCGGCAGCCTGCTCTGTTGCGCTGTTGCGTGAGATACGTGCACTCCAGGGCAATTGGGTGCCGGGAGCGTTGATTACCCTGGTAGCATGTGACCCCAAGTACCAGAACCGGGGTTTTGGATCTTTAGCAGTGAAAGACAGTCTGGCGTATGCAGCAAAGGCCGGAGCCAAACTGGCACTCCTTTACGGCCATCCTGGGTATTATCCCCGCTTTGGTTTCGTACCGGTGCTGCCTGCTGCTGTTGCTACGTTGGCCGTCGATGACGTGTCAACTGTAGATACAGATGAACGGCGTGATACGGATAAACGATGTGATGCCGGTGAATGGCGTGGCGCAGGTGCGCTGCATGGGCATGTGCCTTCAAGGCTGCTGGTACGGGAGATCCAGGATTCTGACATACCGGCCCTTCTAGAGATGTACGAGTCGCAGCTTGCCGGATACCCGTGTAGCGTTCGCAGGGATGTATCCCCCTGGATCTGGAAGCCACGGGGAGCGATGCCAGGTAGGGATGTTCTGGTGTTCCTGGACACACAGTCCGGTCAGCTTGTGGGCTACTGTTTTTGTACTGACAATCCGGATAGGAGCTACCTGACAGTAATGGAAGCCGCCGCATCAGACAAGACTGTTGCTTCATGTATGGTTTCGACCTTGGCTAGGACGGGCAGCCGTTCTAGGACGGAAGTACTTGAAGGTTAGCACGGCCCCTGACAGTGTAGTGTTTCAGGCGGCCTTGGATAAGGGCGCCGGTATGGAGTACAAGGCTGCGGCAGCGGGGTTGGCATGTGTACTGAGTTGGGGAGGGCTTTTGCCCGGAGGATACAGGGTGGAACATATAGCGGAGCGGACAGGGGAGGCAGACGGGCCATCGCCTGACGATGCTTTCAATCTTTATCGCGGAAACGACCTGGTTTTGACAGCCGACAGGGCTTTTGTGACCAGGCTTGTTGTCGGATATGACGATGCGGGCTCGCTCAAGGGTCTGAAAGATTTCCCGAAGTCGTTTCCAAAATGGCATCTTGCACCGTATTGGTACTAATCTGTCGAAAACATCTGGTTATGTCGGAGACGAGACTGCTGAAGGCGAAGTGTCGGTTTTGGTACCAGCTTCTGCCCCGGCCTGGCCGCTCTTGGTACCATGTTTGCTTCTAAGGTGGTCCGTTTTAGTATCCAGCTACAGGTCAATATTAGCGACCGGTAGCATTTCCTAAGATTTGGCTTGACACCTGTTTTCGTCAGGTGTATATTCTGCGTGGTTCTCACGAGCGTTTAGTACGGCCGCATTACTACCACATCAAATTGAAAGGAAGTGTCGAGCATGAAGCGCGTAAGCATCAGAATCCGAGGGAAGCTAGGGTCGGAGGAGAGCCGGCTGTAAGACGTACGTGTCCTTGACAAGGTCACCTTGTCACTGTTCCGCCATAGCGGCTGAACACGTATGTTCGCCAAGCAGTCCCGTTTACCGGTGGCAAACGCTGCCGTGTCCTTCTTTGATTTCCCCTACTCCCTCTGGTTTACTTAACCGCTGCCAGGGTAGTTCCGTCCAAGCCATGATTCTAACTACATTTCCAGTGTTACAGTGCTTTGTAGCCAGCATTACAGCTAGCATTGCAGACCTGTTGTGACGGATCTCCGGCTGCAGCGTTCGGTTTACAGGTAGTCCCGTGCGCTCTGTTGTTTGAATACCGTTGCATCCCGAATGAAAACAGATAGATACCGAAGGGAGAATCCGTTCTTGTTCACAGACATTTCAAACATTACCTGTGGAGATGATCCGGTCATAATCGTTGAAGATCTGATAAAACACTTCCGCATAAGGCTCGATGGCGATGATTTCCGGGAACGGGTGAGGCTGTTTTTCAGGCCTGAGTACCGCACGGTTAAGGCGCTGGATGGCGTCAGTTTCACAGTCCGTCGCGGCGAATCTGTAGGCTACATTGGCCTCAACGGCGCAGGCAAGTCCACCACTATCAAGCTGCTTTGCGGCGTGCTGGTACCTACATCGGGAAGAGTGATTGTTGCGGGTATTGAGCCCCACCGTCACCGGACGCTGAACGCCCGGCGCATCGGACTCATGATGGGGCAGAGGACACAGCTGTTGTGGGATTTGCCCGTCAAAGAGAGCTTTACCCTGCTTGGGAAGATATATGACCTGGACCCTGAAACCTACAGGGCCAACAAGGACAGGCTTATCGACGCTCTGGACATAAGGTCACTCATGGAAACGCCTGCCCGGATGCTTTCCCTCGGGCAAAGAACCCGCTGTGATCTGGCGTTGACCTTCTTGCATGATCCTGCCGTCGTGTATCTTGACGAACCAACCATAGGGCTTGATGTATTCGCGCGGGAACGCATCAGGGAGTTTCTGCGCGCTGAAAAGGCCCGGGGCGTGACCATCTTCATGGCAAGCCACGACCTTGATGACCTGGAAATGGTAGCAGACCGGGTACTCCTTATCCATCAAGGCAGAATCCTGTTTGACGGAACTCAAGCTGACCTGAAAGACATGTTTGGCGGGCAGTTAGGTTCGCTTGAAGACACAGTCAAGCGGTTCTACAGGGAGGAGGCACTGGGATGAAGCCCGTGACTAACTCAGAGACATACTTGAAACCCTTGAGATTGAGGAAGTACCTCCAGTACACCCGGGCAGAGTTTATGCGCGGCCTGAGGTACCGTGCTAACTACTGGGCGACATTGTGCAGCAGCGTGATAATGACGGTCATCCAGTGGTCCCTCTGGAGAGCAGTTTACATCAATACAACTTCGATTGCCGGTGTGAGTCTGCCGGCTATGATGGCCTATGTTCTCATTGGGAGGGTGATCTCAGGCTTTCTCGCAGAGCCTGCAAACCTCAATATTGGCCCGAGGGTCAGGAGCGGGGCCATAGTCCACGACCTTGTGAAACCGGCAGACCTGCACCTCCAGCTTATGTTCCAGACCTTGGGAGGCGCTTTGTTCCGTTTGGTTTCCACCGGGTTGCCTATATTCCTGGTGCTGCTTATCACAGGGGCTCTCCGGATGCCTGACCTGAAAACAGTAGCCCTCTTCATAGTCTCTTTGGTCATGAGCTATATCACATTATTCTCAACATCCTTCGTCTCGGGAGTGCTAACCTTCTACACCAAGAGCGGTGTGGGTGTGGAACACATGTATACCTTAGTTGAGCTGATGTCAGGACTATATGTCCCGCTTCAGTTTTTCCCGGGATGGCTAAGGAAGATAGCAGATTTGCTGCCTTTCAAAGCCATACACTACATCCCCATGGCCATCTGGAGTGGATTGACTGAACCTGGAGAGATCTTGTCTTCGTTGGCGTCACAACTCATATGGACAGCGGCCATGGTAGTTCTGTGCCGCGCAATCTGGTCGGGTGCCGTAAAGCATCTGACTATCCAGGGAGGTTGACAGCATGGGTTCTTACGAACCGCCTCGTGGCATGGCCGCGGTATGGCGTTACGTCAAGTTATACTACTGGTACCTGCGGGCTAACTGGCTGTCCCTTATGGCTTACCCGGTGGAATTCATCATAGTCAACCTTTCAGGCGTGGCGTATTCCCTTGGTTCAGTGGCGGCGGTCTGGGTGCTTTTCGCCCAAGTCAAAGCGATAGGCAGGTGGACTTACCCAGAGGTACTCCTTATTTACGGAATGAGTATATTCTCGCGGTCGCTTTTTCACCTGTTCTGGATAAACCTTATGACCCTTAGCTCCATGGTCAGAGATGGTACCGTGGACAGGCTGCTGGTACGGCCCCTGAACCCACTGTTTCAGGTGGTCGCAGGCTATCTCGATAACGATGACTGGGGCGAGCTGGTAACAGCCATTATGCTAGTATGGATATCCCTGGGTATGCTGGGTCAAAGAACAGTGTGGGCGATCTTGTGGGTGCTCCTGTCTGTGATATCTGGGTCGTTGATTTTCGCTTCTATGCACCTGGTTGGCAACGCCGTATCGTTTTTCACCATCGAAAGCAGCGGGTTTTCCAGGCTGGCCTGGACTATGGATGAATTCACCAGATACCCGGCGGACATATATGGCAAGACAACCAGGACCATTATTACATGGGTGCTGCCTGTTGCTTTTGCCAGCTTCTATCCGGCACAACTTGTTTTCGGCAACGAGCAGATGAAGTGGATGGCCGTTGCTACACCTGTTATCGCCATCCTCACTTTTTCGGCCGCGTACATCTTCTGGACCGTGGCTATCAATCATTACCAGGGGGCCGGGAACTAACCGGCCCCTGGCCTGCCGCCCCTGCTGTGTTTTGCCATGCATGGAATAGTGCCGGACATATTCACATAAGATTCCACAGCAGACTTGAGCAAACTCGTGGTAATCTTAGCAGGAATACTCGGAATTATGTTGAATAAAAAACCCTTAACTTATTGCATGGTTATTCTGGATGAGGCAAATGTCTGCAAAGGCGTATTTTGGTTATTTTGGAAAGGGGGTGCTCATACACTCTTTCATCCAGATTCTATGCTGATGATGGGAGGACTTTAGATAAATAGCAAGGAAGTTGACGGTTTTTTTATTTCCTTAGTGTCAGAAGTGACCGGGAGGTGAATGTAAGAATGACAATCGCTCCAGGAAATGTGTTTGGTTTCTGGATGTTAATCGCGATATCCGCGTTGGTCATCTATACCATAAGAGCTTCAGAGAGGGGTAAGTTCAAAGTAACAATCAGGCCCATAGCCGGGCTCGAAGCAATAGAGGAATGTGTGGGCCGGGCTACCGAAATGGGAAGGCCGGTACACTTCTCGCCAGGGCTTGGTGACATAGTCACCACCTCAGCTCCTGATACCCTTGCAGCTCTTCAGATTCTCTCGTATGTGACTGACGTGGCTGCGAAGTACGATGCCAGGTTTCTCGTTACCATCCGTATGCCCAACGTATACCCGCTGGCTACAGAAACAGTACGCCAGGGTTATATTGCGGCGAACAAAGCGGACTCGTACAGGGACAACATGGTAAGGTACGTTTCAAGCGACCAAGACGCGTATGCTGCAGGCGTTATCGGCCTCTTCCACCAGGAACAGGTCGCATCCAGCATCTTGGCCGGCCTCTACATGGGAGAAGCACTGCTGCTTGCTGAATCAGCCGCCAGGCTTGGAATCATGCAGGTGGCAATCACTGCATCGGTTATGCAGGTACCCTTCTTCGTAGCTGCTTGTGACTACACCGTAATCGGTGAGGAACTGTACGCAGCCGGAGCTTACCTTACAAACGACAAGGGACGTCTCGGAGGTATAGCAGGACAAGACTATATCAAACTGATCGTGATCGGCATCATCCTGATTGGCACTTTGATGACGTCTGCCGGCAGTAATGCAATTCAAAGTCTACTTACGATGTAGTTGGTCGTAGGCAGAAGACTCGCTTAATGGAAAGAAGGTGTAATAATGCGGAAAGAAGTGCCATTGCTAATTACTTTCGTGGTTGCGCTGATTGTGATGCTAAGCCAGGTTACAACCGGAAATATCCCTGGGCTAGGCGTTGCCATGCCTGACCTTTTTGAACGATATATCAGCCCTTGGATGACAGTGGTTTCCGCTTTTTCACTCTGCCTGGCCTCTGTCAACCTGATAGTGGTGCATTCAAGGAACATATCGCGGAAGCAGTCCGAGTGGATTTACAGCCTTATCCTGCTAGGCACACTGGTAATCTACGGTGCCTGGTGTACTTACATCCAGATAAATCCGGACAACACGGCTGCAGCTTCCAACTACTCGCTGATATATAACTACATCCTGTCGCCGCTCATGACAGGGCAGTGGGCTTGCTTGGCGTTCTACGTGGCCTCTGCGTCTTACCGGGCCTTCAGGGCGAGAAACCTTGAGGCAACGGTACTGCTGGCGTCGGCAATATTGGTGATGCTGGGCGCTACTCCTGTAGGAGGGGTGATTTGGAGCAAGTTCCCGGTTATACAACGGTGGCTAATCGACATACCGAACATGACGGGCCAGCGTGCCCTGCTGATAGGCGCTGCAGTGGGAAGCTTTGTTGCATGCCTGCGCACAATGCTTGGAATCGAGCGGGGACATCTCGGCATCGGCGGTTCTTAATGGGGAAGGAGGTATCCGGAGCATGAGTCTTATGGAAAGACTACAGAACGTTGATTCTAGAATCATATATGTACTTCTGCTTATAGCTCTATCTCTGCCTCTGCTCCGTCCTATCGGGATTCCGCTGCAGACTGATCCGATGGTCCGGGCTGTTTACGACATAATAGAGGGACTTGACCCGGAAAAAGACAGGGTGTTGTTGTCCATGGACTACAGCCCTGGCGCGGGATTGGATGCAGAAGTGTCTCCTGTGGCGGTGGTAGAGCACTTAGCGGAACGTGGTATTAAGTGGGTGGCCATATCCTTCGGCACGACAGACGGCCCCATGATGACAAACAGGATAATCGCAGATCTTGAGGCACGGGGCTATGAGTATGGTAAGGACTTTGCCAACCTGGGATACATGGCGGGCGAGGAAAACGCTGTCCGCCTCTTTGCCCTGGACTGCCTCAGTGTGCCCACTGACGTAAGGGGCAACAGGACGGATCAGCTGCCCGTGATGCAAGGGATAAAGACAATCAAGGATTTTGCCTTTGTAATGCAGTTTTCAATGGGTACACCTGAAATGTGGATCCGTCAGGTAGTAGACCCCATGGGGATAAAATTCGCTACGGGAACGGTTACAGTATCTGTCCCGTCTATCGTGCCCTATTTCAACTCGGGACAGGTGAAGGGCGTGATGGGAGGCGTATCTTCCGCAGCCCAGTATGAGCTTCTGTGCAACAAGCCGGGACGGGGCGCAGCCTTGATGGATGCCCAATCCATGGGCCACTTGCTCATCATCCTGTTTATCGTTCTCGGCAATATCGGGTATTTCATGGTCAAGGACAAGAAAGATAACTTGGCTGCCGGGCAATAGCTGGGAGGTGAAAAGATGCAGATTTCAACGAATATTTGGCAATGGATCTCTGTGATTTGTATATTCGGCATGTGGTCACTGCCACTGTACAAAGACAATCCCTTTTACCGGGTATGCCAGAACGTATTTGTTGGCTCGTGTGCGGGTCACGCTATCGGAATCGCTATCGGAAATATTGTGAACTACGGTTTCGAGCCCTTGTTTACCCAGAGCAAGATAGACCTCCTGATTCCGGTAATCTTAGGGCTTATGCTGTATACCCGCTTCTTCCCGGGAGTTGCCTGGTTGAGCCGTTGGCCTGTTGCTTTTCTGGTAGGTGTTGGCGTGGGGCAGACTATCTACGCCTCTTTGAGGTCACAGGTGATCAACCAGTCAATAGCAGCTATGACTAAGTTCCCCCAGCCGACCGTGGGAGCTACGATTAACGGGTTGGTATCCCTTATAGGATTGTTATCCATTCTCACTTACTTCCTTTTCACCGTCCCGCAGTCGGGTGTTGTCAGAGGTATGTCCGAGCTGGGCCGGTGGATGATGATGGTGACCTTCGGGGTCGGGTTCGGCAACGTTGTATCAGGACGTCTGTCTGTACTCTTGGGCGAGCTGCTCAAGATATTCGGCGACTGGTTGGGTATGATCTAGCGCCGAGGCAGTAACAGTAGTCTAGAACAATAGCGGCATTCTTGAAAGAAGAAGAGTGCCGCTATTTTGCTTGTTTGTGGTTCTCTTTAGGTCAGTCCCACACAGCTACTGAACCGTCGTCATCATACGTAATCAAGCAGTACACCCGCAGCCCGCTCATGCAAACACTAGATACACACCTGAAAACAGCAAGGCGTTAAGCACTAGACGGACGGCTTTATTCACCCTGAATTGCTTGGTGAGCAAAAGCAGATCTGCCGCATACACAAGAGATGCGGACGCAAACAGGGCTAACATACCGGTTATGCCTAAGCCAAACAACAACCCGAGCACCGCGGATAGTGCTGCATAACCAATAAGAGGAAACGGCAGATATCCAAGGAGTATCTTGTTAGTGTCAAAGGGGATGTGGAGTCCCAGTGAAGATTTTTGCAGCACTGTGTTGGCCTGTCTTAGCCAGATTTCTTTCAAATTGGCGTACACTGTTGCTATCAAGAAAACCGCGATGATTTTGGAGAATTCGGGAAATTCGGCGGAGTTCCAGGATAGCCACGTTGTCATGGTAATGGTGTATGCAAACACAAGCAAGGCCAACAGCGTAATCCAGATTGCTTTTCCCTGCCTGGCGGTCTCTATAATGTTCTTGTAAACAAGCACATTGTGTTTTTCCGGGTGAAAATGATGCAGCATGATCTTGTACTCTTGTTTCAGACTATGCTCCTTAGCTATCTGCACCATCTTAGCCCAGTTGTTCTGGCTCTGTGCGGCCATAGTTTCATCAATAAAGCGCAAATACGTTTCATATTTTGAGTAGTCCAGTTGAAACTTGTGTTTCAGGTGGCGTAACACAACGACAAGTTCAACGGCGAGCAGTGCAATAGCCACATTAGCCACATATGCCTTGATGAGCTCTCTGAAGACTCCTTCGGAGACGCCTCCGGCATGAGGTCCCGCTGTAATACTGTATCCTCCTGCAAACAGGCACAGCGCGTTCAGACACATCAGCCCGAGCAACCGGGTCTTGGATCCTGAGGTATGGTAGGATATCCACGCAATCAATTCGCTAAGCAGTAAGTATGCAAACAGCAGGATGCAGGTTGTGGAGAAGAGAAGGTTAACGGTTCTGCCGGAGATCATGTATGCAGAAATCCCTGCTATAGCTAAGCTTCTGAACACAAGACGCAGGTACTGCCACATCATGATTATCTTGAAGTAGCCGGTGTAAAACGTATGGTGCAGGGTAGCGGCGTTAATTAGTATCACCGGTGATTTCATGAGAAATGCCCTGTAGAAACTAACAGCAGCAAACACGGCCATTATGTAGAGAACATACTTGTCTTCAAGGGGTCTGCCTGGTTTCAGGTAGGCGGCAATGCGTATGGCCTGAGACAATACAAACGCTCCAGCCAGAAGCAATCCAAGGAATCCGGCGAGGTTGTGCCTGATTATACCCTTGGCCAACCGGAACTTGTTCTTAAATATGTAGCCGAAGATCTTATTCATAGCGACTCAACCAGCTTGAGATATATGTTTTCCATTGAACTATCACGAGGCAAGCCAGCGTATGATGCCAGCTCACTTTGTGCGCCTGTGGCCAGCACCCTTCCTTTGTGGAGTATGATGTACTTATCGCATAACTTCTCAACCATATCCAGCAAGTGTGTGGAGAGAAGCACCAACTTGTTGTCTTTCTTGTGTTGTAACATTGTTTCCTTCAGGAGGCGGATTTGTTTCGGGTCCAGCCCGGTAAAAGGTTCGTCGGCGATGAGAATCCTGTAGGCTCTCATAAGAGCCATGGCTATCATGAGCTTCTGCTTAGTGCCTCTGGAAAGGGCAGAAGGAACTTTGTTAATGTGTTCTTCCAGTTCGAAATGGGCGACTATTGCGGGTATGCTTTGAGTGTTTTCGGGATATAGGGCCTTGATGAAATGCAGGTGCTCTATGACCGTCAGTTCTTCATAGAATACAGGGATTTCCGGGATGTACGACACCGGGAAATCCTCATTACTTATTTCAGACACACGAGTGCCGTCAATGGTTATTTGTCCTTGCTGCGGCTTCAGGTGTCTGGTGATGTTCTTTATCATGGTTGACTTTCCGGCGCCGTTTTCGCCTATCAGACCAACGATTTGGCCGGCTTGCGCGCAAAACGACACATCCTGCAAAGCCCTTACGCTGCCATAACTAAACGACACACCCTTGACTTGCAGTAACATTGGAGTATCCCCCTTGTTGGGACCGGCTGAACAGTTCTATCCACTAGCTCCACCAGTTTGGGCTGGAGATGCCTGGGCTTCAGTCTTTAGTGGTTAACGTCATATGTTAGTTGGATGTTGCGGCTTGGCCAATATTGCGGCATCTACAGCCCATGTATAACACGCCGGGACACATCTGTCCAGAATGCGTTTTCCGCTGGCTTGTTCTGTGGAAATGGCCGCAGTGATGATATCTACTTGTGTCCTGCGATCTACACGACTACTTGTATCCGTGGTACCATATGAATGAATATCAGAGCAGGGAGTGGCTGGGAATGGTGGAACAGGGAATTAGCGCAAACTCACCCATCGGTGTGTTTGATTCAGGTACAGGCGGCCTTACGGTAGTGAGACAGCTCCGGAGACTCCTCCCAAACGAGAGCGTGCTTTATTTTGCCGACACAGGAAGGCTGCCTTATGGAACAAAGCCTCAATCGCAAGTCCGCGAGTTTTCCCTTGAGATCGCAGGGTTTCTCCAAAATAGGGGAGCCAAGGCTATCATAATAGCGTGCAATACTGCCACTGCTGCAGCGCTTTCTGCAATAGAAGAAAGGTTCCCTGGCCCGGTAATCGGGGTTATCAGGCCGGGTGCCCAATCTGCTATTGCTGCTGCAGGCGTAGACGGCAGGATCGGGCTTATAGCTACAGACGGTACGGTAAGTAGTGGTGTATATGACAGAGAACTTGCAGACCTTGGCCTGAGAAACGAGCTTGTGAAACAAGGGTGTCCTGATTTTGTGACCTTGGTTGAATCCGGGCTGAAGGATAAGGCTGCGGTGCAAGACGCTGTCAAGAGGTACACCGAGATTTTCCGCAACCCGCCTATTGATGCACTGATACTAGGCTGCACTCATTTCCCGCTGCTTAACGAGTATCTTGCCCAAGAGTTGCCTGGGGTGAAGTTGATCGATCCTGCGATTCAGACAGCGGACAATCTGAAACAGATGTTGGAGGAAAGAGGCCTACTGGCAGATCTGGCTTCCGAAGCTGAATACAGGTTCTTCTGTTCAGGAGATGCCGGTACTTTCAAGAAGAATCTGCTTAGGGTGCTTGGTCGGGATGATTACCCTGTTGAGCATGTAGCTTGGTGATTTTGTCGCGAGACGAGACTGTACCCCAATTGTTCGGGCTTTCTGTTGATTTTCTATTGACAAATACTACCGCTGTGTGCCATTATTAGACCAAGTGGTCTAGACCAAGCGGTCTAGACGGGATGGTCCAATAGAAGATCAGCATATTCGCAGTAAGGTATATGTCCGTTTAGGGGGCTGCTAGCCTTACAGCTTTACCGGGCGAAACAGGCCATCATCATCCTATGAAAGGTGTTCCATTCCAGGTGAGAAAGAATTTCGATTACTCTGCACTTCTAGGTGAGGGCAACCCGCTATTGCGTTATCCCCGGCTGCTGGAAGCAGCTATTGATGAGTTTGCCATGAGGAGATACGAAGATGCATCGCTAAATGACATCTTAAAGAAATCGGGGATGAGCAAGGGGAGTTTGTACCATCACTTCGGTGATAAGTTTGGGCTTTACTTGGCCATGATGGATATCATTGTGCAAAAGAAGATTTCGTACTTCTATCCTCTCATGAGTGAAAAACTTGACACCGGTGATTTCTTCGGCACCCTCAAGCAAGTCATGAAAGCTACTTTGGAATTCATGCTAGCTGACGAGCGCATGCATCACCTTTCTGTCAGGGTCATGGAGGAAAACCTTGAATTTCGCCAACAGGTGTTCGATTTCTTTGTGCATGACTACTTCCAAATCTTCAGTCAATACATCCATCAGGCGATGGAATCAGGGCAGATTGACACAGTTTATCCTCCTGAACTTGTGGCCAAGTTCATCGAGATTGTGTTGGCTAATCTCGACAAGCTAGCCACCAGTGGAGATCCTGATAAACGGCTGGAAACTGCCAACCAGGTGGTTGACATAATCCAACATGGGATTTCGAGCAAGTAGCCTACCGGTTCCATGCTGGCAGTTTCCTTGCAGATAGCATAGATATCTGACCGGAGGTTTCCGGAGAGCGACAGGAAGGAGGAAAAACCATGGGAGTTGCTTTCAAGGTGGAAGACTTGCGTTTTAGGTATCCATCATCCAAAGAGGACACTATCAAAGGAATAACTTTTGATGTCCTGGAAGGCGAAGTATTCGGGCTTCTGGGTCCCTCGGGCGCAGGGAAGTCCACAACCCAGAAAATACTGATAAAGCTGCTTGATGACTATACGGGCAGTATCGAATATTTCGGCAAAAACCTCAAGTCCCTGGACAACTCATTTTATGAGGAGATCGGTGTCGGGTTCGAAGTTCCCGTGCATTTCTCGAAATTGACCGCTTTGGAGAACATGAAGTTTTTCTCAGGGTTTTACAGGCAAACCGTAGATATTCAAGGACTGATGGAAAGGGTCGGACTTTGGGAGTATCGTGATGTCAAGGTAGGCGAGTATTCCAAAGGTATGAAGGTGCGCCTGAACTTCGTTCGCGCCCTGCTCAACAAGCCGCGGGTTCTTTTCCTTGACGAGGTGACAAACGGGGTTGATCCAAAGAACGCCAGGATAATCAAGGACATGATAGCCGAGTTCAGGGCTAAGGGCGGCACTGTTTTCTTGACCACCCATCTGATGAATGATGTTGAGGAACTATGCGACCGGATTGCCTTTTGTGTAAACAGCAGGCTGGTGGAGATTTCAACCCCCAGGGACTTGAAGCTGCAATACGGCAAACGGGAAGTTAAGGTTGAGTACAGAAAAAACGGGGCCATTGCAAGCGCCGTGTTTCCCCTGGATGGGATAGGGTTCAACGATGCATTCCAGAGATTACTGCAAACCGAGGAGATAGAGACCATCCACACTGGAGAATCGTCCATGGAGGAGATCTTCATCCTCGTGACAGGGGTTGAGGTGAAATGAGCAGTCAGGCAAGACTTGTTGCAGGCGAACTCAAGCGGCTGGCGAAGTACAACATATTACCCGTCAGTCTGGCAACTGCAATTATTTGGGTAGTACTGTTCTTGTTTCTCTCCGAACAGGAAGCACGTGAAATCACCCCGCTTCTCATATTTGTTGACGTAGCAGCCATGTCCATATTGCTGCTTGGTGCTTCACATCATCTTGAGAAGCAGGAAGGCACAATCAAGACAATGATGGTGATGCCAGTATCCACCGGCCAGATACTGGCTGCCAAGACAGTTGCGTCTATGGTACTCGCCGTTGAATCGGCTGTGCCACATCTGCTACCCTGTTTTTCATTCATGGGGTTACTTTCAACTATGCTTTGCTTCTGCTGTTTGTTGCCATAGGCGGTGTGGCACATGCGGCAATCGGCTTTGTTCTTTCGCTAAGAAGCAGGGACTTCACCTCCATGTTGGGTTTGCTCATGGCATACATGTTTGTGTTTACGATACCTTCGATCTTGTTTGGCTTCGGCGTAATCGATGCTAAGCACGAGTGGATGCTTATGATTTCACCGTCCCATTCTGCCGGCCATCTGATTGGATCTGCAGTGAGCGGCGACTTCAAGACCGGCATGACGATTGCAGGATGCGGGTATCTGAGTTCTGGCCTCTGTGCTTTTCAAGTTTGCTGTGTATCCCATGTTTAAGGACAATGCGGTAGGGGGGTGATTTGACGTGAGCAAGTACCTGCCATTACTGAAGTACGAGGCTAGTGCCATTGCCCGGGATCCCATAAACCTGTACATGTGTTTGTTTCCGGTTATCATGCTGCTCCTGTCATCATTTGTGTTTCCGATGATATTTGAGTCAATCGACCCAGCGCAGGAGATCGCGCTGAAGGTAACAACGCTCTTGCTGCTTGTGGCGATACTGGTCTTTGGGACGTTTTTTCTTGCTGCTATGGCCACTTTCCTTCTGGTTGAGCAAAAGGATGAACACACGCTGAATACCATTGCCGTTACCCCGGTGGGGGCTTCCGGCTATCTTAAATTCAAGATGACGTATCTCTATCTAATGTCAGTTGCCGGTATCATAGTAGTCCTCCTGGGGACGAAGCTGATTGCCGGTGACAAATACACAATACTGGGCACACCGGTTTTCGACAACCTAGGCATTTCTCATATTGTCTCCTTTGCATTAGTCAGTGGGCTCTTTGCGCCGGCGCTGGGCTTACTGCAGGCTGCATTTGCCAAGAACAAGGTTGAGAGGTTCGCGTTTGTGAAGGGAACAGGCATATTGGCATTGATCCCTGCTTTGATGATACTGGAGACTTTTCAGGGAGGCCTGCAATATGTCCTAGGCATATTTCCGAATTTCTGGGCAGTCAAGGGTATGCTTCTTGAACTGACGCCGGTCCAAAACAGCGCTAATCTGAGCTACCCGCTGTACCTTCTTATCGGCGGGGTGTACAATATGATGTTGCTCATAGCAGCGTACAGGTTTTTCCTAAAGAAGTCGCAGTACTAAGCTGGAATGTGTAGGCAGGTCGCCAAGGTCCTGGGTGTTTCCTAAGTAAAGTGCGGCACCAAGTGCTAGTTTGCGACAGGCTGAGCTCCTGGGTGGACAAGATTTGGCGGATATGAACGTTTTCCTTAGTAGCCGGACCAACTTGAGAAGGGCTTTGTGCCAAACCGGTAGTTGATATACTGCTGGTTGTGGAGAATTCTTCAGACGAATCATCCTATGATTGCGAAGGTATTTGTGACCACCTGGAATGAGACCAGGCTTCCCATCTGTAATCAGACGGGATTAGCTCAATTACGCCATTGCCGTAACCGCTTAATAAGGGGAGGGGATCTCATTGATAGGCGCAATTATCGGTGACATCGTTGGCTCCCGGTTTGATTTTGATAATCATAGGAGCAAGGACTTCGAACTGTTTACGGACGAATGCTTCGTTACTGACGATAGCATCATGACCCTTGCCATCGCCAAAGCCATCATGGAAGCAGAGAAAGCGGCAATGAAGGCGAGGAAAGCCGGCATGGAGGGGGAGAAAGGCCTCAAACCTCCGCTTAACCCAGTCGACCCTATTGATGATTACAGCCGGCTGGCTGGAAGAATGGCTGTCAAGTACATGCAGGAAATCGGGCGCAAGTATCCCAACTGTGGTTACGGCAGAAGGTTTGCAACGTGGGTGTTTAGCGACGATCCTCAGCCTTACAACAGCTTTGGAAACGGTGCGGCCATGCGGATAAGCCCGGTAGGTTTCGCAGCTAGGACGGAATTCGAAGCATGCAAGCTTGCCAGGGCGGTAACTGAAGTGACCCACAACCATGAAGAAGGCATAAAGGGCGCGGAAGCCGTTGCGGTGGTGATTTACATGGTACGGCATGGGTTTACCAAGGGCGAAATCAGGGAAAAGATCACGCACAAGTACTACCCTTTAGATTTCACCCTCGATGGCATCAGGGATACATACCGGTTTAACGAGACCTGCCAAGAGACTGTCCCCCAGGCCATTCAGGCGTTCCTGGAATCCGCTTCGTTTGAAGATGCAATCCGCAATGCCATCTCCCTAGGTGGCGACAGTGACACCCTGGCTGCAATCACAGGAAGTATTGCAGAAGCGTACTACGGGGTTCCTGAGGAACTCAAGCAGAAAGCCTTCTCTTACCTCGATGACGAGCTGCGGGCTATTTTTGATGAGTGGGTTGGGTTTATAGATCGAACGTATTGATTCCAGTATCCTGGACTACAATTCTACCTGTTCTCCGAGGGTGGACGTTTCCACTATGAAGGTTTTGGGTCTGGTTCGTTTATGTTTGGCCTCGTAGCAAGTCAAGTAATCGGCTATTACTTGGAGATGTCCCGAGTGCTTGTCTCGCTTAGAGGCAAGACGATCCCGTCGCGGGGTGTGTTTTTGGGATGTTTGGCCTACCCTTCATGTAAGTACACGCAAAGCCTTGATACGATACTGTAGGCATCCTACAATGAGGGGAAACAGTTGTAGCCTGCACTTGTTATGGTGACAGGAAAAAGTTCAACACCAGGCTTGAAGCGATCACAACAACTGCTGCTAGAAGTCTCTGGGCCATACCCCAGACGCCGGATTGGGGAAAGCATCTGTTTGTGGGGTTGCGAGAGGGCCTCTCCAGGAGGAGTACCAAATGAATGCTGACTTGCTGAGAAAACGATGGAAACAGGAAGAGGAACAAGCTCACATACGTGGCTGGGATTTTTCTCACATTGACGGGAGGTACGAGGAAGGAGCAGACCTGCCGTGGGATTATAAAGCAGTTATACGCAAGTACCTGCGTAAGGACATGATGCTCCTTGATTACGACACAGGCGGTGGGGAGTTCCTGCTCTCCTTGGGGCATCCTCCCGACAAGACCGCTGCTGCCGAGGGATACCCGCCCAACGTGAGCCTTTGCAGGGAGCGGCTGTTGCCTTTAGGGATCGATTTCAAAGAATGCAGTGACCCGGCCCAAATTCCGTGGCCTGATGCCTACTTCGATATCATCATTAACAGGCATGGCGATTTTGTTCCTGAAGAGCTTTACAGGTTGCTCAAGCCCGGCGGGGTGTTCATTACCCAGCAGGTTGGCTCCGACAATGACCGCGACCTGGTGGAGATGGTACTTCCGGGAATCCCGAAGCCCTTCCCGCACAACAACTTGACGGAACAGCGTAAGGCGTTTGCTGATGCCGGGTTTGAGATCGTGTACGCAGACGAGGCTTACGGGAGGATCAGGTTTTACGATGTGGGCGCCTTCGTTTGGTTTGCCCGTGTTATCGAGTGGGAGTTCCCGGGCTTTTCAGTGGACAGGTGTTTTGACCGTCTATTGGAGATCCAAAGGGTCATTGAAAAGGAAGGTAAGATCGAGGGAACCACTCACCGGTATATCATTGTGGCGAGGAAGTGACTTCAGGGGAGAACATGTGGTTACGCTGGAGAGGAGAAAGGGGGCCGAAGGAAGCATGCCCGGGCGTCTGCTTGTGGAGCTGGGCAAAGGGCGCTTTCGCAATTCCGAAAGGCGTATCATTCCCTTTGTGAACGATCCTGAGAAGGATAAGCTTCTGAACGACATTGAACACACACCTCACGCGTTCGTGCTTGCGTGCTTGATGGACCGCCAGATCAAGGCTGAACGTGCTTGGACGATCCCGTTTGCCATAAAGGAAACGCTGCAAACCTTTGAGGTAGATGATCTAGCCGGTGTTTCGGTGCAGGAGTATAAGAGGATCTTCCGGGAAAAGTCCCTGCACAGGTTTAACGATGATATGGCCGAGATATTTTACTCTGGGGTGCAGGACATCAAAGAGAAACACAACGGGGATGCTTCGCGGATATGGAGCAGTAAACCCAGCAGTGCGAAGGTGGTATATGAATTCTTGCAGTTTAAGGGATGTGGCAAGAAAATTGCCACGATGGCAGCTAATCTCCTCGCAACGCAGTTTAGGATCCCGTTCGCAGACTACTATTCGATTGACATATCTCCGGATGTGCATGTGCTCAGGGTAATGAGACGGACGGGTTTGGTCAGCAGAGATGCGTGCCTAGAGGCGGTCATTTACAGGGCGAGGGAGCTTAATCCAGAGTTTCCGGGGGTGATAGACTTCTCATGCTGGGAAATCGGACGGACCTGGTGCAGACCGAGGAATCCGAACTGTGATGAGTGTGTCATCGGTTCGGTGTGTAAGAAAGTAATATAGAAGGTCGGGTGCATAGGTGGCAGAGTATGACCGCTTGCTGGAGCGCTTTGTCCAGCAAAACAGGATAATCTTAGGCAGCAACCTTGTCGGCATCTACCTCCACGGTTCCGCTGCCATGGGCTGCTGGAACCCCAGAACAAGCGACTTGGACCTGTTGGTAGTAGTAAACGATCCTCCGTGATGCGAAACCAAGAGGAAGTACATGGACATGGTTGTGGCGCTCAACGAAGAAACCCCAGGGACAGGCATCGAACTTCATGTGGTTAGGGAGTCAGTGTGTGATCCGTTTGTGTATCCAACGCCCTTTGAACTGCACTTCTCCATTTTGCATCTCCAGTGGTATCTGTCCAATTCTGACGGATATGTGGAAGCAATGAAAGGCACCGACAGGGATCTTGCGGCACATGTGATGGTGCTCCGCCATAGGGGTAAGACCCTGTATGGGAAACCCGTACAGGGCATGTTCGGACCCGTCAGCAGAAAGACTTACTTCGACAGCATTTGGCATGATGTCGCAAATGCCCCGAAAGACATCTTAGGTAATCCCATGTATATAACCCTCAATTTGTGCAGGGTATTGGCATATGTGAAGCATGACCTCATATTGTCTAAGTCTGAAGGCGGATGCTGGGGGCTCACGAATGTTCCTGAGAGATTCGGCCCTCTGGTTCGGGCCGCTCTGAACGAGTATGAAAAGGGCACAGCCATGTTCTTGGACAATGGGCTTGCAATACAGTATGCCGGCTACATGCTTGCCGAGATAAGGCGGACTTATGAGACCCTTTCGTGAAGACAATCCACCAGCCCAAAACGCCCGGGCCATGCTCGCCTCAGTCATCAGGCTCGAAGAACCCGTTACCGTAGCCGCTGATGATGCCGTTGTCCGCTGCCCATTCCACGTACTTACCGTAGTAAGCGGAGTAGCCGCAGTTGGTGAAAGAGTGGGAGGCAGGATCCTGTATCTCAACGTAGGTCCGCTCGTAAAGCCGTCCTACCACAGTAGCGAACATTGTGCGGGTCATTCCGGCGTTAGGGGAGAAGGTGTCGTTGCCTGCAATCAGGAAGACTTCCCGCCCGGTCACGAAACCGATGTAGCTTCTTGCCCAGTGCTGCAAGAATCAAGCCTGATCTGAAATGGCCTAAGTGACAGACCGGCTTCTCCGGTGGGCTGGTCATTAGACGGATCACCGGTCAACAGAGGAGCAACGGAGACCCAAAATCGGGTTACGATCAAACTACAGCTGCAGACGAGACGGCGCAGGCCGGGAACAAACGCCTCCCACTAAGCCTGGTGCCGTCTTGTCAGTATCTCGTCGTCGAGATATATGGCGAATTTGCAGACTCCATCGCCACACACGGCAGACTGGATGAGGTCTACTCTTACCGGCTTCTGAAACACTGCTTGGAAGTACTTGGCGATGTAGCCTTTGCCACAGTGACAGAAGGTCGGTGAAATGGGCGTCTTGGTTGCCATCACCCAGCCACAGTCGCAACCGGCGGTTTTTATGCTGTAGAGGA